>JAXDBU010000180.1:0-68970 GCA_034678485.1 Sedimentisphaerales bacterium | reverse complement strand
TCTCCCTCGCTGATCTCGAGGATCTCCTTCTCGAGTCGCGTGCGTCGCTGAATCTCCTCTCGAAGATGCCGATTGGCTTCTGTCAGTTCGGCGGTCCGCTCGAGGACCCGACGCTCCAGATCCTCGTTGAGCTTGCGAATCTCGAGCTGGGTCTTCTTGCGCTCCGTGATGTCCTGGACGACTCCGAGCATACGGATCGCTCGACCTTGGCTGTCCCGGACGACATCGCCCGTTTCGGCGACCCATCGCACCGTCCCGTCCGGCCAAACGACGCGGTGCTCGATCCGGTAGTCCTTGCGGTGCCCGACGCAGGCCTGGACGGAATCCATGACAAACGACCGGTCCTCGGGATGAACGCACTCGAGAAAGGCCTCGTACGTGCCGGGGAATCGACCTCGGGCAAACCCAAACATCGGCTCGATCTGCTCCGACCACACAAGCTTGCCCGTGGTCATGTTCCAATCCCAACTGCCGATGTCAGCAGCCTTCTGCGCGAGGCAATAGCGCTCCTCGCTGGTCTTCAGAGCCGTCTGTCTACGCATCCTCTGGACAGCCAGTGCATACAGTTTGGCCATGCGCTCGACAGCACGAAGATCTCTATCCGAATAGT
Source organism: Sedimentisphaerales bacterium (assembly GCA_034678485.1). Taxonomy (GTDB): domain Bacteria; phylum Planctomycetota; class Phycisphaerae; order Sedimentisphaerales; family Anaerobacaceae; genus PLanc-01. The sequence goes on along the minus strand of JAXDBU010000180.1, from coordinate 68,360 downwards.
CCCTTGTGGAGTTGGCCAGTGCGATCTGACCGACGACCTGCCCCCACACGACGGCGGGGACCGTCAGGAAGTTCTTCAGCGGGATATGCCCTTTCGGCAGGCCGGTGGACGCGGGATGCCGCTGCGGCGCGTCCGTATAGAAGCCGCAGCCGGTATTCAACGCATGGCCGAACAGCGCCGGGTGGATGCCGTTGGGGCCGGGGAAGAAGGCGATATTCCGCTCCTCGGGCTTCACACGACACTGGTCCGGCATCATGTGGGTCAGCGTGTGACCGACATTGGCGCCCGTCTCCGGGTCGATGGATGAGACATAGCCGTGCTCGCTGTTGGTCAATCGACGCGCTTGTTCGAGGACAGTCTGGGCCACTTCCTCGATGTGGAATGAGGGATCGATCAAGGCATCCGCCAGTTCGACAATCGCCTCGTCAACAGCCAGCTCCCAGCGATGCTCTTCTATGATCCGCCTGTACTCCGTGATATCCACGCAGTATTCGACGATCTGCGCGACATGGCCCTGGCTGTCGAAAAGAGGGAAACCGTGGATTTCGACGGTGTGGCAGTGGCCCTGACCATCCAGGTGGACGTGCTCGACCGTGGCGGGCTTTCCCGTTTCCTTGATGAGCTGCAGCGGGCAGCGCAGCCCCGGCCCAGAGCAGGGTTGCTCTCGTTGATGCGTTAGCATGTGGCACGTGGAGATCTCCCCGTTATGCATTCGGCGTGCAGCCTGATTGGCCAGCAGAATCCGGTAGTCTGATGCATTGACCACATAGAACGGATGAGGGAGCGAGTCCAGCACCGTTTGGAATAGCGCTACCTGGGCCGTTCCTTCGCCGCACACGGAAAACAACGGGCTACAGGCAAATCCTTCGTTCTCACTCATACGCAGAGCCCTCGTTCAAGTCCCGGCGCATCCGCCTCGACATGCGAGACAGTGCACAGCATCCGGAACTCCGGAACCGCCAGCCGCGGGTTCTTGTCTTCCATGATACGGTCGAGGGCACTCGAATCAATGACAAATCGCGATTTCGAGGCCGCATTGAGGTTGGGGGATTACTCCGGCGTACGCCGACCGGAAACGGCCGGATTCGCATGATGACACTTGCCAGGGGATCGACAATGGGCTATGCTTCTGCACGACCTGTCGCAACGCCGGAGCGTCGGCAGGGGTCAGAGAGATATCGGAATGGATTTGGCAAAAGGGAGGTTGAGCATGAACCTGAAGATGATGGTATTGCTGGGCATCTCGCTGGTGGTTGGAGGTTGCGCAATGATTGGCGTAGAGAAGACATCCAAGACCAGCCAGACACAGGATGGCGGATTCAGCGACGATATCGCCTTCCTGCAGGCGCACACGGATGTGGTGATCCTGAAAGACCGATCCGGAAAGGGGCAGGTCGCTGTTCTTCCGAAGATGCAGGGACGAGTGATGACCAGCACGGCAACCGGTCCGGACGGCCTGAGCTTCGGCTGGATCAATCGCGAGCTCATCGCCTCGGGCAAGTTCCTCAAGCACATGAACGGTTTCGGAGGCGAGGATCGCTTCTGGCTGGGACCGGAAGGCGGACAGTTTTCCATCTTCTTCGAGAAGGACGTCCCGTTCGACCTCGACCATTGGTTCACCCCGGCCGCGATCGACACGGAGCCGTGGACACTGGCCTCCAAATCCGCGCACGCAGCGACCCTGCAGAAGACCATCCAGGTCAAGAACTACTCCGGGACAGTGTTCGACCTGCGAGTGGATCGGCAAATCCGTGTTCTCGACCGGGGTGCAGCCCTCAAGCACCTCAGCACGACGGCCGATTCCGACGTGGATGTGGTGGCCTTCGAATCGAACAACAAGATCGTGAACACCGGCGACAATCCCTGGACCAAGGAAACCGGCCTGCTCTCGATCTGGATTCTGGGCATGTTCACCCCGTCGCCCGACACGACCATCGTGATCCCGTTCAAGGAGGGGCCGGAAAGTGAACTGGGTCCCACGGTCAACGACGCCTATTTCGGCAAAGTGCCCGAAGACCGTCTGGTCATCAAGGACGGCATCATCTTCTTCAGCGGCGACGGCCGCTATCGCAGCAAGATCGGTTTGTCGCCCCAGCGAGCCACGAACATAGCCGGCAGCTATGACGCCGCCCATGGCGTTCTGACGATCGTGCAGTACGACAAGCCCGAAGGCGCGGCGGACTACGTCAACTCGATGTGGCAGCTTCAGGAGCACCCCTTCCAGGGCGATGTGGTCAACTCGTACAACGACGGCCCGGCGTCGCCCGGCGCCAAGCCCATGGGGCCGTTCTATGAGCTGGAGACCTCCTCCCCGGCAGCCGCTCTGGCGCCCGGTAAAAGCCTCGTACACACGCATCGCACGTTCCACTTCGTCGGTGAGGAATCCCAGCTCGACAGCATTGCGAAGGCCACGCTCGGAGTCCCTATTGCGCAGATCAAAGTCGCGCTGCCGTAGAGATCGTCCTTTCCGTGCGATTTGCCGCAAGGGCGGGTTTGTCGGTTGACGATTCCGCGAGCATCTCTCAAAATGTGACGGCTTCGAGCGTTCGAAGCCGTCACAGGGGGAAGATCTCTGTGTTCGAAACTATCCGCGGAGGTGAGGGATTGTGAGTGGTCGAATGAACCAGTGCTTGAGCGTCTTATTGGCAGTCCTCGGACTGTGCGGGATCACGCCGGCCTCGTTGAGCCAGCGAATTGAGAAGATCGTAGATTCGCAGAAAGCCACCGAGTACTCGGTCCAGGTCGTAGAGTTGGGTTCCGGGGCTATCCTCTACAGCTACAACTCGAGCAAGCCCCTGATCCCGGCCTCCAATATGAAGCTCGTCACCACGGCGGCGGCCCTGAAATACCTCGGACCCAGCTTCGAATACAAGACCCGCGTGGGCTTGTGCAATGGCTCGCTGGTCATCCTCGGCAGCGGGGACCCGATTCTGGGCGATCCGGAGACCGACCGCCGGTACAACCGGACGAACGGTTGGATCTTCGAGAAGATCGCGCAGTCGCTGCAAGACCGCGGTGTCTGCGAGATCAACGACATCGTGATCGACACGACCGTATTCGACGACGAGCGAGTGCACCCGAGTTGGCCCAGCAAAGACCACAACAAATGGTACGCCTGTGAAGTCTGCGGCCTGAACTACAACGTCAACTGCATTGAAGTGACCACAACGAATCTCGGCGGCAGCATCGCCATCCAGGTGGAACCCAGGACCACGTTCGTCGAGATCGTCAATCAGGTGGAGCCGATCGCGTCCGGCGACGGCGCCGTCGGCTCGTATCGGACCGCACAGCCGAACAAGATCAACGTCTTCGGCAGGTGCAAAACCAAAGACGGGCCCTTCAAGGTGGCCATCGAGAAGCCGGCCGCGTTCTTCGGCTTCCTGCTGGCGGAACGACTTGCGCAGGCCGGCATCGCCGCGAAGGGCAGACTGATCGAGGGGGCATTCGTCGAAAACGAGGCGTTTGAGCCGTTGGCGGAGTTCGTCACGCCGCTGGCGGATGTCCTGAACCGAGCCAATACGGACAGCCTCGGCCTGGCTGCCGAAGCCCTCCTCAAGACGATGGACGCCCACGGCAAGCCGACCGGCAAAGGCGGCGGCTGGGCCGGCGGGCGGGAACTGATCGCACGGTATCTCGCGGACCTGGGCGTGCCCGCAGAGGAGTTCAAGATCGACGACGGCAGCGGTCTGAGCCGCCAGAATCGGCTCACCACCCATGCCATCACGCGTCTGCTTCTCGACCAGTACCGTGGGCCCAATTGGGAGCTTTTCCGGGTCTCTCTGGCCGTCGGTGGGGAAGAGGGCACCATCGACCGGTACTTCAACGAGCCGAAGTACCAAGGCAAGATCCATGGCAAGACCGGCTACATCAGCGGCGTGCGAGCCTTCTCCGGCGTCTGTTTTGCCGATCGGGGGCCCTATTTGTTCTCGATCCTCTCGAACGGGCCCAAGGGCCTCAGTCGCGACGCGATCAACGACATCGCCAAAGCGATCATCGATGAATATCAATGACCCGCACGGAAGCTATAAGAGGTTTTGGCCACAGAGGACACAGAGGTCACAGAGAAAAGAAGGTCAGAAGGTGGGAAACCAAGAAGGTCGGAAGGCACTGAGAGAAGAAGGCTGGAACGCCTCACGTTCCGGCTTGCTCACTTCGGCCCTTCTCTGTGTGTCTCTGTACTCTCTGTGGCTCCCTTCCTTTCTTGGCCTTTGACCGGATCGTTGATGAATACAGGACAGCGAATCCATGACCGGTCCCGTCAGGGCCGCAGGTATGCCTGCAACGTATCGGCTTCCTGCCTTCGCCAATCGGCCGGCACGAGTCGTCGCAAGGGCTCCTCAAGCGAACTGAACCGGGGCGGCTCGACTCCAACGAGCACCGCACACGGCGGGCAGGCGTTGACCATATCGCCCAGCGTTCCAGGACCCACCGTGTGTGTGATCTGACGCTCCTCCGGCGTCATTCGGTCCGCAATCCGATAGACGATGGACCCGCTGGAAAGCTCCGGATAGACCTCACAACCTCCTTCGAGAGCATGAAGCGGCCCCAGTGTCGCCACGTACTTCGGCTCAGCCACCTGCTCCATGAGCGTCCGCGCCACAGCGTGGACTTTCACAGGCTCCCACTTCCCCGGCACGAGCGCAAATACGGCACGTGACAACGGCACTGGATACACGAGAACGGACAGGACCGCTGCCACCGGCAGGGCGAACGTCGCCACTCGCCTGCCAAGATCGTGACCAGATGCCCGTCGTCGCAGCGCCAGCAATGGATAGGCGAAAGCCACCGTGAGAAACGGGACGGGAATCGCCAGATACTGAAGCCACATTGTCGGCGGTATGTACGCAATCACGATGAACACCAAGGGCAGCAGGGCGGCCGTCAGGGCCTTTCTTCTTTCGCACGCATCCAGGCTCGCACGGCGACGCAGTCCGGCCCGGAGCAGGCCGACGGCAAGGACCAAAAGAATCAAGCTGGCGGGCTGCGCCAAGGCGTCTCCCGTCAGCGAGACCTTGTCGAACGTCATCCCGATCTCGTGCAGCCATCGGCCGTAGAGCGTGGGAATCCGGATGAGATTGAGCCGGAACGCCTCCGGCGCCTGCGCGATGACCCACACCGGCCACGCCAGCATCACCAAGGTCCCCGCCAGGAAGGGAAGGACCGCGCGGACCCGGTTCCTCAGGGTTCCACCTGCCATCCAGAGTATCGCCCCCAGAAACACCAGCTCGACCAGCGCGGTGGTGACGCGCATGCAGGTTGCGAGGGCCAACAGGGCGCCCATCAGTCCAATCCGCCAAGGGCGGGCGTTCTTGCGAAAGTCGGCAGTCACGAGCAGTCCGAGGGCCCCCATGACGCACACGATTACCACATCGTGGTTCCAGGCATACCCCGCGGCGTAGTCCACGAACGGGTTGAAGACATACAACACGGCCGCCGCGAGGCCGAACAACGATCCCTCGGTGCGCCGGGGCGCGAAGACGGACCGGTAGATGCTCACGATCAGGAGCACGACGAGCAGATCGCTGAAGGCCGAGACGAATCGGCCCACCAGCAGATAGTGTGTCGTCCCCAGGACCTTGTAGCACGATGCCAACAGCAGTGGATGATAGGGCAGTTGCGACGGATAGGAGAAGTCCCGGTAGATCGTCTTGCCCTGTGCCAGCAACACGCCGGCGGTGCAGTACATCTGCTCGTCGCGACCGATCTCCTTGGTCATGCTGTTGGCGAGGATCGCGATAGCCAGCACAAGGATCGCACCCAGCGAGAGCGGTCCCACGAAGGCGCGCACAGTCACAGACCTCGCGATGGCTTCACTTGGTTTCCTGCCACGAGCGGGAGTGCGCGTCTTGTTTTCACCACGCGATGAGTTCACCCATCAGCTCCTCAACAAGGTCCTTCATCGTTACCGTTCCCACCGGCACGTCGCGCGAGCCTCGCCGGCGGGTCACAAGGGCCATTTCCTCCTGTTGACGTCGCATCATATGGATGGTGTCCATCACGAGGGTGTCGGCATCCAGGCTGCGAATCGGCACGAGGAATCTCTCCAGACCGGTGAATTCCTCCGGGCAGGCCAGTACATCGTAGACATTGATGAAGCCGACGATGTTCGCAGGCGCACCCTCCCACACCAGCAGACGCGTGAACGAGTGCGTCTTCATCTCGTTCAACAAGACCTCGCGACCCGATTGTAGTCCGACGGTGTGAACCCGGCTCAGAGGGACCATGGCGGTGCCCAGACGCAGGCCGGGGATGTTCACGATCCGGTCGACCATCTCGGTCTGGACGCGACTGAGAAGCCCCTCCTCCTGCGTGTCGCGCAGAATGGCTCTGACCTGGTAGCCTTGGCTCGACGTGATCACCGTCTTGGACGAGACGGGCGAGCCGATCAGCCGCGCGAAGAGGTTCGACGTGAATCGCAGCAACGGTACCGCGCCACACCACGTGAAGATCTTGTGGCTCAGGTAGAGCAGGGGAGCCACGAAAGACGTCAGGACGTCGGCGCGATGCAGGAAGACGTTCTTGGGGATCAGTTCGGAGAAAACGAACAGCAGGGGGGCCATCAGACCGGTCGCGTACAACTCGGCCACGTGCTCCGAGGGAGCAATACTCAGGAACATGCCTGTGACGGCGCTGGTGGCTACATAGTGGCAGAGATTGGTCCCGACGAGCAGCGACAGCAGCAGGCCGGAGCTGTCCCGCATGACCGACGCGAGCAGAGTCGAAAGAAACTGGCGTCTCTCGGCGTTCAAACGCAGACGCAGTCGGCTCAATCGGTAGATCCCCGTTTCGGATCCTGCGAAGAACCCCGCCAGGACCGTCATGGCGACCCCCAACAACAGCAACTGGACGCTATGACTCATGGCCCGAGATCGGCTCCAAAGACAAGATGACCGTTTCAATGCGGTGTTTGAGGACTCGATCCACCGTGAACTTCAAGTTCCCCAGTCTCGCCACGTCGCCTTTCCTCGGGATCTGCCCCAGGAGCATCGCCACCAATCCGCCGATGGTGGAGATGCGCGTTTCTTCCAGGTCGATCCCGAAGACACGGGCCCAGTCATGGATGGCCAAATCGCCCGCCAGACGATACTGAAAGGGCCCCAATTGTCGGATCGGCTCGATGCCGATCGCAGTATCCATCCTTCCAAACAGTTCGTCCGCAATATCCTCGGGCCGCACCGAACCGGCGATACCGCCATACTCGTCCACGACCACGGCCATATCCACCCCGGTCTTGCGAAAGAACTCGAGGAGGGACTCCACGGTCTTCTGTTCCGGCACAAAATGCACCGGCTGAACGAGCCGGTCGACCGAGACATCCGGCTTCAAGAACAACTGGCGCAGGTGGATCACCCCGATGATGTTGTCCATACTACGAACGTAGACGGGGACCTTCGTCAGGTGGTGCGCCTGCATCTGCTCGCGGAGGCTGTCTCGGGAATCCGCGACGCTGCAGACGACCATATCCACACGCGGCTGCATCACATGGCGGACCTTCAGCATTCCCAGATCGACCACTTCATCGAGAAGTCGGTTTTCATCCTCCGTGATCAGCCCGCGACGACGCGTCAGGTTCACGAGAGAGCGAAATTCCTCCAGGGTGACTCTCCGCGACACGCGGGCCGGTCCCAGGAACAGACGCAGAACGGGCTCGAGGAAAAGGACCCGGAACAGGGAGGTGATCGGGCCGAAGACCTGGACCACGAGGAATGCCGGCAGCGCCGCCGTGAGCGCCAGGGGCCGGGAGTTCGAATAAGCCAGGGATTTCGGCAGAATCTCGCCGAACAACACCAGCATGATGAAAGTGGCCAGCGCAACGGCAGTCGCCGCTCCGAGGCCCCATTCGGCGCCGACTCTTCGCACCAGCACGCTCGAGGCGGCATAGAACAGGACATTCACGGTCATGTTGCCGAAGAGCAGGCAGTTCAAGAGGTGCCCGGGCCGGCGGAGCAGGCGTGCGACGAGCTGGTGTACTCGGTGCGTGGAGCCGCTGAATTGCTTGATCTGCCGCTGACTCAGGTTGAAGAACGACGTTTCGGACCCGGAAAAGAAGGCGGAGCAGGCGAGCAGAGCGACCATCAGGAGAAGATGACCGAGGTTTTGATAGACTTGGGCAATCATGGCCGATCGTGCGGCGGGGTCCGTGGCAAGCGGAGGGTGAACGTGCTTCCCTGGCCGACGTGCGATGTGACACCGATCTCGCCGCCGTGCGCGTCCACGATTCGTTTGCAGAAGGCAAGGCCGACGCCCGAGCCGGAACCGGTGGGAGAGCCCTTCGCCGTCTTCGTCGTAAAAAAGGGCGTGAAGATGCGTCCAAGATGTTCGGCCGGGATACCGGTGCCCGTGTCGCTCACGACCACCGCGACGTGGTCGGGCTCCCTCGTCGCGGTCACTCTGAGAATCCCCCCGCCGGGCAGCATCGCGTCTCGGGCATTCAGGATCAGATTCATCAGGACCTGCTCGATCTGAACGGGCACGCAGTCCACTCGAAGATCGTCGGAGATGTTTGTCTGAACGGTAATCCCGTCCTTGGCAAAGTCCCGGCACAGACACGTGAAGACCTGCTCGACGAGCGTCCTGACGGCAGTCTGCTCACGCTGGTTCTTCTGGCCGTTGGCCATCGCGAGCACGCTCTGCATGATTCGAGAGGCCCGCTGACAGTTCCGCATCGTTTTGTCGAGCACTTTCTTCGCGAGTTCCGCGTCATTGGGATTCTGCACGGCCAGCGCCGCATAAGTCGTCAGCGGGGTCAGCAGATTGTTGATCTCATGGGCAATCATGCAGGTCGCGGAGCCCAGCGTAGCCAACGCTTGAAGCTGCACATTCTGGGACCGCAGCGCACGGTTCTCTTCATCCTTCTGCGCGAGGCATTGATGCAACGACAAGCGTTTCTCGATGATACTTGTCAACGGCTCACTCCTTGTATACAATCCAGTATCGGTGTCCGTACCGGAGCATTATCTACCGGGAGCAACCGTCCCACAAGGGGCTATCCCGCCGGCTGGCCGGTTTTTTTGGAACGGTCGAATGAATCGGGCATTCTGAGCACGTGAAATCGATCGGGAGTGTACCGAATGACACAGGATAACAAGAGCCGGGACAAACTGCCCGTAGTCCTCGTGGTGGACGACAATCAGCAGAACCTCGAGTTGATTCAGGCCTACCTGGAGGACGTCGAGTGCATCGCCGAAGCGGCCCATGATGGGATCGAGGCACTGGAGATAGTGGCACGGAGCAAACCCGATTTGGTTCTTCTCGACGTCATGATGCCCAAGATGAGCGGTTTCGAGGTCTGCAGGAGACTCAAGGGCCGTCCCGAGACCACCGACATCCCGGTCATCATGGTGACCGCCCTCAATGAGTTCGGCGACATCGAACGCGGTCTCGATTCCGGCGCGGACGACTTCGTCAGCAAGCCGATCAACCGCCTGGAACTGCTGACGCGGATTCGGACCATGCTCCGGCTCAAGCATGTTACGGATCACCTCCAGCGCACCGTGGCCTATCTGAGCGAGATCGAGAAGCACACTCAGCCCAACGACGCATAACCCACGCGCGTATTCCGTCCTGTAGATCACGTGCACCCAGGCAGGGGGGGCGCTCCGGACGCACCCTACCGCCAAAGGGTCCGATAACTTCCGTTCAAATCCCAAACAGACCCTACAACACACACAACCGCCACGCTGTCGCATCCAGATGTCCCATGCCCGCCCGACGCGTTTGGGCGCAGGTTAACACCCTGCGCGAATTGGACGATACCTCATCAGTACCTTGATTCCCGGCATCATACGATAGAATATCAGGAGTGAGGGATGTACGGTTTACTGGAGATTCTCGGCAGGGCGATTACAGTCAACACATCCGAACTGATCTGGCACTGGCTCCGCGAGCGAAGACAGGCCCAGACGGACGCCGAGATGCCTGAGAACCCGCAATTGGACCATATCCTCGACCTCATGGGGCACGGCAAGTTCTCGGAGGCTCGGGAACAGGTGAAGCTGTACCTCTTCAGCAGTCCATCGTGCGGGTCGGGACGGATGGCCGCGGCGGCTTTGCTGCTGCAGGAGAACAATCTCAAGGAAGCAATCCAGGAGCTCAACTCGATCTATGTACGACAGCCGAGCAACACGCTGGCGCTCTATACCTTGGGCCATTGTTACGAGCGGCTCGGCCACCAGGCTCAGGCCGTCGAGTTCTATCAGGACTGCATCAAGTTCAACGGCCAGCTCCAACTGCCCGCCCAGCGATTGGCAGCCATCTACTTCAAGGATGGACGTATCGCCGATGCCATCGCCCAGTACGAGCCCTTGAAGGAGTTCTACCCGGATGACATCTCGACCCTCGTCACGCTCGGGCACCTGTACGTTGCCACGGGCGAGTATCCGAAAGGCATTGCGACCTTCAACACGGCCATCCTGATCCACCCGGACAACTTCGTCGCACCGGACGAGACACTGGAACAGCATCTGTGCGAGGGACAGCTCCAGGAGGCCCTGGATCGCGTGGAAATCCTCCTGACCGAGGAGCCCGACCGGGCGGACCTGGTCGCCAAACAGGCCGATATCGTCGGCATGATGGGAGGGATCAGTGACGCGATTACTCTGTACCAGCAGGCCTTGCGGATCTGCCCGGACTTCCTCGAGGTAACCATCAAACTGGGCACCAGCTACCTGAAAATGCACGCCGACCAGCTTGCGGCCCAGCAGTTCAACAAGGCCATCGAAATCAACGATGAGATCGTGGAAGCCTATATGGGCCTGGCCGCCGCCCAGAAGCTCGCCGGACTGGACGCAGAGGCCCTGAACACCCTGTCCCTGGCTTCGGCGATCCAGCCCAATACGTCGTTCCTGTTCGCCGAGACCGCCAAGCTCATTCTCAAAGCGGCACTCGAGGCGAACCTGTTGCCGGCGCCCACGGACGGTCGGAGCCTGGAACAGACCATCTTGGCCGCCCACGAGCACCAATTGGCTCGGTTCCCGAGCAACCCCGATCTGCACTACCGGCTGGGCATCCTTCACATGAATGCGCTGCACCTTCAGGAAGCCTGCGATTGTTTCCAGGTCGCGTTGCAGATCAATCCCACATTCTCCCGTGCCGCCACGAAGCTGGCCGTCTCGCTGTTTGAGATCGGCAAGGCGTCCGAAGCGCTCGCGTTGATCACGCAGCCCCAACAGTTGGACGCCGACACACTGGATTTGTACTACAGAACGGCGCTACTCTATTGTGACCGGGTGAAATTCGCCTCCTCGGTAATCAACTTGCAGCGAAAGATCGACAAGGACCTCAGGCCGAACGTCGATCCCGCGACGAACATCTCGATTGTCCTGCAGAACCTCGGTCTGTCGGACACGATCGGTCTGATGTGGGAGAACCTCTGTCAAACAGCCGCCCACGCGGCCGTCGGAAGCCCGTGAGCACCTCGCAAGCAGCGCCGCGGAACCACCTCCGGCGGCAAGACCCGAATGAAACATAACATATCTTATGGGACGTTGCATAGGGGGCAGTATCCGGGATTGGATGCCCCGTGGACGATCACACATCCGCGAACATGGAGTGACAAATCCCACTCAGAATACGGATTGCCCTTCTGACGACTCGCGCAATGCCAACGGCTTGCCGAGAACCTCGTAGTGCAGAATGGCCTTCTTGAGGGCGTCCGGATCGCTGTAGTCGATGATGTCGCTGGACTGGAGACTCGCAGGCCGCCCCGACGGTGCGCCGGTCTGCACGTCGGGCGGCTGCGGAGATTTGTGGCGAACAACGGGCAAGGACGTATCGACGGCCTGCGAGATCGCCGGCTTCACCGACCGGGGTTCCGCAATTCGCTGGGCCGCGAGCGTGTTCTTGTGCCGTGGCGTCCTCCGGACGGGTTGAGGTTGGGATGGAGGACGCTCGTAGACCATCACCGAGTCGCCTTGAGACGCCCGGCGAATGGTGATCCTGCCCGCCGGGGGCTGAGGAGGCCCGGGCTCAGCGGACGATGCCTCCGTCGAGCCATGTGGCCGTGCTTGCTGCTGCAACTGTCTGGCCTTGGCCTCGGCAGCCCGTTGAATCTCCTGGGCCTTGCGAGCCAGGCGATCCTGCCATGTCTCGCGTCGGTTGCCCTGGCGCTGTCCTGCGGCCGGTTCCTGCTGGCGACGCTGCTCGGGCGTCTTCTTGCTGCTCATCGCCTTGGCCAGTCCGCCGACCAGCCAGAGAATCGCCATCACGACAAAGACCAGGATATCGCCCCATTCATCGAGGCCGGATCCCTGAGCCAGCACTTCAAATTGTCCGATCAACATTCCCATCAGCAGCAGCCCATCCTGATTGCACGCCCATCACGCCTGGTCCGGCTTCTTCGGCTTGGCGATCGACTCGCGCATCTGGGTGTCGGCTCCGATATTCTTGAGCCGGTAGTAATCCATGATGCCGAGATTGCCCGAGCGGAAGGCCTCCGAGATGGCCAGCGGGACTTTCGCCTCGTTCTCGACGACCAGCGCCCGCATTTCCTGCTCGCGGGCGACGGCCATCGCGCGTCGTTTCTCCGCTTCGGCCTTCGCACGCCGCATATCCGCCTCCGCCTGGGCTGCCTGGAGCTGGGCGCCCACGTTCTCGCCCACGTCCACATCGGCAATGTCGATCGAGAGGATCTCAAACGCGGTCCCGGCGTCGAGCCCTTTGTCCAGCACCGCCTTGGAGATCCGGTCGGGGTTCTCGAGCACGTTCTTGTACGTGATCGAGCTGCCGATGGTCGTCACGATGCCCTCGCCGACGCGGGCGATGATCGTCTCCTCCGTGGCGCCGCCGACAAGGCGCTGGATGTTCGTCCGCACGGTCACGCGGGCCTTGGCCCGGAGCTGGATGCCGTCTTGCGCCACGGCGTCAATGGTCTCCTTGCCTTTCTTGGGATCGGGACAATCGATCACCTTCGGGTTGACGCTGGTTTGAATCGCATCGAGGATATCCCGCCCGGCCAGATCGATGGCGGTGGCCGTCTTGAAACTCAGATCGATGTTGGCGCGGTCGGCCGCAATGAGCGCTCGCACGACGTTCGGGACGCGCCCGCCCGCCAAGTAATGACTTTCGAGGTCCTTCGTCGTCAGTTGCAGACCCGCCTGCACCGCGGTGATCTTGCTGAGCACGATCGTCCGGGAATCGACACGTCGCAGCCACATTCCGATCAACTCGCTCAGGCGGACGTCGGCGCGGGAAAAATAGGCCTGGAGCCATAGCCGTGCGAACTTCAGCACGATCAGGGCCACCACAAGCACTGCGATGCCGATGACGATCAGGACTGCCATGAAAACCGGATTCCCCTGCAACAACACTCCATCGATCTGTGACATCTCTCGATCCTTTCTCTAAGTCTCGTCCATGACCCGCACCGTCACTTGGGTCCCTTCGACGCGAATCACCTTGACCTGCTTGTCCCTCTGTAGATACCCGCTCTCGGCAACGCATTCAACCCGTCGCCCGTCGAAATCACACATGCCTACCGGTCGCATCGCGGTAATCACCCGGCCCGCGTGCCCGATCAACTGCGCCAATTCCGTCGTATCCGGGATCGCATCACCGCGGTCCCGCACCGGCGGCGCCAGGATCACCCGTTTGCCGAATCGTGTCTTCGGCAACACCCTGTACGCCATCACGAGCAGCGAGGGCACCATGACAACAGCAGCGACCACGCCGGTCCATCCGGCGGCCGGACTGTGGTGAAAGAAGATCCAGATGCCGCCCACAAGACAGGCGGTTGAACAGATGCTCAGCAGACCGAAGCTCGGAATGAACACTTCCGCCACAATCAACGCGGCACAAGCGATGAACAGAAAAACCGCAAATAAGAGCCACCAATCCACAGATGTCATCCTTCCCCTGACAAGACGACGCGATCTCATCCAGGTGCAGCGGCAGCGGCCCCGTCTCAGGCCGGGCCGCCCTGCTCAAGATGTTTGACGACAACTCGGCTACCGTTTATCCCAGTTATGGCAATTCTCGTGCCTTTGTCGAGGAATTCGCCCACCGCGACGACGTCCACGAAGGCGTCGCCGAAGCGGGCCTTGCCCGCGGGCCTGAGCCTCGTGACGGCGACACCGACCTGGCCCACCTGCAACTGTTGCCCGGCGCTCTGGGGTGGGACGGTCATGCTCACCCGCGACCCCGCCCCCCTGCCCCCTGGGGTCGGGGCCAGGATCAGGCCGCTCAGAAAAGGCAGCCTTGGCAGATATCGAGACAAGATCCACGCCAGCACGACGAATCCTGCGAATCCCAGCGTCAGCGAGATCACGCCGGAGGACAATGCGTCCCAATCCGCCGGGGTACGAGGCCAGGGAAACTCATCCGGGGCGTTGCGGATCAACATGCCAAACAGGCCGATGAGGATCATCGCAATCCCAAGAATGCCGGCGACTCCGAAGCCCGGCAGCACGAACACTTCGACCAACAGCAGGAAGATCCCCGCGAACAACAGCACGACTTCCACCCAATTGGCCATGCCGACCATGTACTTGCTGCCGAGGATCAGAGCAAAACAGATAACCGCCGCGATGCCCGGCAACCCGAAGCCCGGCGTGCTGAACTCCATATACACACCCAACATCGCCAACATGACAAGGACCCCCAGCACGGCGGGAGAGGTCAGCCAACTGACCATGTGTTCCGACCAGGTGGTTTCCAAGACAATCGGTGGTCCGGCGAACTTCACGCCATCGCGGTTTGCGAGGAAGGCCAGCACTTCGTTCACGTCGCTGACGACGGCCCTTGCGATCCCATACTCCAGGGCCTGCGACTCCGTCAGTGTCAGCAACTCGTCGTCGCCGTTGATCTCCTGGGCGTTGGCGATGTCGTATTCATTCGCATCCGTCGGCAGCTTGTTGCCCTCGAAAAACTCATAGCTTCCCGTTCGACGATTCTGGATGCGATACACCTCGATCTGGACGCTGACCATGGCCTTGAGCAGCAGATCCGGATAGTGGTTGGCCTCGGCGGCCCGCTGAAACGCGGCGCGGATGAAGCTCTCCATCTTTTCCCGTTCGACACCTTCGAGCTTGCCCCCCATGGAGATCGGGGCCGAATCCCCGATGGTCGTGCTCTCGCGCATGACGATGTCCTGGCACGACACGCTGATGAGCGCCCCGGCCGAGATGGCCTGCGTCGTGACATAAGCGACGGTATGTCCGCGTGCAGCGACATCCTGGATCAGGTACTTCGCAATGGAGTCCGCCGCATCGACCATCCCGCCGTACGTACCGATCTGGTAGATGAGGTACTGCGCCCCGTCGTTCATCGCGATCTCGGTCCGTCGCCGAATGGAGTAGAACAGGGCCTCGTCGATCGTGCCTTCACAGGGGATGACCGCCGCTTTGGCGGGATGAACGATGGCGCTCGCCTCAGCGGGGGCCGCCCCATGGGACGAGGGGCACGCCCCGGCACACGCCGCCAGAATCAGAGTTGCTCGGACTATCCTTCTCATGCTGGCGATTCTACCGCTCTACGGCGTTGTCCGCAACACCGCCCGTCCAGGCACCTCAAAATTCTCCCCTCCGATCTCCCTTCCGAGCTCTGGCTACGCCAGGCGGCGCAGAATGTCCACGCCGCGCTGGATGTTCTCGTCGGTCGTCGCGAAGCTGATTCGGAAATGCGTATCCTTCTCGCTGAAGACGTTGCCGGGAATGACGAGCACGTTGTTCTGGATCGCCCGTTTGACGAACTCGCTGCCCGACGAACCGCCCGGCGCCCTGGGGAACGCATAGAACGCCCCCTGCGGCCTGGACAGCTCGAACCTGTCCTTGAGCCCATCGTACAGCAGATCCCGCTTGCGAATGTAGTCCTTCACGAGATCGTGGGGGTCATAGCTCATCGCGGCGATGGCGGCCCGCTGAAACGGCGTCGGCGCGCAGACGAACGTGTACTGCTGGATCTTGGTCATCTCCTCGAGGACCGGACGCAACGACGACGGCGCAGCGACGTACGCCAGTCGCCACCCGGTCATCGCGTAGCTCTTGCTGAAGCCGCGCATGACGAGCACGTTCTCGCAGTGCTTGCCGATGCTCGTGGCCGGTCCGTCGTAGCTGAACTGCTCATAGATTTCGTCGGTGAGCACCAGGACGTCCTTCTCCGCCGCCACCTTCGCCAGAGCCTGGATCTCCGACGGCGAGTACACGATCCCCGTCGGATTACACGGCGAATTCAGGATGATCATCTTGGTGCGGTCGGTGATCGCATCGGCAATCTTGTCTACAGGAAGGCGGAAGCCCGGATAGCTGTCAACGAAGACACACTTGCCGCCCAGCAGGTTCACGACGTGTTTGTAGATGACGAAATATGGGTCGGGGATAATAACTTCATCGCCCGGGTTGATCAGCGCCAGGAACGCCAGGAGCAGACCGCCGCTGACGCCGCTGGCGACGAGAACCGCGGGGTCCTTCCAGCCGAACTCAGCAGTGACCTGAGCCGCAATCCTGTCCATGAGGTCCTTCTCACCGGCCGTCTGGGAGTACCGGTTGAATCCAACCTCGATGGCCTTGATCGCCTCGCGTTTGAGCGGCTCCGGCACGTCGAAATCCGGCTGGCCAATCGAGAAATTGACCGGGTCCTTCAGCTCCCCTGCCAGGGCAAAAACCTTACGTATTCCACTTGCATCGATCAGACTCGTCCGATCCGCGACCAGTTTCTTCATGGACTTGCTCACCGCGTTCATCAAGGTATCTACCGCGTGGAAAACACAACACCCCCATCGTACCCAGCCGGGAGACGTTGACAAGCGAAAAATCCACTCCCCCGGCTTCCCAGCCTCACTACAAGGGTGGTACAATATTGCATAAGGTGGTCCTTCTGCGCCCAAACATGCCTCCGGACCGGACGTATGGAGGGCAGGGACTGTCTATGACAGAGAATCAGACTGTGCGCATTGAATTGGGATCGTTATGACTGGGCTCTCGCAACATATGGCATTTATCTCGATGCCCGGCAGCGGCGAGTGGATCGTCATCCTCATCATCGGCCTGCTGGTCTTCGGGCGGCGCCTGCCGGACGTGGCGCGCAGTCTGGGCAAGAGTGTCAACGAGTTCAAGAAGGGAATGCGCGAGTTCCAGGACAGCGCCGACGAGGTCACCCGCGACGTCAACAAGATCACGAACGAAGTCGCCTCGGATGTCAAAGACGCCGCCGGGATGAACGACTACGGGTACAAAGACCCGAATTCAACGCCTTACACGGGCCAATACGGTTCTACGGAATCCACCGCTTCGACGGAGACCGGTCAGTACAACCCGGCGGAGCCGAGTTCCGTCGCGACCGAGGCAAGCGAGCCGGCAGCCGACGAGGACCCAACCTCGCGGGACGGAGACCTCGCCGAACCCACAACGTAGGCCCTCTCTGCCTCTGCCGACCCGCCATTGCCGATCAGATAGCCCGCGGCCTTCTCGATGCGACGCTGTTGGATGAACTGGTTGAGGGTCTCGCCCACCACTACGCTACTATGTACGGCGTGACCATCAAGTGACTGGTGATTGCGAGGATTGGCATGGCCGGAAAATGCGGTGTGGTCGTGGTGTGGTTGGCTCTTGTCGGAGCCGGCGTCGCTCAGACGAAGATGCCTGGCCACAAGCTGATTTGGGCGGATGAGTTCGACCGAGACGGTGCGCCCGACCCCAACAACTGGGTTTGCGAACAGGGTTTCGTGCGGAACGAAGAGCTGCAATGGTACCAGCCCGACAATGCGTTCTGCCAGGACGGTCTGCTCATTATCGAGGCGCGTCGGGAGCGCCGAGCCAATCGCGATTACAGTCCAAACGACAGGAGTTGGCGTCGCAACAGGGAACACATCGAATACACGTCCGCGTGCATCAAGACGATTGGACGACACAGTTGGACCTATGGCCGCTTCGAGATGCGAGGCCGGATCGACACGCGTTCGGGCCTGTGGCCTGCCTTCTGGACGCTCGGTTCCGCCCGCGAATGGCCGGGCTGCGGCGAGATCGACATCATGGAATACTATCGCGGCATGCTCCTGGCCAACGCCTGCTGGGCCAGCGGCACCAGATGGCGAGCCGTCTGGGACGACCTCAAGAAACCGATCACGGAGTTCGCCGATCCCGAGTGGTCGTCACAGTTCCACGTCTGGCGGATGGACTGGGACGAGGAAAGCATCAGACTCTACGTCGATGACGAGTTGCTCAACACGGTCGATCTGAGCAAGACGATCAACGCGACGCCGGACAAGGCGAATCCATTCCATGAGCCGCATTATATGCTGCTGAACCTCGCCCTCGGCGGCACTAACGGCGGCGACCCATCCGCGACTGGATTCCCCGCTCGTTTCGAAGTGGACTACGTCCGCGTGTACCGCAAGTCCAGGCCGTAAACGCGGCAAACGAGAAAGCGGGGCTCTTGTCCCGTGGACGCAAGCCTCGTTTGATGTCGTGATGTGCCTCTGGCCCTTGTTTCCAACAGTTACCGGAGCACAGCGCCGCGCACGATGTCGTCGACGGACGGGGTGCCGGTTGCACAGGAAGGATTATCGGACTCACGAACGACGCAGTGCGATGACAGGCAATCGGGTAATGCCCCCCCCGCGTTCTGTCGAAGTATCATATAGTGTGAGACATCATGATGCTGACAGGATACGCTCATCCTAATTACGCCAGGTCGCTTGCGGACTATGGCGCGCCTCGCGAGCTGCCGCGCAGCGGGGGCTGGGTCCTCGATCGGCCGATTCCCCATTCGCCGTACCGGGATGCCATGGGGTGCTACCCTCTGTTCGCGTGCCGGGACTGGTCCGGCCTGAGGGCCGATCTCGACGATCTGGCTTCGGAGCTGGTATCCATCTGCCTTGTGCCCGATCCCTTCGGCGCATACACGGAGGCTCAGCTCCACGACTGCTTTCCCGACCGGATGATCCAGTTCAAAGAGCACTATGTGCTCGACACGCACTGTCCAATCAAGGCAACAGTCAGTAGAAGCGCGCAGCGCAACGCGAGGGCGGCGCTGCGTCACCTTGAGGTCGAGCAGTGCCCCAATCCGAGCGATCACCTCGATGATTGGGTCCGTCTCTACGAATGCCTCATCCAGAGACACGACCTCCAGGGCATGCACAGATTCTCGCCGGAAGCGTTCCTCATGCAGATGCATGTGCCCGGTTTTCTGTTGTTCCGCGCCGTCAGGGGACAGGATACGGTCGGGATGATGTCCTGGTACATCCAGGACGATGTGGCCTACAGCCACCTGACATGCATGGACGCTGTCGGATACGAACACCGAGCGGCTTATGCGCTGTATTGGTCTGCCATTCAGCACCTCACTGCCAGGGTGCGATGGATCGACTTCGCCGGTCCGGCGGGGACTCGCCATGACGTCAAGGACGGCCTCGCGGAATTCAAACGCCAGTGGTCCTCCGGGGTAAGGCCCGCCTACTTCTGCGGTCGCATCTTCGATCATGGCCGCTATGACGGCATCGTGAGGGCCCAGGGCAGTCCGCATACCGACTACTTCCCGGCGTATCGATCGGGAGAATTCCGTACCTCGTCTGCCGAGAAGAGCGCAGCCAAGTAGACTACGGGTCCTCGTTCAGCATCTTCTTCGTGCGGAGGATGTGGTGATAGTGCTGGGCGAAGCGGTGGGCCTCGTCACGGACGTATTGCAGGAGCTTGCGAATCGGCGAGTTGGCGGGCAGCTTCAGAGGCTGTGCGGAACCCTGGAGATAGATGTCCTCCTCGCGTTTGGCGATGGACGCCATCTTCGTGTGGGCCATTTCCACCTCCGCCCCCCCTGCCGTAACCGCTTCCGCGATCATCCCCTTCAATGCCGCTTCGCCTGCGTGCAGATGGCCCAGGCCGCCATCGATGAGGATCAGGTCGGGCCATAGCTCCTCGCCTCGCAGAGCGTACTTGTAGCGGCGCCGGACCACCTCCGCGATCATCGCATAGTCGTCGATGCCCTGGACGGTCCTGATCCGGAATCGGCGGTAGCCGTTCTTGAAGGGCCGACCGTCGATGAACTTGACGAGCGATCCGACCGCCTCGGCGCCGCTGATGTTGGCGATATCCATCCCTTCGATAATACGAACCTGGCCGGGTGTCTGGAGGATGTCGCGGAGCTTGACGAGGGCCTCGGTCGGGTCCCCAGCGAACACCTCCGGCTGGGCGTGCTCGTCGAGCGTGCCACGCTGGTCGAGGCTCTCGATCAGTCGAATGCGGTCGCGGAGCGTGGCAGCCTGCTCGTACCGGAGCTGCTTCGACGCTTCGGTCATCTGCTCATACATCTCGCGGAGCACCACCGAACGCCTGGATCGCAGGAAGCGAATGAGGTCTTTGACCACCCTGCGGTACTCGGCCCTCCCGACGCGGGCTGCGCACGGCGCCGTGCACTGGTGGATGCTGTACAGCAGGCACGGGCGGAAGAAGCGACGTTTCGAGTCGTCGGGGTCGATCTCCAGGCCGCACGTGCGGAACTTGAAGATCTTCTGCAATTCAACGAGCACCCCGCGCAGGTCACGGACGTTGGTGAACGGGCCGAACAGCACCGTCCCCTTCTCCTTGGGCTTGCGGGTGATGCAGACGGCCGGGAAGTCTTCACGGACCGTGATCTCCAGGTAGGGGAACGTCTTGTCATCCGTCAAATCCATGTTGTATGGCGGACGGATGTCCTTGATCAGGCGGGCCTCCTTGAGCATGGCATCGACCTCGCTCTCGGCTTCGAGATAATCGACCGTGCGGACCCGGTTGACCATTTCCACAATGTGCGGGCCCCGGGATGCCTCCAGATTGCTGCTGGGCTGGAAGTAGCTGGCGACGCGGGACCGCAGGCTCTTGGCCTTGCCGATGTAGAGCACGACGTCGTCGGGGCCTTTCATGAAGTACAGGCCGGGACCCGTCGGGAACTCCTTGACCCGTTCTCGGATCTTCTCGATTCTCTTGCTGTCGTCGTTGCTCACCGCCTGGCTCCGAAACACCGAACCGCCCTGCTGTCAATGGCCAAAGGAACGACTCGTCAGCGGGCCGCAATGCATATGATATCGACACAAGTCCGACCTGTTCATTTCGCAAAATAAAATACTTGGCAGAGGGTCTCCGCATCGCTATACTGCGCCGCTTGTTCCGAAACAGTCAGTGTGGGTTTCTTTGGTCGTTCTTGAGATGATTCTGACGCAGATACTACAACCGGCGTGTGTCAAGGTCCCGTTGGAGGGCAAGGACAAAGACGCGGTCATCACGGAGTTGGTAGATGTTCTCGACAGCAACCGGCTGATCCAGGGCCGTCAGACGGTCTTGGACGCGGTTTTCACGCGAGAGAGGACGCGCAGCACCGGCATCGGCTCGGGCATCGCGATTCCACACGGCAAGTGCAGCGCCGTCAAAGAGTTGGTGATGGCTCTGGGCGTAGCGGCAAGCCCGATCGACTTCGAGAGCGTCGACGGCAAACCGGTGTCGATCGTTATTCTGCTGGTCTCTCCACAAGATCAGACGGGTCCTCACATCCAGGCTCTGGCGAGAATCAGCCGGCTCATGCTGGACACCGAATTCAAGGCGGCTCTGGAAAAGGCGACGTCGTCCGACGCCGCCTATGAACTCCTGAGCGAGCGAGAAACCAAGTAGATTTGCCCCTCGCGACTGACTGTTCGAGACTTGGGCTACCCGGCGCACGGTGACCTGAAGCCCAATCGCAAATTGCAGATGCTCAATCGCAGATGGCTCAGTTCTGCTCCCACAGGACCAAGCCCATCTCGAACGGGCTGCTCTGGTCCGGGTGATTGGGCAGGATTCTGACTGCCACGCCGTGCTGGCCGGTGGTTCGGCATTCCATCCGCCCGCTGAACCAGTACTCGCCATTGCCGTCAGCCTTCTGCTCGTAGGCCATCTCAACTGCCATCCCGTCTCGGATGTTGCCCCAGGAATCGGTCGGGCCGTGGTAGAGTTCCACCATCACGTCTCGCGGCGGAACCCGTCCGAGGTTGACGAGAGCACGCACCGTGAGCTCCGTCCCCACTTTCAGTTGCGGCTGGCTGGGATTCAACTGCTCACCGCCGTTCCCATTGGCGGCCTTCATCATGACGTCCCGCACGGCAAAGTGCGACCAGGCGTGCCGAATCTCGGATTTCCAGCGGGCAATGGCCTTCGCCCGGGCCAGCGTGCCGTTCGTCAGATGGTGGTAGCGGGTCGCCGCCGGACAGTAGAACCGACGGGTGTATTCCGCCAACATGCGATGCGTGTTGAACCTCGGCGCCACCCACTTGACGCACGTCTTCATTCGCCCAATCCAGGCGCGAGGCGTGTTGTCCGCCGATCGGTTGTAGAACAGAGGCACGACCTCGCTCTCCAGCACGTTGTACAGCGCCTGCGACTCGACGACATCCTGGTAGTCGAGGTTGTCATAGTTCTCTCCGGCCCCGATGATCCAGCCGCCATCCGGGACGTAGCCTTCGCACCACCAGCCGTCCAGGGTGCTGAGGTTCAGAACGCCGTTGGCCGCCGCCTTCATACCGCTGGTGCCGCTGGCCTCCATCGGCCTTCTCGGATTGTTCAGCCAGACATCGACTCCCCGCACGAGGAAGCGGGCGACGTCGATATCGTAATCCTCCAGGAAGACGATCCGCCGACGGACAATCTCCTGCGAGGTGAAGCGGACGATGTTGCGGATGATCTCCTTGCCGGCGTTGTCCTTCGGGTGCGCCTTGCCGGCGAAGATGATCTGCACCGGTCGCTCCGGGTCGTTGAGCAATCGGGCCAGGCGCTCGGCATCCCGCAGGAGCAGGTCGCCGCGTTTGTAGGCCACGAACCGCCGGGCAAAGCCGATCGTCAGTGCCTCGGGATCGAGCACCTCCTCCGCCTGACGCAGCTCCCCCTGGCAGGTTCCGCGGCGCTGCATCTGGGCCATCAATCGCTTGCGAGCGAAGACGATCAATTGGTCCTTGCAGCGCTGGTGCCCGCTCCACAGCTCCTCGTCGGGGATGTGGTCCACCTGTTCCCAGGCCGACTTGTCGTAGACCGTCGAGGACCACGTTGGTCCGATGTACCGCTCGTACAGCGACGACATCTCGTCCGACAGCCAGCTCGTCAGGTGAATCCCGTTGGTGATCGCCGTGATGGGCACCTCTCTCGACGGCAGTCCGGGCCACAGCGAACCCCAGACCTCGCGGGAGATCTGGCCGTGCAGCTTGCTGACGCCATTGAGATAGCTGCTGAGCTTGATTGCGAGCACGGGCATCTTGAACGGCTCGCTCTCATCGTCCGGCAGAATCCTGCCCAGTGACAGGAACTGCCTGCGATCCACGCCGAGCTGCGGATAGTATCCGCTGAAGTACTTGTCCATCAAGTCCACCTCGAACTCATCGAGGCCCGCTTTGACGATGGTGTGCGTGGTGAAGATGTTTCCCGCCTTCGTCGCTTCGAGCGCCTCTTCGAAGCCGATGTTCGTGGCGTTGCGAACCAGGCGGATCCGTTCGAGAGCCATGAATGCCGCGTGACCCTCATTCATATGACACACCGACGGCGAGATGCCCAGTGCCGCCAGCGCCCTCAAGCCCCCGATGCCCAGCAGGATCTCCTGGCGAATCCGCAGCTCACGGTCGCCGCCGTAGAGACTGCTGGTGATCATACGATCGCCCGGGGAATTCGACGGGATGTTCGTGTCGAGCAGATACAGCTTGAGCCGGCCCACCGAGATGGACCAGACCTGCGCCTCCACGGAGCGACCCGGATACTCGACCCAGATCGTCAAGGGGCGAGCTCCGGCGTCTCGCACCAATTCGGCCGGCATGTTGAATAGATCGTTCTCGTGGTACTCCTCCTGCTGCCAGCCATCGACATTCAAGTGTTGGCGGAAGTAGCCCTTCTGATACATCAGGCCGACGCCCACGAGCGGGATGCCGAGGTCCGACGCGCTCTTGAGGTGGTCGCCCGCCAGAATGCCCAGGCCGCCCGCGTAGATCGGCAGGCACTCGTGCAGACCAAACTCCGCGCTGAAATACGCAATGACCGCATCCGGGTTCTCGCCGCAAACCTTCTCATACCACGTCGATGCTTGCACGTACTCCGACAGACTCTCGGACGCACGCCGCAGCTCGTTGAGAAAGCTCTCATTCTGCGACAGGGTTTCCAACCTCGATTGCGAAACCATTCCGAGGAGCTTCACCGGGTTATGACCGCAGGCAGCCCACAGGGCCGGGTCTATCCTCTTGAACAACTCAACAAACTGGGGATTCCAGGACCAGAACAGATTCCTGGCAAGAACACTCAACTCCATCAGCGATTCAGGCAGTGCCGGCAGGACCGTGAAACTTCGAACACTCGGCATCTCATCTCCTCACTATCCAATCATCCACATGCAACGGGCCCCCACCGGTGCGGGCAAGCCCTGCGTTGTCATCGGCAATTCACAGGGATCGCTTAAGCCCAAAAGAAACAAGGGTTTGCAGACGGCGACATGTCCCCCTGCCCGATAACTTGCCGAGGGGATGCCTTAGCGGGAAACAAAAAAGGCCTGTGCAATACAGGCCCTTTTCTTATATGCCAGCTCACCTCCACCTGTGCCGTAAAAGGGGCGATTGAAGGGACCCATTACTATCAGGTGGGCAGATCGTTGCTTGCGTCCGAAAGTCCTGCTGGGCAGGCATGCTCGGCCCGTCAAGGCCTGATCCTCCCTCAGTACGGGTATCGGTTCCTTCAAATACACGCCCGAGATACGAACACCGCAGGGGTCAGCCTGCAATCTACATATAACAAATCCGCGACGCTCGGTCAAGGAAATCTGGCCGACCTGCGGCGTACCACACACACGAGCCCCGCCGTCGCGGCGCTGGTCCCTTGTGTTATCGGCTCCTCGTGCGTCTTGTCTTCAGGAAATCGCGAGCCCTTGGAAAGCAGGTGAGGCCGGATTCTCCCCCACCCACGCAGGATTGTCATGCTGAACGAAGTGAAGCATCCGGGCAGCGACGGCCAATGTGGTTGGTTCTCTTGCCCGGCCCAGATCCTTCGCTACCGCTCAGGATGACAGAATCACGACTGCGCGTCGTCTCTCCTATACGGTCCGCAGCTCGGCGCCGACCGCCTTGGCCAGACTCTCCAGGATGGCCGCTTGGTGACGGTCCACCGCATCGTGCGTGAGCGTGCCGTCCTCGTCACGGAAGCGAAGCGAGAGTGTGACGCTCTTCTTGCCCGGCGCGATTCCCTTGCCACGGTAGATGTCCACGAACCGGATGTCCTCCAGCTCCGGCGGCGCGACGCTCTCGACGGCCTTGGCGATCCCGTCCCACGCCGTCTGCTCGGACACGAGAATCGACAGGTCGCGATCGACCGCCGGGAAGCGGGGAATGGGTCGGATCTTGATCGGCCCGCTCTCGAGAGCCATCAGCTCCTCGAAATCCAGCTCGGCGCCGCACGGCGTCAGGTCCTTGAAATCATATTTCTGGCGGACTGCATCCGAAAACACGCCCGCCTGGCCGATCTCGCGACCGTTGGCCAGGATACGCGCCCCCACCTCGGCCCAGGCCAGCTTGGCAGGTTCGAATCGCACGTCCACGGTGCGATGGAGGCTTCGGATCAGACTTTCAACCGCCCCGCGAAGCGGTCGCAGCCCTTCGTCGGTCACCAGGGCCACCTTCGTCCGTTCCTGCGGCAGCGAGTCCTTGGCGCCTGCCGGCACGAACGTATCGGCCATCTCATAGATGCGGCACGGCAGGTTCCTGGCGTTCACATTCGTCCTGAGCACTTCCAGCAGCGAGATCAGCAGCGTCCGACGCAACAGATTGCCCGTCTTGCGAGTGACATCGCGGACAGCCAGGTGTCCCGCTCCCGCGCCGGCGAAGAGATCCGCTGCGCCACGGTCCACAAAGGTCACGTTCACCGTCTCGTAATAGCCGCAACCGTTGAGGAATGCGCCGACGGCCTCGCAGAGCTTCTGTCTCGCGTCCGCCGGCCTCGCTTCGATCTGAATCCGCCTGCAAGTCCCAACCTTGTCGTAGCCGTACACGCGGGCGACCTCCTCGATCAGGTCCACCTCGCGGGAAATGTCGCTGCGCCACGTGGGGGACGTGCAGACAATCGAATCGCCCTCCAGGTGCGGCTCGAACTGCAAAGCGGTCAGGATCCTCAAAGCCGCCTCCTGGGGGATCTCGATCCCGAGCAGCTTGTTGAGCCGGGCCGGTCTCATGCGGACCGGCTTGGGCTGCGGCCGGCGCGGGTAGGCGTCCACGATGCCCTTGGCCACCCTGCCGCCGGCAAGCTGCACGATGAGCTGGGCCGTCCGCTGCGATGCCCATTCGAGCCGTTCGATATCCACGATCCGTTCGAACCGGAAAGACGCCTCCGACGGCAGCGACAGCCGCCGGGAGGTCGTGCGGATGCTCACCGGATCGAACCACGCGTCCTCCAGGAGGATCGTCGTGGTCGTGTCCGTCACTTCCGTCTGCAATCCGCCCATCACGCCCGCCAGTGCCACCGGCCGTCTGGCGTCCGCGATCACGAGCATATCCGGCGTCAGTTCGCACTGCGTCCCGTCGATGCTGACGAGCTGCTCGCCCGGCACGGCCTTTCGCACGATGATCTTCTTGCCCTCGATGGTCGCGTAGTCGAACGCGTGCGGCGGCTGGCCCGTCTCCATCATTGCGTAGTTCGTCGCATCCACGACGTTGTTGACGCTCCGCATCCCGACCGCCTCAAGCCGTCTGACCATCCAGTCGGGCGACGGGCCGATCCGAACGCCCTCGATGACCCGCGCGGCATATCGGCCGCACGCGGCGGGCTCGCGGATCTCCACCGATATGAACTCGGACGCGGGACGGTCCATCTCCTGGAGCTTCACCTCGGGCAGACGGAGGGTCTTGCCCGTCGCGGCGGCCAGTTCTCTCGCGATCCCGATGTGGCTCAGGCAGTCGCCGCGATTGCTCGTCACCTCCACGTCGATCACCGCATCGTCCACGCCCTGCTCGATCCCCTCGCAGGGCAGGCCCAGGTTCATCAGGATCTCGGCGATCCGCCTCGCAGCGCCGCTGCGCGTCGGGTCGGCGGAGAGATCGATGTCCACATACTCACGAAGCCAGTTGACGGAAACCTTCATGTCGCACACCCTTATAGAAGAGGTCCCCGACGCCAACGCCGGCATGGGGAGGGCTCAAACCCATCGAAACAGGCAAGGTTACCCTCTCGGGCCCCCCCTGTCAACAGTCGCACGCACATCCGTCAAGGCCAGTGCGTGTTCCCTTCTCTCGCACCGGTGCCGGGTCGAAACCGTGTGATCGGGTGGTTTTCCGCTCTGGGCCGGCAGCATGATGTAGGAGGCCCCGTGTTTCGTTCGGGTGTGCCCAGCACATCCTCCATGCTATACCCGGTGACGGGACAAACCCGAGTCGGGACTTGCAGAGAATCCCGCCGGGCGTAGGCATTCGCAGGGCAGGGACCTCAAGAGCCTCAAGTTGGAGAGTTTGAGATTCTTGGTGCTCGTGACGCTCTTGGGGGCACGGCGAGGGCCTTGCCGACTTCCGGCATTTGCGGTAAGCTGACGATCCGCCAGAGCCTCGGCGACGATCGCAGGGCCCGGCAGAGGAAAAATGGATGAATGACTTCGAACGATTCGAGCAACTGATCGAGGGCGGAACGTACTGCGTCTCCATCGTGACGCACGAGGAACGGTATGCCCTGGAGATCATCCGCAAGACCGCCGCCAAGCTCAAACGAGACATGTGGGTGTGGTCCGTGGCCGATGGGGTCCGCGACGGGGCCATCGACGGCGGCCCTTGCATCGCCGATACGGACGTGCCGGCGGCCGGACTGCTGAATATGGCACAGGCCAAGCCCGGCTCGATCTGCGTCACGCTCGACCTCGCCGACCACCTCAAGAGCGGCAAGGCCCTCCGCATCCTGCGGGACCTCGTGGACAACTTCCACAAGACCGGCATCGCCATCGTCATGGTGGACAGCACGGGGAACCTGCCCGAGGTCATCAAGAACTACGCCCGGCCGTTCGAGATTTCCTATCCGGACGAGCAGGAGCTTGGGCAGATCATCCGCGCGACGCTGCAACGGCTGCATCGCAAGAAGCCCATCGAGGTGGGCATCTCGCAAAGGGGACTCGATACGATCGTGCGAAACCTGCGAGGTCTCACCCGCCGGCAGGCGGTGCGGGTCATCAGCGACGCGGTCGCGGTCGATCAGCGATTCAACGACGACGACATCAACGTCATCATCGCGAACAAGCGCCGGATGATCCAGCAAGGCGGCCTGCTCGAGTACATCCAGACCCCGCTGGACCTCGACGAGATCGGCGGCATGAACAACCTCAAGAAGTGGCTCAACCACCGCAAGGACGTGTTCAGCCCCGAGGCCAAGGCGTTCGGCATCGTCCCGCCCAAGGGCGTCCTCATGCTGGGCGTCCAGGGCGCGGGCAAGAGCCTGTGCGCCAAGGCGATCGCGACCGCCTGGCAGCAGCCCCTGCTGCGACTGGATCCGAGCACGCTGTACGCCAGCTACATCGGGGAGTCGGAGAAGAACCTCCGCGAGGCGCTGCGCCAGACGGAGATGATGGCGCCGGTGATTCTGTGGATCGACGAGATCGAGAAGGCCTTCGCCTCCGCGGCCAGCCGCAGCGCCGACGGCGGGCTCTCGCAACGGATGTTCGGCACCCTGCTGACCTGGATGCAGGAACACCAGATGCCGGTGTTCGTGGTCGCCACCGCCAACGACATCGAGGCCCTGCCGCCGGAACTGCTGCGCAAGGGTCGGTTCGACGAGATTTTCTTCGTGGACCTGCCTGCAAGGGAGGTTCGCAAGGAGATCTTCGCGATCCACCTGCGCAAGCGCAACCGCGACCCGGCCCAGTTTGACCTCGATGTGCTGGCGGAGGCGTCGCAGGACTACAGCGGCTCGGAGATCGAGCAGGCGGTGATCGCGGCCCTGCACGGCGCCTACGCGGAGAAGACCGAACTCGATACGGACAGAATCGTCGGGGCGTTGAAGGGTTCACCGCCGTTGTCGGCGACGATGGCGGAGAAGGTGGCGTCGCTGCGTCTGTGGGCTAAAGGGCGGTGTGTGATCGCGGAATGAGGACAGGAACGGATGCGGATGCCAAGAAATCAAGAATCACGGATCAAAAATCAAAAATGGTTTGGTCTTGCCCTGTGTCTGGCGGCCATTCTCCTGGCAGGCTGTGTGGAGCGGACGCTGACGATCAACACGGAGCCGCAGGGCGCCGTGGTCGTGCTGAACGACCAGGAGATCGGGGTTTCGCCGGTGACGGTGCCGTTCAACTGGTATGGCGACTACTGGGTCCGCGCCGGTAAGGACGGCTACGAGACGCTCAACACGCATCGCAGGCTCAAGGCGCCTCTGATCGACTACCCGCCGTTCGATTTCTTCGCCCAGGTCGTCTGGCCCGGCCGGATCGTCAAGGCCTACGAGTGGACCTTCGATCTGTCCCCCAAGGTCTACCCGACCCACGCTGGGCTGATCGAAGAGGGCCAGGTGTTCCGCACGCAACTGCCGTAGTTTGCGTGCAACGATTCTGTCAGGCGAAGTTGCGGCGGTACCAGTCGATGGATCGTTCGAGGCCCTCGCGGAATGGGACGATGGGTTCGAAGCCGATGAGATTGCGAGCAGCCGTGATGTCGGCGAGCGAGTGCTTCACGTCGCCCACCCGGGCGGGGACGTAGTTCGGTTTGACGTTCTTGCCCAAGAGCCGGTTGATCATGCCGATGATCGCGTTGACGGTCACGGCCTCGCCGCAGGCGACGTTGACGACCTGGCCGGCGGTCTTGGTCGCGCGGGCGGCCAACAGGTTGGCGTGTACCACGTTGTCGATGTAGGTGAAATCGCGACTCTGTTCGCCGTCGCCGTAAATGGTCGGCGGCTGGCCTTTCAGGATCGCGGTCACGAAAGCGGGGATGGCCGCCGCATACTGACTTGCCGGATCCTGCTGTGGGCCGAAGACATTGAAGTACCGCAGAGAGATCGTCTCCAGGCCGTAGACCTTCGCGAAGACCGAGCAGTAGTACTCTCCGACGAGCTTGCCGACGGCGTACGGGCTGAGCGGGTCCGGGCGGATCGTTTCGACCTTGGGCAAGGTGGGGGTGTCCCCGTAGGCGGAGGAGCTGGCGGCGTAGACGAACCGCTTCACCTGGGCGTCACGGGCCGCTAACAGCAAAGCGAACGTGGCGTCCACGCAGTGCCGATGGCTGGAGGCCGGATCGTCCACGCTGCGGGGGACCGACGGCAGCGCCCCCTCGTGCAGCACCACGTCGATGCCCTGCATGACCGAGCGGGCCACCTCGGGCTCGCCCATGTCCGCTTCGACGATCTCGATCTTGTCCATGATCGACGCCAAGTTGCTTCGCTTGCCGGTCAGGAGATTGTCCACGACCCGCACGAAGCAGCCTTCCGCCACGAGACGTTTGCATAGACTCGACCCGATGAATCCGGCCCCACCTGTCACCAAGAACTTGTCCATCCGATCCCTCTGGATTTTCGATTCACGAATTATTATTCACGATTTGGCGTCGTCCCCTGCGACAAGCCGGACGACACGGCGGCAATAGTAAATCGGAAATCGAAAATAGTAAATCGCAAATCTCTCATGCGGAGCCGACAGCCATCTGTTTCTTGAGGTACTTGCGATAGGCTTTGAATTGCTGGCGGAAGTAGCCGCCTTTCATGGCCTCGGCGCCGAACAGGACGCAGCCCGCGACGTTGGCGCCCACGTCCTGGAGTTCGAAGATCGTTCGTTCGGCCGCTCCTCGCTTCGTGGTTGCGGCATTGAAGACCAGGAGCGTGGCGTCCGCGAGTCGCGCCAGCATCTTGACATCGCTGACCAGCAGCACCGGCGGCGTGTCGACGATCACCCGGTCGTACTGCCGGGCCACACCTTCGATCAACTCCCTCATCCGCTGGCTGGCGAGCAGTTCCGCCGGGTTCGCGGCGGGCGGACCTGCGAAGATGACGTCGAGACCCATCAGGCCGCTCGGGGAGATCACATCCTCGTAGGTGCACTCGCCGGTCAAGACGTTCGTCACACCGGGACGCATCGTCTCGCTCTGCGCCCCATCGCGGGGGAAGACCCGGTGCAGGCCCGGCTGACGCAGGTTGCCATCGACGAGCAGGACTTTCTCATACTTGGCGGCGAACGCCTCCGCCAGGTTGCACGCGACGGACGTCCTCCCGTCGGCAGGCTGGCCGCCGGCGACCAACAGCGTCTTGAACGTGTCGTCGAAGGCCAGCTCCAGATTGGTCCGGCATCGCCGGTAGCACTCCCCGGTCAGCGAGTATGGCGCCTCGTCCACCACGTGGCACAGATCGACGTCGTCCACGGCGCGATCCTCGTTCGCATCGGGGATGATCCCCAGCAGCGGGATACGGAGGAACCGACGGATGTCACTGGGGGTCCGGACCAGGTCGTTCAACATCTCGACGAGAAACGCCATCGAGAGTCCGAAGATCAGTCCGAGCAGGGTCCCGCCCGGAATCCACAGGAGCATGCTGCGAGAAACCACCATCTCCAACGGCTCCGGCGCCATACCCAGGAGCTGCACCTTCGGCGTATCCGGGTCTTTGACCATGATTCGCAGCTTCTCGATCTGCGTCTTGATCTGGTTGAGGGTCTCGGTCCGCTCGTCGCGGATCTTCATCTGTCGTCCATATTCGGCGCGTGCGTCGTCGAGGGCTTTCTGCTGGGCCTGTGCGGCCTGGCGCATGCGATCCAGTTCCGCCAGTCGTCCCTCGAGGATGCGGAGATTGTCCTGCGCGTTCTTCAGGTTCGCCCTGCGGGTCTGCTCGGCGATCTCGGTCTTTCGCTGGTCCCGCCTGGTCTGGAGTTCCTGGATTTGCTCCTGGGTCTGGCGCACGCTCCGGTGGCCCTCGCCGAACCGGGAGAGCCGTCCGGACAACTGGGCCTCCAGCAGGGCAATCTGCTGGGCCAGCGCCAGCGCCACCGGGTCCTGCTCGACAAGATGCGCCACCTGCTCGGTGATCGGTCCCTGAGCCAGCCTGCTGAGGTTCTCGATGTCCGTCTTGATCTGCCCGACGGCCAGATCCAGCTCGTTCTTCTGCAGCTCCAGGTCGTTCAGGCGGATCGTGATCGTGTTCTGGAAATAGCGCCCCGCCGCGGGCACTTCCAGGTCGGTGATGCCCGTCCTCTCGCGAACCTCCTGCAGGGCCTGCTCGCTGGCGAGGATATCTTTCTCGACCGCACTCTGGCGACCGGTCAACTCCACGAGCTTATTGGTGACATCCTGTCTCTCGGTGTCGCCGTGCTCCTTGATGAATCGATCGATCATCTCGTTGACGATCAAGGCCGCCTCCGACGGCTGGCCGCACCTCATGGAAACAACGATGTGCTCCGCCTCGCGATGCGGGTAGGCGCGGAGATTCTTCTCGAGATACCGCACTGCGGCGAGGGTCCCTCCTCTGCCCTTTGTGGTCTGTCGATACCAGGTCGTGTCCTGAACCTTGGTGTTCTGCAGGAGTCTTTGCAGACTGCTCTGGCTCTTCATCAGGTTGGCGAGAGAGACGCGGTGGCCGTACTGGATATCCTGCTGCACCTGGGAGGCCACGATCTCCATGGGGTCGGTTTCGACGGGAGGCAGGACTTTGATCAGGGCCTCCGCCTGATAGAGGGGAAGCAACCGTCGGGCCAGATACCAGCCGCCTGTGCCAATGCCGGCGCCGAGCATCGTCATGAAAAAGATGAGCCAAAGGTGTCGACGGAGCATACCCAGGACTTCCTTGGGCGTCAAGGCACCCTCGGAAACCCGCCTGCCTGAGGGCGTCCCTCGCATCTTGCTGCCGACCGTCGGACTCGTCTTGGTCATATTGCATCACCCTTGTTGCGTCAGCCGTCGAATGGCCGCGCCGATCCGCTGTTTCATCGCATCAGACGCCGCATCCCCGCTCACTTCCAGCGCGCGACGATAGGCGGCACGGGCCTTCTCCTGCTGTCCCAGCGCCTCGTTCACCATGCCGAGGTGCTCGTAGACTTCCACCGACGCGGTCCCTTCAGCCTCGTACTGTTGGATCGCAGCCGCCAGCATCTCGGCCGCCTCGGCATCTCGGCCATTCCTGTGCAGGACGTACGCGTACGTGTCCAGATGGCCGGCCACATCCGGACTCTGCTCGACCGCCATCCTGGCGTGCTCCAGCGCCTCCGTGAGCCGGTGGTCATCCTGGGCCAGCATGTAGGCCAGATTGTTCAAGACACTGCTGTTAGTCGGCATTTTCGCCCGGAGACTTTCATAGGCCGCTATGGCCTTCGCCAGATACGCCTTGTCGGAAGTTCTCTCATACGCCGTGGTCAGCAGGTCCGCTTTGCGAAGCATGTGCTCAATGCCTTTCTCGGTATCCGCGGCCGACAGACGAATGCACTTATCGATATAATCGATAGATTCGTCATACTTGTCCTGTGCCTTCGCCAGGTTGAACAGGACGAAGTTGGCCGCTGGGGAGTCCGGCTCGGTCGCCAGACGCCCGCGGCAGTAAGCCGAGACATCCTCTTCGCCCAGAAGCATGAAGACGCGCAAGAGCACCTCGACCGCCAGGTGTTCGTTGGACCAGGCGCTATCCGCTGCTTTCCGACTGTAAGCGCGGGCGGCATCCATGTCGCCCAGCTTCTTCCTGGCTTCGGCCATGCGGAAGAAAGCCACATGGGCGTATGGCGTATCCACGTACTGGGCCCCTTCCTGGAAGACGCGATCCATCCGCTCGGGTCGCGGGACCTGCCCCGCAACAGCGGGTTCGCCGGCTGCCAGAATGAGCGAGCGCAGGTATCCGTCCAGGGCAGTGGAGTACCCCGCATCCAGCGGTGCGGTCGCCGGGCCGCTGCTCTTGGAGGGCAATGGCTGCAACTGCAATGCCTTCCGGAAGAGTCCCTCGGCCTGATCGTACCGACCTTGCTCGACGGCGAAGGCGCCCGCCCGATTGAGCCAGAACACGCTGTCCGGCGACTCGGCGAGAGCATCCGCATAGAGCTGCGCGAGGGCATCGGTCCGGCCGAGTCGGCGATAGGTGGCCTCCAGCAGCGTAGCGGCCTCCAGAGGCGCGTCCGGATGCTCGCCTGCACGACGCAGCTCGGCAATCGCTTCGTCGTCTCGACCGGCCCAGAGATACGCTTTGGCGAGGGCAATCGTCGTGACCGGATCGTCCTGCATCGCGCGGCTCTTGCGGAAATCGAGAATCGCCTGGCTGTAGTCTCCCTTCAGGAGGAGGATCTCGCCGCGAAGCCGCCAAGCCGCTGCATTCTGCTGGTTGTCCTCGAGATTTCGATTGACCAGGTCCATCGCTCGCTGAAGATGACCTCGACGCTTGGCCAGATGCGCTTCCAGCAGCGACGTGCGGGACTCGCTGGGGTACCTCTCCCGGAGGTCCCGCAATTGCCGCTCGGCCTCGACGACCAGTCCCACGTTCAGGCACGCCCGCGCCTGGGCGAGTCGATTGATCGCGCTGTCTTCGAGCGACAGGAGTTCCTCGGAGTATCTCTTCACGCCTTGCTTGTCGGCGGTCTCCTCGGCAACCAGCAGGAGACCCTTGAGCGCGTCGATCTTCGTTTCGTTCACGGCGTACATCGTTGCCAGGAGGCGTCGCGCCTGGGCAAAGTCCCTGATCCGGTAATAGTGGCGCCACAGGAGCCGACTGTCCTTCGATTCGATCAGCAACTGTCCGGCCCGGTCGTTCTGCCCACGGGCCCGGAAATACGCAGCGTAGCTTTCGAGGAGAAACACATCACCTGGGTCCATCTGTCTGGCCTGCTCGAATGCCGTCTCAGCGACCAGGAAGAGCACCTCGCGCTTGTGCTGGTCCGTTTCCTTCCCCGCCGCTTCAGTCGCCAGTCTCCCCAGCATCACGGCATTGCGCACACTCGGAGCATTCATCTGTAGGTTCTGGCGAATGGCTATCGCTTTCACCGGATCGTCGTCACCGAGGATGTCGGCGTAGGCGGAAAGCAGACTCGGGTCCCGCGGGTCGAGCTGAACGGCACGTTCGAGAGCCTGCCTGGATTCGAGACGTTGTTCGGACGATGCGTTGACGCCGAGCCCGGCGTTGCGGACCTGCAGCGCATTGGCCCGGGCCTTGGCGATCAGTGGGTCCGTCGGGTTCAAACGAGACGCCTCACGAATGTCGTCAATCGACTCCTGCTCCTGACCCCGAGCGGCCTTCACATTGCTGCGGAGCATGTACCCATACGAGAAGATCGGCCGACGCTTGAGACACTCGTCCAGGCAGGTCAACGCGGCCCCATGCTGACCGCGGGCAAGAGCCAGCCGAGCGGAGAACAGGTACCCCTTGCAGTTATCCAGATTCTCCCGTTTGACAAGATCGACCAGCTCTTGCGCGAGCCTCCAATCCCCCTGACGACAAGCCAGGTCGAACAGGTTGCCGGCCGCCACGTGACGGGGACTGATGTTCCGGATCTTCAAGTGCACCGGCATGTCCTGGGTCCTCTGTGAAGCCGTGGCATCCAGGACGCTTCGCCACTCGGCTGCCGCCCGATCCATCTGCTGAGCGTGTTCGTAGAACAGGCCGAGCTCCAGTGATCGGCGCACGGGATCGCTGATGCTGCGGATGGCCTGCTCGTGGATTTCGCGTCGCCTGGACTCGGCGCAGTTCTTCGGGTCCTGCTCCGACAGCAATCCCCTGTAGAACAGCGCCCCGAGATGATCGGGAGAGTATTTCAGAACCGCTTCGACCAGCGTTTGGGCCGTGCCTGATTCTCCCTGCTCGACAAGCGATTCGCAGAGCTTCGCGACATCCGCATCGTCCACGGCGTTCGGATCGGACCGCAGCAGTTGTTGCACGAGATCCGCCTGCCTGCGGTACTGGCTGCGCAGTTCAGGTCCGGCGGAATCCGCAACGGCGCCTTCCTGGCGGCTCGCACCCGCCAACTGGGCGCTGTACGTCCTGGCCAGGTCCAGGTTCAGCGCGATGGTCTTCGGATCATCCGGCCGCATACGCGAGATCGCCTCCTGAGCCTCCGCGAGTCGGCCCTTGGCAATCAATGCCTTGACGCGCAGCGAACGACTTCGATCTTCCTGACCGAATCGTTCCTCGAAGGACTCCACCGCGCGGATCGCGGCATCGTACGAGCCGGCCCGCAAGAGCGCGTCGCCGTAGTCGAGGAGGGCATCGGGCTTCGTGTGGAGGATTCCCGAGCTCAACGCAGTCCCCAAGAACTCGATAACAGCGCCGGTTTCCGAGGTCTGGCCGAAGATCATCGCCAGCGTCTGGGAAAGAAACGGGTCCCGCTGCTCCGGCGGATTGGCTGCTTTGATCTGGAGGTAGGCGCTGTAGAGACTCCGCACCGCTTCGCCCGCCCGTCCCTTGGCCAGATCGAGCATGCCCTGCCACTTCAGAGTCTCCGGGTTCTCTCCACCACCCTGGAGCTGGCGAATTTGACGGACGGCGCCCTCCGCGCGGGCCAGCAAGGCTTCTCGCGTCGGGTCCACATCGGGCAGCGAGAGAATCCGCTCGACGCAGCACCGCGCCAGCAGCGAGCACAGGGAGAGCCGGTTGAGCCGCCGGGCGATTTGTGTGGGACCGGGAGTATCCTGTGCATCGGGCAGCGCGAGCGCATTCTCGGCCAGGTCAATCGCGGTCTCAAGCGAGGATCCGTCGCCGTAGATCGAGGACTTGCGGTATTGACAGCCGGCCGCCAGGATCACGTACTCGGCGCTGTCGCTATCCAGCGTCCCTGCCTGAAGGGCAGCCGCAATGGCCTTGTCCAGCTTGTCCGCGGCGGACGTGCGGTCCAAATAGGCCGCGAAAAACGAGTAGAACTGGGCCTTGGCCGCGAATGCCCGCGGGCTGGAGGCAAACTGTTGCGTCAGGCTCTCGTAATCGGGTTCCAGCGTCTTCATGTGTTCTCTCGCAGCCGCGATTGTCCCCTGCCCCATCACCGCGAGTTGACGAGTCAGCACGTGAATATGGACCTCAGGCGATCCCGGGGCGGATCGGATCCCCTGTGCCAGGATTTCGTCCGCCTGCTTCTCGGCGGCAGCCTGCTCGCTTCGGTTGCCTGCCGAAGCCGCCAGCTTGCCCTTCTGGACGAAGACCTGCGCCAGGTAGTGGTATATTTCGGCATCGTTTGGATCGAGTTTCCTGGCTTCTTCCAGGTCGGCTTGGGCCTCGTCGAGCAACTCGCCGGGCGAGGTGACAGCCCCCATGCCGGCCAGTTCCAGCGCCGCGCGTCCTTTCACGAAGTGCAGATAGGGACCCAGGACCGCCGCTCCCTGGTCGGACCACCGGTCCTTCATGGCGCCGAACGAAGGTTCCCATTCCGCCCTTGTTGCACTCAAGAGCCCCGCATTCTCGATCACGCCGAGCGTCGTTCTCACACGCGAAAGGACCTCCTCCCAGTAGTCGCTCGTGCCGCGACCGGCGACGCCCAGACTATCGGCGAGGATGTAGGAGTAGTGGAGCCGCCCGAGATGGGCCTTGACATTGCGAAGGTCCGTCGTGACGACCATCTCCCAACAGGCCAGGACCTTGTCCCACTGATTCAGTTGCCGGTAGACCTCGGACAACTTGAACAACAGGTCCACCTTCATCTCCGGGGTATCGGCAAATCCGTAGGCTCGTGCGTAGTTCTCCCTGGCCCTCGGGTAATCCTGCGCAGCCCAGGCCGCGTCGCCGTCCGCGATGAACGGAGCGGGGTCGCGGTTGAGCCGCAGGAAGACGAAGACCGCCGCCATCACGAGCAGCAGGGACACTGCCGTGCCCATCAACGCCACCTTCTTGTTCAAACGCCTTCTTGCCATCGTGAATCCCCTTTCCCGGTCCTGTCAGCCGATGGCTCAGCTCACCGTGAATCGGGCCAATGTTCCTGCTCGAGCAGAGGCAGCAGCACGCTCAGGAACCGCTCGCCTGCCGCGACCGCTTCGTCCTGCGTCGGGACGGCAGACGCTTGATTGAACGCCAGTTCGATCTTCGAGAAGTACGACTGCTTGCGGAAGACGCCTCGATTCAACACCATGCGGGCGTCGTCTCTGTTGCCTGCGTATTCCTGGTTGATTCGAAACAGATACACAACCGGGAACTGTCCGATTTGAGGATCGAGCCCCCCGCCGGGAGCCCGGAAGAGGAGGAACCGTCCGGGAACGGTCTTCGTCTGGATGCCAGTGCCGATCTTGAAGGCAACGGGAGTCCGGGCCAGACACTCGTATCCGCCGCCCGTGTAGCATTCCTCCGGCACGTGGGGCACCCGATCCGGCACGTCGTAGTACGTGATGAACAACAACAGCTTTCGATTGGGGCCGGCCACCGGCTCGCGAGGGTCTTCTACGACCCATTGGACGTAGTCCTCCGTCCCCAACGATCGCATGACTTGCTCGTTGTCGATCGTGTGCTTGGCGCGGACCTTATAGGGAGTCAGCTTCTGCTCGTCCATCGCGGCCAGTGACTTCTTCAGCGGTATCGGCTCCTTCTTCAGGCAGACCCCGAGCGTCCTGGTCACAAGGGTCATGCCCACGCCGGCCAGCGCCAGCACCGACGCGCAGATCACAAACGCAGGTTGCAGGAGAGCACTGCGGCTGGTGTTATCGGTGTTCATCGTGGACCGTCCTTCCTGGCGATGACAACATCCGGCCTGCCGGTCGCGTCTTCTTCGACGAACAGGCTCGACATGAACCATCCAAGCAGACTGTACAGGCCGAGCGCCAGAGGCAACATGGCCAGACCCAGTGCATCGTGGTAGACGCCCTGCGTATAGGCGGGTCCCGCGAGAACGTGGATGAATCCTGTCGTCGTCACGCGAACGATGTTGCACAGCACAGCAATCGGCACCGTGCTCAACAGGAGAATCGCCCGTTGCCAGGCCGGACGATCGTGCAGATAGGCCATGGCCACGCCCAGCGCCAGAAACGCCATCAACAGGCGCATCCCGCTGCACGCCGCTTCCACGTCCAGTGCGGGCTCCAGTCGCTGTCCCTGGTACACGATCTCGATGATGGTCCCGCTGGCCGTCGCGTCGAGACCGCCGACCAGGTTCAGCAGTGCGGTCGCGACAGTGGCCGCCAGATGCCTCATCGGCATCGTCAAGCCCACGTAGTAACGGCGCGGCAGCGGCACCGCGAAGACCAGGAACAGGATCGGCAGCCAGGTGAATCGCACGAGCCGCCAGCCCCCAAGAAGCAGCACGATTGCTCCCAAGGCAGCGATCATCGAAAGCGGCCGCAGATACGCATATCCGGATGGACTGACGACGTTGAACGCGTAGACAGCCAGCACGCCCAGCAACAGCGGCAACCCGAGGTAGTTGGGCCGCGTTCCGCCCGGCGGCAGAGGCGGCGGCCGATGTCCCCGCAACAAGTCGCCCAGCGGATCGCGGACATATTCCAGGCCGAGGATCTCCGTCCGCTTCTGATTGATGAAGTAAAGGCTGAACAGGGGGATCAGAAAGCCGTGCGACCAATCGGGGTCCGTTGCCCATAGATGCAGGAGGTCCGAGAGTTCGTTGCGGAAGAGATAGGCAAGCAACGCTCCCAGGATGAGGGCTTTCACGCCGGTCTGGGGTCGCAGCTCGCGCCACGCCCGTCTCGGCTGAGATGGACTCGCACGTTGCCTGCGGGTGCATATTGAACCAGCCATCCGAGCCATACCCCCGCTCCGTTAGAACCAGTCGGGCAAGCTGAGACTCTCGTAGTAGTCCGCATCGGCGAAATTCCGATCGTACACGAAGCCGAAGCCATACGCGGCGCGGAACGAATTCCGCAACACCGCACGCCATCGCGCGGTCGCGTCGGTTCCCACATTGATCAGGTCATTAGGCTTGACGAAGAAATCGGGCTGTTGGCCGTTCGCAATCCTGTCCAGATCCACCATGACGATCTGTTCCCGCTTCGTGCCGATCCGACGGATCACTTCGACTCGTTTCGGAGCCGCCAGTGGTCCCAGCCCGCCCGCGGCGGCAATCGCCATCTTCAGTGTCATCGGCCTGCCGGTGATGGGAATGACGCCCGTGCGGTTCACGTTGCCCATGATGTAGAACTCGCCAATCAGATCGACCGGGACATGGACCGTGTCGCCCGGCCGAATGACGATGTTGTATCGCTGGTCGCCGGCCAGGAGCCGGTCCGTCGGAATCCGAATCACACGGGTCTGGATCGCCTGCTCCGAGCCCTGGTCCATCGGCAGCACGCCGTTCTCCAGCGGAAGCGTCGGCCCCGTTGGCGGCGACGTCGGCAGTTGCCTGCCGGGCGCAGCCTCCGCCTGTCCCTTCGGAACCTGAACCCAGTTGCCATTGCGCAGGACCCATTCCGTCTGATCGGCGGCCTGTGCCTGCGCCGGTGCAGGCGGAACCGCCGCCTTTCTCCCGGCCGGGACCTGTTTCCACTGACCGCCTTCGAAGATCCACTCCGTTCTCCCGGCAGTCTTGGATTCCGCATCGGCAGTCGATGACGAAGCCGAAGAAGCGGCGCCGAATTCCGTGAGCGAGTGAACGGCGCCCTGGGACGGGGTCCTGGGCGGTTCCTGCCGCGCCGGCGCCGCAAGAAGACGGAATCCACCGGGCAACATGGACGCCGACACGTCATTGCTCTTCCGATGCGTCTCGGACGCCGGACGTGACATCTTGTTGCTCGGCGGCCGGGCCATCCCCGCCTGCGGCGAGATCAGATCGAGCATCTCCCGTTCCTGCTCGAACTTCTCCGCCGGTTCGAGAGGCTCCGGGATCTCCCTCCTGGGCGTGATGGCGGTGGCATCCGCCGGCGGCGAGATCCCGCGGGAGGAATCGGGCTGCATCAAGCCCAGGTCGGCTGTGCCCGCCCCTTCTCGCGTCGGCATCGTCGCATCTGCAGCGATCTCCTCGCGCCGCGAGACGTAGATGCTGCTGACGTTGAACTGCATCTGGACCTGGGCGGTCGCCAAAGCGTCCGTCAGTCGAAAATCGTTGTAGCGGGGAATGAAGTACCGCCCGGGCGCAGGCACGCCATTACCGACGACGGAAAACGACCGATGCTGCGAGGTCACCAGCGTAACCATGACCGACGGGTCGCGCAGGATGTTGGGCGACAGGATTTTGCGAATCTCCTCTTCGAGCTGCGCTTCCGTGAGTCCTGCGGCCTGGATCACGCCGACATCGGGGATCGACAGCTTGCCGGTCTCCGTGATCACGTAGTTGCTCGTGACGGCAGCCCCCTCCTGGAGCAGCTCATAGATGGAGATCATGACCACATCCGCCGGCTGGAGGACGTAGTCGCCCTTCACGGCACGGATGTCGTCCGGCCGGGGCTCTTGCGAGGTCTCCCAGGCCACCTGGGGTTCTTCCGCAACCCCGAGCGAGTCCAGAATGACGTTCGCCGCCGGTGTAGGTCGGAATCGCCCGACCTGCGTCGGGTCGAAGAGCTTGTCGTTGCAGCCTGCTGAGAACGCGATGAGGACGCAGGCGATGATCCATACGCCCGTCGCGCGGATGAGATCGTAAGTAGTAAATCGTAAATGGCACATTCTTGGGGGTTTATCGGTTCTGCGCGTGACT
Source organism: Sedimentisphaerales bacterium (assembly GCA_034678485.1). GTDB lineage: Bacteria > Planctomycetota > Phycisphaerae > Sedimentisphaerales > Anaerobacaceae > PLanc-01. The sequence goes on along the minus strand of JAXDBU010000180.1, from coordinate 26,945 downwards.
CGCTTAACTCGTTGCACGCTCGAGAATCAATATATGGCGCGACGGCACGTCACCTGCTCCAACGTCGTGAGCGCCGCACGCCCTCCGACAACCGGAAGAGACACGTCCGACTCGCTTGCACGCCCCATAAGAACCGGCCGGTCACTCCTGCTCACGAAAGACAGCTTACCCCGCGGTCGTCCATTGCGGACCATTAGCCGTCAACTCGACGGGTGGCACCACCCGGACGATGCTGCCCTGCCGGCAGTCACCTTCCTCCCTCGACTCTCAGGAGGAAAGTCCTCGGGGAAGTTCAGATAGGCAAACTCGCCCTGCAACTCGTAGGCCTTGCGGTCGCGGGCTTTGGCTGCTTCCACCTCGTCGTCGAAATAGCCAACGTAGTAGTACTTCCCCCGCCATCGGAATCCCGCAAGCCATCTGTCCTTGTGCCGATACACCCCCACAAACCGGGAGGTCCCGCCGCAGGGGCCTCTGTTGGCCTGATTCTGCCGACGGGTGCACACACGCAGATTGTCGCGACAGTTGTTCAGGCCGTTGCGGTCGATATGGTCGACGATGTACCCGCTGCGGGGCCGCATGACCATCCGATGCATGTATATCGGCTTGCGGTTCTTCAGACAGGTCGCGTATATCGTGTGCCCCCGGCGGGTCGCGTACCAGCGATACTTGCTGATCTCGGGATAGTCCTCGCGATCAACGGTGGCAAACAGTCCGTTGCCCAGCGGGATCTGAGGCAGCTTTCGTCCTGCTCTGAACCCCGGTGGATTCATCCCTTTCGCCGGCATGTTCGCCCGCCGTCGTTTCCACGGTTTCGGCCTGAAGTTCCGGCAGGTATCGGTCGGCAGAACCTCCTCGATCTCGCCGGGACTGGCCGGATGGTTCGTGCACTGGAGCAGGCGGGTGGTGCCTGTCCACTTGTCGCGTAGTCGCCGCGACCGTGGCAGCGGACAGGAATAGGCGCACACCTGGCACTTGCCTGCGAAGAGAATCGCATAGATCGGCTTCCAGTTCTCTCCCCGGTACTCCTCGGGCCACACGCTGCTCTCCGGCGGCGGCACCCGAGGCAGGCGTCTCAGAACCCGTCTTTTCCCAGGCCCTTTCGCCCGGCATGCTGCCTCCTCTTGATACTTCCTTTGCCTTCTTGCCTTTGCTTTCGGCTCTTCCTCGCGTCGCAGTCGCTTCTTCATAGCCGCGCCTTTCCAAGTGTATGATGGATTAAGAACTACACATATCTATGGTACATCCACCAATCTTCGCTGGCAATAAGATTGAAGAAAATATCTTCGGAGTTGCATATTTCGTAAACCCCTGCCCGGCAAGGACTAATGAAGCCGGCCCAAAGAATCTTCACCACGGAGGTCACGGAGCACGACGCATGGAACCGAGGATCGTGTCGCCTTGACGGTGCTTGCCACAGAGGGCATGGAGGACACAGAGACGGGGCGACAGCGGTAGGGTGGACTGCGTCCACCGCCTTTCCATGAGGCGCCACATTGACCTGCGAAGCGCAACACGGCCGTTCAAAGATGTCGCGAGCGCTCCGATAACACAGTGAACTTCCTGAGACTGGGGGCTCTGCCCCCAGGCCCCTGCAATTTTTCGCCTTGGACCAGGAACATGATGAAGGGAAGGCGACGCCGGGTACCCACCACGTCGCCCATGTCCCCGGGCCGCGACGGCGCTCGGATTGCTTCCCAGCAGAGCCGTATTTCCCGTCACGACGGATTTCGTATAGTCAACCAGAGGATTCTCCTCAAGAGCTACCCCGAGGGGTTAGCCTGGAAGACTTCGAAGGGACTCTGAAAGCCCAGGCACTTGCGGGGCCGGCGATTCAGCGCGTGAACGATGGCTCGTAGTTACTCGGGAGGATGGACTGCTTCAGTCACACCTTGACCGGCCTATCGAACGCGGCTTCGAAGAGGGACTCATACCTCGACCTCTGACTACGTTTTCGATCTCGATGCCTCGCGCACTACCGATATCCGATGTCCTGTTCGCCCGTCAGGATTATGACAGCACGACACATCGGCGGATGCAACAGAATCAAGAGGAGCCTGCACAGATACGATGAAGGGCCATTGGAATCATGGATTGTCATTCCCGCGGAAGCGGGAATCCACATCCGGGGATGCGCCCAATCCCACGGTTCCTGGATTCCTGCTTCCGCAGGAATGACAGAGTCGGCGCAGCGTTTTGTCGCCCTACGAGAGGTAGCAACTACGGTCATGCACCCGCCCGCTCGTAGTGTGCCCGTGAGGGCATATCCGGTTCGCGGCTCGTGACCCGTGATTCGTCGCTCGGGCCACCGGTCACGGGACACGGGTCACCGGAGGATAACGCCTCAAGGCGTCACTACGAACAAACAAAGCGGTGTGTGGACCACACCCGACCATCACTTCACGGATGGTAGCCGCCGCAACAGGGTGATTGTCGCCGCGACGGTGAGAACGGCGGCTAAGAGCAACATAACGACGCGTCTCACTGCCTGTCGTGTGGACCCACCTCCATAATGACTTCGCCAGGGTGCGCGCGGGTTCCACGTGTTCAGGTCGTCGAGGTCGTTGCCGTTGGAGGCTGTCAGGCCATCTTTGCCACAGGAGTAGATGCCAAAGCCATGTGGCAGCTTGGGGGCCGGGACATAGACGAACTCACGCCCCCACCCGTCGCACGGCGAATCAGAGGTTTCCAGGAAGGGCGCCCATAGAGAACCGGTCGGCCAATCTGCAGGCCTCGTAACAAGGACACTCAGACCCTCCGTGGCCGTGGGTAGTCGGCCGGACGCCTTCGTGAATGCCCTCACCCCTGTCTCCATGAGTCGCATATTCGCTTCTGTCATGACGTGCTTCTCGCTGTCCAAGGGCATCGAACACGTCAACAGTTGCAGGCATAGGGCTGTGATGCACATCCGGGTCCGCTCCACGACAATCCTGTCTTTCATCATCCTGACTTGCACGCGACCAGCAAAGATCGAGGCGTGCCTACTCTGATAGACACCGGCGCGGACCGGAAGTTCCCTCTTTTCGGACTGGCCGCTCGAATGACCTCCTGTGCATTATGGATTCTCATCGGGGCAAAGCGGTGCGGGGAGGATAGCCGGCCACTGTCGCCGAGAATTTCGGGCAGGCAGCATCTTTCTCTGTGATCTCAGCGTCCCCCCATGAGCCGATTCGCTTTCCTTCGTGTGCTTCGTGACCTTCGTGGTTTCGAGAACTCGGTCAGTCGCGTTTTGGTCCGAAGAAGGCGTAACCCAGGAGCGCCAGCAGGACGATGGCGGAGGCGTGTTGGACTAGGCCGGGACCCATGTCGTGGACGTGCGTTCCGGCGGCGATATCGACATGTTCGACGAGGGCGTCGAGGATGAGGCCCCCTGCCAGGGCGCAGGAGGCCACCGTGACGAGGTAGAGGATCGCAGTGCGTCGGCCCAGGGCGTTCCAGATCGTCGCCAGGCCCGCTGCGTTTGTGGCCGGACCGGTCATGAGAAAGACGAAGGCGGCGCCCGGACTCAGTCCGGCGGCGATCAGCGCTGCTGCAACGGGGACGGACGCCGAAGCGCAGACGTAGATCGGGATGCCGATGACCATCATCAGCAGCATGGCGGGCAGCCCCTTGCCCAGGCGGTCGGCGAAGTAATTGTCGGGCACGAGGGCCGAAATGAGGCCGGCAACGACCAGGCCGATCAGCAACGCCTTTCCGATGTTGCGAGGCAGAGTCACGAACCCGTGCTCCAGACCATCGCGGATTCTCTGCCCGAACGGCACGGCTGGCTCGGGCTCCCGAGGCGGGTCTGCAGCGGCCTGCGCCGGCGATCCGTTCTTCTGCCCGAAGAGGTTCACGAGGATGCCGCCGACGAGGCCAGTCACAAGGGCCGCGACAGGTCGAAAGACCGCGAAGACCGGCCCCAGGAGGCTGTAGGTCACGAGGATGCTGTCCACCCCCGTCTGCGGGGTGGAGAGCAGGAAGGCGACCGTCGCCCCCCGACTGGCGCCCTGCTTGCTCAGGGACATCGCAACCGGGATCACGCCGCACGAGCACAGAGGCAATGGGACGCCGAAGAGCGACGCCTTGAAGACGGGCATCACGCCGGGACCGCCCAAGTGCCGTTCGACCATCCGCCGCGATACGAGCATGGCCATCACGCCCGCGACGAAGAAGCCGAAGAGCAGGTACGGCGACATCTCCGCAAACGTCGCCCAGAACCCCACAACAATCTGACGCAGGAAATCAAACACGGCCTACCGCCTCATTCCCCACTTCTACCGTCTCGCTTCGGAGCACGTCGCCGCGAAGCGAGATGGTGACATCGTCAAAATACATCGGCCGGCCGCTCAAGGCAATCGCTTCGCGAGCGACGCGGGTCAGGCCGGAACAGCACGGCACCTCCATATGTACGACGGTCAGGCTGCAAATGTTGTTCAGTCGCAGGATTTGGGCGAGTTTCTCGATGTAGTATCGGGCATCATCCAGCTTCGGACAGCCCACGGCGACGCTGTGTCCTTTGAGGAACCGCTGGTGGAAGTCTCCCATCGCGAAGGGCACGCAATCCGCGGCCAGCAGCAGGTCCGCATCGGCGAAATACGGCGCGGTCGGCGAGACCAGCTTCAACTGGACGGGCCAATGGCCCAATTGCGAAGGGACCGCCTGCACGTCGCTCTGCACAGCCGCGGGTTCGGGTCGGAACTGGTGCGCCGCCAGGCCGGGACAGGCGAACACCGGCTCGACCTTCTTCGCTTCGTGGCCGAGGTGGGCCTGGACCGCCTGTTCGTCGAACTCGGCGGCCTCGCGCTGCTCGATCGTGATGGCGCCCCGGGGACAGTGGCCCAGACAGGCGCCAAGACCGTCGCAATAGGAATCGCTGACGAGCTTGGCCTTGCCGTTGATGATCCGGATCGCCCCTTCGGCACAGGCGGTAGCACAGAGCCCGCACCCGTTGCACTTGCTCTCATCGATCTTCACGATGTTTCGTACGGCCATAGGCCCTCTCCAGGACTGTCCTTCACAGCTACTATGAGTTCTCGACTGAGGCCTGTCATCCTGAACGCAGCGAAGCGCAGTGAAGGATCTGGCCCGCACACCTGAGACACCTTCAATGCTGCGGCCAGATCCTTCGCCTGCGGCTCAGGATGACAGGAAGGCCGCATTATGCGGCCAAGGTCGCGGCCAGGTCCTCTTTGACCGTGCTGATCGGCTTGATGCCGAACTTCTCGACGAGGATGTTCAGCACGTCCGGGGCAACAAACGCCGGTAGGCTCGGTCCCAGGCGGATGTTCTTGACGCCCAGGTGCAGCAGGGTCAGCAGGATCGCCACCGCCTTCTGCTCGAACCAGGACAAGATCAACGACAGCGGCAGGTCGTTCACACCGCAGTTGAATGCCTGTGCCAGCGCCACCGCGATCTGGACCGCCGAGTAGGCGTCGTTGCACTGGCCGACGTCCAGAAGGCGAGGGATACCGTCGATCGAGCCGAAGTCGAGCTTGTTGAAGCGATACTTACCACAGGCGAGTGTCAGGATCACGCAGTCCTTCGGGACCTGCTCGGCGAACTCGGTATAGTAGTTGCGGCCGGGCTTGGCGCCGTCGCAGCCGCCGATCAGGTAGAAGTGACGGATCTTGCCCTGCTTGACGAGGTCGATCACCTGGCCTGCGACGCTCATGACCGTATTGCGGCCGAAGCCGACGGTGATGTACTTGGCGGGCTCGTCCCCGGCAAACCCCGGCGACGCCAGCGCCGCCTCGATAACCGGTGTGAAATCGCCGTTGGCGATATGTGTCACGCCCGGCCAGCCCACAAGACCCGATGTGAAGATGCGGCCCTTGTAGCCGTCCTTGGGCATCTGGATGCAGTTTGTGGTCATCAGGATGGCGCCGGGGAAGGCGTCGAACTCGGTCCGCTGGACCTGCCAGGCGCCGCCGTAGTTGCCGACAAGGTGCTTGTACTTCTTGAGGGCAGGATAGGCATTGCAGGGCAGCATCTCGCCGTGCGTGTAGACGTTGATGCCCTTGCCTTCGGTCTGCTTGAGCAGCGATTCGAGGTCCTTGAGGTCGTGGCCCGAGACGAGGATGCACTTGCCCTTGACCGGCGTGATGCGGACCTGCGTCGGCTCGGGGTGCCCGTAGGTCCCGGTGTTGGCGGCGTCGAGCAGCTCCATGGCCTTGAGGTTGATCTCGCCCGTCTTGAGGGCCCGGCCCAGCAATTCGTTGGCGTCGGTGGGTTTCCGTGTCAGATAATCGAGCATCTCATGGAACGCGGCGTAGAGCGATACGTCCTGCTTGCCCAGGATCTCGGCGTGATCGACATAGGCCGCGGCGCCCTTGAGACCATACACGATCAACTCCTGTACGCCCGCGACCGTGGCGCCCAGCTTCGCGATCCGCTCGTCGATGGAAACCTCGCCGCCTTTACGGATCAGCGATGCCGGATCGTTCGTGCCTTCCCACCAGGCGACGGGACAATCGAGCCTCTCCGCGGTCGTGCCGGCCTTCTTCGCCGCAGCCTCATACAGACCCTTGGCCCTCGCCCGCATCACAGCAGCCTGCGTCATGTACTTCTGGAACCGCTGCGGATCGAAGTTCACGTTCGTCAGCGTGGCAAAGAGCGCCTTGACGACGAAGACGTCCACGTCGCGGTCCCGGGCCCCCAGTTCGGCCGCCCGGCGGGCGTACCGCGCGATGTCCTTCACCGCGTAAATCAGCAGGTCCTGCAGGGCCCCGGTTTCTGCGTCCTTGCCGCACGCGCCGCGCGCGGTGCAGGCAACCCCTTTGGCGGTCTGCTCACATTGGAAACACCACATATTGGCTCCTGTATATCCGTAACTATCCTTCTGTCTATGCTCGAATCATGGTTAGCAGCATTTTGAATCGTGCCTCGGCCGCTACGGAATGGGGCACGTTGCCCGGCATGATCATGACCTGACCGGTGGAGATGGTCACCGATTTGCCGCCGATGGTGAGCCGTCCGGCGCCGTCGATCCCCTGCACGACCGCGTCATAAGGGGCCGTATGTTCACTGAGCTTCTGGCCGGCATCGAATGCAAACAGCGTAATCGTGCCCACGGGCTTGTCTATGATCGTTTTGCTCACGATGGAATCTGCGGCATACGCGATCAGACCGTCTAGACTCTGCGGCTTGGCGACACAGGCACCCAGAATGCCCACTTTCATTTGTTTATCAGTCATTTCGTCCTCCCAGCGGATGCGTTCTCTCTGTCCATGTTCCCGTCATGCGTTCGCACGAGATCGGTCAGTCTTATTCCGCGCAGATACTCCTCCATTTGGCCTTGCAGCTCGCCTATCCGAGCCCGTACCGGACAACTATCCCGGCGGGGGCAACACGCTTTGTTCAACAGACATCGGTTGAGGCTCAGCGGCCCCTGGATCACCTGCACCACGTCCAGCAGACTGATCTTGTCTGCATCGTGCGCGAGTCGAAATCCCCCTTTCGGCCCCATACAACTCTCGACCAGCCCGGCTGCGTGGAGTTGCTGCATCAGCTTGCAGGCGAGTTGATATGGCACGTCCTGCTCCCCGGCCAGGGTCCGGGTCGCCACGGCAACCTCCTGGCCCCGTTGGGCCAGACCGACCATCAGCCGCAAGGCGTGATCCGTATTCCGTCTCAAGATGTCCATGACTCATTCCAACGGGACCCGACTGCACATCACCTAGGCCGCCATGCGTCCTGTATGGGACTAATATAGTCTTACTAACTGTCCGGTTCACAAAAAACTGAAAGAAATCCCTGCTGCCACCAGAATTGCATCCGGACAGCCTTCTGTTCGCAAGAAAAACTATGGCAGCAGCCTGATGCCCCTGCCTCCGACGAAACCCTGGGCGATATCCCACGCCTTTTCGCGCGTCGATACGTCCGGGTAGATCGGCGTTTGCGTTGTTCCCAGCCGGGCCAGCAGGCGGGCCGTCTCAACTCGGGCCTGTTGGGCCAGATTGGCTGCTTCGCCCAACAGGCGCACCGATTCCTGGGCGGAGTGGAAACCCATTCCATTATTGGCGGAAATGAAGTCCCAGCGGAATTGCCCCTGCCGCAGGAGCTCTCGCGGCGAGGCAAGGTCCTCGGCCGACGCGCCCGCCTGGACCGCAGCCGCCACATCGAAGTGGGCTTTCACCAGGGCCTCTTCCGCCTCCAGCTTGGCCTTCTCGGTCTTGGTTTGAATCCCCTCGACGCGGGTCCGGATCTCGTCCTCGCCCCAGCGATGGCAGACGGCGCAACTGTTCGCGATGTTCAGCAGCGGACTTCGCACATGGTGGTCGCTGTATTTGACGCCGCCCTCGGTGCGGTACGGCATGTGGCAATCCGCACACGAGACGTTGCGATACGCATGAATCCCGGTCAGGTACAACTCGTAGTCCGGATGCTGGGCCTTGATGATCGGCGCGCCCGAAATCGCGTGTACGTAGTCCGTGTGCTCGACATCGTCGTAGAACGCCAGCATAGCCTCCAGCGTCGTGCCCTTGGCCCATGGGAAGACCAGGTAGTTCTTCATCCCCTCCTGCGGGTCCGTGCGGAAATAGTACTCGACATGGCACTGGGCACATACGAGGGAGCGCATCTCCTGGTGGGTCGCCTGATTGATGTCCTTGCCCATCGCTGCGAATGCCTCTTTGAGGGCCGGACGCGTGATGCGGAGCCTCAGCGTCTGCGGGTCGTGGCAATCGGGACAGCCGATCGGATGCGGCACCTCGCCGGTCAAATCGTGGAAATTGGCGGCGTAGAACTCCTTGACCCCCATCTTGTTCATCAGACGGGGCACGTCCGGACTCTTGCACGACCAGCACGTGCCGGCCTGGAACGGCCTGGCCAGGCGGGCGGTCTTGCTCACATCCTCCACGGAGTAGTAGTGTCCCCTCGCCTGCCGATATTCCTTGCTGAACCCATAGCCCGCGAACAGGATCACCTGCAGCGGATCGCCCTCCAGATAGTCGCGAGGGTACGACCCGCCGTATTTCGTGTGGGTATCTGCAACGCGAGTTCGCAGATACGATTCATACTCCCTTGGGTAGTTTCGGCCCCAGACCTCGCTGTCCATCTCCCACTCGCCGACCGGCTGAACCACTATCGCCGGCCGCTGGGCCTCCCACCGCCGTTCCATGATCGAGACCGCCAGCAGCCCGAGCAGCACGACGACCACCACGAGCAGTCCGGCTATCGCGATCCCCATCCACACGGGAAGGGACAACAGGGCCTTCCCTCGGTTCGCCTTGGCTCCATTCGGGCTCGATTCGGCCGTCATCGTTCCACTCCTTTCTCATCCCTCGTCACATGCACAACCAGAAGCATCGTTCGTAGTGACGCCGTGAGGCGTTATCTTCCCCACCCAGGAAGATATGCCCTCACGGGCACACTACGAACAGCGTTAGTCGCCGGTCTTCATCCATTCCAGTCCCGCGTCGGGCAGCCCCGGCCGGAGCATCGCGGGCGAGGCCGACAGGCTGTGGACCTCCCCGTGGACGTTTTGGTGACAGTCCCAACATCGCCGCTCGCTGGTGTCGGCCAGGCGGATCATCGCGAATTGCCCGCTGTGGCATCGCACGCAGTTCGCCTGCACGACCGGCACCGCCCCCGTGGAAAGCTCCAGCACCTGCGGCTCAGTTCGCATCGTGAACACGTACGAATGCCTCATCCCGTCGCGGGATTTGAATGCGTACTTCGCCACGAGGTTGCTGTGCGGGACGTGGCAATCGACGCAGACCGCGATCCGGCCGTGACTGCCCCGCTGCCAGCTCGCGTAGGCGTCCGTCATCACGTGGCAGTTGACGCAGGTCAGCGGATCGTCGGACAGATAGGAAGCAGCATTGGCGACGCGAACCAACAAGAGAGCCAAGCCCAGAGCAATGCCGCCCAAGCCATAGATGCCGACCTGCAATGGCCGCGGCAGCCCGGAGAGCATTACAGCCGACTTGGCAAGACCCACAACATCCATGCTGCACACACCCCACGATCGCTACGACAGCGACAGCCGACCCGGCGGAAGACTTCTGCGGCATTGTAGCGATCCCCCAACTCATTGACCAGCGGAATCTCCGCAATGACGCGAGTCATGGAGAATCTTCTTGTCTGTTGACCATTCCCGCGTTTCTGCTACACTATCGATGTGAAGCAGATGTGGCCGTCAGAATGGCCGGAACCGGTCAGGATGGTACTGTGAGGGACGCCAGCATGAAGAGACAATGCGGTTTCACACTCATCGAGCTGCTGGTCGTCATCGCGGTCATCGCGGTGCTGATGGCCATCATGATCCCCGCCTTGTCGAGGGTCAAGAGACAGGCCGCGGGCAGTGCATGCCAGTCGAACCAGCATCAGCTCGTCCTCGCCTGGATCATGTACGCACAGGATAACGACGACGCGCTCATCGGAGGCCACGACGGCTATTCCGCGTCGCCCAGCATCAAGTACGACTGGGTCCAGTTGCCGCGGACCGAGAACGGGACCACGGTCCAGAGGGCTCAGGCCACACTGGAAGACGAGAAACGCGGCTGCGAGGCCGGCGCCCTGTTTCCCTACGTGAAGCAGGTCGATCTCTACCATTGCCCGGGCGACCGCAGGAACCGCACGGAGATGACGCATCGCAGCTACGGCGTCCCCGGCGGCATGAACGGCGACGTCGGCACCGGCGCGACCAGTTGGCTCATGGTGAACTGGGGGTACCCCTCCTATAAGAAGCTCACGCAGATCAAGAATCCCGGCGTCAAGTACGTCTTCCTCGAGGAGAAGACCGACGTCGGCGGCTACAACTGGGGGTCCTGGAACCTGGAGAAACAGGGGGACCGCTGGTGGGACCCGATCGTCGTACGTCACGGCCGGCTCAGCGTGCTCGCCTTCTCCGACGGCCACGCGATCCAGCACCAGTGGCAGCAGAAGAGCACCCTGGCCATGACGGACGTGGGCTATCCCGACTGCATCCGCTGGCCGGTCACCGATGGCACCGACGACCTGGAGTTCATGCGGGCAGGCTACAATCCCGAACGTTGAGAGAGCATGTCACGAGCCTCCGAACCAATCGCTTCATAGTGTGGGTCCTGAACCCGCACGGCGCCTTTCCTATGCCTTGACCAGAACGGCGAAAGCTCCCGTGATGAGCAGGTGCACGGTCACGAGGAGAATCGCAAGCGTCTTCATTCTCCGATAGCAGGCCGCCTGCACTGTTCGATCGATCGTGAGGATGCGGTACAGCGGGTAGAACAGGAGCAGGAAATACAGCAGATTAGTCGTGACCATGATTGCCTGCGTCTTGATCCCGGGGTCGAGCTTGACTCCCAGGAGACCACCGAAGAGCAATTGTGTGAAGACGAAGGGTTGACCGATCAGAAGCCAGACCGGCCGCAGAAACTCGGGCATCATTCTGAGAAAAGCGGCCAGTAACGCTACGGCAATGGTCGCCCCAAGATACAGGGCCAGCGGCCCCCGACGCACGCTGCCGGTCCTGACCGCGGCTTCCGCCAGTTCAGCACAGAGCGGGTGCCGCAGGTGTAGCCCAGCGAGGAGCATGAGCGTCTCCAATATCAACAGGACGCCCGCAAAAAGAAGGCCCGCGATGCCGGCCAGCCGCTGGTCTTCATTCAGGCTGTCGGGAATATCTGCAATCGCCGCGATGACTCCAAGAACCGTGATCACCATCAGCAGGACACCCACAGCAACCAACGAATTGCCAATCACACGTTTCGTGATGTCGCCCTTTCGCTGCTCCAGTCGATTTCCCTCTCGATTTCTCATGCACAACCGGCGTACGACATCGCGACGTCGTCCACGGCAGAAACGTCGGTGTCGAGCACCATCATGGTCTCACGGATCTCCCAGGCCGAATGCGCCAACCAGGTTGTCGTACTGAGCCCGCGTGATGGGGAGCATGCATCCATGGCGTACCTTGGGCGGCAGGCTGTACTTGTCCCAATCGTCGTGGAAGGTATAGCCGGAGATCTGGTACCACGGCCCGCGCAAATCCGCGGACACGGAAAGTCCGTAGGAAACGCCCGGATACTGCTCGTAATAGAGGTACCACGCCCTGCCGTCGGGCGAGGGGATCAGGGTCGGCGCCTCGCGGAAGTTCGGACTGACCGGCCCCGACGGCTCCGTCCACGGCCCGACCGGGCTCGAGGCCTCGCTGATGCGAATCGTCTTGCCGGTCACCCAATCGAGGGCCGGATACCGTTCGTCTTTGATCAAGGCGAAGTACCGATCGCCCTGCTTGCGAAGGATGACGTCGATCGTGCCCATGTCCCAGGGGAACAGGCGTCGCGGCGGATCGGAGAACGTCTTCAAGTCCTTCGAGGTGAGATACAGGGTCCGCTGACTGGCCCAGTATCGCTCGGGGTCTTCCCTGGTCCCCTCTTCGTGCGGCGTGTGCCAGGTCAGGACATACTGCGACCCGGCCTGGTCGTAAAACAGCTTTGGCGCCCCGATCCGCTGCAAGGCTCGTTCGTAGCCGGGCGTTGCCTTGAGGTTCGGCGTGACATCGCTGTACCGGGCCCAGGTCACGAGGTCGTCGGACACCCAGAAGTTGATGTCCGGCGCCGAGTCGTTCCGATTGCCCACTAAGTAGTATCGCCCGTCATGGCCCTGGCAGATGTCCGGGTGCCCCCGGTAGTCCTCGGACACGCGCCGGCCCTGATTGAGGGATCGCCAGTGCAGACCGTCCAGACTCACGGAATAGTACAGCCGGCCGTAGTCGCCGTGCATGATGTGGGCGAAGAGATACGCTTCGTGGGCCGCCTTGCCGTCTTTCACCTGTCCCGGCGGCTCCGGCTGCCCGCCCTGTGCAATGAGAGCCAACAACAGAAGCAGCCCAAGCCATTTCATTCGTGTTGCCATAGACCACGGTCCTTTCATCTGAATTCGCGACCCGATTGTAGAGTCCCACTTCAACAAAGGGAAGAGGAAGACACGCCTTTCACTGACACACCTTCGATCCGACGATGTCATTCCTGCGTCAAGCAGGAATCGAGGAATCGAGGGACTGTGAGCATCCTCACGAAGACCGGCAAGCCGTGGAGATGGTCGATGTGGTCCGACGCCGTGTTGCCCGCGAAGCCGAGGATTGTCAGGCCGTTCTGATGCGTTTCGCTGAGCCACTGCATGCCCACCGGGCCCCACCTGAGCACGGGACGCCTCTTTAGATGCAGCGAGTCGATCAGATAGTCGGCGGTCTCCGTCGTGCTCGCGTACGTGCCGGGGAAGATCTCGGAATGTGTAATCATGAGTCGTCGCTTGCCGGCCGCCGCGAGCTTCGCGTATCCCAGGAAGCCGTCCAGTTTCTCGCCGTTGAGCGCGCCACCTTGGGACAACACACGGCCCGATGGCACGTAGTCCGTATGGAGGCCGTCGAGCAACAGGATTCCGTCCAACATCGACGCATGATCCCTCAGGATCGCCCGAACGGCCCCGTAACCGGCGCTGAACGAACTCAGATAGACCCCTGATATCTCGATCTCCGTTGATGCCCTTTTGGCAACGGATTCGCGAATCGCTTCGACGAGTTCGGGGAAGGTGGAGGCATCGCGAAACTCGTTCTCATAGACCGCCGAGCCCGAACCGAGGTTCACCGTCGCAACGATGAGAGGACGCGCCGAGCGATACCCGGCGTGTCGTGCCACGTAGCCGACGCCGTGAAAATGGATGAGCAGTTCCATCCGACGCAGCTCGCGACCCCCATCAGGCAAATAGATGTCGACAGGCTTCGACAGCAAGTGTTCCAGAACAAACGACACCCCGGGGAGAGTCTCATTCTCGATACGCTCGTGGGCCCGGATCGCGTCTTTCATCGGAGACGGAAACTGGTCCATGCGCGCAGGAGCAGCCTCTCGCCTGGACGAGCACCCACAGGCAAATGCGACGACCGCAGCAAAACACAGAGACGCGTTCCGTAGAGAGATCATGATCTGCCGGACTTGACCCATTCCCAGACAAACAGGATGCCGGCGGCGAAGAAGACAAGCCCCCCGATGAACAGTGCGCGTTCCTCGCGCACCACGGAATACAGCGCCCCTGCAATCATGACCAGAGGCAAGGCCAGCAATCTCACCTGCGCATTCGTCATCGATTCCTCCCGTCCACAAAGACACACGGTTCTCGTTCTCTCGCGACGCTTTCAGCCTCCGAACGGGGGCTTCCTGCATGTCTCTCAGGGCCCCTTCGTTCCGGATTCGCGGCGTCATTGTAGAACCGCTGCGGCGGAAACGCAAATGAGAAAGGCGCGTGGGTTGAGAACGGGTGCATGTCCGTTCCTGCGGCCTTTCGCAGAGTGACGAAACGTTGCCACGACGCTGTCATTCCTGCCACACCTGCCCTCGACCTGATCAGGGGTCAAGCAGGAATCCAGGAACCGCGGCGTGCGGCGTGTCCCAGGAAGTGGACTCCCGCTTGCGCGGGAATGACAACCCAGGGTCTCCATGAACCCCTGTTGCACACGCGCAGATACGGTCATGCACCCGTTGAGAACCCACCCTACGAGGACCCGCGGGCTGAAGGACCAGGTGGCAACTGCCCCGTTGGCCGACCCGAACTCGCGGCGACGGAAATCTCGCCTGCGGGCGTGATGTCCACCTGCCCCTGCAACGTCTTGGCCGACGAGAACTCATAGTCGCGATCCCCGAGAACCACGACGCGGCTGCGGTCCACTTCCATGCGCAGCTCTCGCTCGGGAGACCTGTGCCGCAGGACGTTGGCCAGGAGAATCGCCTTTTCCAGGCCGTCGCCCGTCAGATAGTTGGCGACCTCGTCGGGCTGGGCCAGGCGATTGCCGTCGTAGATCGAGACGCCCGCGATCCCTTCGAGCCAATCGTAGACCGCCTCCACCGACATCGCCTGCGTCTTCTCGATAGAGACGGGATTTCGCTCGACCGCCGCCTTCAGGAAGGGCCGCCAGTCGCAGCTTTCCATATCCCGAAATACGTAGAACGCCAGGTCCGCCGTGCTGTTGTGAGAGCGGATCTGACGCAGATAGTCGATGATCTGCTCGCGACTCTGATCGGGTGCAATGCGAATCTCTTCGCGCTTTGAGAAGCTCCTGTTGCTGGCGGGCAGATTCGCGTCAATATGTACGAATCTTCCCAGCTCTTCGACGAACCGGTCCGCATCCGGAATTGTCCCCTCGATGAACTTGAGCATGGCGTCGCGGCCACCGGGCTGCCGGACGTCGATCCCCTGCTTGAGGAATTCGCAGAGGCGGTCGCATCGTAACCGTCCGGGCAGCTCGAATCGCACAAAATCCTCGTCGGAGACCTCCGCGAGCAGCTTGTCGTGCGTGTCGTCGCCGATCTTGAACGGGCTGCCGTGCTCGTAATGGTACAGCAGCTCGGCCCGGACAAACTGCGGCTGACCGTGGCAATCCCGGCAGACTTGAAAATACCTCTGATAGTCGCGGAAGCACCGCAGGAAGCTGGCGAAGACGGTCAGATCCAGATCGGTCGAGAGGTAGCCGGCCAGCCGGCCTCTGAATCGCTCATAGGCCGTCGGATCGATCGTGGCATCGCCGTAAAGACAGTGGATGCAGCCTGTGTTGTGGGCGACGACGGTCACCTGCTCGTTGCGGAGGGCCCGCTGGGCCTTGTTGGAGATCTCGGTGCCGTTGAACCACATGCTCTTGGTCACGAGCCGGCGGTTGTTGGTCAGGATGCCGTCCTGCAGGTCGATGAAGTTCTGCGAGTGCAGGGGCGTCAGGACCAGGAAGATGTCTTCGAGGGGCACGCCAGAGACGATGAAGGCGGCGGCGGCGTAGAGGGTCGCCAGGGAGACGCACTCCCCCGCCGCTTTGCCGTAGCCGGGCTTGAGACGGAACGCGTCCATCGCTTCGACCGTCTCGGTTTTCCAGTACGGGATGATATCGGTCGTGTATTTGTCGAGCCCGAAATGCCGGCGGATGTCCACGTCGAAGTAATACTTGTCGCCTTCATAACCGAACAGGGCATTACTCTGGGCGATCTGCTCCGGCGACATGTACCGCCCGAACCGCTTGATCTCCGCGTTCTTGTCCGTCAGTCCCCAGGTCTCCAGGTCCAGGTTGAAGTCGAACTCATCCATGATGAACTGGCGCAGGCGCATCAGTCTGCGGTAGCTGCCTTTGCCGGCCAGCTTCTGGAACGAATCCCGCTCTCGCCACTTCCAGACGATCGGACTCATGATATTGGCCAGCACGAGACTGTAGATCAGTTCGGGAAAAACGAACAGCTCCATGTCCGACAGCGTCACGGCCGACGAGTATTTCTCCAGATCCTCGTTTTCCATCCCTTGTCCTCAGGCGAAACAGATCGACCCTCGTTGCACACCGGCATGTATACGCCGAATCGGCAGCAGGAGTCTACCATATCGGCGATCCTTTGAGAAATCGAGAACTCGAAACCGACAGGAATTCCCGAGACACTGGAGCGCCGCCATTTTCGCGAAGGGAAGAAAAATCATGTGGCGTGCGCGAGCAGGGGTTTCGACAGGGCGTTGTTTTCGATAGAATCCCCGCAAGGCGTCGTTCGGGCGGTTGTAGCGACCCGCGAATTTCCTTGGTGTTCTCGATTCACGGCCCAATCCTGGGGGCAGGCGGCATGGAACGAACCGAGTTTTTTGAGGCGGCGGTCAGAGCCGGCTTCTATGGCATCGAACGGGGTGGGCTCTTCGGCAAGAAGGACAACGTCCGCAAGTACTGGGAGGACACGTTCATCAAATCGGCAGTCCGTCCCTCGATCCAGAATCTCCTCGGCCTGCACGAACGCCTGCGGATCGTGGATCTCGGCGCCGGCAGCGGTGAGGGACTCGAACTGCTTGCCCACATCCCCCCGTCCCATCCGGTGAAAGCGCAATGCCCTTTCGTCTTGGATTACCCACGGATCGAGACCTATCACGGCCTGGATATCTCGCCGAGCATGGTCCAGCAGGGCCGGGCGAACTACGGCCATCGAACGTACGTCCGTTTCGACGAGGCCGATCTGTCCCAGGGCCTGCCCGCAGAGAACGAGCCGCCGTATCACATCTACTTCTCGTCCTATTGTTCCCTTTCACACCTGACGGCTTCCGAGCTGGAACGGCTTTCGTCCCAGGTATTCGGACACGCAGACCAGGGGAGCATCGTGGTCTACGACGTGTACGGCCGCTGCTCGGCGGAATGGCCCCGTTACTGGGACAAGACCGCCCAGGAGCAACTCCCCTACACGATGGGCTACCTGTTGCCTCCGGAGCAGCAGGACCCTAAGACCACCGATTGGTTCGACGTGACGTTCTGGTCCGGGCAGGAGCTCCGGGACACCCTCGAACGGGCCGCCGTCGTGGCTGACAAGAAGATCAAGATCCTCCTGCTCAAGGACCGCTCGATCCTCGTGGGGCGACACATGGACACCTGCTACTTCAAGCCGCAGCGATTCGAGGTCCGGCGTCAGGTCAATACCCTGTTCGACCGCAGCTATCGCGGAGACACGACGGGACTGAAATTGGATCTGGATTACGTGATGGCGACGCCGGATTCCGGCTGTCACGCCACCCAGCGGGTCCGCCAATATTACGCCTTGTGGTCCGGCGTGGTGGACATCCTGGAGGCCCTCATCCGCCACGACGATTCGCGCGTCGGGCAGTTGATCGAATCGAGCACGGAAGCCCTGTCGGAGGAGTTCAAGATGCTCGCATGGCTGTACCGCAACGCAGATCGATTCCCGGCGGTCGATTTCTGGGCCAGCATCATGGGCCCGCAGGTCGCCTGCGTGTTGCGAAACCTGGAGATGGACCTGCCCGACGGAGTTGGATGCGGGCACAGTCTCATGTGCATCGTTGAGGTGCAGGAGTAGTCGGGGCCCTACCGGCAGGCACAAAGGCCAACCAGCTCGCAACGAGTACACTGGGCTCGCAGATGGCCGTCGCAGTCCTCTATGACACCGATCCGGGAGAGAGCAAAATCGTACTTCGCCGGATCGGCGGGCTCGATCCGGGCGAATCCCTCCGTGATCTTGATTGCCGTGTTCAGAGAGGCCGTCTTGCTGTCGTGCAGGCCCAGGATGTGGCACAGCCTGCCCATATGGACGTCCACCGGGACGATCAGCCCGGCCTTGTCGATGGAGGTCCAGAGTCCCAGGTCCACGTCGTCCTTGCGGACCATCCAGCGCAGGAACAGGTTCAGTCGCTTGCACGCGCTGCCCCGGCTCGGACTGGCCAGCAGGTAGTTCAGCCCCGTGGGAATCCGCGTGCGTCCGTGCAGGTCCATGTACATCCGGCACAGAGAATCGCAGAACGCGATCAACGCCGGGAGGACGTTGATGTGCTCGTCGCTGCGACCCTGTAGGAAGAACGCCTCGAGACTGCCGTGCTCATCGAGGAGCCGGCGGAATAGCCCAAGCAAGTCGGAGAGGTCTTCGCCCGTCGTGAACCGGTGCTTGAAGCTCCGCAGTTTGGCGCGCCTGCGATTGTCGAATCGCGAGGTGAATTCGTACGGCGTGTTGTCCATCCGGTCGAAGAGCTGCGTCAGACTCCGCCTGATCTGCTCCACGCGGCCGTAGGCGAGGGCTGACGCGAGGAATGCGGCGATCTCGACATCCTGCCGATTCGAGTACCGATGCGCGAACTGCAGCGGGTCGGAGCCAATGAACAGCCTGCGGTTGTACCGCTGGTACACACGGTTGAGCACATCCCGCAATGTCTGCGCCGAAGCGGCGTACGTCCTTGCGGGCGAGGCAGTCACGGGGCGGCCTTCCTGCCGGGGATGTCGCCGGCAAAGCGGCACTCGATCTCGCCCGTCTGCGTGTTGAATCGAATGCGTCGGCCGCGAGTCCCGCCCACTTCCTGTCCTGCGACGCGGATGTGTGCGGCGTGCAGGATCTCCAGCGCCGCCGCAACGTTCCCCTGCCCAATCCGCCCGTCCTCGTGTGCCGTCTTGAGGACCGCGGCGCCGCCGACGATGCTGGCGCGGTAGTGCGTCGGTTCCGGATCGATCGCCATCACCTCATCGATGATGTGGCGCGTGGAGGTAACGCCGTACCGGCCGACGTCGGCATCGGCCGGGTCCTTGGGACGATCCATCAGGAAGTGATTCATGGCGCCGAAGCATCGCTTGAAGTTGTACAGGCAGACCGCGACACAGGATCCGACCAGCGTCTCCGCCATTACGGGCTCGCGTCCGACATAGAACTCTCCCGGCCTGAGGAACTTCCGCGAGATTGCAGTCATGATTCCATTTGCCCTCGAAACGCTCGTCAAGAGTTCTCCAGACGGACACTCGCGACGTATCGTCCGTTGCTCCGAAGCACTTCCACCCGGCAGTCAAACAGCCTGCTCAGTTGATCGGACGACAAGATCTGCTGGGCCGGGCCGGCCGCGAATACCCTGCCCTGCTTGAGCAGGATCACGCGGTCCACGCCGCAGGGCAACTCATCGAGATGATGAGAGACAATCACTACGGTCGAATGGTGCGGACGGTTCAGAAGCCGTTCCAGCGCGGCGACACAGGCCGCACGGGCTCCCATATCCAGGCCCGCGGTGGGTTCGTCCAGCAGCAACAGGCCCGCCTCGGCCACCATCGCTCGGGCAAGCAGTGTCTTCATCTGTTCACCACTGGAGAGTTGGGCAAAGACGTGATCGCGCAGGTGCGCCAGTTGCAGCAGTTCCATCTCGGTCTCGACTCGCCGCCACTGGGAGGGTAGGACCTCCCGGCGAAGAGGCAGGCGGATCGTGCCGAACAGACCCGTTGCGACGACCTCGCGGACCTGCATCTGCCCGTCAAACGCAGGACTGCGAGACGGCTCGATCAACCCAATCCCCTTGCGAACATCCGCCAGGTCCACCTTGCCGAAGACCTGGCCGTCGATGCCGACGGTTCCGCTGCTGGGCCATGTATAGCCGCTCAGGACGGACACGAGCGTGGACTTGCCTGAGCCGTTCGGTCCCAGAATCGCGGAACAGGTCCCGGGCGCCACGTGCAACGAGATGCCGGCGAGCAGAAACCGCTCCTGTCGGACGACACTGACGTCTTGAAGATCTACCGCATATGCATTCATACGGCCCCAGATGATAACCGGACCGGGAACCGAAAGCACGCTCGTATTCAGAACCGATTGGGCGCTTGTCGCGCGGGGGTGCGAGACAAGCTGCGATATCACGGGGTCAGGCAGGGGACAGTCAAGCGTGGTCTTGTGTTTCAGAGCGGACTGTGGTAGACAAGACACAGACAGGGATCAGTGCATCGCCTGTTATGGCAGGCATTGGGCAAGGAGATGCGACAGAGTGCTTGGTACGGTTCTCATGGGTCCGGGTGAAGTTCTGGTGCTCGTCGTCATCACGGCGATCATCGTATTCGTCGCCGTGTGCAGGCGAAGGATCAAGTAGCGCCCGCCGGAACGCAAATCGCAGCTATGCCAAGTCCTCTCTGCCGATGTGTCTGCGCTGCTTGATCGTACTTCGATGCTTCTTGGCCTTCAGACGATTCTCCCTCGCGGCGGCAGGCGTCCCGGTCTTCTTTCGAATCGGTTGGGGTCTCAACGCCTCGCGCAGGAGTTCCTGTAGTCGCTCCACTGCTGCCTGGCGGTTCGCCTCCTGGCTTCGGTGTTTCTGCGAAACGACGCGAAGAACGCCCTGTTTGTCCAGCCGGGTCGAGCACCTGCTGCTGATCCGACGCTTCTGATCATCGGACAAACTCGGCGACCCGGCCACGTCGAACAACACGGCCACGCGCGTGTTCAACTTGTTGACATTCTGCCCGCCCGGCCCGCCGCTGCGCGACGTCCGGAATGTCAACTCGTCGTCCGCGATGAAGACCTTCTCTACGACCTCGATCATGTATGAACTCCGCGCTATGCACGATCCGCAACCAAACTGGGGCACATCATATCCGTCGGATGCAGCGACCACAAGCAGATGATTCAAGAACAGACGGGACCGCTCAAAACGTGTTTTTTCAATGATTTGTGAGAAAAATCTGCCGCGCTGCCGGTCGCATTATCGGGGCTAAACCAGGCAAACCACTCAAGGCAGCAAAGCACACGTGCCGTATCGTCTGATGAGCAGAGGCAGGTTGGGCATCCACGGCGGCCCCCCTGCCGCGGGCTGGCCTTTTCCCGCCGCTGAGGCGCGTGCCGGACGCAATCGAAGCAGCGCAGAAACGCTAAAGAGGTGGAATCGCGAAGGCCGATACGTATGCCCAGGGTCAACGAAAAAGGCATTATCAGTATCAATAGCAAAGTCCTTATGTGGAGGTGCCGAAAGACAAGCACAACAACGAGTGATTAGAAACCGTCGCCCCTGCTTGGGCAGTAAGCGGGTATTTCAAACAACGCACAATCACACTGGCTTATGGGAATGTCCTCGCTTCAGCTCCACAGGGGCCTCTTTCTGCGCCAGGCCGACTCTACGATGAAGGGGTCGAGTCGGCCAATCGGTCCATCGAGGGCAACTTCAGGATCTTCTGCGGCACCACGGAGTACACCGCGCCGGAATCCACGAGAAACTCGCACATCCGCGAGTTCTTCGGCCGCTGCGGATTGACGACTTTCACCTTCAAGAACGCGATGCCCATGATCCCACCACTTCTGAGCACATTCCTCATCTGTTCCGTGTTCCGGCAGATCGGCCGGGTCACCGCGCCCGTGGCATTCATGGTACTGTATGGGTCCCGCAAATCACACGGAAATCCACGCTGGATACTGCGAGCCGATCTGGATCGCAGTCGCCGGGACGGTGGTGGAATCTCCGCAGGGATTAGAACTGCTTGAGAAAACGCAGGTCGTTCTCGGTGAGCCAGCGAATATCGGAAATCTCGTACTTTCGCATGGCCAAACGCTCGATGCCGAAACCAAAGGCCCAACCGGTGTACCGCTCGCTGTCGATCCCGACGGCATCGAGAACGTTCGGGTCCACCATGCCGCACCCGCCCATCTCGACCCATCTTTCCTGGCCCGTCTTGTCTGCCAGGAGCAGGTCCACCTCGGCGCTGGGCTCGGTGAAGGGGAAAAAGCTCGGTCGGAACCGCCACTTCGTTTCGGGGCCGAAGAAGACGTGGATGAACTGCTCGATGGTGGTCTTCATATCCACCATGGTGACGCCCTCATCGACGACGAGGGCTTCGAGTTGATGGAACATGTACATGTGTGTCGCATCGACCGTGTCGGGACGATAGACCCGGCCCGGTGCAACCACGCGGATTGGCGGTCTGGTCTTCTCCATCACGCGGATCTGGATCGTCGAGGTCTGGCTGCGGAGCAGGACGTTGTCCTCGATATAGAAGTTGTCCAGCGGGTCCCTGGCCGGATGCTCCGGCGGGATGTTCAGCGCGATGAAATTGTGCCATTCATCTTCGACCTCAGGACCGTAGGCGACGCCGAAACCCATCCGGCCGAAGATATCCAACAGTTCGTCAATCGTTTGCATGATGACGTGGCGCACGCCGATCCGCACTTCCGTCCCGGGCAACGTGACATCGACCAGTTCTCGCTGCTGCTTCTGCGTCTGTTCGAGAGCCTTCTTCCGCTCCTCGAAGGCGGCGGACACCTCGTTTTTGGCCTTGTTGGCAAGCTGCCCGCCCCGAGGCTTCTCTTCACGAGGGAGCCGGCCGACCTCGCTGAGCAGGCCCAAGATCAGTCCCTTGCGACCGAGGTACTTGACGCGGAAATCCTCCAGGGCCTTCAGGTCCTGGACGTTCTGCAACTCCGCGAGAGCTTGCGCACCGATCTGTTCGAACTGCTCAAGCATGGTTACGCCAGAGCGGCCTTCGCCTCCTGGAGGATCGCGTCGAAGCCCTGCGGGTCGGCAATGGCGATCTCGCTGAGCATTTTCCGGTTTACGGCAATCTGGGCTTTCTTGCACCCATTGATGAACTCGCTGTAGCGCACGCCCCGCTCGCGGCAAGCAGCGTTGAGACGAACGATCCAGAGGCCGCGAAAATCTCGTTTCTTGGCCCGCCGGTCGCGCCGGGCGTAGATCTCGGCCCGGCGCACGGCCTCGGTGGCCAATCGCCAAGTATTCCCCGGCATCGCGCGATGCCCGCGCGCGCGTTTCAGTTCTCGTTTCTTGGCCTTCCGGACGGCGTGGCCTTTGGTTGTTCTTGGCATGTCAGCTTTCCCCTAAATAACTGAGAATCCCACTTGCTACGGCAGCTGATACGCCGGGAAGCAAGCAATCATTGTCTTGCCAGTCTGCAACGGAGCAAACGCTCAACTGTGCAGTGCGGCAACCATCTTCTTCGTCAAGGCCTTGCTCGTGACGACGCCCGGACTCCGGAGCCGCCGCAAGTGCTTGGCGCTCTTGACGCTCATCAAGTGACCGGTACCGGCCTTGCGATGCTTGATCTTGCCGCCGGCCGTCACTCTGACCCGCTTGGCCAGCCCTTTGTGGGTCTTCTGTTTCTGCTTCGGCATATGAATCCTCAAACAGCTTGCACACTCTGCATACCATTCAGGTACAAACAGGGGAATATACCCTCCCCGGCGGCTGCGGTCAACCCCTATTGAACAAAAAAGCAGCAAATTGCCACCCGGCCGCCCAAGGAGCCGAGGGCGATTCCTCCTCTCTCACCCCATGGGGGCAATCCTACCGCGGGTCCCCTTCGCCCCGAACGGCTATTTGGGAACGAGCAACAGGGTCATCCGCCGCCCGGCCAACGCGGACGGCCGCTCCACCTTGGCCAGATCCTCGAGAGTCCCCATGATCTGGTTGAGCATCTCGTACCCCTTCTCTTTGTGCAGCATTTGGCGTCCGCGAAAGAAGAGTGAGAGTTGGACCCGGTGCCCTTTTTGAAGAAACTCACGGGCATGACCCACTTTGATTTCCAAATCGTGCTTGTCGGTCTCAGGGCGAAGTCGAATCTCCTTGAGAGTCGCTACAGGGTGTGCCGTCTTCTTGTGGGCATCACGAACACGCCGCTTCTGCTGATAGAGCCACTTGCCGTAATCCATGATCCGGCAGACAGGCGGCTCGCTGTTCGGCGCCACCTCGACAAGGTCCAGCCCCCTCTCCTGGGCCTTGCTCAATGCCTCCTCTTTCGAGACGATCCCGACCTGATTGTTTGCCTCATCGACCAGCCGAATCTTGTCGGCCCTGATCCCGCTGTTTACGCGTAGACCTCGTTTCACTGTTGTCGACCACCTTGCCTTTCTCAGAACATATGAATCCGTCGACTCGATCGAGCCGATCCGGTCCCGGAACCAAACTGCCGGGTACTGTAAAACCCGATTGATACCTCAGTCTATCATATCGCCGGGGGCGCCACGCACATCAAAATGCGGTATCCACCGCTTTATAGGCGATTTTCTGCTTCGCCGTCGCCAGGAACTGGCCGACGGGAATCGTACTGGTCTGCTGGCTGCCCCGGATTCTCACATTGACCATGTTAGATTCGGCCTCTTTCGGTCCGACCACGAGCATATAGGGGATCTTCTCTCCGTGGGCTTTGGCGATTTTGGCACCGATCTTCTCATCCGACAGATCGACGCCACATCGCAGCTCGGCCTGGTCGAGCGTCTCCTGGACCTTCGCAGCGTA
Source organism: Sedimentisphaerales bacterium (assembly GCA_034678485.1). GTDB lineage: Bacteria > Planctomycetota > Phycisphaerae > Sedimentisphaerales > Anaerobacaceae > PLanc-01. The sequence continues at coordinate 2,507 of JAXDBU010000180.1, read as the reverse complement.
CCCGTTGCTCTTCTCGCTGATCGTCATCACGCGAACCTGTTCCGGCGACAACCACAAGGGAAGGGCGCCCGCGTACTGCTCGATCAGAATGCCCATGAACCGTTCCAGGGAACCCAATACGGCGCGGTGGATCATCACCGGGGTCTTCTCCGTGTTGTCCTCATCGACGTAGCGGAGCTCGAACCGCTGCGGCATCGAGAAATCGAGCTGAATCGTGCCGACCTGCCAGGACCGGCCGATGCAGTCCTTGACGTGGAAATCGATCTTGGGCCCGTAGAAGGCGCCGTCTCCTTCGTTGATTCGGTAAGTGATCTTCTTGTGGTCGAGGGCCGCCTTCAGCGCGTCCGTGGCCGTCTCCCAGATCTCGTCGGAGCCGATATGTTTCTCGGGCTTGGTCGAGAGTTCAATCGCGAAATCGCTGAATCCGAAGGACTTGTACGTCTCGAAGATCAAGTCGATCACCCCGATGATCTCCGACTCGATCTGCGAGGGCGTGCAATAGATGTGCGCATCATCCTGCGTGAACTGGCGGACGCGGAACAGGCCGTGCAACACGCCGCTGGCCTCATGACGGTGCACCATGCCAAACTCGGCCGCCCGAAGCGGAAGCTCCCGGTACGAGTGCCGCGTCGTATTGAACAGCAGACAGCCGCCGGGGCAATTCATCGGCTTGACCGCATAGGTGATCTCATCGATCTTCGTGAAATACATGTTCTGCTTGTAGTTGTCCCAGTGCCCGCTGCGGTGCCAGAGCTCCTCGTTCAGGATGATCGGGGTCCGGACTTCCTTGTACCCGTATTTGCGGTTCATCTGCCGCATGAAATCGAGCATCTCGTTCCAGACGATCATCCCTTTGGGGTGCATGAAGGCAAACCCCGGACCCATTTCGCTGAAGCTGAACAGTTCGAGCTGCTTGCCCAGGACGCGGTGGTCTCGTTTCTTGGCCTCCTCCAGGCGGTTGATGTAGTCGTCAAGGTCCTTCTTCGTCGGCCAGGAAGTGCCATACACTCGCTGGAGCATCTTCTGTGTAGCATCGCCGTGCCAGTAGGCACCCGCGACGGACATAATCCTGAAGCTGCCGATCTTGGCCGTGCTCGGCACGTGAGGCCCCCGACACAGGTCCTGGAAACCGTTGTCCCCGTGCGAGTAGAAGCTAATGACCTGGCTATCGACCCGCTCGATATTGTCCGTCTTGTACTTGTCGCCCTTGAGCTTCTCCAGGGCCTCCTGACGAGACATCTCCCTGCGCGTGAACGGCTTGTCCGCCTGGACGATCTCCTGCATTCGGGCCTCAATGCGAGGAAAGTCATCCGGGCGGATCGGTTCATCCAGATCGATGTCGTAGTAGAACCCGTCCTGCACCGTCGGGCCGTAGACGAGCGTCGTCTGGGGCCAGAGGCTGCAAATGGCCTCCGCCATGACGTGCGCACAGCTATGGCGCATCACCTCCACGCCTTCTTTGTCCTTGGATGTGATGATCTGGACGCGCGGAGTGCCCGTGATGGGCGTGTTCAAATCCACCAGCTTCCCATCGATTTTTGCGGCCACAGCGGCCTTGGCCAACCCCGCTCCGATCTTCTCAGCGACATGCTTTGCAGTGGCGCCCTCGGCAACCTCGAGAGCGCTGCCATCCGGTAGTGTAATCCTTGCCATACATCCTTCCAAAAATCACGCGTCACCTGGGCACCTTGTCGAGTATACTGGACCCACCTCCAAAGTCAAGTATCGTCCAAATCGGGCACCGATACCACATTTCCTCCGCACCGGCGCCTCAGCCAGCGAACTCGCCGATATGGGGAGAAACAGCTCTAACCACCTGTGATTTTGGGACTTACAGCGTCAAGACCGCCAAGGGCTCTTGACAGCCTCACTTTGTCCGGCTTCACCGTTGTTATGGGACAGACTTTTTGATATAATTGTGTAGTCGGAGTGCAGGTACATCGCACACATGAAGGGAAGCCAATGAACGCGAACTTGGTGCTTCTCAGCGACAAGGGATCGTATAAGACCTTCGCCCTGTCCCACCTCGTGACGGTCCTGGGGCGAAGGCATGATTGCGATCTGCGGATACCTCTGCCCATGGTGTCGCGAAGACACTGTCAACTGACCCAGAACAGCGATGCGATGAAACTCGTCGATCTCGGCTCTCGCGGGGGCACGTTCGTCAATGGCAAGAAGGTGGAACCGGACAAGGAGATTCCCGTCAAGCCGGGCGATTACATCCGTATCGGGCCGCTGACGTTCATCTGCCAGATCGACGGCCAGCCCGCCAAGATTACGCCGCCTCCAAAGGCCAAGAAGGCCACCCCCCAAGCCGGGAAGGCGAAAGCCAAAACGCAGAAATCTGCTTCTACGCCCGATGAAGAACTGGGCGATGAACTCGACAAAGAGCTAAACGGAGGATCCGCCGACGATCTGGATGCGAAACTCAGCGACGAGCTCGACGACCTCGACGTATCCGACAGCTTCATCAACCTCGATGAACTCGACGGCGACGCAGAAGACCT
>JAXDBU010000179.1:0-21190 GCA_034678485.1 Sedimentisphaerales bacterium | reverse complement strand
TGGCGCTCTTGCCCGCCGCCCACGTGAGCGTCACGGCAGGCAGGGCGCTGTTGGCTCCATCCTTCGGGGCGGGATAGTAGGCGGCGTCCGCCTGGGCTACGAAGCTCCAGACGTCGCCTGGGTGGATCGTCCCCTCCGCGTCGATCTCATCCACTCGCCAGTAATACGTTGTCCCGCCGACCAGGCCGGCGGCATGGAAGTAGAAGACCTTTGTGTAGCCGGACGCGACGCAGTCGGTCTCCGTCAAATCCGGGCTCGTCCCCAGATACACATTGCGTGCCGCCGCGCCCTCGCCTTTGGTCCACTGGAGCAGGGCTGTCAAAACGCCGACCGTGCCGTCGGCGGGACTGCTGCACTCGGCCTTGGCGAAATCGGGGGTGCCGCCGACGTAGACAAGGCCGATTTGCTCGTCCGTCAGGCGCCGGTTGTACAGGCGGATGTCGTCGATGGCGCCGTCCCAGTACTCACGGGCGTCATTGACCTGCTCCCCCAGATAGGCGCACATGAACACCACGTTCCAGGTCTTGGGCGAGGAGCCGGCCAAGGCGCCATTGGCGTATGCCTTGGCGGTGGTTCCGTCATAGGTCAGAGCGACGTGATACCACTCGTCCACCGTCCAGACGTTGTCTACCGTGACATCGTTGCCGTTGAAGCCTCCGCCGATCAGGGAGGCGCCGTTCATACCGATGAACATGGCCTGGCTCGTGGCGGCGGCGCCATAGGCGGCCATCCACCGGTAGCCCGAGGCGATCGTATTCGTCTTGCCCCATCCGCACAGGGTTCGCGAAGCCTTTCCCACCGGCCAGCCCGTGGGCGTGCCCAGATCGACGTATGCGGACTCACCATCCAGCTCGAGAGCGCCGCCGATCACGCCGGTGACCCATATCCCATCGCCCACCAGTGTGCCGTTATAACCGTTGCCACTGGAGTCGGAAACCGCGGTTCCGGTCGTCTCGTCCAGTTTCCAATGGGCGACGAGTCCCGCGGAGACACTGCCGGCGGACGCCAGAACCAGGAATAGCCCCATCCAACAGACCACTCTCTTACCCATGACGTACCTCCTTCACAGAACAGATCTGGATTCAACGAAACACCTCCTGTGTCGACATTGACTGCACACAGAGGAATTGTTCTATGTGGATAGTGGAATCCTTGAACTGAACATGTCGTTGCCCTCCCGGATGTTCCCTTTTCTCCTCCGGCCATGCACAATTCGCCGAACACCTTGTGCCGCGTCACGTCCGCCTGCCTGCGGCGGGCACAGGCTGCCCACTTCTCCTCGCAGGCATGCTGGAACTCTCCATGATACCAACATATCACATTGGGAGCCGGTCGGCAACAAGAAAAGAGCACGACCCCACGGATGCAAGGCATGCCGCAGAAGGACGGTCACGGGCCGCCGAATCCCAGGATCAGGATGGTTCCTTTGCAGACGAAGCTGCTGCCGCCGGTCAGTGTGCCGGTGATCCGGATGGAGAACTGGCCGTAGCCTTCGGTGGCCGCGAGGATGGGGGCGGTGTCGAAGAAGCACAGGATCTTGCCCCGGGCGCTCGAGCCGTAGATTCTCATGCTGCTGGACTGCGCGTCCCCCGGCGTCAGCACGAGCGGGGAATCGACGATGCTGTCCCTGCCGTACCCCTCGGGCAGGTCGATGACGACCCTCAGTTTCTCTGTGGCCCGCGAGTTACTGCGCCAGATGTAGGTTGGTTCGAGGGACATCCGGGCCGGGACCACCCCGGTGCGCACGACCACGTCGGCGCGATCCCGGCTGGGCGCCGCCTGCCTGCTCGTGATGACGACCACGTTGCTGATCACCGTCCGGTCCTCGACGATCTCGTTCACTTGGGCGGTCAACTCCAGGCGGAGCTCGCCGCCGGCAGGGAGCAACGGGTAGACCCAGGTGTACGTGTGAGTTTCTGCATCGTAGGCCCCGAAATCCTTGTCGCCCTCGGCCCAAACGAAAGTCATCTCGGGCGGCAGCTCGTCCACGATCGTCACCTGTGTGACGGCCACGTCCCGCGAAGGATTCCGGAGCTGGATCGCATACGTAACGTTCTCCCCCGTTCCCACGCACGGGCGATCTCGTCCGTCCAGCTCGCCGGTCGGACTGAGGACGGTCTTTTCCACCTCCAGTGCCGCGTATGCGACGGTCACGCTCGCCTTGTCGTCCACCTGGGGCGTCCGGTCGCTCCGAATGGCGACGCGGTTTGTGAGGATCACCCCGGTCGAAACGTCCTCGGACAGGCGGACGACGAGGTCCACGCAGTCGGCCTCGCCGGCGGCCAGGGAGGAGTAGGTCCATGTGTACGTGTGGGTGGATCGGTCGTATCCGCCGAAGAGGCCGTCGTCCGTGGCGCCGACGAACTCGACTTGTGCCGGGAGGGTGTCCACGACGGCGATGTTGTCGACCGCGCGATCGTTGTTCCGGTTGTCGAAGCAAATGCGGTAGGTGACCTCGCCGCCCGGGCTGGCGTACACGATGGATCCCTCCCCGTCGCCGGCCGTGGGCCAGACCACCACGTTGCGCAGGTTCAGCGGATTGTACGTGGCCTCGGTGGCGATGACGCTGACCCCGATCGTTGCGGGCGGGGTCTTGTCGCTGTCGATGGTGACCCGGTTGGTGATGGTCTGGCCGGACGCAGTGTCCGACGGCAGGCGGCAGACCATATCCAGGCAGGTGGTGGCGCCTGTGGTCAGAGGCGGATTGTGCCAGGTGTACGTGTGCGCGGTCGCGTCGTATCGACCGAACGTGCCGTCGCCTGTCGCGGTGACGAATTCCAGCTCGGCAGGCAGCGTGTCCAGGACGGAGACCTCGGCCAGGTCGTATCCGCCGTCGTCGAAGCAGATGGAGTAGGTCACGTCGTCGCCGATGATGATGTAACGCGATCCATCGTCGTCGGACTCTGCGCCGAGGCCATCCACGACTGTCTTGGTCAGATGCAGGGGGTTGAAACTGGTGCGGTGAAGCGGAATGGTCAGCCCGGTCGGGCGTCCGATCTCCTCGATGACCTGGAGTTGCCTGAGATTCGCGTCGAAGACCATCAGGTCCTTGCCGCCTTCCCGGTTGTCCCGCCCGGTCGTGACGTAGACCAGACCCGTATCCGGATCGACCCCAAGGCCCATGACGCCGGCGTTGGGATCGACCAGCACCTCCTCGGTATCGCCGTCGGAGAGCCTGTACCGCGTGAGATAGAAGCTGTCGAAGTAGCCGCCTCCGTAATAGACGGCGTCTCTCTCGGGGTCCACCGCAATGCTGACTGCGAAGTGGCTCACGGGCAGCGTCCGCACGAGGCTCCAGTCCCAGGTGCTGTAGACGCCGATCCGCACGCCCGGCCCGGCTACGTACAACAGGTCGTTGTACTCGTCCAGTGCAATGCCGTAGGTCGCCGCGCCTTCGAGGGTGAACGGCGAGCCCAACGCCGGGATCAGTGTGCACTTGTCCGCGTCCCACCTCATGACGTACAGGGTCTCCGTGCTGCGGTCGGTGCAGTAGAGTAGTCCGTTCTCGTGGTCGTATACGATCCCGGCCAGGTCGGTCGCGTTGGGGATCGACAGGACGGCTCGCTGCTCCAGAGTCGTCGCATCGACCACGAGGACACGTGCCGAGTTCTTATAGGTGCAGAACAGGTGTCCGGAATCGGAGTCCATGGCGATGCCCACCATGCCGGCGCCGAGGAAGGGTGCGGCGACCTCGGTCTGATAGGTCAGTTTTCCGTCGGTCCCGATGTCGTACACGTGAATGGGAAGATCCCTGTCGAAGTTGACGATCTGGGCGATCACGTACATCGATTTGGCCGTCGCCGTACCGGCCGTCACGGCCAGCCACAGCGTGATGACGGCCGCCGCGTATGTCCTCGAACGCCGGCCCGCACGGTCTGGGCACGAGCGGGTGGGTTTCATCCTGCGTGCCTGCTTCATGGTCATGTTGTGAGATTCAGTCTTCATCTTTGCGCCCTCCCATGGACTTGGTCACACGACTACACGATTCCAGTGAATTCCGTTTCCCGGCGGCGCAACGCGACGCGCCGGCCGTGACCGGAGATTGGCCTGCGATACCCGTCCTTTCTCATCGCGCCGTGCTCGATGCGTGCTTGCGGCGTTTCCGGATATACCCATGGAGGGACCGGCCAAGCCGGCAGCGGAGGCGTCCTTTCACCACACCCCTCCATAGCTATTCTCTTAGTTCTATTGTAGCAGGACGCGTCGGCCTTGTCAATGCGAACATCGGGAACGGCAATCCGGAATTCAGCGGCCGCATGGACCTCCATCGCAAACGCACGAGCATGGTCATGCACGCGAGGCGGACCGATGCCTTGACAGGGGGGCCAGCCGCGACTATAGTAGCGTCTTTGCATCCCGGTGCGGCCCCGCTGGGCCGGCGAAGAGGATGCGAACGTCCTGCGTGGAGATCCTTTCGTATCTGCCGATGATGAGTGAAATGCGATCCAGAGTGTCAGACTTCGACGAATCCGCGCGCGGCGGGCCTGAGTCGAGTTCCCCCGAGCCGGCGGTCCTCCGCTACCTGTATCTGTTATGGAAACACAAGGTTCTAATCGCCGTGATTTCGATGGTCCCGGCTGCGGTCGTCGCCCTGGCGCTGTCGTTGTGGCCCCGGAAGTACGCCGCGACGTTTGTCTACGAGCGCCCGCTTGCGGAGAGTCAGTTCAGCGTGCTGCTGCAGCGGTTCTACAGCCAGGAGAACCTGGACAAGATCGCCGGGCGGCTCCGAGATCAAGGGCTGGCGGACTACGCCGGACGATTGGACAAGGCCCGGTACCGGCAGTCCTTCGACAAGCTGATCCGGTTCGAGGTCTCGCCGATGTACCCCCGACGTCTCCAGACCACCGACCCGGCCACCTCCGCTCAGATCAGCAACTTTCAGGCCAGTCTCCTGTTCGTGCGGGTCTTTGGGGACTCGGTGCAGGAGGTCCTGAAGGTGACCACGGTGGTGATGGGCGACATCGAGGACATCCTGCCCATCTACGACATTCGGAACGACCTGAAGCAGTCCCTTCAGCGGTACAGGCTGCTGGCGGCCGAGATCGAGGACACCCGGTTCACCCTGTCGCTGGACTTGCAGAAAGAGCAGGCGAGGCTGGAGAAGCTCCAAACCGTCGACGCGGTCGCCTCGAACGGGACGCAGGAAGGCATCGTGCTGCAATTCGACGATGTCCAGGGCAGCCATGAGTTCCTGCCCTTGTCCTATCAGGTCCGCGCGGTCCGGTCGCGGATCATCGACCTGCAGGAGACGCTGGCCGGCAACACCAGGAAATATGAGTTCTACCTCCAGGTGCTGGCGCTGCACGAGTGCCTGTTGACCCGGATCGAAGAGAGCGTGCTGACCTACTACACCGCACGGCAATTCGTGGATTCTCTTCGCGAGCAACTGCTCGCCTGCGAGGAAGAGGCCCTCTCGGATTATCTGAAGTCCTACATTCGCAAGACGGAGAACCTGGTCCTGGTGAATACGCGTGCCGGCGAGAGACCCGTTGTTTACCCCGTGCGCAAGGGAGTTGTAAGGAACGGCGGCCTGGCGTTCGCGGTGTCCCTGATGGTGGCCATGCTCGCGGCGGTCGTGTCCGAGTATCGGTCTCGGCTGTCGGACCCACGGGCTGCCTCGCCGGGTGCTCGCTCGCCGCAGTGACGGAGAGACAATCGGGAATCGGGCGTGCGCCGCCCCGGTGCCGTGGATACGATGCTGAACACATTCAAAGCCACCTGGGGTCGCAACCGGAAAGTCATCGGGAACTTCATCGCGCTGTCCGTCGTCCAGTGCGCCAACTACGTGGTCCCGCTGATCCTGATTCCCTACCTGACTCGCGTGCTGGGTCTGTCCCGCTATGGTCTCGTGGAGTTGGCCCGTGCGATCAGCATATACTTCCTGATGCTGACGGACTATGGGTTCAGCCTGTCGGCCACGCGGGAAGTCTCTATTCACCGCGACGATCCCGAGCGATTGTCCGAGGTGTTTTCCTCGGTGATGACCCTGAAGCTGCTGCTGGTGCTCCTGAGCGCCGGGATTCTCTCGGTGATCATTTTCGCGGTCCCTCGTCTGAGGCCCGACTGGCCGATGTACTATCTCTCCTTCCTCAGCGTCGTCGGCATGTGGCTGTTCCCGATGTGGCTGTTCCAGGGTCTGGAGCGGATGAAGCGCATCGCCGTGCTGACTGTCGTAGCGAAAACGCTCGTCGTCGTGGGCACCGTCCTGTTCGTCCGCGACCCGGACGACTACCTGTACGTCCCGCTCCTGCATTCAGGAGGCACGCTGCTCATCGGAGTGGCCGGTGCGGTCATTGCCTTATGGAGTTTCCCCGTTCAATTTCGCCTGCCTTCCGTCGGCGTCCTGAAACGGGAATTCGTCAACGGCTGGCACCTGTTCATCTCGCGGATGGCGACGACCCTCTACACGACGAGCAACGTGGTCATCCTGGGCCTGTTCGCGGACAACGTCTCCGTCGCGTACTTCGTCCCCGCCCAGAAGATCGCTCGCGCGGCCACCGACGGGCTCATGATCCCGCTGTCCCAGGCGATCTTCCCGCATATCGGCTGGCTGGCCTCGCAGTCGAAGCAGGCGGCCCTGCGGTTCGCCGCCAGGGTGGCCGCGTTGCTGAGCGTCGTGACCCTCGCGATCTCGGTGAGCCTGTTCTTCGGCGCACCGTATATCGGGAGGTTCGTGTTCGACCGGGACTTGCAGGGCGGCGTCGTCGTGATTCGCATCTTGTCGTTCCTCCCCTTCATCATCGGACAGAGCAACGTCTTCAGCGTGCAGATCATGGTCAATTTCGGTCTCGAAAGGACCCTCACGAGAATCCTGACGACCGCAGCCCTTTTCAATGTGATCCTCGCGCTGTGCCTGGTCGTTCCGTTGCGGCACATCGGCGTCTCCGTCGCGGCGCTCTCGACCGAGGTGTTCGTCACGGTCGTCACGTTTGTGGCGCTGCGCCAGAGCGGGCTGAACGTCGTCGATAGCATTCGGGGAGGGCAACGCCATGGCTGACTGGCTCATCGTCGGCGCCGGGTTGGCAGGTTGTGTCCTTGCGGAACGCATCGCCAACGTCCTGCAGCAGAAGGTGCTGCTGATCGACCGACGCGACCACATCGGCGGCAACGCGTACGACTATCACAACGAGCAGGGTCTGTTTGTGCAGAAATACGGGCCCCACATCTTCCACACAAGCATCGAACCGGCCTGGGACTACCTGTCCCGATTCACCACGTGGAATGGGTACACCCATCGGGTGCTCGCCCGGGTCGGGGAGAAGGAGCTGCCTCTGCCGATCAGCATCGAGACGATGGAACGACTGTACGATCGCGCGTTCACGCCCGAGCAGCTCCGGGACTACTTCGAGCAGCGAAGGGTCAGGCCGCCCAGGATCGAAAACGCGCGGGACGTGGTCGTCTCCCAGGTCGGCTCGGAGCTCTACGAGCTGCTGTACAGGAACTACACGAGAAAGCAATGGGGACTCGATCCGGAGCAGCTCGATCCTCAGGTCACCGGCCGGCTCCCCATCCGACTCGACCGGGACACGCGGTATTTCACCGATCCGCACCAGGGTCTGCCGAGCGAGGGGTACACGCGGATGTTCGAGCGGATGCTGGACCACTCGAACATCGAAATCCGCCTGAGGACGGAATACCGGGACGTCGCAGGGGGCGTCTATCCCGCGGGATGTGTGTTCACCGGGCCGATCGACGAGTTCTTCGACTTCCGCTACGGCCGGCTCCCTTACAGGAGCCTGCGGTTTCGCTTCGAAACGGTGGCCGTCGAACGGTTCCAAAACGCTGCTGTCGTCAACTACCCGAACGAGCAGGACTACACGCGGACTACCGAATTCAAGCACCTGTATCTTCAAGCACATCCGCACACCACGATCTGCTATGAGTATGGCAGCGCCGACGGTCCGCCATACTACCCCGTCCCGACCCCGGCCAGCCGCGCCCTGTACGAGAAGTACGAAGCCCTCGCGGACGAGCTGGACGATACGCACTTTGTCGGTAGACTGGCACAATACGAGTATCTGAATATGGATCAGGTAGTCTGTCGCGCACTGGAACTTTTTGAGAAGATACAGGGCCGTGCCTGAGAGCCGACGAGAGAAGATCGCTGCGGTCGTGGTGACGTACAACAGGAAGCGCCTGCTCGCGGAGTGTCTGGACTCGCTCTTGCGGCAGACTCGTCCTCTGGATGGCTTGATTCTCATCGACAATCACTCGACCGACGGAACGCACGAGTACCTGTCGAGTCGAGGTCTGTCGGGCCCGCTGGGACAGCCATCCGAGAAGCCCCACGAGATGCTGTGTTCGATCGAGGCGCCCGGGTTTCCCGACCGGCGGATCGAGGTCCGTTCCGTGACGATGCCCGAGAACACCGGCGGCGCCGGCGGTTTCCACGAAGGGATGAAGCGGGCCGTCGAAGCGGGCTTTGACTGGCTCTGGCTGATGGATGACGACCTGCTGCCGACGCCGGACGCGCTGGAGGTGCTGGTGCGGCAGGCCGATGCTCTGCGAAGACGAGGAGAGCAGTCCTTCATCTTGAATTCACTGGCGTTTGCCCGGGATCGACCCGACGGCGACAGCCTGGCGTTTCCACTGCAAGAGCTGTCCCGGTCGCGCGACCGGATATCCGGAATTCATGAGCCGCGACGAGGGGTCTATCACTGGCGGTTCTCCGAGGTCCGAGACCGCGTGACGGACGGGCTCTATCGGTGGGCCTGCCCGTTCAACGGGACGTATGTCCCCGCCCGGACGGTGACCGAGATCGGCCTGCCGAACACGGAGTTCTTCATCTGGGGCGACGAGAAGGACTGGCTCTGGAGGGCGGCCAGGCAATTCGACCTCTACACCGCCGTGGAGAGCAGGGTCTTCCATCCGTTGGCTTGCGTCACGCGGTTCGATTGGAGACAGTACTACCACATCCGCAACGCAATTGTCGTGAACCGGCACTTCCGTTTCACCACCCTGCGGAACCTCCGGCTCATCATGTTGAGTCTCGCGAGGGGAGTGCGGCACGGGCGGGCCGGCCTGACTCTCGTCCTTCGCGCCGTCCGCGACGGGCTGGCGGGACGACTGGGCAGGAGGCCGGGGTACCCGTGATCGTCGGTGTGAGTCACCGCGTGGAGGCTTCATTTCTCCTGCGTTCGTACAGGTACTCGAATGCAGGATACCATCGGTCCTCGGGCAGACAGAAGACGCGAGGCTTCTTGAAGATCCGACGGAACTTGTGCGGGTCGGGCGTCAATTCCGACCCGATGGCATTCGTCGATGTCGAGCCGTCCGGGTAATGGTACTCGATCCGCGTCTCGTGATTGATGTGCGAGACGTACCCGCGACCGGCCCGCTCGATCACGTCCAGATAGGCTCGCGACGACACGCGGTCCATTTCCGAGAAGCTGCATGCGTTGTGGAACAGGTCCACCGACCCGTCCGCCAGCTCCGTGACGGTGAAATGCGGGAAGACCGCCAAGTCATAGTCCTCGGCATCGCTCGTGGAGACCGGCCCTTCCCCAAAGAGGCGAATCCGCTTGTCCGGAAACACCGACAGCAGCAGATACGAACAGATGACAGCCACCTCGGGAATGTCGAAGACGACGTATTTGCCGACGGACGTATTCGCCATGGACATAACCTGGCAGGCCTGGGCGCCCGTCCCGCCACCGATTTCCACGACGACCGCACGGGGGACGTCACGCAGCCACTCTGTCATTTCCACGGCATGATAGGCGTGCCGGAACGTCTGAATGGGGATCACTTCACCGTTCAGATCGATGCCGGCGGGGTTGCCGACGGGCGGGCTGTGCAACTCCATCTCCGGCGGGGCGATCGACCGGAACAGGTCGCGATACCGGCACCACACCGTGCGGATGTAGAAGCGCCCCGTCAGCGACGTGCGATACCGGATGTAGGTGTCGAGACTGCTGCCCAGACCGAGGGTGAACTGCTCTCGATGCAGGTTCTCCAACAGCCTTGCGAGGGCGGATGCGTCCTCTGCGTCCATCGCGGCGATGAGATCCTTGAAATTGATATCGATCCATTCAGCCCACAGACCGCGGGTCTCGAATGCCGGCGGCGCCGCTCGCTGAGCTTGCTTGGATGTCTTGTAGGCCGCGATGATCCTGCGGATCTGTGCCGGGTCGGAGGTGCGATGGCCCGGCTTGGCGCGCTGATCGGAGAATCCCGCCGCGACGTCCAGACGGCGGTCACCTCGGGGCAGTCGCCAGTGCCGGAGCGTCGCCTCGAAAGGAATCCAGATCGATGAGAAGAGAAAGCGCCCTGCTTTCTCTCGGAGAGTACCCTCCGACCAGGCCCGTCGGACCTTGGCGACGAAATAGTTGAGCCGTTTCCAGAACATGACTGTTTCCCATCGGTACGTCGAGACCTCGCGGCACGCCTGCGGCCTGATCCCTTTCCAGGCTGCGCGATGATAGGCGTGCCCGTCGCTCCTGTCAAGCCGTGCGCCGCACCACGCCGGCGACAAGTTCGTTGACGGAGCAGGCTGGCTCAGTACACTGGCCTCCATGATCCGTTGGCCCGTGAACCCATTGTGTCTGTTCCTCCTCGTCTGGGGCATGGCGACCGCCCTGTACCTGATCGGAGTGGGCAATGGGACGTTCGTCCCCCCGGACGCCCTCACAGTGGCATTGGTGCTCCTGAACGTCGTCACCTTCTCACTCGGGTATTTCACCTGGGCGTTGTTCCACGGCCTGGACCCGAAGCCGGCGAATCTCGCGCCTGACGGGGGCCGCCCGCTCCGTCGTGACGCACTGGTCCGTGCGCTGAACTTCACCCTCGCGGTGGGGGGGATCGCTCTGTTGCTGGAGATGTACCGGCTCCTGGTGATCGCTCGCCACTTCGATACGACCTGGCTCGATCTGGCGACTCACCCCGGCCTGTTCCGCATCCGCCTGGTCACTTTCATCGGAGAGAACGTCTTCCGGACCAGCGGCATCGTTATGCTGCTATCCATCACGAGCAGCCTGTTCTCGATTGGATTCGTCCTTCTGGGCGTATTTCTCCACGTCGACCGAACGCGAAGGAAGTACGTGTATCTCGCGGCCTTCCTGGCGATCTCGCTGACCGTCGGGGTGATCCATCTGAGCCGCTATGAGACCACGTCGAACATCCTATACCTGGTGTTTGCCTATTGTTTCGCGGCCTCGCTGGATCCATCGGGAAGCGATAGCCGTCGCTCGTCTCTCGTCCCTTGTCGTGCGTCCTGCGTCGTGCGTCCTGCGAAAGAGAGCCGTCTTCGCATTCCGCATCCCGCGCTCCGCACGACGAATTCGCTGGTGATCCCGATTGGAGCGGTCGTGCTGGTGTTTGCGGCCATCGACATCCTGCTGCACAAGAGCAGCGAATACGACCAGCCGAGCCAACTGGAAGGCTTCGTGTTTCACCTCTACTGGTATCTTGCCTCGCCACTGGCGGCCTTCAATGAGTTCGTGAGCACCTTCACGGGCGACCACTTGGGGGGCCAGAGCACGTTCTTCCCGCTGTACAAGTGGCTCTGCCGGCTCCACCTCGCCCATGAGACCGAGGTTTCCTTCTATGGCGAGCGAGCCCTCCTGCCGTACATGGCGAACACGTACACCTACCTGCGGAACTTCTACGAGGATTTCGGCATTCTGGGGGTCACGATCATCCCGTATCTGCTCGGATGGATTGCGGCGGCGGTCCGCGAGCGGGCCCGACGGCACTTCCAGTACCTCAATCTCTACCTGGTCCTGCTGCTGTTCATTCTCTTCTCGTTCTACAACTTCTTTCTCATCTCGAACCAGGTATACCTGCAAATCCTCTTCGGCTTCGTTCTGTTCCGCTATCGAATTGACCCGAGCCCGCCGGAGGCGTATAAAGAAATTGTCTAAGATGCGACCAGGTCTTCCAGCACCCATGGCGGGATTGCCGTGCTGAACGAAGTGAAGCATCCGGGCGACGAACGCAAATGGGATTTGTTCCCTTGCCCGGCCCAGATCCTTCGCTGACGCTCAGGATGACAGAGTCTCGCCAACACATTGCCGCCGACTGGGTTACCGTTCGCTTGAGGATCTGGTCGCGTCTGTCATTGAACTGAATCGAATTCGGGGATCTACCTGATGGCCGATACACGACGAAACACCTGGATGGCGAAACTCAAGAGGACGCTCACCTGCCTGCTGCCGGTTTCGGACCGCCGGCGGGGCCACTGCGTCAACTGCGGCGCCTGCTGCAAGCTGCCCAACGTCTGCTGGTTTCTCAAGACCGGCGCCGACGGCAAGGGCTATTGTAGCGTCTATCCCCTGCGTCCGCTGAACTGCCGCAAGTACCCCCGCACCGAATCCGAGCACATTACGAAAGACACTTGCGGCTTCCATTTCGACTGATCCTCGTCGCGAGGCCTGTTTCAGGCTCGCTACCCGGCCAGCGCAAATGCAGAGTCGTGTGACGGCGTCGTCCGGGATGTCATTGCGAGCGAAAGCGAAGCAATCTCCCACGCCGGGAGTTGAGATTGCTTCGTCGCCCTCGGCGCGGTGCGCCGCTGCGCGTCGGGCCTCGCAATGACATTCGTGAAATCTGCCCGGCGACCTTGCGTTTACCCTGGCTACTCGCCAAAAACGCCTTGCACCGCGCCGGTTCCGTGCGGTATCATGGAGGTTCATACGGAGGCCCGTCGCACGGGCTCGCCACTCCAGACACATCTTCTATCGGCAGCCCCAGGGAAGCTACGGCGGGCGGTTGGCATCAGGACCTTTGAAGAAAGGGCAGGGTGCTTCGATGAGCCGATCATGCATCGCGCAAAGAGGACTCGTTCTGCTGCTGGTGGTCTCCACGTTCTACCCGGCGATCTACGCCGGGTTCAAGCCGGAGCAGCATGTCATCGTACAGAGTGAAACCAATGGGCCGACATCCGTCTGTGCGGTGGACCTGGACGGCGATGGCGACTTGGACGTCCTCTCGGCTTCCGCGTATGACAACAAGATTGCCTGGTATGCCAACGACGGGACGGGCCAGTTCGGACCTCGGCAGGTGATCTCCACCGAGGTTTCTGGCGGGAACTGCGTCTATACGGTGGACCTGGACGGCGATGGCGACTTGGACGTCCTCTCGGCTTCGGCGTATGACAACAAGATTGCCTGGTATGCCAATGACGGGGCGGGCCGGTTCGGACCCCAGCAGGTGATCACCACAGAGGCCCATTGTGCGGATTGCGTGTATGCGGCGGACCTGGACGGCGATGGCGACCTGGACGTCCTCTCGGCTTCCGAGGGCGACGACAAGATTGCCTGGTACGAGAACGACCAAGTCGACCGCACGATTCCGTCGGCCTCTCCGTGACGCAGATCCCGGCCGACCATGGGATTTGGGATCAGGCAGTCGTTAGCACGCCACCGCAGGCGAGTTTTTGGAGGAACCGTTTAGCGGGAAGACCCACAGGACACCGTCCTTCAGTTCGGCGTCCAGACGAAATCCACCTCCGTGCCGTGCATACCTCGCCAGCAGACTGACGGCAAATTCGCTGGCGGTCTATACAATTCCGCCCTGTTGTTTCTGCGAGGATACTCGAATCTTGGGGAAATCGGCGTGATTTCCCTGCACCGGGGCCATTCTTCGGGTACAATAGTGCGATTTGGCTTTGTTGGGGACGGTCTGGTTTATGAGTGATACGTACCTGGAAAAGATCAACAGCCCGGCGGACCTGAAGAAGCTCTCGGTCGCCGAGCTGGAGAAACTGGCCGAGGAGATCCGCCAGTTCATACTGCATTCGGTCAGCAAGACGGGCGGGCACCTGGCCAGCAACCTGGGCGCCGTCGAGCTGACGCTTGCGCTGCACTACGTGTTCGATTTTCAGCGCGACAAGCTCCTGTGGGACGTCGGGCACCAGTGCTATACGCATAAGATCGTCACCGGCCGCAAGGCGGGTTTCGAGCGGTTGCGCCACGCCGGGGGCAACAGCGGGTTCCCGAATCCCGCCGAGAGCGACCAGGACCAGTTCACCGTCGGTCACGCCGGCACGTCCGTCGCGACCGCCATCGGCATGGCCCTGGGTGAGCAGTTGAAGGCGACGGGATCGTCTCTCGTCCCTCGTCCCTCGTCGCTCGGGGAGCGAGGCCACGATGGCCTCGCGACGCCAGGGCGGGATGGCCTCGCCGCGAGCGACGAGCGACGCACGACGCCTCTGCCCCGCATCTCGCCGCGGATCGTTGCCCTCGTCGGCGATGCCAGCATCGTCAATGGGGTCTCCTTCGAGGCGCTCAACAACCTCGGGCTGGTCAAGCGCCAGATGCTGATCGTCCTGAACGACAACAGCATGGCGATCGATGCTACGGTGGGCGCGGTCGCCAAATACCTCTCCAAGGTCCGCCTGAGCCAGACGTACGAGGGCCTGCGTTCGACGACCAAGAACATCCTGGAGCACCTGCCGGGCATTGGGCGGAGCGTCGAGGAGACCATCGAGCGGGTCAAGAAGAGCATCCGCATGGCGGTGCCGCCGAGCCAGTTGTTCGAGAGCCTCAACGTTCCGTACTTCGGCCCGGTGGACGGCCACGATATCGAATCCCTGATTCGCCTGTTCAAGGCACTGGGCCAGATCGACCATCCCGTCCTGCTGCACGTGTACACGAAGAAGGGCAAGGGCTTCCATCCTGCCGACAAGGGCCCGACCCGATTCCATTCGACCGGCCCGTTCAAGATCAATGGCGACAACTCCGTCGAATCCAGCACAGGGGATCATCTGCCCAGCTACACGGACGCCTTTGGCAAGTCGCTGACCGCCCTGGCCGAGCAGGACGAGCGGATCGTCGCCATCACCTCCGCGATGTGCGACGGCACCGGCCTCCAGGACTTCCGCAAGCGGTTCCCGGAGCGGTTCTACGACGTGGGGATCGCCGAGAGTGCAGCGGTGGATATCGCGGCCGGCTTGGCCAAGACCGGCATGAAACCCGTCGTCTGCATCTACTCGACCTTCCTGCAGCGGAGCTTCGACCAGATCTTCCAGGAGGTTTCGCTGCAGAATCTGCCGGTGGTCTTCTGCGTGGATCGGGCGGGTATGGTGGGCGCCGATGGAGCGACGCACCACGGCCTGATGGACATCGGATACCTTCGCATATTGCCGAATGTGGTCCTGACGGCTCCCGCGGACGCGGTCGAGATGGACCGGGCGCTGCAGTTCGCATTGGCGCACACGCAGCCCGTCGTCATTCGCTATCCCAAAGACGCTGTTCCCACAAAACAGCCAGTGCAGAGTGCCTCGGAGATACCCTTTGAATTGGGCAAGAGCGTCGTAGTCCGCCGGGGTCTTCGGTCCTCGCTGGCCGTCGTGTCTTATGGGACTTTGTTGACCGAGGCGCTGGAGGCGGCGGACAAGCTTGCCTTGGCCGGAATGGACGCCGACGTGGTCAATGCCCGATTCGCAGCTCCAATCGATGAGGAGCTGCTGGACCTGTTGTTGGAGGGCAAGAGGCTCATAACGGTCGAGGATCACTACCTTCCCTGCGGTTTCGGGTCTGCCTTGCTGGAACTCGCCGCGACCCGGGATTGTGAGCTGGGTCGCATTCGCGTACTCGGCGCCCCTCGGCGTTTTTTCGGACATCACTCCCGCGCAGCGCAGCTTATGGAGGCCGGCGTTACGGCCGATGAAATAGTCAAAACGGCCAAGGAGCTGGTCAGTGAGCGGCAAATCAGGTCAACTCGACGTTCGACAGGGCAGGTCGGGGTCCCCAACGCAAGATGACGCCCCCGGCCCGGAGGGCCGTTGTGCGGCCGGCGGTGGTTCCTCGCCGCCCCGGTTGATCCTGTTTGGCGATCCTGAAAAGAAGCCTGTCGCCCAGGCCATGCGGGATTTCTCGGAGTTCCTCAAAGGCCGGGCCGAGGTTATTGCCAGGTGCCACATCGACAAATGCACGCCGGAGATCCTGCACGACTGTGATTTCGCGGTCGTGCTCGGTGGCGACGGCACGATCATCTCCGCTGCCAAGAACCTCAGCGAGGCCAGAGTTCCAGTTATTGGCGTCAATCTGGGTAAACTCGGCTTTCTGGCGGAGTTCAGCATCGACGAGTTCAGGCAGATGTACGCGGACATCGTCTCCGGCAAGGCGCCCGTCGAGAGGCGGATGATGCTGGGCTGTCGCGTGTCGCAGCGGTCGGAAGGCGGCCGGGAGAAGTTCTGCTCCAAGGCCGTCAACGATGTCTTCGTCGCGGCGGGACCGCCGTTTCGAGTGATCGAGCTGAAGATCGCCGTGGACGGACGGGAGGTGGCCAGTTGCGTCAGCGATGGGCTGATCGTTTCGACGCCGACCGGCTCGACCGCATACAACCTCTCCGCGGGTGGGCCGATCCTCGACGGCTCAATGGAGGCGATGGTGATTACGCCCATCTGTCCGCACTCGTTGAGCTTTCGGCCTATCGTGATCGACGCTGCGAGCGTGATCGAGATTCGCTTCTCGCGGATCAACGACGGCACGACGGTCTCCATTGACGGCCAGGTCTCGTCGGGTCTTGCCATCGAGGACGTGGTGCGGATCGCGAGGGAGCAGAGTTCCTTCCTGGTGGTGAATAACCCCATGCGGACGTCGTGGGAGACGCTGGCCACGAAGCTCGGTTGGGCCAGGCGTCCGAGGTATGTGAGCGAGTCGAGCTGATGCAGGTTGCCCAGGGAGGGGGAAAGTCGCGAATGGATCGTGAACCTGTGGAATGAGATTGCCGATATCTGTGCGGACAGGTGCCTTCGTGCGCAGGAGTGGCATGGTAATGAACGGTTCACAATTCAAGACAAGATGCCGTTTGGCGTCGGTGTCGTTTTCAGTACTGATACTCTTGGTATCGACGGTTTCGACCTTGGGATCGGCAGCGAATTCCGCGTACCGTGCGACGACGCCGCAGAGCAGCTACCAGAGCGGTCTGGTGACCACGCCCAACCCCATCGATCAGGCGGGCAACCTTGCGATCACAGGCAATGTTCTGGGCGGCAAGCACTTCCGCGGGAGCATCCCTTACCACTCGACGAGCAGTTTCAGTGCCCCGTTGGGCTCAACGAGTCTCGATTCCTTCCTCCGCTACTCGACAGTGCCGGAGGATCTGGCGGGGTATTATCCCAAGAGCTACAGCCCTTTCTACTCGCCGACGAGGACCGTGACCACGACCTCGCCGGGCTATCAGGGGATCTTCACGGCAGCCAGTCCCAAGATCGCAGGCGGCTTGACCCAGGCGCCCGGAGACCGCGCAATCGACACGATGTCTGCGACCGAAGTCCCGCGGTTCTACGTTTCGACGAGTGACCCGGCGGCCCAGAGCGATTCGGTTGCCGGCCCATCGTCGCGGTTGCCCTATTGGCCGGTGCCCGCAGGTTTTGGAGAGGCCGGTGACCGTAGCTTCGACGAGACGGCCGGCTTATCGACGGTGCGTCCGTCGGGCTCGTCGGACGATCCTCTTGTGACCTCCGAGGAATACCAGCGCCGGCTGCAACTTCTGCTGCGCGACCTCGACAGGGCTCGCGCGAATGCTTCGCAGATCGAACAGGAGTTGAACCCCGACGGCACGAAGGGACTGCAACAGCGTCTTCCGGAGCCCCGCGGGCAGTTGCCGCTGCCGGAGACGGTCCAAGACGGAATCCGAGTGCCTGGCGACGAGCCGGGGAAGAACATTGAAGGCGTCGGTTCCGAGAGTACCGGTCTGAAACTGTACGATCCATCCGTCCGGCCCGAAGACAATCCGTTCTCCGCGGCGGATCTGGCCGGCGAGATCAGGCCCAGCGTGATGCCCCCGCGCGCCGATGCGCCCGCGGGATCGTCCTCCTTGGCGGCCACTCTGCAGCGAGTCTCCGAGTACGCAAGCCGCCTCCAGGCCGCATCGGGGTCCGACGGCGCGGCTCCCAGCCCAGCCCAGCCCGATCAGGGCCCGGTTCAGACCGCTTCGCCGCAGCACCCGCCTGACGAGGGGCCACCACAGACCTACGAAAATTCGGGATCGATCACCCAGCAGCAATTCGATCAGTACATGGTGGCGGCTGACCTGAACATGCGGCGGGGCCGATATGCCCGGGCGGTGGAGTCGTTCGCACTCGCTTCGGTTTACATACCGCACGATCCTCGTCCCTATCTCGGCAAGAGCCATGCGTTGCTGGCTGTCGGGGATTACGTCAACAGCGCCCTGTCCCTGGCGAGGGCCATCGAGCTCGACGCCGAATCCGCTCTCAGGAGAGTGGATTTGATCGAGATTGTCGGCGGACCTGACTCGTTCGTGACGCGGATCGGCCATCTCGAAGAGCTTGCCGAAAGGGACGCCGCCGGGGCCCTTCAATTCCTCGTGGCCTACGTCTACTATCAGATGGATCGTCCAAACGAAGCGAAGAATGCAGTCGAGGCCGCTCGCAGGGGCGTGATGTCCACTATCGCGGTAGGCCGGCTCGCGGCGGTCATCGCTCGGTAGCTTTCCGCCGGGCAGGCACACTCGGCCCTCAGCTTTTTCGGAAGACTGCGACGATGTTCTGGACCTCGACCACGAAGAGGCGGTTGTCCCCCTCGAAGTCGACGGGAATGGCGCCCGTGGGATTGAACAGAACCTTGTCGTATTTGCGCAGCGGCAGGTCCGGCGCGTGCTCGACCTCCGCGGAGACCGCGACGACGCGCCCGGTGATCGTCGGAATCTCGATGTTGTCGGGCAGCTTGATCCCGCCTTTGGTCTCCTTCTTGTCCTGGTCCTTGCGAATCAGGACGCGCTTGCCGATCGGCTCGACCGTCTCGAAATCCGGGCTATCGCTGTTGTGCTTATCTTCCATCGTGCGTCTCCGTCATCCGGGCCCGGTTGTCCCTGGGGGCTTTTCCGCATCGACGCCTGAAACCTGCGGCAGTGTGACTTCTCCGACCTTGTCCAACGGCAGCGTGAGCGCCCCCAGGCGGGGCGTCTCCACGACCAGGTCCACGTGGGCTTCGTACGGGATCGTGACTCCGGGCTGCACGCCGGGCAGCATGCCCAGGGCCTCGGGGTAGTCGATTCTGGCCGGCAGCGAGACGGTCTGACTGCCTGCGACCGGGATTCGCATTGCGAGAGCAGCATTTCCCGCGATGAACCTCCGACTCCGGCTCGATATCGCGTAGCTGAACTGACGCAATGCCAGCTCGGACAGGTAGTGGTTCACAATTTGCACGTCGAAGACAACCGTTGCGCCGTAGGCGTCCGCGTCTTTGAACTGCATGCCCATCAGCCGGACTGTCGGCCTCCTGAGACTCATGGATTCTTCCATGTTCCTGCACCCGACCGACAGGGTCAGCACTGCGCCGACGACCAGGACACTTGTCATACGCACCATTGTCGAATCCCTTCAAAAACTCCGCAGTCAGAGTAACCGGACCCCGCGCGCCGGTCAAGGACCGCTTCTCGTGGGAATGGCGAGCCCCGCGTCAGAGACCCTCGCTTGCCTTCGGCTTGGCGTCGGGACCCCAGGGTTCGATCTGTCGAAGGTCCTTCTCTCGCAGTACGCGATAGCAGTCGGGCAGGTCGAAGGCCGACAGCACGTTGGGCACGAGCGCCGAGAGCGGCCAAGCGTATTCGCTCGATTCCGCGATGTCCTGGTAGGAGGTCAACGCGTTCTTCAGAGTCACCTGCGTGACCCGGTCGGACAGGACGCCCGCGAATGTCGCCGGCAGTGCGCCCCAGCCCTTGCCGACCACGTGGATCTCGTTGTGACCGATGCTGCCGAGCCAGTCGAGCACGCGGAGGACATCGTGCGTTTTTTGCCCGATGTACGGGCGGTCCAGCATGATCGAATGGGCCGCGTAGAAGTAGTCGCTGCCGTAGAGGGACAGGAACGAATCCTCGTCGCAGGTGTCCGGACGGGATTCGCCGATGCCGCGGACATCGACCGTGTAGAAGGCGGTGTCGGGCTCCATCTTCATCAGTTCCGCGAGGAGCGGCTCGGTTCGCAACTCCGCGTCGCTGGACTGATGGGCGACATACAGAATGGCCCGGCTGCTGTCGGCGTTCGGACGGGACAGCAGTTGCTCGCTGCCCAGGCGATAGACAACCGCCTGGATGCCCGGCTCGGTCTCGACCACGAAGGTGGTCCATCGCGGTCTCGGATACCCGCGCGACCGCCAGTTGCGAAGGACCCGGCAGGGTGGAGCCGATGTCGTTTGCACATCGGGCAAGCGAAGCAGCTCGCGAACCCGGGCCCGAAGCTGCGGCAAGGTGAACTCCTTCGGTCGCTTCGCGGCGAGGGCCTTTGCGCTCTCGGCCGTGAAGGAGTAGATCGGGCGCGAATTCAACTCGCAGACCTGTCCCTTCGGCACGCACCAGAGGGTCTCGTCTTTCTCGATGGTCAGGTTCGGCTCGGATCGGGCGTCGCTGACGCCGGTAGCGCGATTGAACCAGCGGTACATGGCCTCCCGGCTCTCTTGAGAGTAGCCGTGATAGCCCGGCCCCGTGAAGAGGCTCACGTTCTGCTCTTCGCCCAGCAGGCCATAGAGCCGCCGGAGGCGAGCGTAGGCGGTCTCGCCGCCGCGGATGTCGAAGAAATCCATTTCCTTGGCCAGGATGATGACCGGTTTGGGCGCCATCGCCGCCAGGAAATCGCAGTGGTCCAGCCCGAGAGCCAGCGCCTTCGGCGGGCACTGTTCCGTGTCCGCAGGCAGCTCGTTCTCCGTATTCCGCAGGAACGTCGTGACGAAGCAGCTCGGCGCCGCCATGGTCCATCGCCGCTCGACGCCGCAGAGCCATGTGGTCATCGTGCCGCCGCCGGAGCAGCCGGTGATGCCGACGTGCTTGGGATCGACCTCCTCGCGGCTGAGCAGGTAGTCGAGGGCGCGGATGCCGTCCCAGGCCCGCCAGGACCCGAAGAACTCGCCGACGAGGAACTGCTGGTTGCCCGCGTAGAGGTGCTCGCGGACGCCGACGCCGATGCGGGACTTGAGCTGTTCGTCGGGGTATTGGAGCCGCTCGCCCTGGCCGATGGGGTCGTAGATGAGTACGACGTAGCCTTGTCGCGCCAGGCCCTGGGCGAAGCCCTGGTAGGGTTCTGCGGCCTTGCCGTTGGCGGAGTGGCCGCAGGTGCCGACCACGCCGGGAAGCGGGAAGTCCCGTCCCTTCGGCACGTAGAGGTCCGCAGTGACCAGAAAGCCCGGCCGACTTTCGAAGATCACCTTCTCGATCCGATAGGAGTCCCGCTCGACCACGCCGGTAATGCGGGGTTTCAGCGGGGTCTTGGCAGGCCAGGGCCCGAAACACG
>JAXDBU010000178.1:0-35933 GCA_034678485.1 Sedimentisphaerales bacterium | reverse complement strand
CGTGTCATTACGGCCAGACCCCTGCGGCAACCCCAGGACAATGTCCCGCAGAGCAAACGCGCGCGCGACAAACTGCTGGAGGCGATCCGAACATACGTTTCGCGAGAGCGCCCGGTGCCGCCGCTGGGCATCGAGGAACTGCGGACCCACACGGGCGCCGTGCTCCGACAGGTGGGCATGGACTCGAAGTACACCGACTTCGCGGCGGTCCTGCTCAACAACGAGGTCTGGCGCGACACGGTGGCGGCTATCCCCTATGAGAAGCGTCTGCTCCTGCTGCCCAAGTGCCTTCGGGACGCCCAGGGATGTCCCGCGCAATTCGATGAGGTCGGATTGCTGTGCGAGCACTGCGGGCGCTGCGTGATCGGCGATCTCAAGAGCCAGGCGGAACAGCTCGGATACGCCGTGCTGGTCGCGGAAGGATCGCCCGTCGTTATGTCCCTGATCGAGACCGGGCAGATCGAAGCGGTCGTCGGCGCCAGTTGCCTTTCCGTCCTCGAGCGGGTGTTTCCCTACATGGAGGCCGGCGCCGTGCCGGGCATTGCGATCCCGCTGCTCCAGGATGGCTGTGCCAATACGAGCGTGGACCTCGAATGGCTCTGGGAGGCTATCTACCACACGGCCGAAGACCAGACGCAGCGATTCAATCTGGATGCCCTGCACCGTCAGGTGAACGGCTGGTTCTCGCGAGAGGCCCTGGCCAGTGCGATTGCGCCGCACGCGAGCCCGACCGAGCAGGTGGCCCTGGACTGGATGGCCAAGGCGGGCAAGCGATGGCGTCCCTTCCTCGCGGTCTGCGCCTACAGCGCCCTGTCGGGCGATCACGCCCTCTCTCGCGAGGCGGACCTGCGAAAGGTCGCGATAGCCGTCGAGTGCTTCCACAAGGCGTCGCTGATCCATGACGACATCGAGGACGGGGACAGCGAACGGTACGGCGAGCGGACGCTGCACGCCGAACACGGAGTGCCCGTCGCGCTGAATGTGGGCGACCTGCTGCTGGGCGAGGGGTATCGGCTCCTCGCCGAGGTGGATGCGCCCGACGGACAGAAGGTCCGGCTCCTTCAGGCGGCTGCCCAGGGACATCGCAGTCTGTGCCTGGGGCAGGGCAGCGAGCTGGCCTGGATGCGGGCACCGAGGCCGTTGCAGGTCTCGGAAGTCCTCGACATCTTCCGCATGAAGACCTCGCCGGCCTTCGAGGTGGCGCTCGGCCTGGGGGCGATTCTGGCGGACTGCGACGAGCAGGTCCACGCGGCCCTCCGGCGATACAGCGATTCGCTCGGAATCGCCTACCAGATCCGCGACGATCTCGACGATCTTCACTCGCCTGCGCACGAGGATCTTCTCCATGGCAAGCGTCCCTCGATCCTCCCGGCGCTGGCTCGCGACGCGGCGGATACACCTGCGTCCTGTTCTTCGCCCGAGGTCGAAGCGGCCGCATGGCGACTCGTGGAGACGTACAAGTCGCAGGCCATCGGGAGCCTGATCGCCCTGAAGAACGCCAATCTCAAGGGCCTGCTCCGTCGCGTGATCGCCAGGATGTTCAATGATTTCGAGATCATGGGCTGCTGCAACGATCCGTTGGCCCAGCGCCCGCCACGCCATGAATAAGCTCGCGGACTTGGGGAATCGTGGTGGCAACGGGGCCGGCGGCGAGCGGTGGTCGGGGTTTCCCCACGTCGTGCGAGCCCTGCGGCACCGCAACTACCGCCTGTTCTTCGGGGGCCAACTCATTTCCCTGATCGGCACGTGGATGCAGGCAGTGGGACAGTCCTGGCTCGTCTATCGTCTCACGGGCTCGGCCGCTTTGCTGGGCCTTGTCGGGTTCGCCAGCCAGATTCCGGTCTTCCTGCTGGCCCCTCTCGGCGGCTCCGTCGCCGACCGGTACAACCGCCACCGCGTTCTGCTGGGCACGCAGACCTCGGCCATGCTCCTGGCGTTCATCCTGGCGGGTCTGACCTTGTCGGGCAGCGTGCATGTCTGGCATATCTTCGTTCTGGCCTCGCTCCTCGGCGTCGTGAACGCTGTCGACATCCCGAGCCGGCAGGCGTTTGCCGTCGATATGGTCGGACGCGAAGATCTCATCAATGCCATCGCCCTGAATTCCTCGATGATCAACGGTGCCAGGATCCTCGGACCCGCTGTGGCGGGCGTCCTCGTCGCCAGCGTGGGCGAGGGCTGGTGCTTCCTCGCCAACGCGGTCAGCTTCCTCGCGGTGATTGCGAGCCTGTTGTCGATGGACGTGACATCCCAGATCCGCGTGCCGCTGCCCGGATCGGCGCTGGTGAGCGTCCTCCAGGGATTCCACTACGTAGCGCACACCGGACCGATTCGAGCCCTGTTGCTGCTGCTCGGTCTGGTCAGTCTCATGGGGATGCCCTACGCGGTGCTCATGCCGGTCTTCGCGGACGAGATTCTCCACGGCGGTCCGCGCGGATTGGGACTGCTGATGGGCGCATCGGGAGTTGGAGCGTTGATCGGCGCCCTGGTGCTCGCCCTGCGAAGGGGCATCCGCGGCCTGAGCAGTTGGATCGCGCTGGGTGCGGCGGGCTTCGGAGTGGGCCTGATGCTGTTCTCGCAGTCCCGCTCGTTCTGGCTCTCGATGGCGTTGCTCGTGCCGGTGGGCTTCTCCATGATCATCGAGATGGCGGCCTCGAACACGCTCATTCAATCGCTGATCCCGGATGAGTTGCGAGGGCGGGTCATGGCGGTATACTCGATGATGTTCATGGGCATGGCGCCCTTCGGCTCGCTCCTGGCGGGGACCCTTGCTCACCGCGTCGGCGCCCCGGCCACCGTGCTGCTGGGCGGCGCGGCGTGCATCGCGGGAGCGGCGCTGTTCGGATGGCATCTGCCCGTGTTGAAGCGGGATGCGCGAAGGATGATCGTCGCCCTCCAGGCCGCCGGCGGCGAACCGTCGGAGGAAATGAGCGGGCAGGCGAGCGTCGTCGCGCCGCGCGAATCGACGGAGACGGGAGTGCTGCCATGACGATCCGACTGGACATGCGACAGGCTCTGAGCAAGGCCCCCGAAGCCTTGGGCGACTCCGCGAAGGCGGTCGGGGACTTCCTCTGCCGACACCTCTCGCGAGATGGGGGCTTCCTGGGTCGGGATGGTCGAAGCGATCTGTACTACACGGTCTTCGGACTCGAAGCGTCTCTGTCGCTGGGCGTCGATCTGGCGGTCGATCTTGTGACCCGATACCTCGACGGCTTCGGGACAGGCGAGTCCCTGGACCTCGTGCATCTGGCGTCCCTGATCCGGTGCAGAGCGAACCTGTCGGATGTCAGTGGAGGCGAGATCCTGGCTCGACATCTGATGGAGTATCGCTCTCGCGACGGCGGTTTCAACATGGCGCCCGGCGCCGAGCAGGGCAGCGCGTATGGGAGCTTCCTGGCCCTCGGCGCCTGGCAGGACTTGGGAATCGACTGCCCTGATGCGGACGCCATGGCACGGTCCATCGCGCCCTTGCAGAGGGCAGATGGGGGCTACGCGAACGACGCGTCCATGACAGCCGGTGCGACGCCCGCGACGGCTGCCGCTGTGTCAGTCCTCCACTATCTCGGATGCCCTGTCCCGGAGTCGGCGGTCCGATGGCTCCTGGATCGTGCGTCTGGGCTGGGCGGCTTCGAAGTGATCCGGCTCGGAGAAAGTCACGGTGCGCCCGATCTGCTCTCCACCGCGACGGCGTTGCACGCGCTTGCCCTGCTTGGGGTTTCTGCGGGCGCGATGAGGGACCGGCACATGGACTATCTGGACAGCCTCTGGGACAAGCAGGGTGGCTTTCGAGGCCACTGGGCCGACGATGTCGTGGACTGCGAATACACCTACTACGGCCTGCTGGCCCTGGGGACCTTGGCGGAATGAACCCACAAATCGACAAAAAGGCCCTGGACGAGACGATTGCCCGCTTGCAGGCGAAGCTGCTGGCCGCCCGCGGGCCACACGGCCATTGGGAGGGGCGCCTGTCGAGCAGTGCCCTTTCCACCGCGACCGCGGCCTTTGCCCTCGCTGTCGTGGACCGCAATCGCCACCGGTCGCTCGTCGAACGCGGCCTGCAATGGCTCTGCGAGCATCAGAACGCCGACGGCGGCTGGGGCGACACCGCGTGCAGCCCGAGCAATCTCAGCACGACGATGCTCTGTTACAGCGCCATGACGGCCGCCGATCGCTCGGATGCGTGCGACCGATGCGTGGAACGAGCGGAATCCTGGCTGCGGCGGAGAGTCGGTAGCCTTGATCCACAATCGCTCGCAAGAGCCGTCGAGTCGCAGTATGGCAAGGACCGCACGTTCTCCGTGCCCATCCTGACGATGTGTGCCCTGGCCGGCCGGCTCGGCGACGCCGGCCGTGCGTGGCGGCTGGTCCGTCTGCTGCCTTTCGAGCTGGCGGTGCTTCCCCATCGGTTGTTCAAGTGGCTGCGTCTGCCTGTCGTCAGTTACGCTCTGCCTGCGTTGATCGCCATCGGGCAGGTGCGATACAAACACCGCGCGCCTCGCAATCCGCTCACCTGGGCGATTCGTCGCCTGTCTGTCGCCAAGACCCTGCGGGTCTTGTGTACGCTCCAGCCCGACAACGGCGGCTTTCTGGAAGCGGCTCCCTTGACGTCCTTTGTCGTGATGAGTCTGGCCGCCGTGGGACATCGCGAGCATCCCGTTGTCGCCAAGGGCGTCGAGTTCCTGGCCGCCTCGATTCGCGAGGATGGGAGCTGGCCCATCGACACGAATCTCGCCGGCTGGGTGACGACGCTCGCAATTGCAGCGATGTCCGCCGGCGGGCTCGAGCGGATGCTGTCGGCCTCCGAGCGGCAAGGGCTCCTGGACTGGATTCTGTCGTGTCAGCACCGCGGAATCCACCCCTACACACGGGCGGCGCCGGGCGGCTGGGCCTGGACCGATCTGGCGGGCGCAGTCCCCGATGCGGATGACACGCCCGGCGCGCTCATCGCCCTGCACGAGTTGTCTCGCACAAGTTCCATCGACCCTATTCCTTCGGCCTGTGCCGGCATCAAATGGCTCCTGGATCTCCAGAACACCGACGGCGGGATTCCCACCTTCTGCCGGGGATGGACGAAGCTGCCTTTCGACAAGAGCACCGCAGACCTTACGGCCCATACCGTCGCGGCCATGGGCGTTTGGCTGCGTTCGCTGCCCGACCCGCTCAAAGGTCGGACCGAGAAAGCCGTGTTCAAGGCACTGCACTATCTGGAGGAGGCCCAGCATCCAGACGGCTCCTGGACACCCTTGTGGTTCGGGAATCAAGCCGCCGCGAACCAGGAGAACCCCGTCTATGGGACGAGTCGGGCGCTGAGGCACTTGGCGAGCTGTGCAGCAGCGGTGGGACAGGTGGGACCGACAGGACTCATCGGACCCATGTGCGAACGGGCGGCTCGATGGCTCCTGTCGGTGCAGAACGCC
This sequence comes from Sedimentisphaerales bacterium, assembly GCA_034678485.1. Taxonomy (GTDB): domain Bacteria; phylum Planctomycetota; class Phycisphaerae; order Sedimentisphaerales; family Anaerobacaceae; genus PLanc-01. The sequence goes on along the minus strand of JAXDBU010000178.1, from coordinate 30,519 downwards.
GATGGCGGGTGGGGGGGCGATGCTTCGGTTGCCTCCTCGATTGAGGAGACCGCTCTGGCGGTGGATGCCCTGGCAACGGTCTGTTCGCTCCACACCGATCGGTCGGCCGCGATGCAGGCGGCGTGTCGGGGCGCGCAGTGGCTCATCGCGAGCACGAATCGCGGCGAGTTGGTTCCCGCCTCGCCCATCGGCCTGTACTTCGCCCGATTGTGGTACTTCGAGGAACTGTACCCCCTCGTCTTCACTCTCTGTGCTCTCTCCCGAGTCGCCCGACTGCCCATCGCAGGCTGACGGAGAATTCGACGAACCTCGGGTGTTCGCGGCTCGTATAGTTGCTGATAGCAAAGAATGCCACTGGCAAGTAAAAGACGGGAGTATGGCCATGAGCAGGCGTCTGTTCGAGTTGATCCTGGCGGTCCGGCGCAAATGCCAGGGGAGTGAAGAGCGAATCCAGCGGGAGCTGGGTCTGTCGCCCGCGGAGTTCAACGCGCTGACGGTCATGGACGACGCCCGGGAAATCAGCGGCTGCGAATTCGCCAAGGAAATGGTCCTGTCGCCCTCGCGAGGCAGCCGTGTGTTGGACCGGCTCGTGACGGACGGCTACGTGAAGACCCGGGTCCGTCCGCAGGATCGCCGGACCATCCTGATCTCGCTGACTCCCAAGGGCAGGAAGACCCGACTCAAGATATTCAACCATATGAAGGACTGCGAGAGCCGGATTTGCAGCGGGCTCGACGCGGGCAGGGTGTCGCAGGTGCGTGATGCCCTGGAATGGCTGGAAGCAGCCTTGTGAATGAGGAGACTCGAGAATGCAGAATACCCTATTCCTTCAGTTGCTTGTTGGACTTCTGATTGGCGGCGGCCTGGGCGCCGCCATGGGCTACTTCGGCAAGTGTACGACCGGCGCCTGTCCGCTCACGGCCAATCCCTTGCGGGGTGGGATGATCGGCGCCATGCTCGGGGGCCTTCTGGCCTTCTCGGTGGGATCCTCGCGAGGGTCCGGGGAAACCGCCGGCGGAGATCTGCACATCAATAGTGCCGAGGATTTCGACGCCCGCGTTCTCAGGGCGAATCAGCCGGTCCTGGTGGATTTTTACGCGGACTGGTGTGGGCCGTGTCGGATGTTGGCGCCGACCATCGAGAAACTCGCCGGGCAATACGCGGGCCGGGCCGTGGTGGTCAAGGTGAACGTGGACCGCCTGCCCGAAGTGGCCGGTCGATACGAGATTCAGGGGATCCCGGCGGTGCTGTTCTTCCGGAATGGCAAGGAGGTCGAACGTCTCGTCGGAGTGCAGCCGCAGAGCGCGTACAGCGAGGTTCTGGACAAGATGATCGCCTCGCCGTCGTGAGATCCTATGAGCAGGCCAGGGCCTCTACCTCCTCGATGGTCTTGGGGATGTGCGGGCCGAGGATGCGACAGCCGTCCTCGGTGATGACGATGTCGTCCTCGATCCGCACACCATGGAAGTTGCGCCAGGCTTCGAGCCGGTCGTAGTCGATGAACGCTTCGCACTTTCGCTCCGCCTTCCATCGGTCGATGAGGTGCGGGATGAAATAGATCCCCGGCTCGACGGTAATGACGAATCCCGGCTCGACCGGTTTGGCTAATCGCAGGGACCGCCAGCCGAACGCGGGGTTCCGCCGGATCGTGTCGGTGTAGCCCACGTAGTCCTCGCCCAGGTTCTCCATGTCGTGAACGTCCAGGCCCATCATGTGCCCGAGGCCGCAAGGGAAGAACAGCGTGTGGGCTCCGGCTTCCACGGCCTGTTCCGGATCGCCTCGTGCGACGCCGAGTTTCTTGAGGCCCTCCATGATCGCGACCGCCGCGATGCGATGAATCCGTCGCCACTCGATGCCCGGCCGGGCCGCCGCGAGGCACCGTTCCTGGGCACCCAGCACGATGGAATAGACCTCCTTCTGCCTCTGCGAGAACTTGCCGCCCACGGGGATCGTCCGCGTGATGTCTCCGGCGTAGTGCAGCGGCGACTCCGCGCCCGAATCGTGGACCACGATGTCGCCGGCCTTGAGGGTATTGTCATAGCAGGGGTTGTGCAGGGTCTCGCCGTGCAGGGAGAAGATGGTCGCGAAGGAGGGTCGCACGCCGTGCGACATGGCGACGGCTTCGATGGCTGCGACCACCGTTCGCTCGACGGCGCCCGGCTTGGCCAGCGTCATTGCGGTCGTGTGCATCTCGCAGCAGGTGGCGATGGCGGCTTCGATCTGCTCGATCTCTTCCGACGACTTGACCGACCTCTGCTGGACGACCGCGCGGATGAGCGGCTCGGAGACGTATTTGCGGAGGACGCCCGGCGCGATGCCGAGCCAGCGCCAGATCTTGAGCACGTTCTCCGGCCGATCCTGGGGCAACAAATGGACGGTTCTCTTCTGTCGGAGCGCCTCGTGCAGGATCTGCTCGAGCTTGTCGGCAGGGGCGGTGCTCGTGACGCCAACCTGTTGGCATCGGTCGCGCAGGAGCGTCTGCGGCCCGGTCCATACGATATCTTCTACGCTCGGATCATCGCCGAAGACGCATTCAGTCCCTGCATCGAGGTCGATGATGGCGGCCAGGCAGGGCAGGTCGAGCCCGAAGAAGTACAGGAACGTGCTGTCCTGGCGAAAGGGATATGTGTTGGACGCGAAGTTCATCGGCGATTCGTCGTTGCCGGGCAGGAGAATCAGGCCGGAGCCGACCTGCTCCCGCAGGCGGGCACGTCTCTGTCTGTAGGTTGCGGCGGGAAACATCACCGATTCTCCTGCAACTGAGGCCTCTTCCCCGTGAGCAGACTGACGCCGACCAGGGCGATGACCGACAGGACGATCGCGGGCAGGACCGCGTCGAGTTCGCCCGCCCAGCCGGGCAGCATGTTCCTGGACTGGAGTTCGGACCACGTCAGCGCCGTGATCGTGCCGGCGGCGATGGAGAGAATCGCTCCGGCCCCGGTCGCCCTTTTCCAGAACAATGCAGCCACGAGACAGGGGGTAATGGCTGCTCCGTAGATCGTATAGGCGTACATGGCCCTCTTGAAGATCGTGGTGGACTGGGCGAAGGACAGCGAAACCAGATATGCGATGACGCCGAGGGCCAGCACCAGGAGCCGGCTGAGGAAGACCGTGCTCTTTTCGGAGGCCTTTGGATTGATGTGGTTCAGGTAGATGTCACGAACGAGGGTCGTCGCCGGGATCAACAGGAAGGAGTCCGCCGTTGAGATGATAATGCCCACGACCGTGATCATGAAGAGAAGGCTGAGGATCATGGGCATGAAGTCCCTTGCGGCGTAGATCAGGACGTACTTGCCGACCGTGGCGTTCGGGATCAGGCTGGAGGCGATCCAGGCCTCCAGGATGATCAGGCTCTCGATCACGAGCACCGCGAAGACCATGAACGTGACCGCGCTCTTGGCCCCCTTGGCGCTCTTGCTGGCGAAGAACCGCTGGTACTGATTCGCGTCGCCCATGATCAGCAGAAAGGTGGGCAGCGTGTAGTTGATGATCTCGGCCCAACTGAAGACGCCCCAGAACTTCATGTGCTCGGGCTTGGCCATGTCCGCGAAGCGGGTCTCCAGGCCGGACCAGCCGCCCGCATGATTCCACAGGACGGGAAGTCCGATGACGAGCGAAACGGTGATGATGATGCCGGTCACGATATCCGTATAGGCGAGGCTCAGCAGCCCCGCGAGGACCGTGTACGTGATGATGGCGACCGCCGCGATGATGGTCCCAATCCCTTCGGAGATCAACGGTTGTCCTGTCTTATCGATTAGAATCGCATTCAGAACGGCCCCCAGCGCGACGAACTGATAGCTCACGATCACCATGTACGCGATCACCAGAGCGGCGACGGCCAGCAACCTGGCGGCCCCGCCGTAGCGGGAGCCGATGATCTCCGGGACGGAATACACCTCGTAGTTGCGGGCCCGCGGGGCGACACGGGTCAGCAGGATCATGCCGATGACGCTGCCGATGGGCAAAATCAGAGCGGCCAGCCCGCTCTCATAGGTCATGCCGGCGTTGCCGACGATGGACCCGGTGCCGATCCAGGCGGCCAGCATCGTGCAGACCAGCACCCTGGGCGACAGCGACCGACCGGCCACCGCGAAATCCGCCTGGGTCTTGACCTGTCGAGACTTGTAGACCCCGATGCCTGTGAGGACCAAGAGATAGGCGAGAATCGAAATCAGATAGATCATTCAGAACACCTTCATGAGCCACAGAGATCACAGAGAGCATGGATGCAGGAGATGAAGAGGGCGGGAACTGAAGAAGGCTGGTCTCTCCGACCTTTTCGTCTTCTCTCTTCGTGGCCTATTCTCTGTGTCCTCTGTGTTCTCTGTGGCTGGTTTGTTTTTCGACGAACTGTTCGACGAAACACTTTGGCGTCAGCGGCTCGCCCGTGGCGCGGACGATCATGTCGTCCCAGCGATAGCGGGCGCCGGGACCGAACACGTACTGACGCAGGTACTGTCCCACGCGCCGGTCGCCAACATAGTTCAGGCCGGCATCCGATTCAAGCTTCATTACCTTGTACACGAGCGTATTGTGCAGTTGAGAGGCGAGCAGCTCGCCGAGCAGGTAGTTGTGGTAATAGCAGGGGGCCACGACAAAGTGCAGCTTGGAGGCCCAGCCTGCATCGGCAGGTCCCGGCGGGCGCCGGAGCATCTGGTACTTCTCGACCAAGTCCCACCAGAGCGTGTTGAGATCCTGGTCGGGGTCGGCGTACAGGGCCTTCTCGAAGTGCCACATCACCATCGCCCAGCGCGCGACGAGCACCTGCTGGAATCGCAGGTAACGATCGCTGACGGTCCGGATCTTCGCGGTTTCCTCGTCGGACAAGTCCAGCATCTCCTGCATCCAGTCGGCGTTGCGGCTGAGCCGGCCGAAGAACATCGCCATGGCTTCGGTCGTGAAGCTGTGCGCGGGCTCACGCAACAGCCAGGGCTCGCTGCGGTCGTGGTATTTGCTGTAGACTGCGTGGCCCAGCTCGTGGAGGATCGTCTCCATCCAGCGCTCGGTGTCCTGCAGATTGGCCAAGACGCGAACATCGCCGCAGCGGTCCACATCGTGGCCGAAAGCGTGTGGGTACTTGCCCTCGCGGTCATACAGGTCGCTGCGGGCCAGGATGTCGTCGATGGGCAGGCCGGCGCTCGCGTAGTATGTGCGAGCAAGCCCCTCGATATCCCGACCCTTGTAGTACCGGTCCAGATCCAGTTCATAGACCAGCGGCGTCCGCTGGAAGAACGGGTCGTGATAGTGCCAGGGCATCAGCTCTTCGGGCGAAATGCCGTAACCTCTCGCCAGGATATCGTCGAGTTCCCGCTTGAGCTTTGCGAACGGCTCCCGTGTCCGGCGGTCCAGCTCGTCGAAGATGCGATCGATGTCCTCGACCTTCTGTTCCGTGGCGACGATGGACATCGTGTGGAAGTTGTCGAAACCGAGCTGTCGGGCGGCTTGGTTCCGCAACCTGACCAGTTCGAGGAAGTCCTTGATGATGACGTTGCCGACCTCCTTGCTGGCTCGCCAGGCGGCTTCGCGCGTGCGAACGTCCGTGCCAGTCGTCATGATCGTGTAGACGTCGCTGATGGTGACCTTGCGGCCGTCGATGGCGCCGCGATAGCTGTTGTAGGTCTGCTGGATCTTCGCGTCCAGCGCGACGGTCCGCGCGAGCAGGGTCGGATCGATCTGGTTCTGGAGATAGCCATAGTAGAGCTTGTCCGCCTGCCGGGCCAGACGGGCATCGCGGAGGTGGCCTGCGTCCCGGATGGCCTTGAGACGAGCGAAGTCATTCGGATCGCTCTGAACCCGGCGAATTTGCATTTGCAGTTGTGCGAACTCGTCGAATTTCTCCGGCTTACCTGTGGTGGTTGCCTCCCAGTAGACCGTGTTTGCCTTCGTCGCCAGCGTCTCGACTTCCGTTACGCAATCTCGGACGAGCCGGGGGGCGTCATCTTGTCGGGTATTTGCGGCGCAGCCCATGCACCCAACGACCCACAGCGTCACGGCCCACAGCGGCAAATAGCTTCTCATACGGCACCTCTCACATCGGTGGTTTCGCCATCGTGATATCACGGATACGTCATTATAATGCGCGCCGGCACGCCGGGGAAGTGCTGGTGGAGGAATTGCCGACCCTTTGGCACTCGATAAGGGTGCGAGCAGCAAAGATGTCGTCGCGACGTGGTTGACGACTCCCGCCTCGCGGGCGATAATGCCAACGCTGGGATTGTCTCAGAGGCGGTCTTGCTTGTGGCCTGCAAGACCGACGTGGCTTGTAGTGTAGCTCCATGTATCCCGAGAGAAGGCGACCTCGGGCGACCGATCAACAGAATGTGAGGACGAGAATATGCCGAACCGATCCAGACGATCCCGCAAGTCTCTCCATGTGGCGCTGGTGTACAACGCGGACACAGGAATCATACCGGATACGCCGGAGGACCGAGGCAGCACCGCGGACCTGCGGCACATGATCCGCGATATGGCTCGTGTGCTCCGGTCGCTGGGACATCGAGTCACCGTTCTGCCGTTGGCCCATGACCTCTTCGCATTCCAGTGGAGGCTGCGCCGTCTGAAGCCCGACGTGGTGTTCAATCAGTACGACGACGTGGTTCACGGCGCGCTCTACGAGATGCGATTCGCCGCGATGGTGCGAATGATGGGCTTTCCGCTGACGGGCTCGCCCGCGCTGGCGTTGGGCTTGAGCCGGTACAAGCACATGTCCGCGAGTTTGTTTCATGGGACCAGGATTCCGATCCCGCCGTGTACGGAGCTGCTGGAGAAGATCGGCGATGTGGATCAGTACGAGTGGCGGTTTCCCCTGATCGTCCAGCCCAGCCAGGAGCATTCGGGGATCGGCCTGGATCGCGATTCGATTGTGCATTCGAAGAAGGCCCTCCGCCAGCAGGTCCGGCGGATCGTACGGACCTACAGTCAGCCTGCGCTGGTCCAGAGCTTCCTGCCCGGGCGGGAGTTCAATGTGGGCATCGTGGGGGGCAGACGCGCCAAAGTGATGCCCCTGGCCGAGGTTAACTACACGGAGCTGCCCTCGGACATTCCGCCAATCATGTCGTACGCCGCCAAGTGGATCGAGACGTCAGTGGAGTACAAGAAGACCTCGGTTCTCTGTCCTGCGGTTGTGGAGCCGGAACTGGCTCGCCAAATCGGCGATATCGCGATGCGCGCCTGGCGGGCGGTCGGCGCCTGGGGGTACGGCCGCGTCGATATCCGGTGCGACGACGCCGGCCAGCCGCGAGTCCTGGAGGTCAACTGCAACGCTTCCCTGGAGGAAGGCGTCGCTCTGGCGCGGTCCGCCGGCAAGGCAGGGATCAGCTACCCGGAGTTGCTCCAGATGATCATCGACGCGGCCCTGGAGGGTCCGCCCTACGACGTCAGCGTGCCCATGCTGCCTGTCTTCTAGGCGGTCCAGCCGTATTCCCTGGCCTGGCGACGATAGTGCTCGCCCAGGGGCATGGTCAGCCTGGAAACCGGGTTGACGAGTTTCCCTCGCCTGCACAAGGGCGCTTGATCGCTGATCGCGTGCATCAGGCGATCCACGTATCGCAGTTTCCTGATGGCCGGCCAATCGCGGTATTTGCGTCGCCAGCCGGAACGTGGCGTCAACCAGACCGCAAAAGTCTCCGCGAAGTCCTCATCCGGGTGCTTCTGTGCGTAGGTGTACCGATAGAGGCAACTGCAAATGTGTCGCACGAAGCTCCGGCTCCGTGGGTCCGGCTGGAAGTCGTCCCGATAGGGCTTGGAGAACGGGCCGAAGGTCTTCTTCCAGTCCGGCTGCTCCCACAACCGGAACGCATAGTTGATCGCGTGTCCGGCCTCGTGCCGCAGCAGTTGCATGATTGTCTGGACGCCCTCCAGGTTGCCGGTTTGCTCCTTCTCAATCCGTCCAAGCGAGCCGTTGACGAGGTAAAACGGGATGCCGATGGCCGGCACCCGGTCCGGACAACCCCAGCTATCGGTGAGGTAGAAGGCAGGTGCGAAATCGAGCCCTTTGGCCGCCAGTTCCCGCCTGAGCTGTTGGATGAACGGCTCCACCGGCGAGCCCTTGATCCGAAGCCCGAGATCGCAGATGCGTCTTGCCAATAGCCTTTCTCGAACGGTCTCCCACTTGTCGGATTGGGTCCGTTTGTGATTCGACGTGCATTTCCTGCCGCAGACGACTGCCGCTGCCATGCGTTGCTTTCCCACTCTTTTCAAGCACACCGCACACGTGTTCCGGCGGCAGAGAACCGATCCCTGCCAGCCGGAGGTATGCTTGTTTACCCTGTATATGGTATCTCATCCGAGAGGGGGATTTCAATGGCATCTGTGTTCTTTGTGCATAAATGCTTGCTGTGTATAGACTTATGGTGTCATATTTGGCCGCCGCCAGCGGAACGTCCGTAAACCATCCACTGTCTCCCACGAACCTGGCGATTGGCGTGCCATGATGCCGTCATGCGGTCTCCGCGAAACGGCGCGAGGACCCGATTGATCGAAATGCATGGTTGTAGTATGCTATCTGTCAGAGCGGATTCGAGTCGTGCATGGTTAGTCGGGCAAGAGGATTCACTTGGAGGGACTCATCATGATGCGAGCAATCAGGACGGTCCTGGCTCTGGTGCTGTTGGCGCCGGCGGTCGTCATCGGCAAAGTCATCACGGTCGACAGCGGGGGGTTCGGAGACTCTGCCACGATTCAGGCGGCCGTGGACCAAGCCGGCGATGGAGACACGGTCGAGATCCAACCCGGGACCTACACGGGCGCCGGCAACCGAGACGTTGACGTTCGCGGCAGGACGATCACCATCCGCAGCGTTGATCCGAACGACTGGGCCGTCGTGGACGCCACGATCATTGACTGCTGCGATCCGCAGGGCGACCCACATCGGGCCTTCTGCCTGATCGGCCAGACCCCCGATGTTACTCTGGCGGGCCTGACGATCACCCATGCCCGCGGCATCAACGGCGGCGGCATCAAATGCCTGGGCTTCGTCACGGTGAGCCGATGCCACATTCTGAACTGCTCGGCCGGTCGCGGCGGCGCGATCTACTGCAGCGGGCTCTGGAACGACGAGTCCTTGTTCTGTCCGCCTGACGGCGACGGCGCCACCGTGCGCATCCTCGACTGTCGAATCGAGCACAACGCGGCGTCGATGGGAGGCGCTATCTTCTCCTCGTCCGATGGCGTTCTCGTGAGAGGCTGCGAGATTCGCGGCAATCGCGCCGACAGCAACGGCGGCGGCGTCGCGGGCGACTTCACGGTGGCCGACCTGGAGAACAACACGATCCAGGGCAATCGCGCCGGCACAGAAGGCGGCGCAGTCTGGCTTCACGAGACCGCCGCCACCGTATCGGACTCCTGGCTCGTCGGCAACTGGGCCGCCCGGTATGGTGGGGCCGTGTACGTCCGGAACGTCTCGTACCTCGGGGTCCCGCAAGTCATCGTCAGAGGGGCCACCCTGGTGGGAAATGACACCGATGGCGAGGCCGGCGGCGTCTTCCTACAGGAACTGGATTCCGATGACTCGCCGGGCGTCTATGGATTCGTGAGCGGCTCGATCCTCTGGCAGAACAAGGACAGCACAGGCTCCGGACTGGCAGCCCAGATCCGCGGTCCGGTCAAGGCTGCCTACTCCTGCATTCAGGGCATCGACCCCAACGAGTCGGTGGACAGTCACAATCTTGCTGCTGATCCGCTCCTGGTGCGGTGGCCCGACAACGGCGGCGACGGCTGGGGCGACAATCCCGACACGAACGGCGTCAATGAAGGCTCCAACGACGACTTTGGCGATCCGCACCTGCAGCCGACGTCACCTTGCATCCAGGCCGGCGACCCGGCGGCCCGCATTTCGGTCTGGCTGTCCTGGGCCGCGGACCTCGACGGCCAACCGCGAGAGATGGACGGCGTCGTCGAGATCGGGGTGGACGAGTTCTGCCTGCAGGGGATCGTCATCCTCTACCCCTGCGATGGCGAGGTCCTGATTGGCGGAACGATACAGCAAGTGGTCTGGCAAAGCTGGACTTCCGCGAGCCGGCTCCGTCTGGAGTTCAGCGCCGATGGCGGAGAGCATTGGGAGGTTCTCGATGCCAATGCCCCATCTTCCGGCCGGCTAGCCTGGCAGGTTCCCGGGACTGTTCAATCCGACGCCTGTTTGATCCGCGTGACGCCGACGTCGGCGCAGTCGCCTTCGGAGGTTGTGTACAGCGATCTGTTCTCGATCTACCCTGCCGCCGTCCAGACCGAGATTGCCGCCGGGTGGAGGACCGCGGGCGGCAACTTCCAGCGGACCGGCCGAAGCGAGAAGGCGGGCCCCACGACCGCTTGCCTCCGTTGGCGATTTGACGCGAAGACCGCTATCACGTGTGCCCCTGTTGTGGGTCTGAACGGGCGCATTCACCTGGCCACCTACCAAGGGCAGATTTGCACCCTGGACGCCGACGGAACACTCCTCTGGGCCTGTGACACGCACGATGTGATCTGGGGTAGTCCAACCGTAGCGGAAAATGGGACCTTGTACGCCAGCAGCGAGGGCGGCTGGGTCTACCAGATCGCACCCAGCGGGCTGTTGAAGCGATCCTGCCATGTGAGCCCGGCGAATGACTCGCCTGCGATTCTCGCGCACGACAGGCTTGCACTCGGTTCGGGCATTTTGGATCTGGCCACGGGCGAGTTCTTGAGATTCTGGGCGCAGAGCCCGACCTTGACTCTTGCTTCACCTGCGTTGGGATCGGATGGCTGCGTGTACGCCGTCGCCTGGGACATGCCCGGCCTGTATGCCTTCGACCCGGATTCCGGGGCTCAGAAATGGAGCTGCGTTTCCGAGTCGCAGGGGCGGTCCTTCGCCGGTCCGGTTGTGGGTGAAAACGGCATGGTCTATCAGACCTGCATCGACGACAGCTACCTGTACGCCGTTGATGCGAAGACCGGCGCACTCGCCTGGAGAACGGATCTGGCCGACCCGTGCGCTATCACTTCAGATCGAGACCTCGTGGGCGTGGAGAGCTGGTCCGAGCCGGTTCTCGGACCCGACGGAACCGTCTATGCCTGCCTGGACGATCCATTTGTCAGGGCAATCGATCCCGCGACCGGGCGGATCAAGTGGGTCACTCGCCTGGGCTCCGATCGCGGCTTCACGATGGCGGTGGACAGCCAGGGATACGTCTATGCCGCCAGTGAGGACGGTTGTCTGTATGTTGTGGACGCTCAGGGCCGCCAGGTGAGCACGTTCGAAAGCGACACGCCTCTGTGCTGCCCGGTGATTGCTGCGGAGGGTCTGGTCCTGGTGGTCGGCGAAAAGGGAACGAGTCTGGACGAGGCCGCGGACATCCTGTACGCCATCAAGGCCGGACCGGGTTGCTCATCGCTTGTCCTCTACCCTCGCGAGGCTCAACCCGTTGGACAATGTTCGCACATGAGTGAATAGAACCAAATCAACGACGATAGTGTTCATCGTCGGGTTTTGGTGCCTCTGCTAGGACGATTTGGACGTTTGGTCAGACTCTTCCTTAAGGCAGACAATCCGATTGTGGGTGCTTTCTTCTCTGACTTCTTGGCTTTGCGAAGGCATTGCAGGTCCTCGTAATCCTCCAAGTCCTCCCGAATTCGGAGAAAGTCAGCGTAGGAGATGATTGCGAATTCCTTCTTCCCATCCCTTGTTATGATCTGAGCTCTCGGAACGCCCATGGCAGCCTCCCTTATCGGTATGCTTCGCGTCGATGACGGACGCGATAGATAATGACTGATCTTCCTTCGATCTCGAACAGAACGCGGTAGTCGCCGACTCGCAGGCGGTATTCACGAGTGAACCCTGTCAACCGCTTCACGTCGCCCTTCAAATCCTCGCTCATGGCCTCAATCTTCGCCAGAATTCTCGACTGAATACGTGCCGGAATGCTCTTGATGTCTTTGACGGCCATGGGTTTGAATTGGACATCGTACTTCATTTGCCACAAGCACTCCTAGCACGCTATACTCCTTTGCCTGCTGGACAAATGATAGCGTGTTACGCCCCGCAGGTCAACCAAGCCTGCGGCCCCAAACTGCGGCAAGGCTCTCAGTCCCAAGGAACTTCTCCGTCGGCGGTCAGAACGCCTGCTGCTCGGTGCGGGCGATGATCTCGTTCTGGAGAGCCTCGCCGAGATCGACGAAGTAGTCGCTATAGCCTGCGACTCGGACGATCAGGTTCTGATACTCCTCCGGCCGGGCTTGGGCCTTGCGGAGCGTCTCGGCGTCCACCACATTGAACTGGATGTGGTGCCCGTCCAGGCGGAAGTAGGAGCGGATCAGGTGCGTGAGGTTGTCGAGGCCGTCGTCACCCTCCAGGAGGGCGGGCGCGAACTTCATATTCAGCAGGGTGCCGCCGGTCCGGCCGTGATCCATCTTGGCCGCGGACTTGAGCACCGCGGTGGGACCCTGGCGGTCTGCGCCCTGGACGGGGGAGATGCCCTCGGAGAGAGGAAGGCCCGCCTTGCGACCGTCGGGCGTGGCGCCCATGACCGACCCGAAGTAGACGTGGACCGTGGTCGGCAACATGTTGATGCGATACTTTCCGCCTTTGGTGTTGGGCCGGCCGTCCACCGCCGAGAAGTACGTCTCGAAGACCGATCGCATGATCTCGTCGGCGTAGTTGTCGTCGTTGCCATACTTGGGGGTCCGCTGCAGGAGCGTCTGTCGGAGCGTCTCATGGCCCTTGAAGTCGGCCTTGAGCGCCGCCAGCAGATCGCGCATCGAGAGGGACTTGTTGTCGAAGACGTGGAAGTTGATCGCGGCCAAGGCGTCCGTGATCGTGCCCACACCGACGCCCTGGATGTAGTTGGTGTTGTAGCGAGGTCCGCCGTCGTGGTAGTCCCGGGCCGTTGCGACGCAGTCGTCGATCAGGATCGACAGGAAGGGGGCGGGCATGTACGTCGCGTAGAGCCGCTCGATGATGTTGTTGCCTCGCATCTTCACGTCGATCAGGTGGTTCACCTGGCGACGATAGGCTTCGAAGAGTTGCTCGAAGGAGCCGAACTTCTCGGGATCGCCCGTTTGCAGGCCGATCTGCTTGCCCGTCCTGGGGTCCACGCCGTTGTTCAAGGTCAGCTCCAGGACCTTGGGCAGATTGAAGTAGCCCGTGAGGATGTAGGCCTCTTTGCCGAACGCGCCCACCTCGACGCAGCCGCTGGAGCCGCCATTGCGGGCATCGGCGACGGACTTGCCCATGCGGATCAGCTCCTGGACGATCAGATCGCTGTTGAAGACCGAAGGCTGGCCGAAGCCGGTGCGGATGATCTTTGCGGCGCGCTTGATGAACCGGTCGGGGTTCTTCTTGCTCACCTGGATCGAGGAGCTGGGCTGCACCAGCCGCATCTGCTCGATCACGTCGAGCACGAGATAGGTCACGTCGTTGACGCCGTCGGAGCCGTCTTCCTTCATACCGCCGCTGTTGATCTGCGCGAAGTCGGTGTACGTGCCGCTCTCGGCGGCGGTGACCCCGACCTTGGGCGGCGCCGGCTGGTTGTTGAATTTGACCCAGAAGCACTGGAGCAATTCCTCCGCCTGCTCGCGCGTCAACGTCCTGTCGTCCACTCCCCTCTTGTAGAAGGGGTACAGGTGCTGGTCGAGCCGGCCCGGGCAGAAGGAATCCCACGGATTCATCTCGGTCGTGACGCCCAGGTGGACGAACCAGTAGTACTGCAGCGCTTCCCAGAAGTCGCGAGGCGCGTGGGCCGGGACGTGCGAGCAGACGTCAGCGATTCGTTCCAGTTCCGCTCTTCGCTGCGGATTGGATTCCTTCACGGCCAGATCGTGGGCCTTCTGGGCGTGGCGCTGGGCGAATCGGATCAGAGCGTCCGTGCAGATGAGCATGGCCTTGAGTTCTTCCTGTTTCGCGTAGAACTCCGGATCGTTCAGGTAGTCCAGGTTGTCCAAGCTGTGCTGGATGTCCTGCTTGAAGTCGAGCATGCCCTTGCGATAGATCTTGTTGTCCAGGACGGTATGGCCGGGCGACCGCTGCTCCATGAACTCAGTGAACATGCCGGCCTCGTAGGCCGCCAGCCAACTGGCGTCCAGTTCGCGGAACATCCGGTCCCGCATGGTCTTGCCTGACCAGAAGGGGATGATCTGGTCGCGGTATACCCGCCGAACTTCGTCCGAGACGGAGAACGGAGTCTTTTCCCGGTCATTGAGGATCTGCAAATCCTGCAGGCTGTGACAGCACAGCTCGGGATAGGTCGGCGTCGCTTTAGGGGACGGGCCTTTCTCCCCGACGATCAACTCCCCCTCGTTGATGCAGATCGTCTTGTTCTCCATGAGGTGCTTGAAGGCCAGCGCTCGGCAGACCGGCACGGACTCCCGCATGGGGACGTCGCTCTGGTAGAACGCAGTGATTAGCTCCGCTCGCTCCGCGGAGATGCTCGGCTTGGCGTCGATGCTCTGTTGGCGCAGTCTCGCGACTCGTTCGTTCATCATGCCTTCAACCACCTATCTTAACTTCGAATCCATAGCCTTGAAGGATCCCGGCGATTTCCGTCATTGTACCATCGCCCGGGACCTGGGCCTCCATCAAATCGATCCCGCCGTTGAGGCGCACGGCCTTCTCCAGGCCACCGCGATTGTACGGCAGGATGTCCACCCTGCGGACCGTTTGTAGCGACTGTATGAACTGTGCCGTCTGCTCGATATTCGTCCGGTCGCTGTTGAAGCCGGGCACGATCGGGACCCGAATGAAGATCCTCTTGCCGGCGTCAGCGAGCATGCGGATGTTCGCCAGGGCCTTTTCGTTGCATATACCTGTGTACTGCTCGTGCAGTTCGCTGTTCATGTGTTTGATGTCGCAGAGGAACAGGTCCGTCAGTTCCGCGACGCGCCGCAGGACCTCGGGTGACGTATGGCACGTCGTATCGACGGCGGTATGGATCCCTTCCGCCCGACAGGCTGCCAGCAGGGCGATCAGGAAATCCGCCTGCATCAGCGGCTCGCCACCCGAGAAGGTCACGCCGCCACCCGATTGGTCGTAGAAGACGATATCCTTTCGGATCTCCGCCATCACCTGCGCGACAGAGGCCTTTCGCCCGATGATTTCCCATGCTCCAGTGGGGCATTCCGTAACGCACCGCCCGCACAGGGTACACTTGCCGGGGTCGGCCACCGGACCGGATTCCGTGAACGAAATGGCCCGTCGCTCGCATATCTGCATGCAGTGTCGGCACTTGATGCACCGACTTCTTCGAAACGCCAGCTCGGGTCCGGCCTTCCAGCTCTCGGGATTGTGGCACCAGCGGCACCGTAGAGGGCAACCCTTGAAGAACACGGTCGTGCGAATCCCCGGCCCGTCGTGGATGGCGTACCGCCGGATGTCGAAGATGTCGCCGCAGATGCCTGCGCCGGCGTCCGACCCCGGAACACCCCGATGACTCTCCGGATTCAACTCTTTCGTATTCGTCATGAACCCTTGCCTGCATTCTTGCCCATTGCTACCTCACTCCCTGACCCTGGATTCCCCATTCGTGCCGACATGATGTCGGCCAGAGCTGTTGCTTGTGGCTATCTTGGCAAGTTTGGGAACTGCGCCACGCGCCAGGAGAAAATACTCCTCATCGAGTTCAAGCCCTATGCTTCTTAGCCCAAGGTGTTTGGCTGCAGCTATGGTTGCCCCAGAGCCCATGAACGGATCAAGAATGACGCCCTTTCCCAGGGGTAGCGCCGCAAGGACAATCTGTCGCATAAAAGCCTGCGGTTTGAGCGAGGGATGCGGTGCAACTCGACGTTCCTGTCCCCTAGCAGGTCTCGACTGCACCAAGTCAGTGAACGGCTTGTGCTCTGATTCTCGCCGCAGGGCACCTGTGCCCCAACGATGTAGATTCTCTCGCACTAAGCCATCGCACGGCTTTCTGAATATCAACCATGGTTCCCAGCAAGACCGTGGGCTCACTGAGATACTCGCATATTCCTTGTGTGCACCCTTGGGTCTATCACCTCCCCTCAATGTCTTGACAATCCTCGCGATCTGCCCTCTCATCTCGAATCCGGCGTTCACGAACTCACCAATTACCAGATGAGACAGGAGATTCTGGGATGCGAGTACCACATGTCCCCCCGGGACCAAGACCTTGAAGAGCAGAGGTGCCAAGCGCCTGTGGAACTCCCTGATTCTCGAATGATCGGCGGAAGTCAGTACTGTGAACCGCGGCATTGGGGTTCTCTTGTGTCCGTCATAGTTCTGAGGTAGTCGCCATATGCCCCCATTGCCATTTCTGCGTTTCGTCAGTTGCTCAGAGGTGTACTCTATGATCCCATAGGGCGGATCGGTAACGACCGCATGGATTGAGGCATCATTCCGTCTTGCCAGCCATTCAAAGGCGTTGACGTGATACAACTGATAAAGGCGGACACGTTTTTGCTTCGTCATGATGCTTTCTGCTTTGCTTTGAAGTGGTCTTTTATGACGCCAACGATAGCCGCATGGCGGGCAGCTCTCCTTGGCTTCCCATTGGCACCTTTCTCCACCGCGCGGACATATTCGACCACACTCTTGCTCAGACCAGCCTCTCCCTGGCTGAGCCCTGTATCTACATCACTCGCGAACTTCTCAAGGGAACGTCTGATATCTTTAACCCTGTTTTCTGGCAGCTTAGCCGACCTCAGCAGATACGCCAATGCTACGAAGAGCGTGTAGAAATCGGTTTTGTTTTGCCACCGGGTCCCTTTGCTCTCCGGAAGGATTCTCTGGACCGTTTCGAGTGTCAGGTCAAATAGACGCTGCGTTCTTTTTTGATCTGGGAACTCATCTTCATAGTCTTCATATTGCCTGCAGTAGTCGTCTATGATTTTCGCACTACCACCCTGTGGGCCGTGCATTACGCCAATCAGAAGTTCACTCATGAATTCCACATCCATCATTCTTCTGATTGCGGCGGGCGTGACGATGTGATTCTCTGCCCAATACTCATTGTCAGCGAGTCTTTCGGCCAATTTAATGAATGGACCGGTATGGGTCGCGTTCCGCAATTCCTGCGCGTTCAGAGGGGTCAGGTATTTGTTGAGTCGTCCGAACATGTCTCGGACCTCAACGTCGTCGTCTGTGTTGAGATACCTAATGGCGAACTTGTACCCGTAGAATCGCCGTTTCTCCTCGTCAGACAGTTCGCCGAAGGTCTTATTCTTCCACTGGGAATCGGGCTTGAGTCTGTCCAAGGGGAACTTGTTCTGCTCACTCTCCGTCGGATCGATCTCGGAACCGACGAACTGCAGAACACTTCGAATACGCTGCTGGCCGTCGACGATCGCATATGTACTCTTGCCTTCGCCGCTGATGCTCTGCTGGATATAGATCTCAGGTACAGGGAGACCTAGCAGGATGGATTCCACTAAGTAGCACTTCTGTTTGGCGCTCCAGATCGGCTTCCTCTGATAGGGAGGCCTGATTGACAGCGTACCTTCGATGTATCGATCTTTGAACCAGCCCACCGTTTGCTCTGAAGAGTTGAACAGCACCTTCTATGCTCCTTTCTGAGCGGCGATGATTCTGTCACGTATCTGCCGAAGCCCATCCGCATGGTAGTGAAGTGCGTGATCCCAGGTCCGATAGAGTCGCCCAGATACTCTGTGTGCGGCGAGCTCGGGGTATAAGGAGAGGCTCTGGAATGCGTTGAACCATTTGACCGAGATATCGCGTAAGGGTCTGAGAACGTTGGGAAATGATAGTCCTTCATAATGAATCTGATCTGGTTCAAGCCATCCCCAATAAACGTCCTTTCTACGAAGTCGTGCCCAGCCCCCCTCAACCTGACCAAGATTCACACCTCGACGAGGATAATGCCATTCCAACAGGGTCATCCATATCCTGTCGAACAGATCCTCACTCACCACGATGACATCGATGTCTGACGTCTCGGAAAATGCTCTGGGGAAGACGTCCGGATTCAGGCTGAAGCCGACTTTCGCGCTTCCGACGATAACCACGTTCTGTTGTGAAACGTCCATAGCATCACAGAGGTGCCCGACAAGCATATCGTTGGATTCTGGTTCATCCCGGAATACGTATGGCAGTCCTGCAAAGATGTGCTGCTGTGCAATAACTGCAAGAGGCCTGCTGACGAGCGTTTCCTTGAATTGATCGACCGTTAGATACGCCATTTGTTATCTCTCAGTGGTAGCCTCGGTGTTCCTGAGAACGTCTCCTGCCGATGCGAGCGGGAGCATACCGTAGTCAAACGCCCCTCGTCCCCGTGAGCCGCAGGTCGGCGGTGACCGGGAGTTGGAAGAGGTCTGTCCGCAAGAGCCGGGTTGAGAAGAAGAGCACCTCCAAGTTCTCGACCTGGGCGGTGTTGGGGTTGAGCCGGGCGACGATTTCGTCCGGGAGTTCCTCTGATTCCTGCTCCGCGTACGGCGGACACTTGTCGATGTGAAGGATGTCGGCCTGGCGGTCGTATTTGAATGTCAGCTTCGCTTCCATTCGACTTCTCCTTCAAATAGGGGCAAGGAAATCGGCTCATGATAGCTCTCCACGCGACATTGAACTGTGCGGATCATAACTGTGCGCGCCGGGTGAGTCAACTGGGCGTGGGTGAGAAGGTCTTTACGGAAAGGGGTTTGTGTAGGACAATACTGGGAATCGGGGGATCGGTTTGACGCCGATGGATGCCGAAACATGTGTCGATCTGAGGGGACATGAGGTGCAGGATGAGACGATGTGGATTGGTTTTGGGAGTGATCGTGGTCTTTACGGCGGGATGTCAGGCGATGGTCGCAGAAGCGAATCAGGCGTCACATGACGCGGTCCTGAGAGCCGAGTTGGTCTTCCCGCTGGAGAGTCCGCCGACGCCGGGGTGTCATGCTTCGACCGTCGTTGAGAGTCGCGAGGGTCAAATCCTGGCTGCGTGGTTCGCGGGGGCGGATGAGGGCGAGGACGACGTCGGGATCTGGGTCTCTCGCTGGGAGGACGGCGCGTGGTCCCGGCCGGTCGAGGTCGCCAATGGCGTCATGTCGCCGCAGGTGCGGTTTCCGTGCTGGAACCCGGTGCTCTTCCAGCCACGTGAAGGGCCGCTGGTGCTCTTCTTCAAGGTCGGCCCGACGCCCAGCAAGTGGTGGGGCGAGATGGTGGTTTCCGAGGATAACGGGCGAACGTGGAAGGACCGCAGGCGGTTGCCGCCGGAGGTGATGGGACCGATCAAGGACAAGGCGGTCCAGCTTGCGGATGGCAACATCTTGTGCCCGTCGAGCAGCGAGCACGCCGGCTGGCAGGTCCACGTCGAGATCACGGAGGACCTGGAGGATTGGGAGGTCGTCGGCCCGCTGAACGACCCGGCGAAGATGGGCGTAATCCAGCCGACGATTCTGACCTATCCAGGCAATCGCCTCCAGATGCTCTGTCGGACTCGGGGCAAGGGCTTCATCGCGGAGAGCTGGTCACAGGATTCCGGCCGGACCTGGAGCGAGATGACGCTGACGTCACTGCCCAACCCGAACTCGGGGATCGACGCGGTCACTCTGCGCGACGGGCGCCAGTTGCTCGTCTTCAACAACACGCCCAAGGGTCGCACCCCGCTGAACGTAGCGGTGTCCAAGGATGGCAAGCAGTGGGATGTCGTGCTCGCCCTGGAGACGCAGCCGGGCGAGTACTCCTACCCCGCGGTCATCCAGGCCGCGGATGGTCGAGTCCACATCACCTACACCTACCTCCGCAAGAGCATCAAGCACGTCATCCTGGACCCGACGAAGCTCTGACGAGTCCGGCGTTGAGCAAGATGTCGATCCGCGGGGCTTTGTGGTGGTACGGCTTGAGGAGGATGTCGAGGTCGCCGTCGCCGTCGAAGTCGCCGAACTTGCCCTCGTGGATGCCCTGGCCGTGCGAGGCGATGGTTTCTTCGAAGTTGCCTTCTCCGTCGCCGTACCAGACGTAGATGTTGGCCTGGTCGCCCGCGCCGGGGTCTCCCATCTCGCCGATCATGATGTCGAGGTTGCCGTCCTGATCCACGTCGCGGATCTCGCAGGTATGACCATGGATGACGCGACGCAGGATGTGTGCGATCCATTTGCGGCCGTCCCACTGGTACCATTTTGCATCGCCATCCATATCTCCCGGTGAGAAGACGACCTCGGGCCGACCGCCCTTGACAAGCTGCCCGGCGGCGCATTGTGTGAACGCCATCTCCTCGTCGATGACGTGCTCGTAGAACCAGTCAGCGTTCAAGCCGTTGAACCAACGCCCACCCCCAACCATGTCGGGCTTGCCGTCGAGGTCGATATCGACCGGGATCGACGGGAAGCCCTCCCTCTCCCGGCCGCTGGACCACTCGTAAACTGTCATGGACTTCCACCAGTCGGCTGTCCTTGGATGGCCTGGGATGTTGAAGAGCAGCAGCTTTCTTGCGTCCTGATTCCACGACGCGAGTTCGACCTTGCCGTCGCCGTCGTAGTCGCCGAAGCTCTGGTCGTGGTGCTTTTTCGCACCGGAATTCTTGACGAATCGCCGGGTCCACGGCTTGTCGAAGTTCGGGCACGGGTTCTCCCACCACCAGATTTCGTTGCCGACCCAATCCTGGCCCAGAACGAGGTCGGGGTCGCCGTCTCTGTCGATGTCGTACGCGTTGCCACCGGCTTCCGGGTGCAGAGGCCCGTCGTCGATCACACGTTTGTCCCAGCCTTTGCCATTGTACTTGTACCAGACGACCGAGGGGGTCTTCGTCCGCTCGCCGACGACGAAGTCATCCACGCCGTCTTTGTCGATGTCGCAGACGACACAGCACGTCTGCTCGTTTCCCTCGTTCGGGGTGGGCAAATCGCCCGTCGTGCTGCTCTTGAGGACCCAGTTCACCCTGGCGAACGTCGGCGTGTGCAGGATGGTTGCGGTTGCGACCACCAATGCCGATGTTTGCAGAACCCGGTGCAAATGCCCAGGTTTCTCGATCATGATAGAGCTTGCCCAAATAGTAAATCGTAAGTAGTAAACCGCTACAGGCTCCACCCCGCGCGGTAGGGTTCCTGGATGTACTTGTTGGCCTCGTCGTCGTTGGTGAATCGCCTGTTCTCGCCGTCCCAGGCGAGCTTCCTGCCCCGGCGGATCGCGATATTGCCGAGCTGGACGACCTCGGCCAGCAGACCGCCAATGTCGAAGTGGCAGCTTGCCTTCTCGCCGCCCCGGCAGGCTCGAATCCACTCGCCCGTCGCGATGTTCTTGAAGCTCACCCTCGGCAGTGTTCGGGGCGGTCGCTTATAGCTCTGCATTTTGGACTCGGGGATCAACTGGCCCCCCTCGGTGTCGCCCAGGATCTTGCCTTTGTCGCCGACGTACAGGTTGCCCTCATCCGGCCAGACCTTGCCTTCCTCCAACTCGTGGGGTCTGGGTGGTTTGATCCCGCCGTCGTACCAGTAGACGGTGACCGGCGGCAGACCCTCTCGCGCCGGAAACTCCCAGGCGACCATCGAGGCCAGCGGCGTCGCCTCGGGCATTGCCTTGGTCGAGCTGGCCCAGACGCTCGTCGGGTGCCCAAGCTTGAGGGCCTTGAAGAGGGTATTGAGGTGGTGACACCCCATGTCGCCCAGAGCGCCTGTGCCGAAGTCCCACCAGCCGCGGAAATTCCACGGATGATACACGGCGTCGTAGGGGTAGTTGTGCTTGGCCTGCTGCATGATGAGGTGGTCCCGACCCCACTTGTCCTTGAAAGGTCGCATCGGGGCCGGGCCGATCCACAGGTCCCAGTCCAGATGGGCCGGCACCGGGTCTGAGCCTTCCGGGCGAATCATCCCCTGGGGCCACAACGGGCGGTTCGACCAGCAATGGACCTCGCGAATCTCGCCGATCGCGCCGTCCCAGATCATCTCCTGCAGGTCGCACGACCTGTTGCTCACGGACGAAGCAGTCGTTACCTGTGTTGCGATCCCCGCCTTGCGGGCGGCCTCGGTCAGCGTTCGGGCCTCGTGAATCGTCCTCGTGAGCGGCTTGACGCACAGGATGTGCTTGTTTCGTCGGACTGCGTCCATGCATATCACGGCGTGCGTATGGTCCGGCGTCGCCACGACCACTGCATCGATGTTGTCGTTCTCCTTGTCGAACATCTCGCGGTAATCGCGGTATCGCTTCGCCTGCGGGTACTCCTCGAACACGGGCTTGGCGTACTGCTGATCCACGTCGCAAAGCAAGGCGATTCGGGCGCCTGGGTCGGAGGCGCAGCCTTGCAGAAAGCTCCGTCCGACGCCTCCGATCCCGATGCCGGCGATGTTGAGCTGCTCGCTGGGGGCCGCGTACGCCCGACCACCGAGGACGTGGCTTGGGACGACGGTGAACGCCGCCACGGCGGTGGCCTGTTGCAGGAATTCCCTTCGCGATACTGCCGTAGCCTGACGATCCTGAGTCGCGTTCATCACAGCCATCCTTACAAAGAGGGAAGATTCGGTTCGCGTTCCGATATACCTTGCCGACTCCCGGTTCTCAAGGACGAACTGCGAATGGGACAGGTTGCCTCTGGCACAAAGGCAGCGTTCCAGGTATGCTTGTATGAGAAAGGTCGTAGTTGGAACAGCGATGGTGCTATAGGCAGGGGCCATGGCGGTCCGAAGGATCAAGTTGATTATCTTCATCGCGGTGGTCGCCGGCCTGGCGGTGGCGACGGCCACGGGTCCGGCCATTACGTGGCTGACGGACCTGTTCGGATGCATCGGGCGTCTCGGACCCTGGGCACCCGTTGCACTGGGCGTCTTCTATGTTCTCTCCTGTGTCGTTCTGATCCCGGCGTCGATTCCGACTCTCGCGGCTGGTTTTCTGTTCGACCTGTTCACCGGAACCGTCACCGCGATGACCGGTGGGACGCTGGGCGCGTGTGCGGCGTATTGGATCGGACGGACGGTTGCACGCGACTGGGTCGCAGAATGGACGGCCCACAGTCGTCGATTCGCGTCGCTTGACGACGCGATGGAGGAGCACGGGTTCAAGGTCGTGGCGCTGGCGCGCTTGAGCCCGCTTGCCCCGTATGCGATTCTGAACTACGCGCTGGGTCTGACAAAGGTCTCCTTTGGAGAATACGTCCTGGGCACGGTGGTCGGGGTGTTTCCGGGAATGGTTCTGTACGTGTACTTTGGAGCGGGTCTTCGCTCGCTGGCAGAACTGGCCGCCTACACCCGGGGAGAAGGCCAAACCACGCCGGGTTATCGCGCGTTCTTCTGGACCGGCCTGGTGGTCACCGTCATCGTGACGCTGATACTGACGCGTATGGCTCACAAGGCGCTTCGAGCAAGCATGCAAGCGGAAGTCTGATACGCAGAACTGAGTGGTTTGACCATCTGATGCTTGACACCGCCCAGGTAACGCTCCATACTTCGATCTATGGTCGGGGTAGTCTCCAAGCCGGATACGCATCGCAAGCTGGAAATCCTCAGCGATGACGCCAAGTACGATCTGGCCTGCGCCTGCGGCACTCGCGACGACGAGCATCGCCGACGCGGCGGCAACGGGCGATGGATCTATCCCCTGGCGCTGCCCAACGGCGGCACCAGCGTCCTGCTCAAGACGCTGATCTCGAACGTCTGCTCGAACGACTGCAGGTACTGCCCTCTGCGGCAGGAGCAGGACATCCGTCGGTGCACGCTCGATCCCGAGGAGACCGCTCGCGTGTTCCTCGATTACTTCGACCGTCGCGAGGTCTTCGGCCTGTTCCTCAGCTCGGGCGTGATCGGCACGCCGGACGCGACCATGGACCGGCTCGTCGCGACCGCCCGTCTGCTCCGCAACCGGCACCGGTTCAAGGGCTATATCCATCTCAAGATCATCCCGGGCGCGAGCGACGCGGCCATCGACGAAGCGGTCTCACTCGCCAGCGCGGTCTCGCTCAACATCGAAACGCCGGGCGCGGCGCACCTGGCGAAGCTTTCCAGCCGCAAGGATTACCTGCGAGACATCATCGAGCCAATCAAACGGATCAGTCGGTTGACCGCCAAGGGCTCGCGGTTCGAGCGAGTCAAGCAGACGACGCAGTTCATCGTCGGTCCGGCGGGCGAATCGGACGCGGAGATCGTCAGATACATGTGGGGGCTCTACGACAGGCTGCGGATGCAACGCATCTACTTCAGCGCCTATCAGCAAGGGTTAGGGGAGGCGTCTTTATCGGATGTCCAGCCCGGTGGAGGCGGCGATTCCCTCCTTCGGGAGCACCGCCTGTACCAGGTGGATTTCCTCATGCGAAAGTACGGGTTCACCGACGCGGACATTCTTTGCGACGATCGAGGCTATCTGTCGTTGGAGGTCGATCCGAAGGAAGCATGGGCCGCCCGTCATCCGGAGTTCTTCCCGATCGAGGTGAACCGGGCCTCGCGAATGGAGCTGCTCAGGGTGCCGGGCCTGGGTCCTGCGACGGTGAATCGGATTCTCGAATTGCGTCGGACCCGGCGGGTGCAGAACCTCGGTGAGATCGGGCGCGTCGGAGCCAGGCTGAAAAAAGCCGAGCGGCACTTGGCATTCTGAATATTTTCATTGCCAACCCGGCACATCGGCCTATAATTCGCAATCTGAATTTGGACATGGCAACGCAGCACCAACTCAATGCAGATTGCGGGAGGTAGACATGGTAAACCTGGTTCCCACGAAGGTTTTCCTGACCAAGGGTGTGGGTCGGCACAAGTACCAGCTCAAGAGCTTCGAGGAAGCATTGCGCAAGGCCGGCGTGGCCCAGCAGAACTTGGTTCAGGTTTCCTCCATTTTGCCGCCGCGGTGCAAGATCATCAGTCGGGACAAAGGCCTGAGACTACTGACCCCTGGCGGGATCTGTTACTGCGTTATGGCAAGGTCCGACACGGATGAGCACGGTCGCCTGGTCGCCGCCTCGGTGGGGATCGCGGTGCCGAAAGACGAGACGAACTGGGGTTACCTCAGCGAGGTGCACGGCCACGGCATGAACGAGAAGGAAGCGGCCGACCTCTCCGAAGACCTCGCCGCCGGGATGCTCGGAACCACCCTCGGTTTGGAGGTGGACCCGAACAAGGCGTGGTCGGAAAAGGAACAGGTCTATCGGTCCAGCGGGCTGATCATTCGTACGTCAAATATCACGCAGACTGCCAAGGGCCAGAAAGATCTCTGGACCACGACCGTAGCGATTGCCATGTTCCTGTTCGATGAGAACTCCGGCTCGTCGCATTAGGCCGTCTGGTTGCCAGCTATGACCCAAGTCATCAACAATTTCGGCGGCCTGCCGCCCGAGTACAGCCGACTTGCCGATTCGCGAATCGTCGTGACCCCCGTTCCCTATGATGGGACGAGCACGTGGGTCAAAGGCGCCGACAGAGGACCCGACGCGATCATCAAGGCCTCGGCCAACATGGAATGGTACGACATCGAGACGAATTCACAGGTCTATCTGCATGGGATCTTCACGGATGAACCGGTGACGGAGGCCTCTTCTCCCGAACAGATGGTTGACGCGGTGCGAAGTAGAGTTCAGGGCCATCTGGCAAGCGGCAAGTTCGTCGTGGTCGTGGGCGGAGAGCATTCGGTCAGCATCGGGGCGATCCAGGCCCACGTCCGACAATTCCCCGGCGTGAGCGTCCTGCAGCTCGATGCCCATTCCGACCTGAGGCAGGAGTATGAGGGCTCCCGATACAACCATGCGTGTGTCATGGCGCGAGCCCGCGAGATCTGTCCCATCGTGCAGGTAGGTATCCGCAGCATGGATATCTCCGAGACGCAGGGCCTCCAACGCGACAGGATTTTCTTTGCCGAGCACATCCACGACAGCGCCGCCTGGATCGAGCAGGTCGTTGCCAAATTGGATCAGCAGGTGTACATCACGATCGATCTGGACGTGTTCGACCCGTCGATCATGCCCTCCACAGGGACCCCGGAGCCGGGCGGCCTGTTGTGGTACGACGTCTTGGCCTTGATGAAGACAGTGTGCAGCCGCAGGAAGGTGGTCGGGCTGGATGTGGTTGAGATGTGCCCGGTGCCGGGCCAGTGGGCCCCCGAATTCCTGGCGGCCAAGCTGATCTACAAAATCCTCGGTTACAGATTCCCCTCCGGCAACGGCGAATAGGCGGAAACAGCCTCCTGATACGATTTTATCGGGCGGTCGGTCGCGGATTTTTTCGATGTATCGAGCTTTCCCCACTTCAGAGGAACTCCCACGGCGGCCGATAAAAGGCCAGAAGAACCCTACGTCGATGAAACCTGTGGACGGGTGATTGCAGGAGAGCCAACATGAACGTGACGACAAACTGCAAAGAGCGGTTGACGGGCGATGGAAATAGAGCGATGCGACGATTCACCGTGCTCGGTCCTCTGTCGGTTGTCTTGTGCTCTCTTGTGTTTCTCGCAGGTTGTGACAAGACGGCCCTGGAGCAGGCACAGCAGGAAGCCAGAGAGGCCAAGGCCGATGTGCAGCGATTGAAGCACAGTCTGAGTCTGGCCGAGAAGGAGATTGCCGGCGCCAAGGCCGAGCTCAACGCAGTTCGACAGAGTCGGGACGAGCAGCAGGCCAAGATCGACCGGGCCGCTCAGGAGCGGGATGTCGCTCTGGAGTTCGCTCAGAAAGCCCAGGAGATGCTGAAGTCTCAGTCCAGCGGCCAAGTGAGTGCCACCGCGGCGCTCCGGAGGCAAATTGCCGAGTTGACCGCTCGCGTGGCCGAGCAGGAGAAGCTGATCGACCAGTTGCAGCAAAGTGCAGGTGCTGGACCGACGGATCTGCCGCCGGAGGAAGTGACGCCAGAGGAAGCGCCACCGGCGGAGCCCAATGAAGGGTAGTGGCCGTTCGGCTGACAGGCCCCTGCGCGAGGAACGCGTCCTCGGTGTCTGGAGAGCCTCATCCCGTTTCAGACCTCCCTGCTGAACCACCTACGCCGCATCGCTCGACTACGGTGGCTTGTCCGCCTCCGAGGTCTACACGTCCTTGGTCCGGTGGAGCCAGGACAACGGCTTCCGACCGGTCATGCCCGCCATTGTACGTGTGTTTTCTTCTTCATTTCTTCCTGTCTTGCCGGTACAATTTCAACCTGCATATGTTGGCCATGCCCTTGAGCGACAAAGGAACTGTCATGAGGAAAGCCAAGCTGATTGCTGTCGTTGTCCTTTTGGTCTTCACCATCATCATCTTTCTTCAGAATACCGAGCCCATGCAGGCCCGCATCCTGCTGCTGGAGTTCCAGATGTCGCGGGTGTTGATGCTGATGCTGACGTTTGCACTGGGTCTTGTGACCGGCCTTCTCATAGCTACGAGCATTCTGAAGAAGAAACGCAAAGCATGACGCGATCCCGGGCGCGGTTGGCGCCTGGGGAAACGCAAGGGCCGTCGCATGGAAGCGCCGTCTGCAGCGGCTTGCGAATCGGATGGATCCGGCGCAGGAGGATAGAGGAATGAAGATCGACTTCAGCCAATACGCTCAGCAGATCGTGGACTGGCTTGTGAAGAGCGGTCCCAAGGTCGCTATCGTTCTGGTGCTCACGTACATCGGCATCAGACTCTCCCGCGTGGCATCTTCTCGCTTGTTCGCGTTTATCGGTCGTCACAAGGCGATGGATGAGGAGTACAAGAAACGAGCCGACACGCTCAGCGCGACGATCAGCTACCTGATCAGTGCGACGATCGTCATCATCGCGGTGCTGACGATTCTGCCGGAGTTGGGGATCAAAATCGGTCCGATCCTGGCGGCCGCCGGAGTCGTCGGCGTCGCCGTCGGCTTTGGCGCGCAGCACCTCGTGCAGGACGTCATCAGCGGCTTCTTCATCCTGCTGGACGACCAGATCCGCGTGGGCGACGTCGTCGATATCGCCGGCAAGGGCGGATTGGTCGAGAAGATCAGTCTGCGGATCGTGGTCCTTCGCGATCTGGCGGGCAACGTGCACTATGTCCGCAACGGCCAGATCGGCGTCGTGACGAACATGACGAAGGAGTATTCCCGCTACGTTTTCGACATCGGGGTCGCGTATCGGGAGGATGTGGATGAGGTGATGAAGGTGATCCGGGAGGTGGACGCGGAACTCCGGCAGGACCCGGCCTTCGGGTCGGATATCCTCGAACCCATCGAAATCCTCGGGCTCGATCAGTTCGGCGCTTCGTCGGTGATGATCAAGGCGCGGACCAAGACCAAGCCGATCAAGCAATGGAGCACCGCGAGGGAGTTCAACCGTCGGCTCAAGAAGCGCTTCGACGAGATGAAGATCGAGATCCCGTTCCCGCACTTGACGCTGTACATGGGCCAGGACAAAACGGGCGAGGCGCCGCCGCTGAAGTTGGCGATGGAGCAGCCGACGCCTGCGGGACCGGGTTCTCATACGTCGTCACGCGGCCGCAATGCGCGATCGAAAGGGTGATGGGATGGGCAGCAAGTCCAAACGCAGGAATGCCGCGCTGAACCGTCGATCCAGGAAGGCGGGTCTTCCCCCCGGCTCTCTCGTCCACATCGGCGAGAAGCGCCAGGAGGCGGTCCACATCACCTATCTGGACTACGACGAGCAGCACTTCCAGGAGAAGAAGGGGGTCTCCGTCGAGGAGTGTTTTCCGTTCAAGGATACTTCGACAATCACCTGGATCAATATCGACGGCATCGATGAGATCTCCATCATCGAGCAGATCGGCAGAGCGTACGATCTGCACCCTCTGATCCTGGAGGACATCGTCACCGCGGGCCAGCGTCCCAAGTTCGACAACTACGAGAAGTATGCCTACATCGTCCTCAAGATGCTCACCTACAACTACACGAGCCATGTCATCGAGAGCGAGCAGATCAGCATCGTCTTCGGTGCCAACTTCGTCATTTCCTTCCAGGAGAAGGTGGGCGATATCTTCGACCCCATCCGCGATCGGATCCGCCAGGCCAAGGGCCGGGTTCGCAAGTTGGGCGCCGACTACCTTGCGTACTCTCTGATTGACGCGATCGTGGACAGCTACTTCGGCATCCTGGAGAAGACTGGCGAGAGGATCGAAGAGCTGGAAGACGAGCTGATCCAGAACCCGACGTCCGACACGCTCGACAAGATCCATACACTCAAACGCGAAATGATGTCGCTGCGTCGCTCGATCTGGCCGCTTCGCGAGCTGATCAGCGCCATGCAGCGGGATGAGTCGTCGCGGATCAGCAGCCAGACTCGGATCTACCTGCGGGACGTCTACGATCATGCAATCCAGGTCATCGATACGATCGAGAACTTTCGCGATATGGTGGGCGGGATGGTCGAGATCTATCTGTCCGGCATCAGCAACCGGATGAACTCCATCATGAAGGTCCTGACGATGATCGCGACGATCTTCATTCCTCTGACGTTTCTGACGGGCTTGTACGGCATGAACTTCGAGAGGATGCCGGGGCTCCATCAGTGGTGGGGATATCCGCTCACTCTGCTTGCGATGCTGGTCGTCGCGGGCATCATGCTCATCTACTTTCGAAAGAAGAAATGGCTGTGAGTCCCGTCCCGGCCCTCGATGTCGCACTCTCCATCTTGTGCCGGATGGACACGGGCCGGCGTCGGCTATACAATCGGGCGCATGAGAACTGCCGAGAAGACCCGATCGAAACTCCGGAAATTGACGGATCTGTTTGCCGGTAAGACGTACTTGCTGATCGCGATGCAAGACAATCCCGATCCCGACAGTCTCGCGGCGGCGGTCGCCCTGCGAAGACTCGCCAAGAGTGCGGAGACGCTTCAGTGCTCCATTGCATGCGGAGGCACCATCGGTCGCGGGGAGAATCGTGCCCTCGTGAAGTACCTGGGTTTGAACCTGCGGCATTACGGCGAGATCGACTATGGCAAGTACGATCTGGTGGCGATGGTGGACACGCAGCCCGGGACGGGGAACAACTCTCTGCACGAAGGCGTCCTGCCGGATATCGTGATCGATCACCATCCCATCCGCCGACGGACCCGCACCGTCGCATTCACCGATGTCCGCGGCGGCTATGGCGCCACGTCGACGATTCTTGTCGAATACTTGATCGAAGCGGGCATCACGCCCGACACGCCTTTGGCGACCGCGCTGCTCTACGGGATTCGGTCGGACACCCAGGACCTCGGACGGGAAGCGTCGCGATTCGATATCGAAGCCATCGAATTCCTGTATCCATTCGTCAACAATCGCATGCTCGGTGCGATCCAGCGGGGCAAGGTGTCGAGAGAGTACTACCAGATGCTGGCCAATGCCCTGTGCAACGCCCGCGTGCAGGGACGTGCCATCGTGACGGAGCTGGGGGACATCGACAACCCGGACATGGTCGCGGAAGTGGCCGACCTGCTGCTGCGCGAGGATGAGACGACCTGGACGCTGTGCACCGGCCGGTGGAACGGCAAGCTGCTGATCTCCCTTCGCACGTCCGACGAGAGCAACCTGGCAGGGAAGGTGATGAAGCATCTGGTTCGTCGAAGGGGGACCGGGGGCGGGCACCAGACCTACGCAGGCGGTCAGATACCTTTCGCCCAGGGCACGAAGTCCGAATGCGAGGAGATCGAGAAGAGGGTTCAGGAACGATTTCTCCGAGCCGTCGGCGCGGACCACGAGTCCGCGGCCCGGCTGGTCAAAGTGTGAGCCGCCGGTCTGTGCATTGACATCCTCGTCAAGTCCCGAACCCTGCGTCCTCTCCTCC
>JAXDBU010000177.1:0-34734 GCA_034678485.1 Sedimentisphaerales bacterium | reverse complement strand
CGAACCCTGCGTCCTCTCCTCCACAGGACCGGGGCCACTCCCCGAGGACGCCCCTCGATCCAGCAATCGTCTTGCTTTTCATCGCGGATATGGCACTATGGTTGGCGGGGCTGCAACGCGTCGGAATCGTCAATATACGATTCTCCTGCAAATCCCCAACGGCAAGAGTGCATTCTGAGGATCGGATATGGCTTCGCGTGCTGTTGGCCGGCTGACATATGAGCACGTCAACTGCGTCGTGATCGTGGCCCATCCGGATGACGAGACTCTGTGGGCGGGCGGAACGCTCCTGATGCACCCCGACAGTTGCTGGACGGTCGTGGCGCTCACCCATAAGGGCGATCCGGACCGGGCTGCCAGGTTCCACAAGGCGATGGCGTCCTACGCGGCCAGGGGGATCATGGGAGATCTCGACGACGGGCCCGAGCAGAGACCGCTGCGAACGGTCACTGTCGAGGACGCGATCATGGATCTGCTCCCGTCGCACCGCTACGACCTGATCCTCACGCACAGTCTCTGGGGAGAGTACACCCACAACAGGCGGCACGAGGAGGTGGGGAAAGCCGTCATGGCCCTGCGAGACAGCCAGCGAATCTCCACCGGCGACGTTTGGATGTTCGCCTACGAAGACGACGGAGGCAAACACTTGCCCCGGCCCGCTGCGAATCCCGATGTCTGCATCCGTCTTCCCCGCGACATCTGGCAGCGAAAGTACGAGGTCCTCACCCGCGTGTACGGATACGCTCCGGACCGTTTCGAGGCCAGAACGACGCCCAAAGAGGAGGCATTCTGGGTGGTTGGCAAGGGCACGTGATCCTCCGTGTCGGGCCGTCGGGCACAAGTCCCGCCGGACCCAGGGGGACTCGCTGTCGTCCGAAGAGTCCCGCAAGCAAGGCGGCCTGCGAGAACGTCGCTGTCTTTTGACGGGTTCCCCTGTGGCCCCGGAGGGATGCTCGCCTCCGTTCGCATCGTCAATTCGGGAAAATGTGTTGAATTCCGACGGCAGAATCGTTACCATCCAGAGGATTGGAGTCACTTATGGCTGAGCCAGCCCAAATGAGCAGCCGCCCGGACAAGAACGTCGAGCAGGCTGTGATTGACTATGTGAGCCGACTCAGCGACGAGCACAAGATGCTCGTCGCGCTCAAGGCCCAGTTGTACGGCGGCTCCTGGGAACCGATGCTGGACGATCTGCGTAATCGCCTGGCCGGGAAACCGTATATTTTCAAGCTGGTCCACCGGATTCAGGATGACATCGAGCGCATTGAGGAGATGCGGAAGTTCGAGGCCGAGCACAAGGTCGATCTGGCGGACCACGTGGAGTTGACCTGACGGGGTGTTCGGCGGTGCCAGCCGGAGCCAGGAAGCCGGGGATGGGTGTTCCTGCTCGGTCGAGATCCGGCAGTTGGAGGAGCGTCTCTGGGCTCAATTCAGGATTTCGGACTGAGAGATCGAGGTTCTTTTTTTGAGGATTGACATATGCAAGTCATGCTGCGGCCCGGGGCCCTGTTCCTTCTGGGCGTTTGTCTCCTGTCGAGTGCGTTGACGGCGCCGGTCATCGCGTCTGCCGGCCAGAACGTCGCTTCGGCCGCCGGCTCCCGCGATGCCGACTGGCTGCTGGCTCCGGATCTGCTCGGTCACGCCCGTCTCAAGATCGTCTGGCAGCAGAAACTGCCCATGAAGAAAGGCGAGTCCTTCGCCGCGGTCACGCTGCTGGGCGACCGCCTGTATCTCCGCTCGGACCGCAATTACTTGTGGTCGCTCGATGCGACCGCGGGGAAGGTCGTCTTCAGCCGATCCGTATCGCCGCAGGGCATTCCCGTCCTGGGCCCGGTGAAGTACGGGGACAGTCTGATCTCCGTTGTCGGCAACCAGCTCACGGAATGCAGCGATGTCACCGGCTCCGAGCAGCGGGTCGCGGACCTGGAGCTGAGCTTCGTGGTGCCCCCGGTCCGCAACAGCCAGTTCTTCTACGTGGCTGCGACCGACCGCCGACTCCACGTGCTTCGCTCGCAGGATCTCGTTCGGATCTTCAAGGTAGCCGCGGATAATGAGTCGCCGATCACGACGGT
The DNA here is from genome assembly GCA_034678485.1 of Sedimentisphaerales bacterium. Lineage (GTDB taxonomy): Bacteria > Planctomycetota > Phycisphaerae > Sedimentisphaerales > Anaerobacaceae > PLanc-01. The sequence goes on along the minus strand of JAXDBU010000177.1, from coordinate 32,662 downwards.
CGTCGCGGATGAGAACCTGGTCGTCTTCGGAACCGCCGAGGGCAATGTGGTAGGGATGATGGCCGACGCACCGAAGAAGCTCTGGCAGTTCGATGCCGCCGGTGCGATTGTCGCACCGATCATCTACGACCGCAACGCCTTCTTCTTCGCCAGCAAGGATACGAGTGTCTACCGGCTCGATATGACGGGTGCAACGGCCGCTTCGATGGCATGGAGGTTTCAGACTGAGGCGATTCTGGATCGGCCTCCGCGAGTGACACAGGGACACGTCTACCAGTACGCTGCGGGGCGGGGCCTGACCGCCATCGACAAGCAGACGGGCCAGGCCGTGTGGTTCTTGCCCGAGGGTCTCGACCTGCTCGCGGAAGCGGAAAACAAAGCCTATCTCATCACCAAGGTCCGCACGCTGGCCGTCATGGACAATGCGACCGGCAAACCGCTCTATTCGCTCAACATTGCGCCCATCGTCGCCCACGTCTGTAATACGGACAGTGCGCGAATCTACATCGCCGACGAATCCGGCCGCGTTGGGTGTCTTACGCCGAGTCGGTGACGGAGAACTCAGACAAGTCATGGAGATGCAAGAGATGGATGTGACGATCAGGACGGCGCTCATCAGTGTGTCCGACAAGACAGGGATTGTCGAATTCGCCAAATCGCTCGCCCAGATGGGAGTCAAGATCATCAGCACCGGAGGGACGGCCGGCAAGCTGGCGGACGCGGGCGTCAAGGTGGTCGCGATTGACGCGGTCACCGGATTCCCCGAGATGATGGACGGTCGGGTCAAGACGCTGCACCCGAAGATTCACGGCGGTCTGCTGGCCCTGCGAGACAAGTCAGACCACGTCCAGGCGATGCAGAAGCACGGCATCGAGCCGATCGACCTGGTCTGCGTGAATCTCTATCCGTTCGAGCAGACGATCGCCAAGCCCGGCTGCACGCTCGAAGAGGCCATCGAGAACATCGACATCGGCGGTCCCAGCATGGTTCGGTCGGCCGCCAAGAACCACAAGTTCGTCGCGATAGTCACCAGTCCCGACCAGTACGCTCGCGTCATCGAGCAGATGCGAGCCAACAACAGCGCGGTCGGCGGCAGGCTACGGGAGGAGCTGGCCCGGGCCGCCTTCGCGCTGACCGCCGGCTACGACGCCGCGATTGCCAAGTACCTCAACACTCAGGCGGGCGTCGAGTTCCCCGATCGCATCTCCATCGCCCTGACGAAACAGGCGGCGCTCCGTTACGGCGAGAATCCCCATCAAAGCGCGGCCCTCTACAAACAGCCTCGCAGCATGGAGCCCTCCGTCAGCACCGGCAAGCTCATGACGGGCGACACCGAGATCAGCTTCAACAACCTGCTCGACGCCAACGCGGCCTTCGAACTGGCCAAGGAGTTCGACGAGCCCGCCGCGGTCGTCGTCAAGCACCTCAACCCCTGCGGCTGTGCCATCGACGAGGACATCAACGTCGCCTATCGCAAAGCCTATGAAGGCGACGTCGTCAGCGCATTCGGCGGGATCATCGCGGTCAACCGCGCGGTGGACGTCGAGCTGGCGCGAACCGTCATGGAATCGTATAGCCGGTTCGGGAAGGCCCTCGGCGCCAGCGGCTTCTTCGCGGAAGTGATCGTGGCACCGAAGTTCAACGAGGACGCCATCGAGATCATCCGGACCCTCAAGGTCTGGGGCAGCCGGGTCCGGCTCATTGAGACCGGACCTATCGACCGAGCCCGGATCGACGCCAACGAGTTCGACGTCCGTCACATCGTGGGCGGCCTGCTCCTGCAGAAGCGCGACCTCGTCGGCTGGGAGCCGAACTCGCTCACCTTCCCGACGAAAACCCGCCCGACGGCCGAACAGCTTGAAGACCTGCGAATCGCCTGGCTGGTCGCCAAGCACGCCAAGAGCAACACGATTGTCCTGGCCAAGAGCAAGCGAATCCTCGGGATCGGCGTCGGTCAGATGAACCGCGTCGAGTCCGGCCTGCTCGCGATGAAACACGCGGGCAAGGAGTCGAAAGGCGCCGCGATGGCGTCCGACGCCTTCTTCCCGTTCCCGGACAACGTGGACAACGCCGCCGAGGGCGGCATCACGTCCATCGTCCAGCCCGGCGGCTCCAAGAAGGACGACGAGGTGATCGCTGCCGCGGACAAGTACGGCATCGCCATGGTCTTCACAGGCAAACGCCACTTCCGACATTGAGTCGCGTGCCCCGATGGCGTCCGCCCAAGCCAGGTGCGACGAGGTCCTCGAACAGCTCAGATCGCTGGGCGATCCGAAGAACGTCGAGGGCATGGCTCGATACGGAATTCGCGTCACGAAGGCCTTTGGCGTTTCCGCTCCGAACCTTCGCAAGCTGGCCAAAGAGATCGGGCGGGATCACAAGCTCGCTGCCCAACTCTGGCGGACCGGGATTCACGACGCTCGCGGCCTGGCTGCTCTGATCGACGATCCCGCCCAGGTCACTGTGCAACAGATGGAGCGATGGGCGAAAGACTTCGACTCCTGGGCGGTCTGCGATTGTGCCTGCGGATGCCTCTTCGACAAAACTCCCTATGCGTGGGACAAAGCTGCCGAGTGGACTGCCCGATCCGAGGAATACGTCAAGCGAGCGGGCTTCGTGCTTGTGGCGACGCTGGCGGTACACGACAAGAAGACGCCGGACGAGCGGTTCAAGTCCTTCCTGCCTCTGATCGTCCAACACGCGACCGACGAACGCAACTTCGTCAAGAAAGCGGTCAACTGGGCGCTGCGACAGATCGGCAAACGCGGGCGCTGTCTCAATGCAGCCGCCGTGAGAACCGCCGAGGAGATTCGCTCGATCGACTCGCGATCCGCACGCTGGATTGCCTCCGATGCCCTGCGGGAACTGACCCGCGACGAGGTCCGCCGGCGGATCAAGAGGTAGGGGCGCGCGCCCACCGTCTTCGTCCTCGTGGGCTTACTCCTCGTTGGTCTGTTTGCGGGTCTGTTCCTTCAGCGTGTGCACCAAGCCGCCAAATGAACCGAGCTTCGATGCGCCTTCGATGGCTTTGACTGCTACGTCCTGGATCTTCTGATAGGCTGCTTCCTGCTGTTGGGAGAGCTTGACGAGTTGCTCGGCCTGCTCTTTCACCGTCTTCTCCAGGGATTGGATTCGGGCGGTCAAGACGTTCTTCTGGCCCTCGAAGTCTTTCTGCAGAAGATCCTGCTGGTACTTGGCTTCGCGTCCCACCCGTTCGGTGGTCTCCTTGACTGCGGTCGCCACGGCGGCGTCGAGCCGCTTGGGGAACCCCTGGACCTCGGTTTGCAGCGACGCGAATTCCTTCTCCCGCTCGGCGATCTGTTTCTCTCGTTCCTGGAGACTCTTTTCCGTCTGCTCCTTGAGGGCCTTTGTTTCCTGGTCGATCTGGGCCTTTTCCGCCAGCATTTTGGCCTTCTCGTCCTCGAACTTGTCCCGCGTCAACTGCTGCTCCCGCTCGAACGTGTACTTGTATTCCTCCTGCTGGCGCTGGCGCCGCTTGGCCTCGATGGCGTCCTGTTCTTTGACCAGGGCGTCATGCTCGGCCTTCTCGGTCTTCCATTGGTCGCGGATCGATTCGATCTCGCCGGTCAATCGTGCCTTCTCCTCGGCCATCTGCCGCTCGAATTGCTCTTGCTCCCGATGCTGCGCCTCGATCAGCGCGGCCAGGGTTCCGGCGGCCCTGTCGATCTCGAAGACGTCCGCCAGCTCCTTTTCCTTGATCTCAATGGCCTGCTGGACCTGGTTGCACTTGTCCACCTCCGAGGCCAGCTTCTCCCCGAGATCGGCCAGGGTCCTGGTCATTTCCAGCTTGAGCTGGTTGATCTTCTGGAGCACCCCGTCGGCGGTCATCGCCTGCACGACGGTCAGGACCTGCGCCTCCTTCTTCTCCTGGACCTTCTGCTCCGGTTTCAACTGGTTCTTGTCTCTCTCCTGCAGTTGCTGTCGCATCTGGGTGTACGCATCCAACAGTTCCTGCTTGGTGCTCTTGAGAGTGGGTTCGACGGAATCCATCTTCTTCTGGATGGCCATGTCACTTCTCCTCGACTGCTGTGCATCGCAAAGTACGCCCCGGCCCGCTATCGCCGGCACAAGCGCATTATACGTCCTTCGGGCGGGAGTACAACGTCCTTCTCGACCGGGGGAGGCACGCTTGAGGTATCGCTTGGACGTGGTGCGATGGCTCGTCGTAACGCCGTGAGGCGCTATCTTCCGCGTCCTGGAAGATAACGCCTCACGGGCATACTCCCAACCGCTCCGACCTGCAGGCGATTGTCAACTTGCACAGTCGCGTGCTGCGAGGGGGTTCAGTTGGCGCCGATCACCGTCACGGTTGGTGGCTGGAGGTTCGCGATGCGGGCCTCCAGTTCCCCAACCCGGCGGTTGGCGATGTCCAGCGTTTCCTGTGCGATGCGGATTCTGGCTGCCTCGGGGTCGAAGGTCGATGCCTGCGTCAGTTGCCCCTGCACGTCGGCAAGCTGCCGGCGGAGAACGTCCAGTCTGGCCCGGCTCTCGGCTTCATCGATGGCCATCTCGCTCAGTTCAGTGTCGTACTGCTCGATCCGTCCGCCGCCCGTGAGTTTGGACAACTCCTCCCGACGGCGCGCCAGCTCGATCCTTGCCCTCGCGACGCCTTCCTGGGCCGAGGCCAACTCCGCCTGGGGCATCTGTCCCGCTGCCACTCTCTGCTGGAGCAGCTCAAGATGGGAGGTGCTGATCTGGACGAGCTTCTCCAACTCCTGGGTCACGGTGTCCTCCGCGAGCTTCTTGGCCGCCTGCGTTCTGATCTCTTCGATCTGCATATACATCGCTTTTCGACGGGCCTCCATGCTCACCTGATCCAGTTGGAGACTCTGGATCGCTCTGGTCAGTTCATCCTTCCGAGCCGCCAGGGTCCTGATATCGACTTGGGCTCTGGAACCTGCGGCCGATGCGCTGGGGATTCCCAGCGCGGCAGATGTCCCAATGACGATCACATTGTCCTGGATTCTGTACATTACCGCCGGCGCGCCGGGGAGTGGGTCGGAGATGCCCTTCACCAGGAGGTCAAGCGCCGTTCCCAATCGAACGGAAGACATGCCGTCGATGTCAATTGACGTAGTATAAGGCTCGACGTTGGCCCCTTCCTGCAGGTCCTTCCACAAGGCGACGATCTGCAAAGGCGGTTGCACCGAGTTCTTCAGCACCTCGATGGCTTCGCTCAACGGCGTGTCGGGCGACAAGGCGGAGAGATCCACGATTTGGTCGAGTTGCTCTCTGACCCCCTCGGATGCTGCTGCTGTATCCGTGCTTTGTATGCTTCGTTCCGCCTGGTCTCGCTGCGTCACGGCATATGTCAGCAGCTCTTTCAGGCTGCTTTCATACCCCTTGTGCGCGTCGAGGAGCTTGCCGCGCAGATTCTCCACGATGGCGTCCAGAAGCTCCTTCGCAACCGGCTTGATATCGACGTTGCCGAGCCGGACGGTCAACCTGATGGTCGCTCTCTGTTGGATGCTTCGACTGCTTGCGGAGTCGGTCGGTGCGCGATAGCCATAGTAGTTGCCGAGACCTCCGTCTCCCATGCCACCCATGCCACCACCCATCATTCCCCCGCCCATACCGCCCACGCCACTCATTCTTCTGCCGCCAACCACCCCTCCGACCATGCCTCCGGTAGCGCCCATGCCACGCGCGACGGTGTCGCTGTCCTGGGCGGGAGTGGTCGTGACGCCCCCCATGCCGGCCATTGCTCCGCCGCCCATGCCACCACCCCCGCCCCCGCCCATCATTCCGCCCCCTGTGCCACCGCCCCCGGCGCCGCCCATCATTCCCCCGGCCATGCCTCCCATGCCTCCTATGGCGGAACTGTCTGCCAATTCGGACAGCCATTCAATGTCGGGAGAGATGCTGAAACGCCCCGCCGCATCCGGTCCCAGGACCTCCTCGATGGCTTTGCCTGTCACGGCGGGACCGTGCAGCAGGCGTTCGAGCGTCTCCTGGTTCAGCGGGAAGACGTCGGGATCGACTGTAATTCTCACGAGATAGTCTGCCTCACGCGTATTGGATATTCGCGGCCCGGCACTGGCCTGCCCAGACGCTGCGGGCACTGTGACGCTTCCGATCAGGGCTGCGGTCAGAACGATGGCTACACATTTCGTGGTTCGCATTTGGTCTCTCCTTTATCCTCGGATTTGTTGATCCGTCGTTGTTCGATCTGGTCCAGTCGCTCGCGGGCGACATCGGCCCACTGGTTCGTCGGGAACAGTTGGATCACTTCCTTGTAGGCCGCGACCGCCGACTCGGTCTGGTTCAGCTCCTTGTAGAGTCGATCCGCCTGGTAGAGGAGCACAAAGGCGGCCTTGTCCACCCGCTCCTCCATCTGCCGGACCGGGTCGGGGATGCCCGCCAACTCCGCCTCCAGGGCGGCTAGACGCTCTCGCTGGCGGTCCTTTTCGAGCACCTCCTGGACCAGCTTCAACGTTGCGTCGGTCTGGGCCTTCAACTGCTTGACCTGCTCCTCGATGGAGGCAATCCGCTCGGGCTGTGGCTCGGGCAGGGGTATCTGTGTCTGTCTTGAATTAGTCAGGATTGCCACTGCAAGGGCTACCACCGCCGCAGCGGTCAGGGGGACCGTCGTCCTGATGATCCGTCGCTCGCGAAGCCGCCGGCGAATCCGAACCACACTGACCGTGCTGAAAACCGGGTTTCCGCCGGCCGTATCGGCCCTTTGAAGCAGTGCCCGGATTCCTTCGTCTGTCATGGTCTGTCCTCGAACAAATCGCCCAACTGTTCTCTCAATCTGGTCTTGGCCCGATTCAGTCGGACCTGCATGGCGTTGGCCGTGATCCCCAACATTTCACAGATTTCCTGTGTCTGGAGCCCTTGGAGGTATCTCAGAACGGTCACCTCCCTATACCTTCGGGGCAGCGCCTGCACCGTTCGACGGACCCTGGCGAAGGTCTCCTCGTCCATGGCTCCCTGATCCCCGCTGGGACCCGAGCCGACCGTTGCCTCCGGATCGCCAGTGACCACACGGGTCAGAGACCACCGTCGGCGAAATCGGAAGCTGCGGCATTTGTTCACGGTAATGGTAAAGAGCCAAGTCCGCAGGCGGCATTCACCCCGGAACTTCCGGAGCCCGAGAAACGCCGAGAGGAAGACTTCCTGGACGATGTCGTCCACGTCGCTGGGCCATCCGAGCAGACGATTTGCCAGGGCCGCAACCTCGGCCGAATGCCGCTCCACGATCCTGTCGAACGCGGAGTCATCTCCCTGGCGGAACTGCGTTGCCAAGTCCAATTCCTCGGATGTCCGCACCATGGCTGACATATTAGACCCATCCGGCGCGGGGTACTTACAGAAAAACGGCCTCATTGGGATGTGGGAGCCACGACGAGCGCAAAAAATAAGCCCCTGAGCAAACGGAGGGAGAGGAAGCGAGACTACCCAGGGGCTTGAAGACTAATTTTCCATGATTTTACGCCATGTCTGATGCGTCGTCAACCCCTGCTCGACAAATTTCTTCAAATATCGACGCGCCAGACCGCCAGAAGAGGTTTTGGATTGAACCGCTTCACCCTTGTGGGGATAATAGGCGAATGGATGTATGTTGCCGTCTTGCCGCACGAGTGGGGCAGGCGGCTGGCAGCGCAGCGACACGATGGCTGTAGGAAAGGCGATAGAATGTACGTTGCATCGCAGTTTTCGGTGTTCATGGTCAACAAGCCAGGAGTGTTGGCCCTGGCGTTGGCCGAGTTCGCAAAGTTCAAGATCAACATCGTGGCGATCACCATGATGGATTCGGTCGAAAACGGCGTCATGCGGGTTGTGTTCGAGGACTCCCAGAAGGCCCGCGATGTCCTGGCTCGCCTGAATATGCCCTTCAACGAGACGGAGGTCTTGTGTGTCAACCTGGCGAACAAGGCCGGGGCGCTGGCTGTGGTGGCCGAGAAGCTGGCGAAGGGCCATGTGAACATCTCCTATGCCTATTGCACGGCGGGCGCTGCGGGCGGCCGAACGACGGGAGTGCTGAAAGTCTCCGACGTCAAGAAAGCGATGAAGCTGCTGCAGGACCACAACAAGGAGAGCCGCGATCAGGCGGGCGTGCGACGATCCAAAGCGAACAGGGCTTGATCCCACGGCAGGGTGATTGTCGCGTAAGCGACTTCAGGTGCGAGACTTACATCAGTTGGTCTGGCCTGCAGGGGGCTGGATTGCAGCCGCTCGATCCGGGTACAGGCGAAAGATCTTGTCCAGGTTGGTGATCTTGAAGACCCGCAGCAACTGCGGGCTCAGCGAGGTCACGGCCACGTCGCCGTTGTGGGGTCGCAGGTGCGCGCGGGCTTCGAGCAACAACCCCAGGACCTGGGAGGAGAAGAACTTGACGCCGTTGAAGTCAAAGACTATCCGTTGCGGGGGGTCGGACTGAATGTACTGTCTCAGTTGGGTGGACGCTCGCGTAATCTCCTCTGAGTCGCTGATGCAGGCGCTTTTGAAGCACGCGATGGCCACGTTTCCTTCACGCGCGATGTCCAGACCAGCCTTCATCTCCATCTGCCGGAACCCTGCCAATCCCAGATCTCACCATAGTTTCGCACGCCGTGCCGCCTCGTCGAAGATGCTGTTCTTGCGTCCCTTTTCCTACTGCCTGGTGCCGGCGACGGCTCCCAGCGGGAGTTCCTTGGTCTTGACACCATCGGGAAGCTGATAGGCTCTGATTTGCACGTAGCTGCGCCCCTGCATGCAACCGTCGAAGGCGCTTTGTTTGTAGCGCCTTCCCCAATCGATCTTGGCCTGGAGCGCAGGATCGGTGGACTTGCGTTTCTTGGCCGGCGGTTTGTCACCGGCCTCCAGAGCGACAGGGGACCGCAGCCGGTCGAAATACTCGTCTTCTATGGCCTTGGCGGCTTCATCCCGCGCCTGAAGCTCGCACTCGCGGTAGTCCGCTTTCACCTCTTTGAGCGTTCTTTCAGGGTGGTACCAGTAGAACTCGGGCTTGGGGCCGGAACACCCCGCCGCGAGGAACGCAACCATCATGAGGAGTATGGCTTGAGCTCTCATAGTGTATTCCCCCCTGATATCGGCTGCGGCTGGTGATTGTCTGCAACGGAACCGGGCGTTCGTCCCGGCAACTATGGTTGTGCCGGCGGCTGCGTCCCGGTGGGAGCCGTGCTTTGCTGGAGTTCGGGCAGCGCCAGCGGCGCTGTCCGTCCGGCGCCGGCTGTGCCGTAGGAGAAGTTGAACTTGGCGGGTAGCGCGCCCGGCTGACTGGACCCGCCCAAGAGCCGGTCGTGCTCCGCCTGGAGGGCGTTCAGATCACCGGCCTCGATGGCCCGTCGAATCCCCGTCTGGGTCCCCCCCAGCAGTTTGCTGAGGCACTGCTCTTCCGTCTCGAGCAGGACCGACACCAAGTAGTTCTGCGACATGCCTTTGAGGGTGTTGTTCTGCATTCCGCGGATGTATCGCTGGATCGCGTAGGAATAGAGCTGGGCAAATGCCTTGGCGACCTGCTCGTTGGATCCGCCGGCAGACGTGATCTTGTTGCTCAGCAGTCTGAGGATGCCCGTGTCCACAAGCTCATAGTTCACTGCCCAATCGGCATAGCTTTTCATACGGATGTTCGCGATGTGAATGAGCAGATCCACAGCCGCAGGTGTGTCAAACCGGCCTGCGAACTGGGCCATTAGATGCAAAACCTCCGGGCTGCTGGTCTCAGCGGCCTTGTTGCAGGCTTCGATGACTTTGCTGGATGTCGTCGCTGCGGCCGCCTGATCCTGGCTGAGTTTTTCCCACACCGCGGGATTGGTTGCCACGCGGATGGCCCAGTAGCGGACCGCATTGGCTTCGTGCCCGATCATCTGGATGCCCACGTCCACGAGCCGGGGGTCGTTCAACTCGCTGGCGAGGATCAGCACGTTGGCGAAGACCTTGAACCGTCTCTGGGGATCGGTAATCTGGTTCGTTGCGTAGTCGAAACCCCTCAAGATCTCCCGAAGACACGCCTCGGAAAACCGCTGGGCATATTGGGCTTGGGTGCTCTGATGGCTGACGATGGCGGCGCGGGTCTTCGCCACCTCCGTGAAATCGACGGTCCGGACGAGGCGTCCGATAGCATCGGCGGCGAACGCATCGATAATCGCGAAGTCCTCCTGGGTCAGAACGCTTTTCTTGAGGACCTCTCCGATCCGTCGGCTGTCCGCTTGACCCCAGGAGATCGACGACAATGTCAATACCAAACCCCCGACCCACAACGCCGCTGCGTGTCGGGCTCGGATGGCAGAAAACGCACGTCTTACTGTCATTTCGTTAGCATCCCTTTCAACGAGCCTCCGGTTATTTTATCCAGCTTAACGTATTAGGGGCCGTTGTGTCAAGCGAAATCGGTCCTGCGGGCCTCTGGCGTCTCGTGGGACCGATAAAAAAACGGCCCTCCTGATCCGCGTGAGGTCAGACGGTGCAGGGTCTCACCCGAGCGGGCGACCGTCGGAGGGCTTCGACGCTGCCTTGCCGGGATAGCAGAGACGCTTTTCTGTCGCACGAGGATGTGGAGTTCCTCGTACCGGAGAGCTACGCCGTCAGATTCATGGCTGTACGTGCGCGGATCGTGGTTGGCTGCCCGAAAGCATCGATGAGAAGGGCGATAGGGCGGCAACGGGGTCTTGGGACGATCTCTGATTTACTATTGACGATCAGCCATAGACAATCTACTATCTGGCTTCGCCCGATCATGGGCGCTTGCGTAGAGAAGGGTCTCTGCCTTCGAATTGAATCGTGGACTCTATTGAGGATACCCCAGGGGATGGCAAAGAGAACGAATTCGACGAACCCCAATTGCGACATGCACAGCTACCTGTTCACCAGCGAGTCGGTGACGATGGGCCACCCCGACAAGGTGGCGGATTGCATCTCGGACTCTGTCCTCGACGCGATGCTCGCGAAGGACCCGTTCAGCCGGGTTGCGTGTGAGACGCTGGTGAAGAACGACATGGTCGTTGTCGCCGGCGAGATCACCTCGAAGGCCTCGGTGGATATCGCCCAGGTCGCCAGAGATGCGATCAAGAGGATCGGCTACGACGACCCTGCGATGGGCTTCCACTATGACGACTGCGCCGTCCTCGTGTCGATCTGCAAACAGAGTCCCGATATCTCGCAGGGCGTAACAGAAGGGCAGGGGCTCCATAAGGAGCAGGGCGCGGGCGACCAGGGCCTGATGTTCGGTTTCGCCTGCAATGAGACGCCGGCCTTGATGCCGTTGCCGATCCAGTTGGCCCACAAGCTGACGCTCCATCTCGAGAAGCTTCGCCAGACCGGCAAGCTCCCCTGGCTCCGTCCGGACGGCAAGAGCCAGGTGACCGTCGAATACAAGGACGGCAAACCGGTGCGGGTGAACACGGTGGTGGTTTCCACGCAGCACGCGCCGGACGTCAGCCACCGGGAGCTGCGAAAGGAAGTGATCGAGAAGGTCATCCTGCCGGTCATTCCCTCCAAGTTCATCGACAAGACGACCAAGTACCATGTCAACCCGACGGGCCGGTTCGAGATCGGCGGTCCGAAGGGCGACTGCGGCCTGACCGGGCGCAAGATCATCGTCGATACTTACGGCGGCTGGGGACGTCACGGCGGCGGAGCCTTCAGCGGCAAAGACCCCACCAAGGTGGATCGCACCGCCTGCTACATGGCCCGCTACATCGCCAAGAACGTCGTTGCCGCGGGTCTGGCCGACTGCTGCGAAGTCCAGCTTTCCTATGCCATCGGCGTGGCCGAGCCGACGAGCGTGCTCGTGAACACCCAGGGCACCGCCACAGTCAGCGAGACGAAGATCAGCCAGGCGGTTCGCGAACTGTTCCCGCTGACGCCCAAGGGCATGATCGATCACCTGAAGCTCCGTCGGCCGATCTTTGCGGAGACGGCCTCCGGCGGCCACTTCGGCCGGAACCTGCCGAACTTCACCTGGGAGAAGACGGACATGGTCCGTGCTCTTCAGAAGGCCGTGGGGTTCAAGCCCGGCAAGTAGCCGATCGTACGACGCGTTCTATCAGAAAGCCCGGCCCTGCACCGGGCTTTTCTTTGTCCTGTGCAGGTTTAATTGTCTGAGGGTCCGGGACCTCACGTATTGGCGGCGTATGTTTGAGAAGATCCTATCCATCTACACGCGGTATTTCGCGATTTGGGTGGTGGTGTTTGGAGCCGTGGCCTATGTCTGGCCGGAGCCGTTCACGGCTCTCCAACGCGGGAACAAGTGGTTCTTCGCCCTGACCATGTTCGGGATCGGGGTTGTGCTGCGAATGGAGGATTTTCGCCGCATCCTCAGAAATCCCGCCATTGTCTTGATCGGTTCGGTTGCCCAGTTCACCATCATGCCGCTGGGCGCGTTCGCGGTCTCGCGACTGTTGCGACTGCCCGACGAGTTGGCGATCGGCTTGATCCTGACGGGTGCGGCGCCCGGAGCCATGTCCAGCAATGTGATGAGCTACATTGCCAAGGCGGACACTGCCTATTCCGTCTCGCTCACGACGGTCTCGACTGCGTTGTGCCCGCTTCTGACGCCGGGCTTGACTTGTCTGCTCGCCAGGGGCACGGAGTTTCACGTCTCGATTGTCCGCATGACGGTCGATTTGATGCTCATGGTTGTTGTTCCCCTGTTCGTCGGGTTCGCGGTGCGCCACTACCTGGGCAAGAGGTTGCGGAAGGTCCTCCCGATCTTCCCCGCGATCTCAGCTACCTTCATTGTCTTCATCTGCTCTCTGGTGATTGCCCTGAACCGGGACCGGCTGCGGGAGTTGACCGGGATCGTTCTGATAGCCGTGCTGGCCCTCAACCTCGGCGGCATGTTGGGCGGATATGGCGTCGGATCGCTCTTCCGCATGGATGTGGCGCGCCGACGAACCTTGGCGATCGAGATCGGCATGCAGAATGCGGGTCTCGGCACGGTATTGGCGCTCAAACATTTCGGTCCTGGAGCCACCATCCCGACGGCCGTATTCGTCTTCGTGTGCATCATCACCGCCTCGATCATGGCGTCGATCTGGCAAAGGCATGATGCCTCGCGGGCGCCAGTAGCAAAATGAATGCGAGATATTAGTCCTGAGCATCTTGCATATCGCACGTCGATATCGTAAATTACAAGTTTATTTCGATTCCGCGGCAAGACCCTGCGGACGGCCATCGTTTGGCTGCTCACCCGCCGGGTTTCACTGTTCTGAGGAGTGTTCGAGCATGGCGTATAGACTGGCGATTGCAGGCGTGACCGGCGCCGTCGGTCAGGAGTTTCTGAGCATCATCGAAGAGCGCAGCTTCCCCTTCCAGTCGCTCAAGGTGCTGGCGAGCAGCCGGTCCGCGGGAAAGACAATCCCCTTCAAGGGCAAGACATATACGGTCGAGGAAATGACGAAGGACAGCTTCAAGGACGTGGACGTCGCGTTGTTCAGCGCCGGCGCGTCACGGAGCCGGGAGTTCGCCCCTGCGGCGGTGAAGGCCGGCGCGGTGGTCGTCGACAATTCGTCCGCCTACCGCATGGACCCCGAGGTCCCGCTGGTCATCCCCGAGATCAATCCCCAGATGATCAAGAAGCACAAGGGGATCATCGCGAACCCGAACTGCTCGACGATCATCGGGATTGTGCCGATCTGGCCGCTGCACAAGGTCAACCCGGTCAAGAGAATGGTCGTGAGCACGTACCAGGCCGCCAGCGGGGCGGGCATGTCCGCCATGCTGGAGCTGGAGGCCCAGAGCCGGGAGATCCTGGAGGGCAAGCCGCCGACGAAGAACGTCTTCCCGCACCAGATCGCGTTCAACTGCTTCAGTCACAACTCGGCGCTGGGCCCGAACGGCTACAACGAGGAGGAGACGAAGCTGGTCAAGGAAACCCGCAAGATCTTCGATTGCCCGACCATCGCGGTGACCGCGACGTGCGTTCGCATCCCGGTGATGCGGGCCCATTGCGAGAGCATCAACCTGGAGTTCGCGAATCCGATCACGGCGGACGAGGTCCGGAACATCCTCAAAGCCGCGCCGGGCGTGACGGTCCTCGATGACCGCGACCACAATCGTTTCCCGATGCCCATCGACGCCAGTGGCAAGGACGACGTCTTGGTCGGGCGGATCCGACAGGATGAGTCGCTGCCCGGCAATCGCGGCATCAATCTCTGGGTCTCCGGCGATCAGCTCCGCAAAGGCGCCGCCCTGAACGCCATCCAGATCGCCGAGCTGCTGTAGATTGGAGTTTTGACCGTTGTCACGTTGTCATTCGGAGCCGCTCGGGATGATCCGCCCGGGCGGCTCTGTTCTTTGATGGAAAACTCGAAATCCGAATCTCGAAATTCGAAACAAGCACGAATGACCGAAATTCGAAACTCAAAACGAGTCACCGGCAGTGCGATAGCGTTTCGGTCATTTGAGTTCTATACCTTGGGATTTGTTTCGGATTTCCAGCTTGGAGCCTTGTGAGATGGCCCTTCGGAACGTGATCCTGACGATTGCCTACGACGGCTGTGACTATCATGGCTGGCAGATTCAGCCGGGAGAAGTCACCGTCCAGGGCGTGCTCACCGAGGCGATCCGCAGCCTCGTAGGGCCTCGGGCCCGGGTCTGCGGGGCCAGCCGGACCGACGCGGGCGTCAGCGCCCTGGGCCAGGTCGGCCTGCTCCGCGTCGATTCGCCCATCCCGACGGAGAACTTGGCCAGGGCGATCACCGACCGCCTGCCGGAGAACATGGTCATCGTCAGAGCGGAAGATGCCCCCGTCGGTTTCGATGTCATCGGGGACGTCACCAGCAAGCTCTACCGCTATACGGTCTTCTGTGGCCCCGTCCGTCCGGTCCTGCACATGAAGCACTGCTGGCACATCGCGGCGACTCTGGACGTGCAGCGGATGAACGAGGCGGCAGCGCTGCTGGTCGGCAAGAAGGACTTCAAGTCCTTCGCCGCCGCGGCCGACCACCGCGAGGACTCCGTCCGGACGGTCTTTCGATGCGAGGTCAGCGAGCGGCCCGTCGACGAGGGCCGCTGGGTCTACGTCGAGGCCGAAGGCGACGGCTTCCTCTATAATATGGTTCGCAACATCGTCGGCACGCTGGTGGAAGTGGGCCTGGGACGCTGGTCTCCCGAGAGGATCCCGGAGATTCTCGAAGCAAGAGATCGACGGGCCGCGGGCCCGATCGCACCGCCCAACGGGCTGTGTCTGATGTGGATTAGATACTGATACAGGCATGACGCAAATCCGCGTGATTCCGTGTGTCATCCTGAGCGCAGCGAAGGATCTGGCCCGCGAACGAGGGGGGCCTCCGTACACGGTCGCACGGCATATTCCGTCCGCGGCCCAGATGCTTCGCTCCGCTCAGCATGACAGAGGCGGCTGCGCCGGCCCCGGTGAGAACCATCTGTTTGTCCGGGACGTAGAGGACCTCGGTGTTGGACGGCTATCCTCAAGAGGGCATTGACACATGCTCGTTGAACGCGATCATATTGGCATATTTGGGAAGATGAATTCCGGCAAGAGCAGCGTGATGAATCTGCTGACTCAACAGCAGACGTCGCTGGTCGATCCGACGCCGGGAACGACCGCGGATACGAAGATCGCCTTGCAGGAAATCCACGGGATGGGCCCGGTCAAGCTGTTCGACACCGCGGGCTTGGATGAGGCCGGCGGGTTGGGTCTCAAGAAACGCGCCAAGGTCCTCGCCGATCTGAAGGAGTGCGACCTGATCCTGCTGGTCATCGACCCGGACACGCGGGGTTTCGCACCGGAGAACGAGATCATGGGCAGCGCTCGCGAGCTCGACAAGCAGATCCTGGTGCTCTACAACCTGTTCCGCCCGTCCGCTGAGCAACGGATCGGCGTCGTCGAGCAGGACGTGCCGTTGCTGAGGTTCCACAAGAAGATGTCCCTGGTGGCCACCGACACGAATTGCCGCGGGCCCCTGCTGGACTTTATCCTGGCCAACTTCGTCTCGAAGAGCGCCGGGATGGAGTTGCTGCCGTTTGTGGAGCGGGATGAATTCTACGTGTTGAACATCCCGATGGGCGCAGAGACGCCGCCCGGACGGTACCTGCGCCCTCAGGCGATGGCGGAGGAATACATCACGCGAAGCTGGGCGTATCCGGTCTCCTATCGGATGGATCTCGGGAAGGCCCGCGATGGCGATCCGAGCGAGCGACGACGCTGGGATACGTTTCTCGGCAGTCTCAACCGGCGGCCCAAGGCGATCATCACCGACTCCCAGGCGATGGACTTGATGCACACCTGGACGCCGGACGATGTGATGCTGACTACCTTCTCGATCATGATGATCAACTGTGTCAGCCGGGGAAGGCTTGCCCGTTTTGCCGAGGGCATTCGAGTTCTGAGAGACCTCAAGCCCGGCGACAAGGTCCTGATCGTCGAGGCATGCAACCATTCGCGAATTGCAGAGGACATCGGCACGGTCCAGATCCCGAGCTTCATCGAGAAACACTGGCCGGGCGTCGGCATCGAGCACAACTTCGGCCGGGAGTTCCAGGAGAACGAGCACTTGCTGTCCTATAAGCTCGTCATTCACTGTGGTGGCTGCATGATTACCGCCCAGAAGCTGCTGGCTCGCATCCGCGACCTGGATTCGGTCGGCGTTCCGTACACCAACTATGGCGTTTTCCTCGCCTGGATGCAGGGGCCCGAGGCATTGCAGCAGGTTCTGCGACCTTGGGGGATCAGGTCTGGAGATTGACGGTTCTCGATTCTGCGACGTGTTCCGGGGTGTGATTCTCGGACGCTCTCAGGTCCCATATTGTTTGTGGAAAACCAAAAGAAAACGGGGCTCCTTGCCATCCATGGCGGGCCCCGCGGCGCAATCTGCGGAATTGGCGTGTCGGTCAAATCCCGAACGTGAGCATGTTCTCCGCGGCGGATCGGATGTTCTCCGTTGTGGTGAGGCGGTTGGATCGAAGCAGTTCTTTGGCCTTCTCCACGGCGTCCGTGCCCATCTCGTCGACCTGCATCGCCTTATTGACCATGTCCGCGAAATTCACTTGGAGTGTGGCATCCGAGTCGTCTGCCGGGGTTCGATTCGCTGTATCCGCGTGGGATGCGGGATTCATCCCCATCCTCTGAGCGACGTGATTATTCTGAATATTCTCAATCATGGCTGGGTTCCTTCACGGCCTTGTCTGTAGTTAGTTCTCGCATCATTCCGTGGAATCTTAAGGGTGTCCCTTGCGAAAAAATGCGTTTCCAACACTGCCGGATACCACATCTGGGGCATATCCTTGCGGAGCGGTCATTCGCGCCTCGGTTTCTCAAGCGTGGCGGCTGCCTCGTAGGCGACGAATTTGCAGAAGTTCAGCGAGCTGACAGCGACGAGTTCCTCGTTCAGAGGGGCATGCCCGGATCGCAACTGTTGTCCGTAGTACCTGCGGATTCGTCTCTCGATTGTCTTGTCGGCACAGTCCCAGACCTGTTCCAGTCCCCAGATGAGTTGGCCGTCGGTGAGATCGAGCAGCTTCAGACGCAGCCCGATCACCATGTGCGGATAAGGCTGATACTGAGTGACCGTGCCCACCAGCAGGCCGTTGCTTCGCAGGGTCTCCTTCAGGACCACGAGTTGTCGCATGGCCTGGAGGTTGTCGAGGTTCTCCTGCAGACTGCGCCACGCCGGATCGTCCTGGCGAACGACCGTGAGTCCGAACACCTGTTGCTTCTGGACCTCCAGGGAGAGGGCCTGAGTAATCTCCGAGGAGATCTGAGGATAGCCGGTGGCGTTGTCCAACTCCACCAGCGCGACTCGGCCCAGGTCCCGCAAGTCCTTGCTCTGATCCAGGAAATAGGACTGCGCCATCCCGCCGTTCTCGTTGCCGGACTTGCACCCGCAGATCAGGCCCAATATCAGGACCGCTGGCAGGAGAGATCCCAGTCCCCTGCGTCGTCCGGCCGCAGCTATTCCCCGACCGTCTTCCATCAGGTTCTTACTGTAGCGCATTGGGTTCAGTCTCCTGTGGCGCCATAGATTCCTCCGGTGGCATCGCCGCGTCGTTGGCATCCGGATGCAGCGTCGTGGCATGCCGCTGTCCTATGACGCCCGCTTCGGCCTCGCCGCCCAGGATCTCAAGGACCTTCAGCAGTGCCTCCAGTTGGGCGCTCGCCGCATCTCGCATCTCGCCGCGAAAGCCCAGGATGTTGCTCTTCCAATGGTTCAACTCCGTGAGCATCTCGATCAACAGATCGTTGGCCTCTGCAAGCTCCTTCTGGGTCTGCTTGAGTTTGGCGTCGAGCGTGGAGATCTGCTCTCGCAGGTTCTCGTTCTCGCTCGTCAGTCGCTGGTTCTCCTGACGCAGCGTGACGCTCACGTCGGACAGCTTGGCGTATTTCTCCGACAGCTCGATGGCGGACTCGACGGCTGTGCGCCCTTCGAGCGGCGTGTCGCCAAATCGTTTGGCCGCGGCATTGCCCTGGTCATCCGTCTTGGCGGGTTTCGGTGCTGTCGTGCATCCGGCGATTCCTGCGGCGGCAATCGCCAGCACCCAAACGATCGATCTTGCGGTTCGGATCATATATCTTCTCCATCGTGACGGCCGGTGTTCTCGTGGGTCGGCCGTCTCATCTGTCGGGCATTGTGCCGCTATTGCTGTGTCGGCTCCGGCTTCGCGCCGGAAGGGTTCCCGGCTGCATAGTCGCAACGTATCCGCGTGGTTCGGCCGCACGGGCAGGTTACTTCGATCACCGCATGGTCCGGATAGGTTTGCGCGATCCGTGCCGTCGAGCCGGCCGATGCCGGTCTCGATCCCTCGCAGCCTGTGGTCGAGCCCGGATCGATACTCAGTTGAACCGGGCCATCCAGAATGACCTCGGCGGCTTTCAGAACACGTCGCACGGTCTTAGATGTCATTTTGCCTCTCTGGGGCGAACGGGTCCACCGAACGACCCGCGTCAAGCACAGTAGTCGATTGTATGAGGATCACAGTTTGGGTCGGGCGTCGATTCCTCGGGCGTCTCTTTTGGAGATTCCCCCCCGGGCTGTTGTTGTTGCTCCGGCGGTTTCTGTTTCCGTTTGCGGTGCTCTCTCTGTTCGGCCGGTGTCAGACTGTGGATGCTGTGAGGATTCTCCACGGGCTGAATATAGTTGAAATCGCTATCCGTCATCTTTCCACTGCTCCAATCGGGTTGACAGGCTGAAAAGGGCGCTGGCGTGCAACTGGCTGACGCGCGATTCGGTAACTTCGAGTACTCCCGCGATTTGTTTCATGGTCAGATGCTGTTGGTAGTAGAGAACAAGGATCTGGAGACGCCGCTCGTCCAAGTCCTGCATGGCCTTGCTGAGCTGCTCGATGAGCTCGCTCCGCTCCAGTTGTCCGTCGGGACCCACCGTATCGGCGCAGGCCAGGATACTCCCGAGGGCCGGCTCCTCCTGGTCGAGGGTGTCGATCGAGATGAAATGCTGAGCCCGTGCGTTCTCGAATAATCCACAGACCTCCTCCACGGAAATCTCCAGCTCGCGAGCCAGCTCTTCGTCGGTTGGCGCGCTGCCCGTCTGCTGGGTGATCTGGTGGCACATCTTGCGGACCGCGCGGACCTGGCGGGTCACGTTCGAAGGCAGCAGGGAGGCCCTGCGCAGCTCGTCGAGCACAGCACCTTTGATCCGGATGTAGGCATAGGTCTTGAATTCGGCCTGGTGTGCGGCGTCGAAATCCCTGGCCGCCTTGAGTAACCCGACCGTGCCGGCCGAGACCAGGTCCTCGAAGGACAGCGGCGGTTTGATGTAGCTCACGGCCCGGCGAGCGATCTTGCGGACCATCGGCAGCAGTTGGACGATCTCGTCGTCGCCGATGCGAGGATGCCTGTGCCCACTGTAAGTCCGCAAGGCGACGGCCTTGAGATGATCGTCGTCTTCTTGACGCTGTGCATCCTGCACGATGCGCCTCGCGTCGGGGATGTTGGTGGCCCTTTCGAGATCGCACATGCTCTCGATTTCCGGCCTCGGGCCTGTGGCGACTTGTTGTTCACGGGTCTGTGCCATATCTTTAGTTTCCGCTGTCACCCGGGTTCTCCATCTTCTTGACCTGGCTGGCGATGACGGCTTGGGTGAGGATCGCATTGACCGCCCGCACACCCACTCCCGCCAGGACGTAGGTGACGATCGCGCCCAGGACCGCCCGCTTGCAGCAGACGTGAGGCGACAGGCCGCCAAGAGAGCCAATGATCCCTATTCCAAAGAAACAGAGAACACTGGTGCTGACCGCTATGGATCGGACTGGCAACAGCATTCCTACTCACTCCTTATCGTCATTTCATCGAGCGCAACTGAAATCGTCGCGATGGGTTGCACCTCGGTTCCCAGAACGATCTCGTCGTAGGCCACGACCGGCAGCATCGGCAGACTCCGCGCCAGCATCTGGGCCAGCGGGGCACGAAGCCGAGCGTCGCACAGGAGAATCGCTTTATCGCGACCCTGGTCCATGACGGATTTCCACGTTTCCGCTGCCTTGCGATTCAGGTCGATGGCCGTCTCGGCCGGGATGCCCAGGATCAGCTCGCCGCCCTCCTGACGCAGCGAGGAGGTCAAGTGATGCTCGAGCGCCGGATCGATGGAAATGGCCGTGATTTTGCCCTTGGCATCCCGGTACAGTTCCGTGATCGTCCGGTTCAGAGACTTTCGGACGATCTCGGTGAGCGTGGTCACATTCTTGGTTTTTGACCCGTTTTCGGCCAGTGCCTCGAGGATGGCTGTCAACTCGCGGATCGGGATCCCGCTGCGGAGCAGGTTCCGGAGCACTCGCTGAAGCACGCCGGCCGAGATTTCGCCCTCCGTGCCGACAACCTCTCCGACGAGAGACGGCTGGTTCTTACGCAGCCTGTCGATGAGCAGTTGCACGTCCTCGCGAGTGAGCATGTCGTCCGCATGTCTTTTGAGCGTCTCGGACAGATGGGTGATGAACACGGACTCCGGATCGATCACCGTGTACCCGTTCAACTCGGCGGCTTCCTTCTTGGCAGCCGGTATCCACAGGGCCGGCAGCCCATACACCGGCTCGGTTGTCTTGATTCCGTCCATCTTCTGTTGCACGACGCCGGAGTCCATGGCCAGAAACATATCGGGCTCCAGGTGGCCCTTCGAGACCGGGATGTCTGAGAGCCGGATTTCATACGCGTTGGGCTCGAGGTTCAGATCGTCCCGCAGGCGGACCAGCGGAATGACGATGCCCAGTTGCTGGGCGAACTGCCGCCGCAAGGCCCCGATGCGATCGAAGATCGTGTTGCTCTTTCGCGGATCGACCATGGTGATCAAACGCACACCGACGTGGACGGAGACCCGATCCACGTCGAGCAGATCCTCGACGGGCTCCTTGTCCGACTTCTTCTTGGGGGCCGCTGTGGATTTGGCGGGCATCTTCTCGATCTTCTTCGCCATCCTCCCAACCAGAGCGGTTCCGGCGGCCAGCAACAGGAACTGGGCCTTGGGCATTCCAGGGACCAGCGCCATGGCCCCGATGACGAATGCGGCGGTCGTCAACGGCTGGCCCGTCCGGAGAAACTGCCTGGAGAGGTCCTGTCCGACGCCGTAGTTCGACGAGATCTTGGTGACGAGGAAGCCCGAACTGATGGAGATGACCAGGGAAGGGATCTGGCTGATCAAGCCGTCGCCGATGGACAGGATCGAATAGGTTTGAACGGCGGCCGCGACGCCCATGCCGCGGGAATACCCCATCGCGATGCCCCCGACGATGTTGATGGCCGTGATGATCAGGCCGGCCTTCGCATCGCCGCGGATGAACTTGCTGGCGCCGTCCATGGCGCCGTAGAACTCGCTTTCCTTGACGATCTTGGCCCGGCGCTCATTGGCCTGCGTTTCGGTGATGATCCCGGCGTTCAGGTCGGCGTCAATGGCCATTTGCTTGCCGGGCATGGCGTCGAGGGTGAATCGGGCGGACACTTCGCTGATGCGCTCGGCGCCTTTGGTGATCACGATGAACTGAATGATGACGAGGATCAGGAAGATCACCAGGCCGACCACGAGGCTCCCGCCGGCGACGAACTCCCCGAACGTCTGGATGATTTTGCCGGCATTGCCCTGCAGGAGAATCAGTCGCGTCGAGGCCACGTTCAGCGACAGGCGGAACAGCGTCGTGAACAGCAGCAGGGATGGAAACGTGGATAGCTCCAGGGCCTCTCTGGACGATAGCGTCACGATCAGGATTGCCAGTGCCAGGGAGATGCTGCAGGCCAGCAACAGGTCCAGCAGCATGGTGGGCAGCGGGACAATCAGGGTGGCCAGGATTGCCACCAGGCCCAGCGCCAGGATGATGTTGCTGTGGGAAGCGAAGGGGATGTTCAGGACGCCGTCATCCCCGGCTGGAAGACTTGCTGTCATCGATTGGTTTGCGGCCATACTTCGATCTACGATCTATGATTTCCGACTTGTGGTTTGCTGAATGCCATTGTGCGTCTTACCCTTGTGCGGCGGGGGCCGGCGCGTCGGCGCCCATGATCTGCCGGATCCGTACGGCGAATCGATTCTCCACGACCACCACGTCGGCCTCTGCGAACTTGGAGTCCTTCAGAAACAGGTCCGCCGGGGCTTCGATGGGTTTTTCGAGCTGCAGCACCGAACCGGGTCCGAGTTGCAGGAGCCGTCGCACCGGCATCTGGGTGGCGCCCAGGACAACCGTGATGGGGACGTCCATGTCGAGGAGGATGTCCAATTGACCGTTTCCGGCGGCGGGAGCGTCCTGCGGCGCCTCCGGAAACTCAACCGAATGGACTTGCGCTCTGCCGTCGGTTTGCGGGGGCGTTCCCCTCTGATCCTGCTGAGGTGGGCTTTCTGCCGGAGCATTTGCGGTATCAGGCATTGCTGTTTTTTCCTTTCTTCGATTCCGCAGGTGGGTTTGATGCGGGCGTTTCCTGTGCGGGGCCTACCTGGGATTCTCTGATGAGAATCGCGTATTGCCCCTTGGATTGGACCGGATGACCTCGGAAAGAGACGGTGCGGCCCTCGATGACCAGTTCCACCATGTCATGGACTTGTTTGTCGAGCAGCAGGATGTCGCCTGGTCCGAGGTCCAGGACCTCCTGGAAGCCGACGGGGACCGTGGCGAGCCTGGCCGTCACCGTGACAGGCATCTGTTGCAGGTGTTCCAACAGGGTCCTGGAAAGCTCCTCCGGCGTCGGCTGTGCCGTCGACTTGGGCGCCTTGCCCGCGAGGGCGGCCAGAGGACCGCACGACAGCACGAACGTGATGTTGACTTCGTCGTCTTTGTCCGCTTGCTTGACCAGGAACGTGATTCGACAAATCTCCTCCGTCGGCTCGAACTGGATGGGGGGTTGGCCCTTGCTGAGCCGACCGCTGCTCTGGAGTACCTCGTGCGACCGTATCGGCGCCACGAAGGCTTCGATTACCGCCGTCATCAGGTCGGACAGGAGCGATTCCTCGAGAGAGGACAACGACCGGTCCGGGTCGCCCGCAGCGTCGGCATCACCCAGTAGCCTGGTGACCCAGTCGATCGTCGTCCCGGAGGGGATCGCCAGGAATCCACATGACGGCTGGTCCTCCGGGCCGAATGTCAGGCAGTGGAGGCGGTCCATGTCAATGAGACGATACAGATCTCCGGCGAAATGCGGAGTGGCGGCGGTCAGCGAGACCTTGAATTTGCAGTTGAAGAACCGCGTGAATACGCCGCCGAGCTTCGTGGCGATCTGACCCATGGCGGCGGTCAGCCGACTGGTCTGGTCTGCATTCAGCCAGTGCGGATCGCGCCAATCGTATGGACGCACCTCGCCGACCGTCCGATCCTGCGAGGGGACCGAGCCCACCGCGGCCAGAAGCCGGCGCATCCTTGCCTTGCTCAGCGAATTGACCGACGCACCCGTCATTGAATCGCGAACTCCTTGAACAGGACGTCTTTGATCCGGGCCTGGCTATCCGGGAACAATCCCCGGTTGAACACGTCGCGGATGTTGGCCTGCATCCGGATGAGGTTCTTCTCTCCTCGTGTATCCTCAATCGTCTGGTTGGCGAGGTAGAGAGTGAGCCAGTGTTTCATGAGCGGTTTCCTCTGATCCAGGAAGGGCTTCGCTTCCTCTTCGGCCCAGGCCTCGGTGATGTCGAGGGTCAGGGTGATGCGGACGTACCGTGTGGCGCCCGGCTCATTGAGGTTCGCCAGCGTCGGCTCCAACTCGTAGAACCAGCCTTCATCTTTGTCCGCGACCGGTTCGAGTTCCTTCAACGAGGCTCCCGCCGGCGACGCCTGTCCCGCCGAGACGGCCTGAGCGTGACCTCGCGTGCCGAACAGCCGGCCGACGAAGAAACCCCCGCCGGCGAAAACGACGACTGCCCCCGCGACAATCAGCAGAGGCATGGCTTTCGCTATCGGACTTCTGTTTGGCGGCAGCGGCGGCTCGGATTCTTTTGGCTTTTCGACTTTCTCTGGTTCGGCCATCTGTCTATTCCCTCGTTCTCATAGAGTTTGTCATTATTCCATCTCAAAACGCCGGCTGCAGCGGTCTTTGTGCGCAGCACGTCGTATCGCGGATCTCCGTATCCTCCTGCTGTCGGTATCGGCGGATCTTCTCTCGCAGCGTACGATCGCTGATGCCCAGAACCTTGGCTGCCCTGGTCTGGTTGCCCGAGGTCTGTCGCAGCGTTTCGAGAATGGCCTGGCGCTCGATCGCCTCGAGGCGGACTCCCCCGAGCCCGATCGGGCCCGCGGCGGGGCCGGCGTCGACCGTCGATCCCGCGTCGGGCGAACGGACGCTGTGCGATCCGCACTCGGCGCTGTGTTGCGTCAAGGGCTGGAGTTCATCGAAGAGCCAGGAGACATCGGCGAGTGACAGAGTCGGACCGGCGCCGAGGATCAACGAGGTGAGCACGACGTTACGCAGCTGCCTCACGTTGCCCGGCCAGTGGTAGTTGGCGAAGATCTCCAGCATCGTCGGGTCGATCGTCTCGATCCGGCGCTGGGCCTCTCGTGCGTAGAGATTCACAAAGTGCCAGATCAGCTCCCGCAGATCGTCCCGGCGCTCCCGCAACGGGGCCGCGACAATCCGCATGGTGCTGAGACGATAGTAGAGGTCCTGACGGAAACGCCCCCGTTGCACCTCGTGGAGCAGATCCCGATTCGTCGTGCTGATGATCCGGACGTTAACCCGGATGTTCTCATTGCCGCCGACGCGCTCGAATTCCTGCTGTTCGATGATCCGCAGCAGTTTCGCCTGGAAGGTCAACGAGGTCTCGCTGATCTCATCCAGCAGCAGCGTGCCGCCGTGGGCCATCTCGAAGCGACCCTTTCTCTGCGCGTAGGCGCCGGTGAATGCGCCTTTCTCGTGGCCAAACAGCTCGCTTTCCAGCAGCGTGTCGCTCATCGCGGCACAGTTGACTCGGACGAACGGGCCGAGCGCCCGACGGCTCTTGTGGTGAATCAGCAGAGAGAGCAGTTCCTTGCCCGTCCCGCTTTCCCCGCTGATCAGCACGGGCACCGACGTAGGCGCGATCCGCTCGGCCAGACTGACCACCTGGAGCATCCGAGGGCTTCGACCCACGATCTGGTAGAGGCAGCGGTCGCCTTCCCTCGCGGAGGCGGCGGTCGCCACCGGACGATTGGGCAGCGCCGCGTCGAGGATCCCCTCGACGGCGCGCCGGTCCAGCGGTTTGAGCAGAAAATCCCGGCAGCCTGCCTGGATCGCATGAACCGCAGTCTGTGTGCTTCGCTGGAACAGGCCCGGGTCCGGCGCCGACTCCGTGGTCTCGGCCATCATGACGACAGGCATCTCGGGCGCGACGGTTCGGATTGCGCCGAGCAGCTCAAATGCGCTCGAACGATCCTGTGAACCCGTCGTCTGTACGCTGAGGAACGCCAGATCACAGGCAGTGCGGTCCAGCGCGTCGATGGCGGCCTTCTTTGTAGGGGCCAGCCTTGCGCCGATGCCCTTGCGTGCCAGGATCTCCAGCATGAGCCGAATTGTCTGCGGTTCGTTGTCCACGATCAGAACCGTGGCGTTGTCACTGCGTTGCAGCGTCCTGCCTCTGTCCTGGTTCTCGGTTTTGCCCATGCTCGGTGCCTCCCACGTACGGGTCCTGGACGGCCCTTCCACGACGACGGTCGCCCTCTGCTACAGTTGAGGTGCCACCGGCGCCTGCGGGGACCGGCTCTTCTGGTACCACGTGAGGAGTCGGCCGTGGGCCTTCGCCAGTTCCGTCCATGGCGAAGCGGGATACTCGGAAACGAGCTTCAGATAGATCTCCTGGGCCTTGGCGATGTCGGTCTCACGCAGGCAATTGCCGAGTTGGAACAGGACCCACGCGCGATCTGCCTCGCCGGCCGGGTCGCTGGGACTGATGTCGTCCAGCGCCTTCGTGTAGAAGGGTATGGCTTCCACAGGGCGCCCGCTGAGAAACAGCAGTTCCGCAACTTCGAGCGGGTCCTCGACCTGATCGGGATTCCGCTGAAGGACTTCAAGCGTTCTCTGCGTCTTGGACAACATCGACGCTCCGACAACGGTCGCGGCAGGGGGGGCGCTGGCGGATATCGTCGGTTCCACCGGAGCCACCTCCACAGGCTGTGTCTCGACGATTTCCTCCGACGGCAGCGACTCGGCCGGCGGCTGGAAGGTCGGACCCGTGTCCTTCTCTTCGAATTTCACGGATCGAACGTGTCGGATAAGACGCTTGAGGGCCAGACTGGCCTCGACTTCCTTTCCCTGCTCGGGGGCCGCGACCCGTTTCGACCATAGCGACTGTCTGAGGGAGTCACTCTGGCCAATCCCGGTGGGCATGGCCTTTGTCTGGCTTGTCGTTCGGTTCAGGAGGCTGGCCAGCGGGATAGGCGACTCGGACAGTGGAGTGCCGTCGGGTCCGGCCTGCATCGTTTGACCGACGGCGCATGGGTCGCCCAGTCCTCCCTCCGCGTACGGCGCCCCTTGGCTTCCTGCAATCGTCTGAGGTCGGGCGGAATCCGCCGCCGACAATGCCCCGGCGCAGGCAAGCAGAGACACGATCGTGCATGCTTTCAGCAACGCTGAACGTGATACAGTTGTCCTCATCGGTTCTTCATCCTTATTCATTCGGTTGTTTGTCGTCATGGGGTGACTTTCGTGCCCGGCACGGTACGAACGACGTTGGGGTCTGCTGTCTCGTCGTAGCGATTCAGCATGGCGACCACGGCGCGATCGTACTGCCCCTGTTTGCGATAGGCCTCAGCCAACAGACGCAGGACCGGCGCTCTTTCCGCAGCCGAAGCGTGCTCCAGCAACTGCGAGCATACCGAGACGGCCTGGCTTGTCTGCCCCAGGCGAAGGCACGTACGCGCCAGCTCCCGACCGATCTGCTGGGCCAGCGGTCCCGGCCTGACCAGAGCGAACGCGTCGCTCAACGTCCTTCGGGCCGATTCCATATCGTTGTTGTTGACGTGACAAGCGGCCAGCTCCAGCGCGACGGTGCCCTTGAGTTCCGGACTCGGCAGGAACTGTCCCTTCTCCTGTAATAGAATGATGGCTTTGTTGACCAGGCCGATCGAGCGGAAGACCTGCACGCGCAACAGGAGCAACTCAATGCCTTCCTGCTGCGAGAGTTGCCAGCCGGTCGTGCCTTCGAGCGTCTCGAGGGCCTCCAGCAGAAGTCCCTGCTCGATGTACGTTCTGACGAGGACTGCGACAGTCTCCACGTACTGCTGACGGGAGAGATCGCCCATGAGCGCCAGGTTCAGCGCGGCGTGAGCCTGTTGCGGCTTGTGCAGGGCGAGGCACGCTTTCCCGAGCAGCAGACAGGCCGCGTGGAATTCCGGGCGGCTCTGATCCTGAGCGAGTGTCACATAGTGATTCAGCCAGCGGGCGGTTTCCTCGTGGTTGCCCATCTCAGCGGAGCACCGGCCCACGCCCAATGCGGAGTCTGCCTGGGACTCGACGGACAAGCCCAGGTTGTAGACCTTGCGATACAAACCCGCTGCTTCCTCGAAGAGACCCGCTTTCATCGTCGCATCCGCCAGGTGCAGGCACGCGGTATCCGCCAGATCGGTCTCGGGATATACCTCCACGAGCTGTTTGAGATCGGCATGAGCCCCAACATAATCCCGCAGCCGCACTCTCAGCTTGCCCGACTCCAACAGCGCATAGGGAGCCAGACTGTGTTTCGGGAACCGGTTCGCGACGAGTCTGTACTCAGCGATCGCCTCGTCCAGTTGCCCGCGCGCCGTTTGGTGCAGCGCCAGAGCAAAGTGGCCGTTGGGGGCCCGCTGGTCGTTGTCCGCCGCCAGCAGGAAGCGCTGCCACAGAGAGATTGACTCCTCGGCCAGAAGTTTTGTGTGCTCCGTCAGAGAGGAATAGGCCGTCGGGTCGAATACGTTGATATTGCGACCCGTGTCGTCAAGCTGGGCGAGGAGGCCGATGCTGCCTGCGGAGATCGTAATCACCTGTTGGGTCGTCGCGGACGTCAGATAGAGGTAGGCAGGCCTCTTTCGCGCGTTTTCCCCGGAAGGCGTCGTCTGGGTGCTGTCTGCCCACCTCAGATTGAGTCTCGCGTTCGATGCGAACCGAGCCAGCAGTTCCTCGATGGAGGCGCCGTTGCAGACCACCTGCCATCGCCTCACTGAGTTGAGGCCGGTGGCGGCGCGGATCTGGGGGCTCAACGTCGCCTCGTCGAGCTGCTCGGTACCGGAGGCCAGGAAGATCCGCAACTGGGGCTCGTCCATATCGACGAACGGATCGATGTCCGGGTGTCGGCCCCACAGGTCGCCTGGCACGTTGGCGTCGGCGTCACTGAGAGACAGGAGGTTCCGCGAGATCGCCTCGGCGATGAGGAATCCACACTGTTGTTGAACGGCCGAGACCCATTTCTTGTCGATGTCCGCCACTTCGATCAGACTCATTGTCTGATAGGCCTTTGTCGCGGCTTCGAGATATCGTTTTCGTTCGATCAGGATCGTGCTCTGATAGTATCGTGCCAGCGCCCGCAGGATGGGCAGGCGACTCAGGGCCACGGTCTTGAACAACGTGTCGGCCTGTGCGGCGTCTCCGCCGCGGTTGCTGCACATGGCCATGCGCAGAAGCAGGAAATCGCGAACGGGCCGATTCTCCTCCGTGGCGGCCAGTCGCTGGTAGAGCTTGTCATAGGCGACGAACGCGGGTTCGTACTCCCGTTTCTGGTACAGCTTGTTGGCTAACTGCAGAGACAGAGGCTCAGGGCTGGGGATGCTCGGTTCGATGACCTCGTCTGCCGCCGGTTGATTGGGCGAGGAAGCCCCCGGACGCAGGACATGCCCCCGCGTGTCCCAGAGCGGCTGTGGTGGGCTCGGCGTGCCGATGGAAGGGGGACCGAGAGGGGACGACAACTCGGCTTTCTGTTGCCCGCCCGCTTGGTCCCGATGTCCCATCGTGGCCGACAAGGTGTAGGCGAGCGCAGCGGCAATCGTGACGATCCCGAGCACGAGGATCTTCTGCACTTTCGAGAAGTGGTTCAGATGTGCCAGCACATGGTTTGTACGAACGGGGACTTCGGGCAGCGGACTCGGACCCGTCTCGCGGTGCGGTGGCGGCTCCGAGGGGACGAACTCCGGGCCGAACTCCACCTGCGAAGAGAAGACGTCGGCATACTCCGGCTGTTCCGACGGCGGAGCGCCGAACAGATCCTCGTCGGGCGGCACTTGCGGTTGCCCTTTTCCCCCACGATTCTGTTTTGTCTTCTTTCTGAACATTCGGTTGCCGATGCCTTTGGGACGCCAATTCACGGGGGCCGGTCTCGCCCGGATTCCGCGAGCGCGGCCCAGAACCCTCTCATTCTTTAGCAACCGTCGTGCCAGATCCGCCATGGTGCTGCAAGGCGGCGAGAACCACGGACCTCACGGCAGAAAGACCTTTTTGAGGTGACTCGCCTGTGGCCCGCTGATTGGCCATGGTGTCAGGATTCTATACGGCCCGGCGGATTTTCTGACGCGCCCCGTACCGACACGTCGAGATGGGTATCTCCACAGATCTCGCCAACCGATGCGGCGCCTTCGCAGGTCTCTGTGTCCACGGGGACGCAACGAGGCACAAGCACATGGTGTCGAGGAGGGGGCTCGAGGAATGCGGCGATCCGTTCAGCCTGCGACCACGGGCATGGCTTCGGCGGGAGTTGAAACGGCAATCTCCAACTCCTCTGTGGTGGGTCCGACTTTGCGGAGGTTGTACTGCTTGACCTTGGCGTACAGCGTGGCGCGCGTGATGCCCAGCAGAGCGGCTGCTTGCGTTTTCTGCCAGCCGGTTTCGTGCAGAGCGCGGGCGATCAACTCGCGTTCGGCCTTCTCCAGTGAGAAGTCCCGCATCTGTCCGTCAAGAGCGCGGCAGGGCGACTCCTCATCGATGGGATCAATGATGATACTGGACAACCCGATCTTATCGGTGCTTTCGAGGAGTATCGCCCGTTCGATGACGTTACGCAACTCTCGCACGTTGCCCGGCCAGTCGTGACGGCAAAGCGCTTCGAGCGCGAGCTTGGTAATGGAGACGACCGGCGTCGATCTGTGCGTACAGATGGTCGATGTCTGCAGGAAGTACTGCGCCAGCAGTTGAATGTCCTGCCTTCGCTCCGGCGAACACAAGGCCGCCATCGTGATCGGACAGATATTCAAGCGGTAATACAGGTCCTGGCGGAATCGTTTTTCCCGGACCTCCTTCTTGAGGTCTCGATTGCTCGATGCGATGATCGTCGCCTTGCACTCGATGTCTTTCAGACCGCCCACCTTGCGAAACGCCCGCTCCTGCAGGACGCGCAGGAGCTTGGCCTGGAGTTCGAGCGGCATTTCGCTGATTTCATCGAGGAAGATCGTCCCGGTCCCGGCCATCTCGAGCAATCCGGTCTTGTCGCGATCGGCGCTGGTGAACGAGCCTTTGACGTGCCCGAATAACTCGCTTTCCAGCAGCGTGGCGGTGAGCGCCGCACAGTTGACAGCGACGAAGGGGGCGTTAGGATGCTGCAGCATGTGTACGGCCTGGGCGGCGACCTCTTTCCCCGTGCCCGTATCGCCGACGATGAGAATGGGATTGCACCGACTGGCAGCGACCAGCTTGATCATCTGGAGAGTCTTGGCAATCGCAGGGCTGCGACCGGCCATTTTCACCCCAGCGGCAGTCGCATCCTGGAAGAATGAAACGTCGTTCTGCTGTGCCTCCGCGTGCTGTTGTTCGGTCTCGAGCATCGCGGCAACGACGTCGCGCAGCCGTGTGGAGTTCTCCTCTTCCATCGGACAGACCACGATGCCGATCTGCCTGTACTCGCTGTCCTCGAACGGACAGTCGGCTGCAGGAATCACCACCGCCATGGGCGATCTCCGCACGTCCGTGGAGGCATCGCCGAGGCAAGCCCGCACGTGAGCGGGCGGAAAACCCCCTTCAAACACCACGAGACCGGGGGACACCGTGGCGACGATCTCTTTGGCCTCGGACAGGTCGTCGGCGGCGAACACTTCGTGCGCCAGCTCCTGTGCGACGGCATGGATCTGGGGTCTCTTGCTGACTACAACGATCCTTCGTATCCGATTCATATCTCCTCGGTCCATCTATTCCCCGACGGTCGTCCGGCAACTTCGACGGAGACACCCCCCACATCGACAGGTGGTCCGTGACATCTTTAATCTTTATTGGACGCACTGCACCTCCCCCGCTCCATTCAATGTCACTCAGTGACATCGGGTTTTTCTTTTATGGGACGGTCCGAGAACGGGCATATGATCGGACGTGGATGAGGAGGATTCGATAGGAATTCGCCCATTGTTCTTATGGGACGCTTCGATGTCACTGAGTCGCCGACGCCTCGTCGGGCGACGACAAAATGCCCAGCAGCGAATTCAGGAAGAATCTTCTGCCCCCGAGGAAGAATCTTCCTGGTTGAATGCGCCATGCGTGAGCATTTCGCAGGGGGCGTTGGGACGCGCGGGGCAGCGCACCAGCATCTTCCCATTGGTCCGCACGACTTTATTCTTCGCGATTCCTGTGACGGCCCACTCCCTGGCACGGAGGTTGCTGTGGAGCATTTGTTGGAGTGCCGCAAGGATCGTCATGCGGCGGGTGAATCGTGCCTGCTTGATATATAGGTTAAGGAGTGCGGACGAATGAGTACGGTATCGGCGACCTCGTCGGCCAGTGATATTCAGATGGATTACATGACGCTGCTGGTGACGCAACTGCAGAACCAGAATCCACTGGAGCCGATGGACAACCAGGAAATGGCGTCGCAACTGGCGCAATTCAGTCAGCTCCAGCAATTGGAGACGTTGAACAATTCCTTCAGCGGAGTGCTTGACCTGGTCCAGCGCAGCTATGCCAGCTCGCTGATCGGCAAAGAGGTCTCTTTCGACGGAACCCTGGACGACGGCACGACCGGAACGGTCACAGGCGAAGTCTCGGAAGTCGCTTTGGGGAACGACAGCGACATCGTTCTTACAGTAGGCAATCAGACAGTCAGTCTGTCGGACGTGACATCGATTCGGGATTGATGGCACATCCGCAGAGTCCAATAAAAGGAGAAGTCATTCATGTCATACGCGTTGTCTTCAGGCGTAACGGGGATGCAGGCCCATCAGCAGATGCTGGACGTGGCGGGCAACAACCTGGCGAACGTGAACACGACGGGATTCAAAGCCAGCCGGACCAATTTCAGCGAGTTGCTCAGCCAGACCCTCTCGCAGGCGTCGCAGCCGACGGAGAGTGTCGGCGGCACCAACGCGCTGCAAATGGGCAGCGGCGTCGGCGTCTCGAGCA
>JAXDBU010000176.1:0-16319 GCA_034678485.1 Sedimentisphaerales bacterium | reverse complement strand
GGAGTTCCGCCTTCAGGCGGATCAAGGCCGCGCAGACGCGGAACTCCGAACGACACGCAACGCAGCGGATCTTCGTAAGGTCGTGCACCGGAGGGGAGCCGATGCAGCGGGAAGCCCTCCACGACGTTTGGGGCATCCGCGACGACGATTGACTGTTATTCCAACGGATCTGCCAGTTCGCTTTGCGGTGTGAAGAACGTTCGGAAGAAGACTGGGGTTCCTCATCGCAATGCTTCTTGCCCCTGCGTGGCGCGTCAACCCAGCTCTGCGGCGTGTTCGGGGACCCAGGCATCGGCACCGTCCGATAAGCGGATGTGCAACCAGCCAGGACGCTGCTCGATGAGATCGAACTCGGTGCCCTCGTGGAGCGAATCCTTGAAGCTGGGCGGGTAGTTGGGACCGTCGCCCTGGCGGGCAACGACCTGTGCGGTCGTGATGACGCCGAAACGCTCCTGCGACTGCCCACGGATCTCGACGAGGACCGACGCCGGCAGAGACACGACCAAGACCGCAGAGAGGGCCGCGAGGGCGGTCCCTGCGGTTCCTCGACCTCGCCAGATCATGGCTGTGCCCGACAGGCACAGCGCCGCGAAGGCCAGACAGGCCAGCAGGAACTTCGTCCTCAGCGACAGGTCGTAGTGCCAGAAGAAGAGGGTCTCCAGGACGCGTTTGGGTGCAGCGGTCTCGACCCGGTCGATCCGACGACTTCGCGCGAAGGCGAGGTTCTTCTTGACGTTCAGATCGGAGCGATCCAGTCGTTCGGCCCGACGGTAGTTCAGAATAGCCCGCCCGATGTCGTCCTTGAGGAAATAGGCGTTGGCCAGGTTGTAGTAGAGTCCGGCGTTCTGCACGCCGGACTGGTCGATGATCTTCTCGTAGAGCTGGATGGCCTTGCCATACCCTTCCCGTGCGGCCGGCGAGTCGTTCGCACTGGCGTTCGCCTGCTGGAAGGCGGCGTTCGCTTCATCGAGCAGGGCATGGAAGTCGTGAATCGGATCGGAAAAAGGCAGTGGCCCAGCCGCCCCCGGCTGGGGAAAGAACACGTGGCCCAGCCGCCCCCGGCTGGGGAAAGAACATGTGGCCCAGCCGCCCCCGGCTGGGGAAAGAACACCCCCGAGGGCGGGGGTGCCACAGGGGTGCCACGGGGGTGCCACAGACGAGGGACCTTCTTGCGATCCGTCACGGGCCACCGCCGGCGGGTCACAGAGCCCGCCAAGGACCAGGGCCGCCACAAGCAAAGCTGTCTGGCGAATCTTCATCTTCTCGCTCGCTTCTCGATGGCGTTGATCAGTTCCATGGCCTCTTGGACCTGGCTCGATCCGACGTCGGCCGCCAGGGGGGAGTATCGCGATCCCTCGCAGGCAGCGATCAGGTCCGCATATCGGCTTGCCAGGGAAACAGGCAGTGGCCCAGCCGCCGGCGGCTGGGGAAAGAACATGTGGCCCAGCCGCCCCCGGCTGGGGAAAGAACACCCCCGAGGGCGGGGGTGCCACAGGGGTGCCACAGACGAGGGACCAGCGACGAGCGACGCGTTGGGAGCACCCGATTCACCTTCTTGGGACGCACCGAGGGCCTCGGCGATCACCTGTCGGCAATCGTCCGGAGTCAGCGACGCCGCAACCCGATCGAAGCGGTCGCCGATGTAGCCCTTCATCGCCGACAAAAGCAGTTCGGGTCTCTGTCTCGGATCCGCCGAAGCGGCCGCCTTCAACTGCTGCATCGCCAGGGGGGCCGCTCGACGACGACGCCTGCGCACGAGCGACTCGGGACTCTTGCGACCGACCACGCGGACCACGACGCTGGCGACAAGACCCGCGAACGGGATCGACCAGATCACAGCATATCCGGGACTCACGACCGCCGACAGCAGCGAGAAACGCTGATCGACCAGGACGTCCGGGCCGTAGTAGTTGGCCGACAGGCCCTTGCGGATCGCTTCGACTTCCCGGTTCGCCGGAGCGAAGCCGACGCCTTCGAGGTCGGCGTTCGTGAGCATCTTCGTCGGCGCGACCTCCAGCGGGATCGGTTGGGTCCGAACGACAGCGTATTCTCCTCGCTGCGAATCGAAGTAGGCCAGTGGGATCGGCGGGATCCGCACGACCGCTTCGCTGTTGGCGCGGAGCGTCTGCGTGAAGACCTTGCATTCGCTCTCGACGGTCGGCGAAGCCTTCTCCGACGGGATCTTGAAGTTCGTTGCCAGTTCCGGAATCTGCCCGAGCTGCGGCCATTGAACCGCCTTCAGATAGGGATTGCCCCCGATGCGAATGGTCACGGTGATCGGATCGCCCACACTGACCTGCGTCGGCGTGGCCGAGGCGCTGATCGTGTAATGCCCAACGAGCCCGTAGAATTCCGCGGGTTTGCCCTCCTCCGGCAGCGGGAGCACGTCCAGCTCAATCGGCTCGGACTGCACTGAGACCCGTTCGAACTTCAGAGTGTAGGGGTTGAAGAGACTGTTCGTCCGGACCCGCCCGGCGGCCAGGTTCGTCGAGACGCTGACCGGGTTGAGTCGGATGCGCCCGGCCCGCTGGGGAATGAGCACCTTCCTGAAGACGAACACCTCCGCTTCCATGCCCTTGACCTGCTGGCGACTGCCGCGGACCGTCGTCGGGACGCCGTCGATGAGCGTCTGGTCGGTCCCCGGGGGACCGCCGTCGGAAGAGACCTCCTCAATGAGGAAATCATCCGACGTGAAGACCGGCACGTCGAACGCCACGTTCTGCCAGCGGGCGGAGACGGTCCATTGCACGGTCATGATGATCGGCTGGCCCACGTAGCATTTGCGATCGGAGACGGAAAGCTCCACGGTCATGCGGTCCGTCGTGCCGGGCTTCGAGACCGTGACATCGACTGCATTGGTGGTATAGGTCTTGCCGCCCACGACGACCGTCACGCCGGGAAGGCGCATCGTGCCGGCCTCGGTGGCCGCGATCGCGTAGTTCGAGGAGTAGCTGATG
The DNA here is from genome assembly GCA_034678485.1 of Sedimentisphaerales bacterium. Classification (GTDB taxonomy): domain Bacteria; phylum Planctomycetota; class Phycisphaerae; order Sedimentisphaerales; family Anaerobacaceae; genus PLanc-01. The sequence continues at coordinate 13,362 of JAXDBU010000176.1, read as the reverse complement.
ACAACTTGATCACCGAACTGCTGGTACGAGGAACCGTCGCCGGCCGGGCGAGGATTGAACGCGCGCAGCGGAGAGATGTCGATCCTGCTCGGCTTGCCGCCCCCTTCCACGACGATGGAGTACTGGAACGTGTCGCCAGGGTAGATAGCTGTCTCCGAGTTCACGGATGCGTAAACGCGGACGCGGTCTCCGCTGCCCGCCGCAGCCGACTGGGCAAAGAGGATCACCAGAGCGAAATATCTCAAGAAGTCTTTCATCACCAGTCTTTTTCGACTTGTTGATATCGTCCTCTTTGGCGAATCTCGCGTTCTTTCTTTTGGCGTTGCTCGTTGTCGATCAGTTCCTGAGCGGTCGCATCGGACTCGATCTTCTGCTCCTGCTGCGGGGACTGCTGTTGATCCTGCGGCTGATTGGGCTCCTGGGCCTGCGCATCCTTCTTCTGCTGCTGATTCGGGTCCTGAGTCTGGTTCGCGTCCTTGGCCTGGTTCGGATCTTGCGGCTGATTCGGGTCTTGCTGCGACGGATCCTGTTGCTGTTGCTGACCTTGCTGCTGCTGTTGTTGCGTCTGGTTCGGGTCCTGCGGGTTCTGCTGGTCTTTCTGCTGCTGCTTGATCTGGTCGAGGATGTCCTTGATCGTCAGGCGGGCCACCTCGATGTTGCGGGCGGCCTTCTCGTTCTTCGGATCGAGGTCCAGGACCTGCCGCCAGTAGGTGATGCTCGTCTTCATGTCCTCGACGGCCTTCTGCAGGTCGGAGTCCCGCTGCTTGGTTCCCCGCTGGAAGAAGCAGTTGCCCAGGTTATACCTGGCTTTCGCGACGAGGTTCATGTCCTTGCTCTGGGCGGCCACTTCCTGATAGAGGTCGAGCGCCTCGCCGAGATCGTCCAGTCGGTAGTAGCTGTTGGCCTTGTTGAATTTGGGCTCGACCGCCTGCGGCTGCTCCACGAGGACTTCGTTGTACTTGTTGACCGCGTCGGCGAACTGACCGGCGCTATAGAGCCCGTTGCCTTCCTGGAGAACCCCTCGCGGCGTCGCCCCCCTGGCCACCGAGGCCAGAACCGCCACCACACAGGACAACAACAAAATGAATCTCGAAGCACGAATCTCGAAACTCGAAACAAGCACGAATGACCGAAGTCCAAAGCTCGAAACAGGAGATCCGACGTGCAATACCGTTTCGGCCATTTGAGTTTGGGTCCTTCGAATTTGTTTCGGATTTCGAATTTCGATATTCGAGTTTCCGCCCGACGGTTCTCCACGTCGGGTCTTCCAATCATGCTGTCTTTTTGCGTTCACTGACCAGCACCTCGCCCACCAGCAATCCCATGGCCAGAGCCACGAAGATCTGGAATTTCTCATCATACTTCATCATGGTCATCGACTCCAGCTCGCGTCCTTCGGCCGAAGCGATCAGATCCTCGTAGATCCGGCCCAGGTCCAGCGTCGTGCCGGGCGAGACGGAGAGGTACTTGCCCCCTTCCGTCGCGTAGGCCACCTCGCGAAGCGTGTCGCTGTCGAGCTTGGACCAGACCTCCTGCCCCTCGTGCTTCAAGAACGTCTTCTGACCGTCCGACCCGGTGATCGGGATGCGCGACCCGGTTTGGTCATCGCCGAGACCGATGGCGATAATGCGGACGCCGTCCTCCGCCGCCTTCTGTGCCGCCTGGACGGGGAAGCTGTCGTGGTCTTCGCCGTCTGTAATGAGAATCACGTCCTTGTACTCGCGGGTCTGCGTGTCGAACACCTCCTCGGTAGCCTTGCGAATCGCGTCGCCGATCATCGTGCCGCCCCGGCTGGTGCTCTCCGTCGAGATGTCCGCGAGAGCCATCCGGACGAACGCGTAGTCCTGCGTCAGCGGGCACTTCACCGTCGCGTTGCCTGCGAACGTGATGATCGCGATGCGGTCGCCCTGGAGGACCTCGAGCAGGTCGGAGATGGCGATCTTCGAGCGTTCGAGCCGGTTCGGCGTGATGTCCTCGGCCAGCATCGAGCGGGAGGTGTCGAGAAGGATGACCACGTCGCGACCCTTGCGCCGAATCTGTTGCGGCTGCGGATTCCACTTCGGCTCCGTCAGGGCAGCCACGATGCTCGCGAACGCCAGGATCAGCAGTCCCGCTTTGAGGATCTGCTTCTTGAGACTGACCGTGTTGTTGATCCGCGCGAGCATCTCGTTGCTGGCGAGAATCCGCAACGTCCGCGCCTTGCGCCAAAAGCACCAGACATACGCCGGCACCAGCACCAGCGGCACCAGGAACAGAAGCCACAACGCGTTGTCATTGCCCAGATTCATAAACCTACGCCGCACACTCTGTCATGCTGAATGAAGTGAGGCATCCGGGCCGCGAAGGAGAGGTCCGCATCGCACCCCAAACCGACTTCTACTCCGATGCCCAGATCCTTCGCTACCGCTCAGGATGACAAATCACGATCTCAGTTCCCTTTCGATCTCTGTGAACCTACGGTATCTTCCGGAAGACCGTGCAGGCTGCGAGCATTTCTGCGCCCAAGAGCACCAAGGCGGGCAGCGTCCACCAGCCGAAATGCTCTGCGTATTGCGTGTACTGCACGGATTTGACCTCGGTCTTCTCAAGCTTGTCAATCGTCTGAACGATCTTCCGCAACGACTCGGCGTCGTCGGCCCGACTGTAGAATCCGCCGGTCGTCTCGGCGATCGACCTGAGCAGGCCCTCGTCCAGCTCTTCCGCGGCGGGCATCCGGAACGTCCCGAGCGGGGTCTGTACGGTCCGGTAGGCCTGCGACGATCCGATCCCGATACAGTAGATCTTGATGCCCCACTGCTTGGCGAGTTGGGCTGCCTCCAGGGGACTGCGCTGGCCCACGTTGTTCCGACCATCCGTCAACAGGACCATGATCTTGTTCTTGATCGTGAAGCTGGGCGTATCTTTCTTCTCGCCGACCCCGGCGAAGACCAAGTCCGCGTTGCGGCGTTGGATCTCCTCCTCCGCCTTCTTGAGCCGGGCGGCGGCCAGGGCAATCGCATCGCCGATGGCGGTCCCGTCCTCGCTCTGCATGGTCACGATCTGCGTCTGCTTGAGGAACTCGGTGAGCACGCCGTGACTGAGGACCAGCGGACACACGGTGTCCGCATACCGGGCGAAGGTCACCAGGCCGATCATGTCGTCCGGCCGGCCACGAAGGTCTTTCTTGTCGCCCTCGATGAAGTCGGTCAGCACACGCTTGACGACCTCCAGCCGGTTGAGATTCTCGCCGTAGTAATCCATCTCGGCCTGCATACTGCCCGAGCGGTCCACGACGGCCTCGATGGCAATGCCTTCCGTCGAGACCTCGGCCATCACCGTCCCCTTGCGAGGCCGGGCCAGCGCCAGGATCAACAGCGCCATGCACAGCAATCGAGCGACGACGAGCAGCGGACGGAGCCGCAGCCGCCAGGAGATGGGGCAGCTTCTCATATCGACCAAGCTCGGGAATCGCACCGCGGCGCCCCGCTTCTTGCGGAGCATCAGATAGCCCGCGAACGGCAGGATCAGCAACAGCAGCAATGCCCAGGGCGAGTACAGTTCCATCTACGCCACCTCCGACTCGGCCATCTGCCCTGTCTGTACGTAATCCGTCACGTCCACCCTGTGCTCGTCGGACTTCGTGCGCTCGATGAAGTCCTTGACCAGGTCGAACACCCGCTGGACCTGCTCGCTCGTCGGCTCATGCTTGGCGAACTTGACAAGGTCGCAGTGGGTCAGGAACTCCTCGAGCACCTGCTTGTCGGAGGAAGCAAACACCTGGGCGGACCGCAGTTCCCCAAGGAACTCCTCCGTCGTCTGCTCCGGCGCATGCAGGTCGAATCGGTCCTCGATGTAGTGCCGCAGGATGCCGCTGATTCGCTCGTAGAACTCCTTGCGCCGGCCCTGCTCGACGAGATTCAAGGCCACCAGGGCCCGCAGGCGGGCGTAGGCCACCTCGTGGGCGGGTTTGAAGATCCGGACCAGTTGCCTCGCTCGCCTGCCCCGGAGGAGCAGCACTCCGACCGGAACCGCAGTCACAGCGAGCGCTGCGAGTGCCCAGAGCCACCACCGCCGGGCGGGTTTAGGCATTTCGACGACGCCCTCGATGTCCTCGATCACCAGCTTGGCCCGCTGGTCGCCCAGCAGCGACGTGACCTCGACGGCAATCGGCTCGCTGGTCAGCTCGTGCGTGGCGTTGGGGTCGTTGGCGTCGCGGAATCCGAAGGTGAAGGCGGGGATCTCGTAGTTGCCCGAGAGAAAGGGCTCCAGGCGGTATTGACAGGTCGTCACGACGTTGTTCTTCGCGTCGAGCTTCTCGCCCAGGTTGTCCCAATCCACGATTCCAAAGCTCTCGAGGACCTTGTCCACCCTGGGCATCTCGATCTTGTACCCAGGTTGCAGCGTCGCCTCGAACTGGAGCAGGACGGTGTCGGCAATGCTGAGCTTCGTCTTGTCCAGGCGGACGTGGACCGTAGCGGGCCCTCGCTCGTAGACCTTGTCCACTTCGAATTGCCCCTCCTCCGCACCGCTGGTCGAATCCTTCCTGCAACCACCGAAAACGAGCAGCAGGCCCATGCCGACGAACAAGAGCCCTCCTCGTCGGACAGCATGACCGCGCAGGCTATGTAGGGTGCGTAGCACGCACCGTTTGACCCGCGTGCGTGCCGGAGGATGGTGCGTAGTACGCACCCTACAGGACCTTGCGGAGAGTCTTTCCATCATGGCTTCGCCGACGCCTCCTTGGACGGTTCCTGTGGAGCAGCGGGCAGTGCGGAGGTGTGGATCACCACCTGGTGCTTGTCCATCATCTCTTTGATGTAGTCCCGCTGGACTTCTTCGCTCTTGCGGCTCAGCAACTCTCTCATCACCTGCTGACGGACCTCGTCGAACGTCTTCTGTCGAGATGGGTGCTTTTCATCGACCCGGACGATCTCCCAACCCTTCTCGGTCTTGAATGCCTTGCCCAGCACTTTGGGCGCGTCGGCGGCAAAGATGCTCGCGTTCAGGTCGTTCGCATCACCGATGCCCGGCACGTAGGAACCGGGACGCACGTCGTCCGCAACCTTGCCCCCCTTGTCCTTCGTGCTCGAATCCAGCGACGAACCCCGCGCCAGTTCCGCGAAGTCGGCGCCCTCCTGGGCGAGTTTGAGCAAGTCGTTGGCTTTCTGCTCATCCACGACCAGAATATGGCTGATCTTCGCCTTGGCGGGCTCGACGTATTTGTCCTTGTTGGCCGTGTAGTACGTCTCGACGTCGGTGTCCGTGATGTTGATCTTCGACGCGAGATGCCCGTCGAGCATTTGCCGGCTGAGCGCCTGCCGCGTCAGAGTGTGGAGAAACCGCTTCACGTCCGGCTTGTCAGCCAACTGCTGATCGAGCGCCTGGCGGTACAGAATCTCCTGGGCCAGCCAGTTCTGGAGGAATTCCTGTTTCGCCTGTGGATTGCGGAACTGCTCGGATGCGCGCTTCTTCTGTTCGTTGAGCTGCTCCGGCGTCATGAACGCCCGCATCGGGGTCAACTGATCTTCGATGCTCTCCTCAATCAGAGCATCCAACTGCGACTCCGTGATCTTCTCGGCGCCGATCTCCGCGACGACCTTGCCGCCGGCGGGTTGGCTCGAATCGATGCTCGTGCGGTCCATCAGCTCATATCGCAGAGCCGAGAACTTGCCCAATCGCTCGAAACACTCTTTCACATGCGCGTTGATCTGCGGACCCAGATCACTCACGTTCGCAGCCGCTTCGCTGCGATAGTACTGCTCGATCGCATCCGCGTACAGGCCGGCCTTCTCCAGCAGACCGCCGATCTGGAAGTGAATCCTGGCCCGCTCGGCGCCTGCGAGCTGAGTGGCCGCAAGGTAGTCCTGCCATGCGGTCGCGGCCTGCTGATACAGATCTCGCTGGGCCAACTTGCCTGCCAGTTCCTTCACCTGCTCGACCGAAAGACCCGCAACCGCGGCAGACTCGGGTTTGTGCTCCGATCGCGCCAGATACAGATTCGCGCCGGCAAGGACCACTAAGACAACCAGCAACAGGACGGTCAGCACGCCTGCAGCCGACCCCCTCGCCTTCTTCTCGGGTAGCGTGAAATCCAACTTCTCTGCCATCGTCGTTCACGTCCTCAACAATCTCGAAACAACTGCCGTCACCGTCGCCGGTGCCGCATGTGGAAGAATTGAATCAGGTCGTTGATGTACGGCTTGTCCGTCGCAATCGGGATGAAATCCACGTTGCTCGAACGGAACATGCCCTGGAGCTCGCTGAATCGCTCGGAACTGTGCCCGCCGTACTGATCGCGGAACCGTCGGCTCGACGTATCGACGAGCATGATCTCGCCCGTCTCGGCGTCCTGGATCTCGATCAGGCCGACCGAAGGCATGGCCACCTCCACGCGGTCGCGGACCGGCACGCAGATCACATCGTGACGTTTGTTCAACAGGCTCAGCGGCTTCTTGAATCCCGTCTCGATGAAGTCCGAGACCAGGAAGAGAGTCGCCCGTTTTCGAATCACTTTCGCGACGTAGTCCAGAGCCAGCGGAATGTTGGTCGTCCGCTTGGGCATCCTGAAAGCAAGCAGCTCGCGGATCAGGCGGAGGATGTGCCGGCTGCCCTTCTTGGGCGGGATGAACAGCTCGATCCGATCGGTGAAGATCAAGAGGCCCACCTTGTCGTTGTTTTTGGCCGCCGCGAAGGCCAGGACCGCACAGAACTCCGCCGCCAGCTCGTTCTTCATCTTGCTGACGGTCCCGAACTCGCCCGACGCGCTCAGGTCCACCGCGAAGAGCACCGTCATCTCGCGCTCCTCGACGAACCGCTTGATGAACGGCTTGCCCGTCCGCGCGGTCACGTTCCAGTCGATGGAGCGGATGTCGTCGCCGGGCATGTACTCGCGGACCTCGTCGAACTGCATGCCCCGGCCCTTGAACACGCTCTCGTACTGGCCTGCAAAGCTCGCGTTCACCGCCCGGGAGGTGTAGATCTGAATCTGCCGTATTCGCTTGATGAGGTCTTGGGGGATCATGCTCTCTCTGCGATGAACACCTGACACAAGTCAAAGACGGCTCTCGCAGGGCGCGAACTTGTCGTCCTGAGCCGAAGGCGAAGGATCTGGCCGCCGGACGAGACGCAACGGTCGTACTCTCCCAAGGGTACCCACTCACAACCCGGATGCTTCACTTCGTTCAGCATGACAAGTTCCATGCAGGACTCCGTAAACGGGAAACCTTCGCGATTACGGCACCTCGATCGTATCGAAGATCGACCTGATGACGTCTTCGCTGGTCTTGTCCTCGGCTTCCGCCTCGTAGCTGACGATCACACGATGCCTCAGCACGTCGGGTCCGACGCTCTTGACATCCTGCGGCGTGACGTACCCCCGCTGCTGGAGGAAGGCGTGGGCCTTGGCGGCGACCGCCAGGTAGATCGTCGCTCGCGGGGAGGCGCCATAGCTGATGAAGTTGCCCAGCTTCAGGCCGTACTTCTGGGGGTCCCGCGTCGCACAGACGATGTCCACGATGTAATCTTTGACCTTCTCGTCGATGTAGATCTCATCGACGACGGCCCGGACCTCGGCAATGTCGCTGGGTTTGATGACGGGCCTGATGTCAAACTTCTTATCGGTCGCAGCCATGCGGTCGAGGATCTGACGCTCCTGCTCCTTGCTCGGGTAGTCGATCTTGAGCTTGAGCATGAAGCGGTCGAGCTGGGCCTCGGGCAGCGGATAGGTGCCCTCCTGCTCGATGGGGTTTTGCGTCGCGAGGACCAGGAACGGATTCGGCAGAGCGAATGTCTGCTCGCCGATGGAGACCTGTCGCTCCTGCATGGCTTCGAGCAGGGCGCTCTGCACCTTCGCGGGCGCTCGGTTGATCTCGTCGGCGAGGATGATGTTGGCGAAGATGGGTCCCTTGCGGGTAACGAACTCGCCGTCGGACTGGCGATAGATCTGGGTGCCGATCAGGTCGGCGGGCAACAGGTCCGGCGTGAACTGGATTCTGCGGAAGTCCGCGTCAATCGCCCGGGACAGGATCGTCACGGCCAGGGTCTTGGCCAGACCGGGGACCCCCTCCAGGAGAATGTGCCCGTTGGCCAGCAGGCCGATGAGCATCCGCTCGAGCATGTAGCGCTGCCCTACGATCACCTTGTCCATCTCGGAGAGCAGCGCCCTGACGAATTCGCTCTTCTGTTGGACCAGGCCGCCGATCTGCTTCACATCCATCGCCATAAAGACTTACCCCAACGCAAGTTGCAGATACCGTTAAGTCCCTCGAATCCTGCCGGGCCGGATGGACCGGTCTTCATGCACAGAGAAAAACAATGTGGTTACTACGTCACAACACGCGAAAATGTTCCCATCTAACTACACGAAGAAACGCCACTGTTCAAGGCCAAAAACACGAGAGCGACACGCTATTCGTCAAACGGGCAGCCCCCCTTTTCTTTGCCGACATGTCACGCTCTGAGCAATTTCCTTAGAACATATCGAACAGTCAGCAGCTATCATCGCCGAAGACCCCCATGGCGATCCCCACCAGTCCGGTGGAGACGCCCGTGGCGATCATTTGGGTCGATGCGATGTTGGGTCGGAAACAACAGAACACTGCTCCCGCGATTCCCGCGGACTCGCCGGATACCGACGAAGGACAGAACAGACAATCCGTTCATGGCGGTCGACTGGCGTGGGTGCCGATCGTCATCCTCCTGACGGTGATCGGCTCGCTGTGGTTCGCGAATCTGCCCGCCATACAGGGGACCGTCTCGGCGATCACCCTGGGCTTCGCCATTACGACGGTGATCAGTGGGTTTGCCGCCTGTCTGCTGGCCAAGAGCTTCCTGATCTACGGCACACCGGGATTACTCCCCCTGGGTTGTGGCGTCGTCGTCTGGGGCCTTGCCGGCATTGCGGTGACCTGTGTGTACCCGCAGGACGCCACTCTGGGTGCGACCCTTCATGGCGTCTGCGCGTGCCTGTCGGCTTTCTGCCATCTGGCCGGTGCGCTTCTGTTGTTGCGAACAAGGCAGCCCATCTCGCAAAGGGTCTTGTGGCTGTCGGCCGTGTACACACTCGCCGCGGCAGCCGTAGTCGGGATCGGACTGATCGCGGCCGCCGGGCGGACCCCGTCCTTCCTCGTCACGGCGATCCAACCGCCCGGGCGGATCCTGACGGTCGCTGTATTCATCTTCTCGGCCTTGCTGTGCGGCGCGGGAGTCGCAAGGCACAACTCCACGTCCCCTTTCGTGTACTGGCATGCCCTGGTCCCAGGACTGATCGCAGCCGGGATCTTCGGCGCGTTGCTTCAGCCATCGCCCGGCGACGTCTTCGACTGGACGGGTCATTCCCTGCAATTCCTGGGCAGTCTCTATATGCTGCTCGTCGCGGCGGCTGCCTCCCAACAGGAGTTCCGCGCCAAGGAGATTACCGCCGAGGCGGCTCTGCGCAAGAGCAATGATCTCTACCATCTGCTGTTCGAGAACATGACCGAGGGGTTCTTCATCGGCGAAGTCGTCTACGACAAGAAGGGCAAGCCGTATGACTACCGGCACCTCGAGGCAAATCCTGCCTGTGAAAGGCAGACCGGCTTCAAACGGGAACAAACGATGGGCAAGACCTCCCGCGAGGTGTTCTTCCCATGTCCGACACAAATAGCAATCGATAAATTCTGCGAGGCAGGGGCCTACGGCCGAGCGTCGCATTTCGATTTCTACAGCATCGTCTTCCGCAAACACCTGGATATGTACGTCCTGCCGTGCGGAAAGGACAAGTTCGGCGCGCTGTTCATGGATGTCAGCGAGCGCAAGCGGATGGAGGATGAGTTGCGCAAGCTGGCCTCGGTGGTCACGCACAGCAGCGAGATGGTCAATCTGGCAACTCTCAGCGGACAGATGATCTACCTGAACGACGCGGGCGTGAGGATGCTCGGGATATCTCCGGATGAGGTTGCCCAAACCCAGATTCTGCAGGTCATTCCCAGTCACCTGATGGACAAGGTTCAGAAAGAGGTTCTGCCGGCCATGATGGCGGGGGAGAGCTGGGAGGGGGATCTGGAGTACAAGAACCTCAAGAGCGCAGCGGTGACTCCTGTGCATGCCATGGTCTTTCCGGTTATCGATCCCAAGACAGGAGCCCCGCTCTATTACACCAATGTGTCGCTGGACATCACCGAACGGATACGGATGGAGCGGGCCCTTCGGGAACTGAATGCGACGCTGGAGAGCAAAGTCGCCCTGCGCACAGCGGAACTGCAGAAACGGACCCGCCAGCTCCAGCAGCTCACGCTCCAGTTGTCCCAAGCGGAGGATCGGGAGCGTACCCGGATCGGAGCGATCCTCCATGAGGACTTCCAACAGCAGATCGCCGCGGCCAAACTCCACCTGAGCATGCTGAGCAAGCGGACGAAAGGCGATCCGCAGCAACAGGAGATCATTGCCAAGGTGGATGAGATCCTCAAAGACGCAATCGAACAATCCCGGAGTCTGGCGCACGAACTGAGTCCCGCCGCACTGTCGCAGAACGATCTGACCGAAGTCCTCCGATGGCTCGCTGCTCGCACGAACGAGGAACTGGGCCTGAGAGTCCGCGTGGACGCGCAGGAAGGGGTGATTCTGGAATCCGACGCGCTCACGGTCTTCCTGTTCCGCGCCGTCCAGGAAATGCTGCGGAACGTGGTCAAACACGCCGGGGCCACCGACGCCACGATCCGAACAAACTGTCATGGGCAGTACGTGTGCATCTCGGTACGCGACCAGGGCAGGGGATTCGACCCCGAGGACCTCGGGAAGACCACAGGATACGGCCTGATGAGCATTCGCGAGCGCATCGAGGTGTTGGGCGGCCGCCTGAAGATCAGGAGCCACAGGAATTCCGGCACTACGCTGTACCTGACGGTTCCCAACGAAGCTGTATCGGGAGCGGATGCAACCCTACACAAGGTCGCAGCTCAGAGCAGATGAGCCACCGACGATCGATTGTCCCGCAGTTGCTTGCGAGTCCCCTATCCCCGGCGTCCCGGCCTCGCGAGATCTTGCAGCTTGATCCGACTCACCGCTTGATGGGCAAGCCGTGTGGGCTCAGGGATACGATACCGCGTTGTGCACGCGAGGCTGACACGGATGGCATCGTCCAGCGTGCATCTGTGACCGACGGAAACGAAGATCGGTTTGACCCGACTGCGGGTCCGGACCACGGCGCCGATCACTTCTCCGCCGTCCCGCAGAGGGCTGCAAGCCCCCTTCTCCTCGACGGGTTCGTCGAATGTGCCGATCAGTCGGCTCTTGGCGCAGCCGACGGTTGGCCTGTCGAAGAACAAACCCAGATGTGCCGCCAGACCAAGTCGTCGCGGATGAGCGACTCCTTGCCCATCGATCATATACAAGTCGGGCTCGCGACGGAGCTTGCGCACGGTTTCCAGACACACGGGGGCCTCACGAAACGAAAGCAGGCCGGGGATATAGGGAAACCGCGTCTCCTGCTCCGCCGACACGGTCTCGACGTGCCGGAGTTCGAAGGAATCTCCGCACATGTCGGCGACCTCCAGCATCACGGCCGCCGCGAAGATCCGCTTGCCGTCCTTGCTGAACGCACAGTCCAGGCCTGCGATCAGCCGGGGCAGCTCTTTCAGCGGCGTGAACTGCACTTCCGCCGCCAGGCGGGTCTGCAACTCCCTGGCCTCGGCATAGGACAGACTCCATTCGTGCAGGCTACGCATTCCGGCCACTCCACACCCTTACTGCTCGCCAAACAACGCCTCAAACAACTCCTTGGCCCGCGCCAATCCCTCTTCGCTGAGCGCGACGGACTTGGCCTTGCCCTTGGGGTCGGAGATGTAGCCCTTCTGGTGAAGGCGGTCCATCGTGTCCCAGTCGAACGATTTCCAGGCCCGGGCCCCATACTTGCCCTCGGATGTGACCAGATACAGCAGCGCCAGAGTGAAGTCGTCAACTCTGTCGTAGTTGATTTCCATGTGAACTCACATCAATCGCCAGATCAGTAAGAATGTGCAGAATCCTACCACCGCCAACGCGGTGAAGATGAGACCACGTTTTCGCCTCTCGGCAAGGTACGACTGCGCGAGGGCCTCATCCAGATAGCATTTGTCGCCGAGTCTCTTGACAGCCCCACATTTGACCAGCCGAGCGTAGTACCACCGGTCCGAGTAGGGAACCTCCGCTTCCGGGATGGCGGACTCCGGAGACACCGCCCCCCGCTCTCGCAAGAACGAGAAGATCCGCTTGATCCGTATGCCGATAACCGCTGCCGCCGACATCCTATCCGCCCGTCCTTTCCTCAGACCACGTGGGTACATGGAACTTGGGATCAGCCTCCATCAGGGCAAACGCCGCGGGTTCGTCAGCAACGACGTCCACCTGGGAGAAAATCATCTCCAGCCAGATAATGGAATCGTCGGCCAACAATCGAATGAGAAGCGAGTAACGAAAGTCCGGATCGTGCTCATCCGTCGGCGCAAGACCATCAAGAATCGGGGACGTATTGATCTCCGCATCCAGGAACAACGCATCGTACTTATACACGCCCCCGGCATGTCCCAGCTCTTCGTCCTGAATAGTCAGCGAAGTGACGTTGCGAAACGTGCATTCGAAGCCCACGTTGACGTACTCATAGTCGGCCTCGGACCTGAATCGCTTCACATTGGGACAGGTGAGTCTGATCACGACCGTTCTCAGATCACCTTGAACCTCGATGGATTTGATGGCGCCGTCGTGAAAGAAGTCCCAGCCGAAGAACTTCCACAGATCCGTGTTGGAGCTTTTCTTGAATTGCTCCAGGTGTCGATAGTAGGCCTTCTCGTGTTCCGTGAAGTCATCACTATCCGGATTTCGGATTCGGAAATTCACTTCTCACCTCCGCGGACATCAGAACTCGACGAACTCCTCAGGATAATGGCTCAGATCGAGTTTCTCTTCGTCGGGGACCGGACGAATACCCCACTGCTGCATCGCCAGAGCACCGAACAATATCTCGATACGACGCCCATCCTCGTCCGTCCCGATTTCATCGACGACCATGGCGCGAGTCGAAATCGGGCGGCCTTCTATCTCCGCGGCAAGAATGGCCGTTCGTGTGGTCTCTTTCACGCCGCCTCCGAGCACAGTGCGGATGGGACGCGGAGTCTCGTGAGTAGTCAGGACGCTCGCTACAGTCGCGACGACATACGTATTGCGAGCGCCTGTATCGAACAGCGTCCAGCATTCCCGCCCGTCCACCCGGATCATTTCACGCACTCTTCCCATACGATTGCCCTCTAAGGCAGTGTCAGACAATAACTGCACGAATCAGTTCTTCCCGTGAGGATGGATCGTGTAGTTCCAGTCGGGGTGGAAACGATGAGGAGCCAGACGGATTTGTGCCATCTGTTTGTCCGAGACTTC
>JAXDBU010000175.1:0-4155 GCA_034678485.1 Sedimentisphaerales bacterium | reverse complement strand
TGGTGATCGACACGGTGGGGAACCTCATGCGGATCGAGAACATCATCGCGCAGTTCGATGTGCCCGACGCCGGGAAGATCGCCACGGAGATTTTCGAGATTCAAAGTGGAGATCCGACGGAAATGGTCCAGGTGCTTCGTCTGCTCCTGGGCGGCACCGCGGACGGTCGCCGGGGCGGACAACCATTGCGGAGCAGCGGGACCTCCTCCCGACCTGCAAGCCAGTCCTCCGGCGGCAGCGGCAAGGGCGCCACGTCCGTGGTCATTGGAGTGGGTGACATCCCTATCGTTCTGATTCCCGAGCCCAAGCGCAAGTGGATCATTGCCCGCGGGTCGCCGGAGACCATCAAGCAGATCGGCGAGTGGATCGCGAAGATGGACAAGGAACAGCCAATCGCGCCGGAGTATGAGACGGTTTCCATCGTCTATGCCAATGTGGAGGAGGTTGCCCGGCGGATTCAGCAGTCTCTGGAGGACATGCCCGGCACGGAGCTGCGCCCCAATGTGCTGGTCCAGCCCCTCTCCCAGACGCGGCAGATCATGATCTTCGGGCGTGCCGATCTGCGGGAGATGATCAAGAAGCTGATTGCCGAGGTCGACGTGATGCCCGGACAGTTCCTGACGGAGGTCTTCGAACTCAAGCACGCGGACCCCGATCAGATCAAGACGAACATCGAGGGCTTGTATGAATCGCAGTCGGGTACCTCGTACAGCTACAGCTATCGCAGCTCGCGGTACCGTGACATCCAGCCGAGCGAGACCGTGAAGGCCATCTCGTATCCCTCGATGGGACAGATCACGGTGATCGCGTCGGCGGAGAACATGGAGAAGATCCGCAAGCAGATCGAGGAATGGGATGTGCCGCTGGATGTGGAGCAGGTCAAGCCCAGGATCATCGAGTTGAAGAACTCCGATCCCGTCCAAATGGCGGAATTGCTGACGAAACTCTTCTCGGAGGAATCTGAGGGCAGCGGCTCGCTGTTTCGCATGTTGTACTACGGATTTGACGAAATGGAGCAGAAGAAGAAGATCATCGGCCCGCTGTACGGGCAGTTGACCTTCGAGGAGGTCCCGGGGACCAAGAAGATCATCGTGATCAGCAAGATCCCGCAGGCGTACGACGTGATCGAGCAGTTGATCTTCGAGTTGGATCGGCAGGAGATGGCGGAGATCCCGCACGTTGTCCAGATCAAGTACGCCGACACCGAAGATCTCACGGAGCGGCTCAACGCCATGTTCAACGAGCAGGGGACGCCCGCCCCCATTCGTCGGACGACCCGGGGCATCGGCGACTACTCGATGGACAGCGGCGACGAGGGGCAGAACCAGAACAGCTCTCGCAACAGCAACACCTCGAACAACAACCGGCAGAACAGCGCGGATACGTACACGCCGCCCTGGTCTTCGGGAGGCGCGGGGCGGATGACGAATGAAGAGCCGATCAGCAACGTGATCGGACGGGTTCGGTTCATTCCGGACCCGAGGAGCAAGTCCATCCTGGTACTGGCGCCCCCCGAGTTCCAACAGAGCATCGAGGAGACCATCCGGATGTTGGATGTGCCGGGCAAACAGGTCATGATCAAAGCCGTGGTCGTCGAAGTGGACCACCAGGATATGACCTCCCTGGGCGTGCAGTTGTCATCGAATCCGGGGGACACCTTCTCGGTCGGCGAGAACGGCATGACCGCTCTGGGCGAGCTGACGTATCTTCAGGAGCGCGGCTCCGCCACGATCGAGGTGGGAACCAGTGTCACCGGTCTGTTGGACCTCTTGGTGAAGAAAGTCAATGCCCAGATTCTCAACCAGCAGTCGCTGTGGACCGAGGACAACGAAGAGGCGAGCTTCTTCAAAGGCCAGAGGATCGCGTTCCAGACGAGTTCGACGACTTCGGAGACGGGGATCAGCCGGACGCAGAACTACGACTATCAGGATGTCGGCATGAAGCTCGCCGTGCGGCCCAGCATCACGCCGGAGAAGAACGTCGATATGATGGTCACCGTGCTGCTGTCCGACCTGACGGGCGACTCGACCAATGGCCAGCCCAACAGGCGAGTCATGAACAGCACGACGAATATGATCGTGCAGAACGGCCAAACCCTCATGCTCGGCGGTATTCTCTTCCAGACGGACAGCAAGATCGAGAGAAAGGTCCCGCTCCTGGGCGACGTGCCGCTCTTGGGCGAGTTGTTCAAACATCACGACGTCAGGAAGGCGAACAACGAGCTGATCGTGTTCATCACCCCGTATGTGATGGACGAGGAAACGTCCGAAACGACCAAAGCGGAAATCATCGAACAACCCAAGCAGAAACTGGGGACGGTCCAGAGCGAATTGAAGCAGATGTCCGACCTGTTGAAGAAGAATCTGGAGGAGGAGTAGTCCGTTGTGAGCCTGCGTTCCGATGGCGAGCGAGCAGCGGTTCGCCGCTCTCTCGGCATCCGGGTCGTGTCTCACGACAAGGCGCAGGGATTGCGCCTTCGCGAGTTCTCTGCCAATTCGCTGTGTGTCATCTCATCCACGTCAGTAGTCTCCATCGCGGTGTTGCCGACGGGCACAGCAACACCGCGCCAGGACCGGTCTTGGACCATCGTCTCCCGAAAGGAAGTCTTGCCAATATCCTGGGGTACGGCCTTTACTTATCGCCCGGCGGGGTTTACTATTTGGGACCGATTGTGACGGCAGTTCGTTCGGCCCGGTGTGGGTGGTTGGAGTCGTGCGATTGGGGGCGGGCGGCTGTCAAGGATGGATCGTTCATTGTAGATCAGAAAGGCGGGTCGAAGATGTCAACGAGGACATGGCGGTTGGCGGCATTGGCGGTCGTTTTGGTGGGGACACTCATGGTGCTGGGATCGTGTGCGAGCACGGGGCGGAAGGCCGGCGGGACGGAAGCGAAGAAGACGCTCGATATTGATGTGACAACATTCGGGAGGATGCCGGATGGGCAGGAGGTCCGGCTCTACACGCTGCAGAATGCCAAGGGTGCGACGGCGAAGATCATGACCTACGGGGCGATCGTTGTGTCGCTGGAGATGCCGGATGCCAAGGGGCAGATGGACGACATCGTGCTTGGGTACGATGATCTGGAGGGGTACCTGAAGGTCACGCCGTACTTCGGCGCGATCGTCGGGCGGTACGGCAACCGGATCGGCGGAGGCAGATTCACGCTGGACGGCGTAACGTACACGCTTGCGCAGAACGACAAGGTGAACCACCTCCACGGCGGAATCAAGGGGTTCGACAAGGTCGTGTGGAGCGACAAGCCCGTGTGGAAGTCGGATGGCGTTGGGGTCGAGCTGAGCTATCTGAGCAAGGACGGTGAAGAGGGATATCCCGGGAATCTGAAGGCGACGGTGACGTATCTGCTGACGAATAAGAACGAGCTGCGGATTGACTACGTCGCGACGACGGACAAGGCGACGCCGGTGAATCTGACGCATCATGGGTATTTCAACCTGAGCGGCGGCAAGCAGGACATCCTCGCACATGAGCTGATGCTGAACGCGGACAAGTTCACGCCGGTAGATGCGGGGCTGATCCCAACGGGCGAGTTGCAGCCGGTCGAGGGGACCCCGATGGATTTCACGAAGGCCAGGCTGATCGGCGAGCGGATCGAAGCGGATTTCGCCCAGCTCAAGGCCGGCGGCGGTTACGACCACAACTGGGTGCTCAATCGCAAGGGCGCCGGCCTGAGCCTGGCGGCCAGGGCAACCGAGCCGACGACCGGGCGCGTAATGGAGGTCTGGACGACGGAGCCGGGAGTCCAGTTCTACGCGGGCAACTTCCTCGACGGCACGATTGCCGGCAAGGGAGGCACGGTCTACAAGCATCGCTGGGGATTCTGCCTGGAGACGCAGCATTACCCGGATTCGCCGAACAAGGCGGATTTCCCATCCACTATCCTGCGGCCGAACGAGAAGCACAAGACGACCACCGTCTACCGATTCTCAGCGAAGTGAAATGCGTCTCGTCTGAGCCGGGACTGTCCAGCGGGTACGAGGCCATGAATCGCACTGGTATTCAGCACAGAGGTGGCTTATGCACATGATGCAACTGATGATGGGTCAGGTGTTTGAGACGGCGGACTGGGTGGCGATCGCGGCGTACTTTGGGATCCTGCTGGGCCTGGCCTGGTGGGTCATCCTCAAGAGCAAGAACA
>JAXDBU010000174.1:0-11739 GCA_034678485.1 Sedimentisphaerales bacterium | reverse complement strand
GCGGGGGCCAAGCCGCCGCGGGCGCGCCCCGTGACCGCCCGCGCCCAGACGGCCGGCGGCGTGGCCGCGTTCATCGCCGCCGAACACGCGCTGGACACCACCTGGGCCAAGCGTCTCGGCGTGGACGTCAGCAGCCTGCTGGTCAGCCAGCCCGACACCGGCGAGCAGGCCCTCGAAATCGCCGAGATGCTCGTCTCCTCGAACTCCGTGGACGTGATCGTTATCGACTCCGTGGCGGCGCTGACCCCCAAGGCCGAGCTCGAAGGCGACATGGGCGACAGCCACATGGGCTTGCAGGCCCGCCTGATGAGCCAGGCGATGCGCAAGCTCACCGGCATCATTTACAAGAGCAAGACCGCGTTGGTCTTCATCAACCAGATCCGCATGAAGATCGGCGTCATGTTCGGCAATCCCGAGACCACCACGGGCGGCAAGGCCCTCAAGTTCTACTCTTCCGTCCGCGTGGACCTGCGACGGCTCAGCACCCTGACGGACAGCACCGGCGCGATCGGCTCACGGGTCCGCGGACGCGTCGTCAAGAACAAGATCGCCCCCCCCTTCCGCGAGACCGAGTTCGACATCATGTTCGACAGCGGGATCAGTTACGAGGGCGACCTGCTGGACCTCGGGATCGGCGCGGAGATCGTGGAAAAGAGCGGCGCTTGGCTCAACTACGGCAGTATTCGCTTGGGCCAGGGACGCGAGAACGCCAAGAAGTACCTTGTGGACAATCCCGAGCTGACCGCCGAGATCAAGAACAAGATCCTCGTCGCCAAGGGATTGATCGAGGCCCCTTCACCAAAAGATGCAAAGTAGACCCGAGAGGACAAACATGAAAAGACCACGAACATCGTGTCCCGCGTGGATACTGCTGTCGCTGTGCGTTGCCCTGGCAAGCCCGGCCTGGGCTCAGCAGGCCCAGCCGCACTGGTGGAAGGGCAACCTGCATACTCATACTTTTTGGAGCGATGGCGACCATTTCCCCGAAATGGTGGCGCAGTGGTACAAGGACCACGGCTATCACTTCCTGGGCCTGTCCGACCACAACCGGTTGTCTCAGGGGCAGAGGTGGATGACGCTCGCGGACAAGCACCGGACCGCTATGGACCAGTACCTCGCCCAGTTCGGCAATCGCTGGGTGGAAACTCGCAAGAAAGAGGATGGCAAGACCGAGGTCCGACTCAAGCCCCTCTCGGAGTACCGTTGCCTTGTCGAGGAGCCCGGCCGTTTCCTGTTGATACAGTCCGAGGAGATCTCCGAAAAGGCACACCTCAATGGGATCAACCTGCTGGAGGTGATCCCGCCGCAGGGCGGACCGACCATGGCGGATCTCCTGCAGAACGACGTCAACGCGGTCCTGGCGCAGCAGGCGAAGACGGGCCAGACCATGCTCGTCCACATCAACCACCCGAATTTCGTGTGGGCTTTGACGGCCGAGGACATGACGCCGGTGAAGGGCGCCCGGTTCTTCGAGGTCTACAACGCCCACGGCTCCGTCAACAACGACGGAAACGACCTGCGGGCCAGCACCGAACGGATGTGGGACATCATCCTGGCCAGTCGCCTGGCGCAAGCGGGCGGCGAGATCCTGTATGGCATCGCCAACGACGACGCCCACAACTACCACAAGTTCGAGCCTCGTGCGGCCAATCCCGGCCAGGCGTGGACGGTCGTCCGCTCGGACCGCCTGACACCGGAATCGATCATCCGCGCCATGGACGCCGGCGATTTTTATTGCTCCACCGGCGTGAAGCTAAAGGACATCGCATTTCGGGACGATACCTTGACGGTCCAGGTCGATCCGGAGCCCGGCGTGACGTATACGATCCGTTTTATCGGAACTCGTCGCGGCTTCGATCCGAGCAGCCGGGAGGTTGTCAACGCCCAGGGCAAGGCGATCCGAACGACGCGCATCTACAGCTCCCAGATCGGCGCCGTGCTCGCGGAAAGCCAGGGTACGACAGCCGGCTATACGCTCAAGGGCGATGAGTTGTACGTCCGAGCCAAGGTCATCTCGTCGCGAAGGAACGACAAGTCGCACGTCCCGGACGAATATGAATCCGCCTGGGTGCAACCGGTCATAAGCAAGTGAAGAAAACCCGAAATTCGAAGTTCGAAATCCGAAACAAGCACAAATGACAGAAACTCGAAACCCAGAACAGACCCTGCGACCGGCGGCAGCGTTTGTGTCACTTGGAATTCGGTGCTTTGAATTTGTTTCGGATTTGGTGCTTCGAATTTTTGAATTTGACAGCGTACGCAGTAGGTGACTTGAAGAGAGGTACAGAACTGTGTTAACCGCTCGCGAGATCCGACAAAGCTTTATCGATTTCTTCCTGGGGAAGCAACACACCTTCGTTCCCAGCTCCCCCATCGTCCCGCACGGCGACGAAACGCTCCTGTTCGCCAACGCCGGGATGAACCAGTTCAAGGACATTTTTCTCGGGCTGCGGGTGCCGGATTGCCCGCGGGCGGTCAACAGCCAGAAGTGCCTCCGCGTCAGCGGCAAGCACAACGACCTGGAGGAGGTCGGCAAGGACACCTATCACCACACCTTCTTCGAGATGCTCGGCAATTGGTCGTTCAACGACTACTTCAAGGCCGAGTCGATCTCGTGGGCGTGGGAACTGCTCACGAAGGTCTGGGGCATCAATCCCGACCAGCTCTACGCCACCGTTTTTGGGGGCGACGAGAAGGATGGCCTGCCTCGCGACGACGAGGCCGCAGGCCTGTGGACGAAGCTGACGCCCATCCCCGCCGAGCGGGTCATGGCATTCGGCAAGAAGGAGAACTTCTGGGAGATGGGCGAGACCGGCCCCTGCGGCCCGTGCAGCGAGATCCACATCGACCTGGGTCCCGACCGCTGCGACAAGCAAGGCGTCCCAGGCCACACCTGCCGCGTCAACGGCGATTGCGCCCGGTTCATCGAGCTGTGGAATCTCGTCTTCATCCAGTACAACCGCCAGCCCTCGGGCAACCTCGTCCCGCTGTCGGCCAGGTACATCGACACCGGCGCCGGCCTCGAACGCGTGGTCCGCGTCCTCCAGGACAAGCAGAGCAACTACGACACGGACCTGTTCATGCCGATCATCGAGCGGACCGCCCAGATGAGCGGTCACAAGTACACCTCGCAGCTCGGCGACAAGACGGACAACGCCTTCCGCGTCATCGCGGACCACAGCCGGACGCTGGTCTTCGCAATCACGGACGGCGCGACGCCCTCGAACGACGGTCGCGGCTACGTGATCCGGCGCATCCTCCGACGGGCAGCACGGTTCGGGCGAGAACTCGATTTGCGCGAGCCGTTCCTCTACAAGCTGGTCCCGGTCGTCGTGGACTGCCTGGGCAACGCATTTCCCGAGATCCGCGAGCGGGCTGAGTACGTCGCGACCGTGATCCAGTCGGAGGAGGCCGGCTTCGGTCGGACGCTCGACCGCGGATTGGAGATCTTCAACACGGCCGCCGCCCGCGCCGCCGGAACGAAGCAGAAAACCCTCAGCGGCGACGATGCCTTCCAGCTCTACGACACGTTCGGCTTCCCGCCGGACCTGACGCAGCTCATGGCCTCCGAAAAGGGCCTGACCGTCGATATCGAGCGATTCAACGAACTGATGCAGGAACAGAAGGAACGTGCGCGAGCCGCCCAGAAGACCGACTCGCTCCTGGCGGGCCTGGCCGACAGCGACCTGCCAGCCACCGAGGACCTGCACAAGTACAAGACCGACCGCTGCAACGCGACGATCCTCGGCTGGATCGACGCCGACGGTTTCAAGAGACAGGGCGCCGTCCCGGCCAACACCGAGATCGGTCTAGTCCTGGATGCGACCTGCTTCTACGCGGAGGCCGGCGGCCAGGTCGGTGACCTCGGCGTTATTTCGTCGTGCGCCGAGCGTGGTGCGTCGAGCGAATGCCAACACGCAGAACGCACAACGCAGAACGCATCCCGATTTGTCGTCGAGGAGACGGCGAAGGTCGGCCATGCCGTGATCCATCGCGGCAAACTCGCGGAAGGCTCGCTCCAGGTCGGACAGACCGTCACCGCGACAGTCAGTCCCGACCGAAACGCCACGCGGAAGAACCATACCGCAACGCACCTGCTCCAGTGGGCGCTCCAGCAGGTACTCGGCAAGTCGGTCGCCCAGCAGGGCAGCCACGTCGGACCCGACTACCTGCGGTTCGACTTCACGTATCCGAAGGCCCCGACGGCCGAGGAGCTCGACAAGATCACGCAGCTCGTCCGCGAGAAGATCGCGGCGGACCTGCCTGTCACGTGGGCGGTCCTGCCTCGCGAGGAAGCGGACAAGCTCGGTGCGATGGCCCTGTTCGGCGAGAAGTACGGCAGCGAGGTCCGCGTCATCTGCATCGGCGCCTCGGACGAGAACCACATTGGCGATGCGTTCAGCCGGGAGTTCTGCGGCGGCACGCACGTGGATCGGCTCGGCGTCATCGGCGGCTTCAAGATCCTCAGGGAAGAGAGCGTCTCCGCAGGCGTCCGTCGAATCACGGCGCTCACGGGCCCGGCGTTGACCTCACACCTCGAAAAGGCAGGCGATGTGGTCGAACAGCTCACCGCGATGCTCCAGATCCCTGCCGACAAGTTGACCGAGCGGGTCTCGCAGCTCATCGAGGACAACAAGAAGCTCGCCAAGCAGCTCAAGACCGCATCGAAGACTGGCGGTCCCGACACCATGTCGGAGGCGAAGGCCCTCCTGGACGCAGGCGAGAAGATCGGCGAATCGGCAGTCGTCGTCGGGCGGCTATCGAGCACCTCCGTGGATCGGGCCCGCGAGGCCATCGACATGCTCAAGAAGAAGGCGAAGTCCGCCGTGATCGTCCTGGCCTACGAAGAGGAAGGCAAGGTCATGCTCCTGGCGGGCGTCACCGACGACCTGATCAAGAAAATCAAGGCCGGGGACATCGTCAAGCAGATCGCCCCCATCGTCGACGGCGGCGGCGGCGGAAAGCCCCAGATGGCCCAGGCCGGCGGCAAAAACCCCGCCAAGATCGACGAGGCCCTGAAAGAAGCGGCCGATCTCATCAAACACAAGCTGACGTGAGACCAGCCAGACGCCCTGGAGGGAGTGGGCCATGACACAAAGGGAACAAATCTCGCGTAAGGCCGTGGAGTTCCTCGTCAACGAGCCCAGGGGACTTCGTTGCTCGCAATTGCTACGACTGTTGAGACAGGAACTCCCCAACATCAAGGAGGCGTCGTTCCACTGGACCATCCCGAACCTTCACCTTGACAGACCGGATGAAGTGTACAAGCCCGCTCGCGGCTTGTTTCGGCACGTCAAGTTCCACGAGACCGAAGTCGAGAGCGATATTGAGATCGTGGAGACAACCAGGAAGCGATGCGGCGAGAGCGCATTCTACGAGTCCTTTGCTCAGTATCTGACAGACGAGTTGGAGGAATGCACGAAGGCTATCCCACTGGGGGGCAACTGCTTCAAGGATAAATGGGGTACCCCCGATGTTGTCGGTGTTCTATCCCCAAGGCCCAGCGATATCCTCCAGTTCCCACATGAGGTCGTTTCCGCCGAGATCAAGACCGACTCCAGCGCCTTAATCACGGCCTTTGGACAGGCGTGTTCTTACCGATTGTTTTCTCACAGGGTCTATCTCGTCGTGCCGGCATCCGTTCCCGAGTCTGAGTTGGCTCGCCTTGATTCGCTGTGCCGTGTGTTTGGACTCGGGTTAATCCTCTTTGACGCAGAGAACCCTGAAGAGCCAGACTATCAGATCAGAATGCGAGCGACCAAGCACGAGCCGGACATGTTCTATGCGAACAGGAATCTCAAGGTTATTGAGGATGAGCTGTTCGGCTAATGCCTGTGCCGACTGGCGTCGGTCCCGTGACAATCCTCTGGGGGCCAGCCCCGGTCCCCCGGCATTTCTCGCATTGAGCCAGCAGCATGAGAATGAAGGCAAGACGATTCCGAGTTCGACCATGCTATTGGCCCAGAGCGGAAGATGCCGGGGTCCCAGGGGCAGAGCCCCTGAAGAACCGACGAGCCAGACCGGATGGAACTCGCGGGTAAACGCAGAAAGCGGTCGAAGGAATTCCGCCGGATGTGCGTCTGTAACGATAGGCTGATGGTGGAGAACCATCGAGGTCTGCATTCGATTGAGGTGATATGGCGGTGGCCTTGTGATCCACTTTCCATGCGAGCATTGCGGCACGAGACTCAGAGTCCCGGCCACTCACGCCGGCAAGAGCGGCCGATGCCCCAAGTGCAAGGGCTCCATCCGGGTCCCGCAGACGACGCCGGCGTCGGTTCGAAAGCAGGTCCCACAGGCGGGGATGGACACCCCCAGCAAGCCTCTGGATGAATCGATGTTCGACCTGCCCCCCGCGCCCGTCCGGACGGAGTCTCCGGCCCCAACGGAGGTCGGCGACACGACAGACAGCGAACCGCAGGAACCACGGTCCGTTTTCGATGTCTTGCTCTATCCGCTGAATGTCTCCGGGATCATCCATCTGCTGATCTTCTCGCTTCTACCCCCCGTGTGGAAGGAGGCCACAACATTTCGGTTCTGGGAGTCCCCAGGAATCGCCCAGTTGTGCTATCTCGTGATCCTGACCCTGTACTTCGTGCACTATGTGACCATCTGCCTGAGCCACAGTGCAGGGGGCGGAAGGCGTGCACCCGACATCAATGGCGATTCGTCGCCGCTCTCGACCGACGCTCTGCTTTCCACCGGCAAAACGGTTCTGCCGATTGTCGCGCTGATCTGGGGTCCGCCTCTGGCATATCACGTCGTCAGGGAGCGGGTCGATTGGATTCTCCTGGCCTGGACGGCGCTTGCGGGATTCGTCTTCCCCATGGTCCTGCTCGCGGTGAATGACTTCGACTCTGCGCGGGCGGCCAATCCCCTGCTGGTCATACCCTCCATCGCGAGCGTGTTCCGTCCTTACTGCGTGCTCCTGCTATGCCTGCTCCCGCTGATGGGACTTGCCGGGCTGCTGATGTACGCGGCTGTCGGACCCTGGAAGATCTGGCTCGCACGCCCGCTGATGTTCTACATCCTCCTCGTCGAGATCCACCTGCTGGGCCGGTTCTACGAGCAACACGAAGAGCGGCTCAATTGGGGGATCTGAACGTCACCCCTGCTGGCGGATGGCAACACTGCGGGCGTGGGCGTCGAGACCTTCGACCTGGGCCAAGCGGAGGATGTCGTCTGCACTGGCCGCGAGCTGCTCGGCGGTGTACTCGATCAGGCTGATCGATTTGACAAAGTCGTTGCTCGTCACGGCGCTGGAGAACTTCGCCCGGCTGCCTGTGGGAAGCGTGTGACTCGGTCCTGCCCAGTAGTCGCCGACCGCGACGGGCGTGTGGGGGCCGATGAAGATCGCGCCGGCGTTCGTGATCCGCTCGGCGATCTCTCGGCTCCTGGCGCCGCACTGTACCTCCAAATGCTCGGAAGCGAATTCGTCAGCCAGCCGGACCGCTTCATCCATGTCCGAAACCACGATGATCCGACTGAATCGTTTGAGCGACTGCATGGCCTCCGCAGCGCGCGGCAGCGTCTCAAGCTGCGTGGCTAATTGTTCGACAATTGCCTCGGCCAGCGGCTGCGAGTCGGTGAGTACGATCGCGCTGCTGTCCGTGCCATGTTCGGCCTGGCTGAGCATGTCCACCGCGACCCAGGCGGGATTCGCCTGGTCGTTGGCGAGGATGAGCACCTCGCTGGGCCCGGCGATCGAGTCAATCGCAACGTGGTCGCCGGCGACGCTCTTCTTGGCGGCCTGCACCCACTTGTTGCCCGGCCCAACGATTTTATCGACCTTCGCGATGGTCTGTGTGCCGTAAGCCAACGCGCCGACCGCCTGCACGCCGCCAATCCGGTAGACTTCGTCGATTCCCAGCTCGTGACACACAGCTAGGATGACCGGGTGGATCGTCCCCTTCCACCGTGGCGGCGAGACCACCGCGATCTCCTTCACACCCGCGACCTGGGCGGGCACGACCGTCATGATGACCGTGCTGGGCAAGGGCGCCGCGGCGCCGGGCACGCAGACGCCCACACGCCGGATCGGGGTATAGCGGATGCCCGTGCCCTGCGAGAGTCCCGAGCGACCGCCGATGAAGATCTTCCGCTGGTACGCTCGGACATTCTCGATGGCCTTGCGGAGCGCCCCGAGAAGCCTGCCGTCGACGGCAGCGTGCGCCATGGCGAGATCGTCAGCCCGGACGCGGAACTCGCTGGGACTCAGCTCGACGCGGTCGAACTCCTTCGTGTACTTCGCGACAGCGCCATCCCCCTGCTCGGCCACCTCGCGCAGGACCCTGGCGACCGTCCGACTCTCGGCGCTGTCGGCGCCCGCGAGCCGGGCGAACCGGAGCATGTCGAATCGCAGCTTCGCGAACCCGGTCTCGAAACCCGCGTCACGCGAGGACAGGAGGATGTCGTGCAGTGATTCGCTCATAGTCCCTCACCTGCCGAAGTTGCCATAGTTGTAGACCGGCGCCGCCCGCTGGAGCAGGAGATACTGCGTTCCTCGGAACTGGGTGACCAGCCCGGCCACGTTGAAGCGGATGGGCTCCAGCGAGCTGCGCTGCAACCGGCGAACCTGCTCCAACGCGCTCGAAGGCAGCAATTCATATCGCATCGTGCTGACGTTCCATCCCAGAGCGCAGGGAACGAAGTAGAACCGTGGTTGCGCCGAGGTGGATACGTGGGCGATGGGCAACGTTCCGACGTCCGCGGCGCCGATCAGGCCCACCCGGTCCACGAGCAACCGACCGAGGTAATCCCTCGTTACGGGACTGACCTGCGAATCTGACTGGCCAGTTCTCCTGAGCGGCCCGTGGATCGGCCGGCGGCTCTTCAACTTCTCGAGGATTTCCGGCGGCACCGCGAGGTTCGGGTCGGTCGACAGATCGGCCGGCGCCACCGGGACATCCGCAGTCGCCGGGGTTCCCTCGTCTCCCTTGAACGCGCTCAACGGCAAGAAGTAAGTCGTCAGCAGATAATTGACGCCCTCGTATCGCGTCACCTGGGCGCTCAGTCGGTACAACGGCGCGTACCGATCGTTCACGTCGGCAATCAGCCGCTCCAGTGTGCTCGAAGGCAACAATCTCAAGCGGGCGCCGGTCGGGACGTGATACGTGTCGCTCTTCACGTCGGCCGTGAACTCGAACCACCACGTGTCGTTGGCATCCGTGTGGATGAGCTTGCCATCGACGCCGGTGAGGACGGTCGCTTCGGGCAGAGGCTTGGCCGCCTCCGTCGCCGGCTGCGCACAGAACCCGCTGCCGGCCCGTCCCAGGACGAGCAGCATCGCCACGCCGCAGCCAACGATCAATCGGTTCTTCATATCTTCATGCCCTCTTCGATCCGTTCGGTCACTTCGTCCGGGGTCTCGGCAAAGACAACCGACTCCACACAGGCCGGGTCGTCGCCCGCGACCAGATCGACCAGCGGTTTCCAGAACCCGCCGGCCAGGACAATCGGCCTGGCCTGATCCAGGAATCGCTTGTTCTTCAGCTCCCAGACCGTCGCCAGTTCCAGCAGCGTACCCGTCCCGCCCGGCAGGACGACATAGGCCCGACCCAATCGAACGAGCGTATCCAAGCGCTCGTTGAGCGAGCCGGTCACGATCTCGCGAGTGACAAACTCGTTGGCGACGCGGTTCTTGAACGCCGAGCAGGTCACGCCGAGGACCGTGCCGCCCGCCTGGGCGGCGCCCTTGGCTGAGGCTTCCATGATGCCCCGATAGCCGCCGTTGGCGATGGTGAAGCCGCCCTGGGCCAGCGCCCGACCCACGTGCTCCGCGAACCCATATAGAGACTCACCCGGCCGGACCCGGCTCGTCCCAAACACGCTGACGACGATCTCAGCCATGGGCCTTCCCGCGCGTGTAGCTGAGCAGGCCGCCGGCCAGGAGGATGTCCCTGTCCCGCGCGGACAGCTCCAGCCTGCCTGTGAACTCGAACGAGCCGTCGGCCTTCTTGATCTTCACCTGCTCACTGCTGCGGATCGCGCCGAGCAGATCGTCGATCACCAGATCGTCGCCCGCCTGGAGCCGGTCGTAGTCCGCGACATCGGCGAATCGGATCGGCACGATACAGAAGTTGATCAGGTTCGCCCGGTGGATTCGCTCGATGCTCTTGGCGAGGACGGCCCGCACGCCCAGGTACATCGGACACAGGGCCGCGTGCTCGCGAGAAGAGCCCTGACCGTAGCTCTCGCCTGCGACGACGATGCCGCCGACGCCCTTGGCCTTGAGAACCAGCGCCCGCTCGGCAAACGTCGGCTTGCCCGGCTCGCTGAAGCAGTTGAACACAACCTTCGCATACTCCGGCACGTTCGAGCGGAGCTTCAGGTGCGTTCCCGCGGGCATGATGTGATCCGTCGTGATCTTGTCGCCGCACTGGAGCAGAACCTGGCCGACAAGCTTGGCCGGCAGCGGCTTGGGCGCCTCCGGCACGACAATCGTGCTGCCTCGCAGGACCTGGACGGCCCTGGCGGAGGCGTCGTCCAACGGCCGCTCGATCATGCTGTCGTCGATGTCGAACTCTCGCGGCATCTTGATCTTCGGGTACTCGACGCCCAGCAGTTGCGGCAGGTCTCGAGGATCGGTGATCTGGCCCGTCAGAACGGAGGCGACCGCGGTCTCCGGGCTGACCAGGTACACCTGATCGCCTTTCGTCCCGCTGCGGCCCGCGAAGTTCCGATTGAACGTCCGCAGGCTCACCGTCCCGTCGGCAGGCGAGAAGCCCTGCCCGATACACGGCCCACACGACGATTCGAGGATTCTGGCGCCCGCCGCGATCATGTCCGCGAGGGCCCCGTTGTCTGCCAGCATATTCAGCACCTCCCGGCTGCCCGGTGCGACCGCGAACTCGACCATCGGATCGATCCTCCGGCCCTTGAGCACCTTGGCGGTCATCATCAAGTCAGTGAAGCTCGAATTCGTGCAACTGCCGACCGCGATCTGGCCGACCCTCTTGCCCGCGATCTCGCGGATCGTCTTGATGTTGTCGGGCGAGGAGGGACAGGCCGCCATCGGCTCCAGCGTCGACAGGTCGATCTCGATCACCCGGTCGTAGACGGCGTCCTTGTCTGCCGCCATCGGCTGGTAGTCGCCCTCGCGATTCTGGGCCGCCAGGAACCGTCGCGTCTGCTCGTCGCTCGGGAAGATGCTTGTCGTCACGCCCAGCTCGGCGCCCATGTTCGTGATGGTCGCTCGCTGTGGGACGGTCAGGTTCCTGACGCCGGGACCGAAGTACTCGACCGCCCAGCCCACGTTGCCCTTGGTCGTCAGGATGCTCAGGAGCTTGAGGATCACGTCCTTGGCCGCGACCCAGTCGTTGAGCTTGCCGGTGAGCTTGACGCCGACGACCTTGGGGCACTGCAGATAGAAGGCGCCGCCACCCATGGCGACCGCGACGTCGAGTCCGCCGGCGCCGATGGCCACCATGCCGATCCCGCCGCCGGTGGGGGTGTGCGAATCGCTGCCCAGCAGGGTCGCGCCGGGCTTGCCGAACCGTTCCAGATGCACCTGGTGGCAGATGCCGTTTCCGGCGCGGGAGTGGTATACGCCGCTCTTGGCCGCAACCGTCTGGAGATACAGATGGTCGTTGTGGTTCTCCGGCCCGAAGCCGGCCATGTTGTGATCGACGTAGGAGACGGACAGCTCCGTCCGGACCCGCTCGACGCCCATCGACTCGAAGAGCAGGAACGCGGTCGTGCCGGTGGCGTCCTGGGTCAGCGTCTGGTCGATGCGGATGG
>JAXDBU010000173.1:0-35546 GCA_034678485.1 Sedimentisphaerales bacterium | reverse complement strand
CGTCTTCGATATGTAGTGCCAGGTGCTGTCGATCCCCGCCCGACCGGCCTTGCGACTCCCGTCGATGTAGAATACCATCGCATCGTTTCCATCGCACGAGACCTTCCACCAGAACTTGATGATCCCCGTGCCCTCGACGGTCGTTTGGAGCCAGGTCTCCTCGTCGTCGTCGATCTGGCCGCTCTGGGCGGCATCCTCCCCGTCGTAGGTCTCGCTCGTCTGGCGAAACCACTCCGCATCCCCGCCCGTCGTGAACGCCAGGTCGATATCGCACGCCGCAGACAGCGGCCCCCGCGAGGCGGATTCACACGGCCTTTCTTCAGACACGGATTTCATGGACGCACGAGGATTCTCAATCACCAATCATCCATCATCAATCGTCAATTCCTACCGAGATAATGCCCCGACCCGGTGGAATTGTCAAGAGAGAGCGACCGATTGGCTGTGTCATATTCATAGCTGATCCCCGCGCCGTTGGCGTAGTTCAGGGCGGTCCGGCGGGACCGGCGGCTGTCCTGTTCTCATGCTGCCGGCGCAAGGCCCAAAATGCCAGGGGTCTGGGGGCAGCGCCCCCGGTCATGCGGCGCCGAGCCACGCAGGAGTATGCGAGAACCGGATGAACCCAAAATCCCGACGCGGCTGTTTACACGTCAGGCCATGCCTGATACACGCGCGCACGAAATATCCATATATGTGGTTAAATGGAGGATAGTATGTTCAGGATCGATGGTCGAACGAGAGCAGCCGGAAGAGCGACCGGTATGAAATCAAGACACGGGTCCCGGGCGAAAAAGTTCGCGGGTCCGGCGCCTTGCGGATCGAATCGTCCCCGACCAGCATCAACTACGTGGACATCGGCCACACGGTGCTCGTCGGGAATGTGCCACGAGTGAACACGGTTGTTGCGTGGTATCGCTATGAAGACATCGAGAAGAACGGCTCGGACACCCGGAACTTCCTCTGGGAGACGGCGCCGGGCAACTGGTCGCTCTCCTTTGGCCTGCGCAGCGACACGGAAGGCGGCCGCAAACATCCGCAATGGCATTTCGAGGGGCCTTCCGGCGAGGCCATGTCGAGTTCGGCCGCTACGGCGCCGGCGGTCGATGAGGGGCGCTGGCATCACGTCGCACTGGTTTGGAACCAGTTGACCGGCCGCGTCAAGTACTACCACGACGGCGCCCCGGCGCGTCAGAACGGAGACGTTCCGATCACAATGCCCGGTCTGAACACGAATCCGACCGGCTTCCACATCGGCAATCATCGCGACGGCGACGGGACGCGTAACTGGGACGGCTTCATCGACGACATGGCCCTCTTCGAAACGGAACTGACCGCGGGACGAATCGCGGATTTGTACGAGGGCAATAAGGCTGTTCATGATCTCTCTGCGGGAACTGCTCGGTCGTCCCTTCGCGTCCGTCGTGGTTGCGTATTCCGAACGGGCGGCGGGCGGAGCCTGCTCTACCGCCGGGGCGTCTATCCCGGGGGAAGACATGTCCCACCCTTTGTCGGCAAGAAGACGGGACGCATTCGAATCCACTGTCCGCCGACGCTCTTCATCGGTTCACGCGGACCCACCCGTTCGAGGTCTGTCAAGCGTGCATCGCCTGCGGCGATTGACTCGAACCGTCCGATTTGGTCTAATATCAGCAGTGTGGCTGTGAGCGGAGCAGGGGACTTGAGTAATGGAGGTGTCAGATGAATCGGTTCGCACTTCTCGTCGGGCTTGCCTTTGTTTTCGTGTGGAGTGTTCCCTCGCCGGTTTACGGCTGGGGCTCGGCGACCCATGCGTATATCGTACACGAGATCGGCACGGGACAGGGATCGACCGACATGCAGGCGATCTACGGCTCGGTCCTGCCCGACGCATTCAACACGATGTTCGGCGATCCCTACCAGGACCAGCTCTGGACGTTGACGCATTACGACTTCCAGAAACTGGTCGAGCCGGCCCAGTCCGAAAGCGACAAGGCCCTTGCCTACGGATTCGCAAGCCACAATGAGTTGTGGGGTGCGGATCGAACCGCTCACATCAGCTCCACCAGCTATCCCGATAGCGGCTACGTCAGTCACAAGAGCGAGGAACTGGCTGCGATTCTCAGACCTTCGGTCCGACTGTTCCTGCTCTTCAGTGGCGTGTCCGACCCCGACACGGTCCTCGACGAGGTGCTGCCCACCGTGGCGCACACCGCCATCGAGACGGCCATCGATCTGCTTTTGTGCCGGAACGAGGACCCCGATCTTGGCCAGCGTCTGGCATTAGCCGCACGGACGCGAGGGTGGTCTGCTCCCATTCTGCTGTGCAAGGCCTATGCGGCGGACTTCGCCGCGACGGCGGGAACCACGGAAGCCGTGGCCGCACCGCTGATCGTCGCGGCAGAGAGCGAGTTCAGAGAGCAGATGGAGTTGTACGGAACCG
The DNA here is from genome assembly GCA_034678485.1 of Sedimentisphaerales bacterium. GTDB lineage: Bacteria > Planctomycetota > Phycisphaerae > Sedimentisphaerales > Anaerobacaceae > PLanc-01. The sequence continues at coordinate 33,127 of JAXDBU010000173.1, read as the reverse complement.
TATTGTCTCAGGACGATCCCATCGACGCGTTGGCGGAACAGGGAACCCAACTGGCCAAGCTGCTTCTGGCTGCCGACCTGGGGATTGTCGTCGATGTCCCGGCCGATCTGATGAAGCAGATCGTGGATGCGGCCATCGGTGTTGTCCAGGACGACTACGCGGCTGAACTCGCGGCCACGATCGCGCAGGTGCGACAGGAGTTGGAGTCCCACGCAATCGCCGGTCCCGGATCGTAGAAGAGATGGGCGATCGCAGATGCACACGGATGGCAGCGATCGCAAACGACTTGTCTTGGAATGGATGAGGACGAAGCGTGTACGCATCGAATCGATACCCACGGGCGGTCATTGTCGCGGCGGTTCTCTGCACGCTCGGGAGCGGGGTCTGTAGTGACGTCGTAAGGCGCTTCTTTCTCGCTGCGGATGCTCTCACGCCCACACGGGGGCCGGGCATTGCTTTCGCGGCGGCGGGGGCAGGGGCCTCGGTAGTCATCAACGAGCTCCACACGAACCCCGACATCAAGACCGAGTTGGTGGAGTTTGTCGAGCTGCACAACTTCGGGATGGAGGACGTGGACCTTTCCGGCTGGTCGTTCATCGAGGGGGTGTCGTACACGTTCCCGGACGGGACGACGCTGGCCGCCGGCGGGTATCTCGTCGTCGCCCAGGACCCGAATCAGGTGAAGGCGAAATTCGGGGCGGGCCGAATCAAGCTGCCGGATGACCTGGTGTTCGGACCCTATACGGGCGCCCTGGATGGCGACGGGGAACGGGTGGTCCTGTGCGATGCCTCGGGGGCGGTCGTCGATGAGGTGGATTATCAGCTTGGCTTCCCCTGGCCGACGGTCGGCGACGCGGTCCCGGAGAGCACGCCGGGAGCCGGGTCGTCGCTGCAACTGATGAATCCGCAGTGCGACAACGACCTGGGCGGCAGTTGGCGGTCGGCGTATCCGACGCCGGTCGAGGCCAACCGGGTGTTCGTGACGAACGTCCCGCCGCAGATCCGCCAGGTGGCGCACTCGCCGAAGCAGCCCAAGGGCGGCGAGGTCGTGACAATCACCGCCAAGGTCACCGACAACCAGCGTGTTGCCGGTGTGACGCTCCGCTATCAGGTTGTCACGCCCGGCGCCTACATTGCGAAGACCAGCGTGCAATACGGCACGGACTGGACCCGCGTCGAGATGCACGACGACGGCCTCGCGGGCGACGCGCGGGCGGGCGACGACGAGTACAGCGTGCAGATCCCTGTGGAGACGCAGGGGCATCGGAACCTGGTTCGATATCGGATCGTGGCGACGGACGTTCTGACCGCTTCGACAGCGGCGCCCTATGCGGACGATCCGCAGTCCAACTTTGCGTACTTCGTCTACGACGGCGTACCCGCCTGGCGCGGGGCGGTCCAGCCCGGCGTTACGGAGGAAATCCTGTTCCCCGCGGAGGTGATGCGGAGCCTGCCGGTCTACCATCTCATCAGCAGAAAGAGCGACGTGGAGGACTGCACCTGGCTGTCGAAGTATGGCGGGAGTGACTATCCCTGGTACGGGACGCTCGTCTACGACGGCGAGGTCTACGACCATATCCGTTATCGCGCCCGAGGCGGCGTGTGGCGATACGCCATGGGCAAGTCGATGTGGAAGATCGACTTTCAGCGGGGGCACTACTTCCAGGCCCGCGACGACTCCGGCGAGCCCTACGATACGAAGTGGGACAAGCTGAATTTCTCCGCGTGCATCCAGCAGGGCAGCTTCGGGCAGCGAGGCGAACAGGGCATGTTCGAGGCCCTTTCGTTCCGCCTGTTCAACCTGGCGGGCTGTCCCGCGTCGAAGACGAACTACGTTCAGTTCCGGATCATCGACGAACTCGACGAGGACGGCACGCGGAACGCAGTCCATTCGCCGCTGACGACCCAGGGCACGCAGTACGACGGCGACTTCTGGGGTCTGTACATGACCATCGAGCAGATGGACGGCCGATTCCTCGACGAGCACGGCCTGCCCGACGGCAATCTCTACAAGATGGACTACGGCAGCGACGAGCAGAACAACCAGGGTCCGACGCAGCCCTCGGACGGGTCGGATCTGGCTCAGTTCCTCGCTGCCTACCGGAATGCAGGCGAATCGTGGTGGCGACAGAAAGTGAATCTCGACGCCTACTATGGTTACTCTGCGGTCTACCAGGCTGTCCACCATGGCGACATTACCGAGAAGAACTGGTTCCTCTACCATCATCCCGAAACGAACCAGTGGTGGCAGCTTCCCTGGGATCTCGACCTGACGTGGACAACCTACTACGGCGACAACGACCCGAGCGATCCGTTCCGCAGCGCCGGCGCACTGAGCTACAACGCCACCGGCATCGAGAACAAGAATCGTCTGCGGGAGATCATCGATCTGTTGTTCAACGTCGATCAGACGGATCAGTTGATCGACGACTACGCTGCGATCATCGACGATCCGGCGGGCGGTCTGTCTCTGGTCGATGCCGACCGATGCATGTGGGATTACCACTGGGCCCTCGGAGAAGACGCCTACCCCACGTACATCGACCAGGTGGCCAGCTTCAAGGCGGGACACGGACGCTTCTACCAGGAGGCGGTCGATCGCGGCTACGAGCGAACCTTCGAAGGCATGGTGCAGGTGATGAAGGACTACGTCGTCGAGCGGGTCAGCTATCTCAGCAGCAAAGCTGCCGACGAGGCGATTCCGAACACGCCTGTGGTTCAAACAACGGCGCCGACGGACTTCCCGGCCAACGCGTTGACGTTCACCACGTCCGCGTTCGCCGATCCGCAGGGGGCCGGCACATTCGGCGCGATGAAGTGGCGGATCGCGGAAGTGGCGACGGGATCGCAAGCTCCGGTGCAGGATGGCGGCGATCGTATCGTCGTGGTGCCCGAGGGCGCCCTGTGGAAGTATTTCAAAGGCATAGAGGAGCCTTCCGCAGTGCAGGGCGCCTGGCGACAACTCGGTTTCGACGACTCCTCCTGGTTCTCGGGTCGGACGGCCATCGGGTACGGAGACACGTTCGTCACCACGTACCTGCCGGACATGCGGTACAACTATACCTGTATCTATCTGCGTAAGACTTTCGACGTGGCCGACCTCGGCGCGCTCGGCAGGCTGGCCCTCGACGTCCGCTTCGACGACGGCGTGAACGTGTGGATCAACGGCGTTCTCGCCTGTCAGGACAACGTCGCGAGCGAAAACGTTCCATCTGCCGGTGTCGCCGCCGGCATCATCGAGGACAACTCGGATTTCTTCACGCACGACCTCGGCGATTCCAGCGCCTGGCTCGTCCAGGGCCGGAACGTCATCGCGATCCAGGTGCTGAACGCTTCGATCTCGGGCAGTTCCGACTGCTTCGTCGACGTGCGTGTGCTCGCCGAACCGCAGGCCGGCCAGACTCGCACGTCGTCCACAACGCGCCGAGAGCCTGGAAAATATGAGATCGACGCGACCTGGGAGAGCAACGAGATTGCGACGTTCGGCAGTGGAATCTGGATCCCCGCGACCGCGGTGCGCCCAGGGAGGGTCTATCGCGTTCGCTGCCGGATGAAGGACAATACCGGTCGATGGAGTCACTGGTCCGATCCCGTACAGTTCGCCGCAGGCGAACCCATTGCAGCGGGAATCCTGTCGGACCTGCGAATCACCGAAGTGATGTACGACCCGCCCGAACGGGGCGATGGCGACCCCGACGAGTTCGAGTTCATCGAGCTCAAGAATACGGGCGACGAGATGCTCGACCTGCGCAGCGTCTCCTTCGACAGGGGCGTGACCTTCCACTTCGCGGCGGGCAGAATCACGAGCCTCGGCCCGGGCCAGTTCGTTCTCGTCGTCAGAAATGAGCAGGCGTTCCTGTCCCGGTACGGCTCATCGCTCCTGGGTCTCATCGCGGGCGAGTATGCCGGCAGGCTGGCCAACGAAGGCGAGAACGTCTCGCTGGTCGATACGTGGAATGGGACCATCGCGCAGTTCGAGTACGGCGATGGTCGCGGTTGGCCCCCGGCCGCCGACGGCGGCGGGCACTCGCTCGTCCCGCTGGATTCAGCTTTACCCGGCGAACCCGAGGGCACGTTGGACTGGCCCGGCAACTGGCGGGCGAGCACGTACATCGCCGGCTCCCCCGGCCGCGACGATCCCGAGCTCCGGACGGTGGTGTGGATCAACGAGTTCCTGGCCAACCCAGGCGAACCCGACCCGCAATCCGACGGGACGGCCGGCGACTGGATCGAACTGTACAACCCGACCGCTGCGGCCGTGGACCTGACCGACTGGTATCTGAGCGACGATGTCGGCGACCTGAAGAAGTGGCCCATCCCGGCGACGCCGATCCCGGCGTATTGCTGTGTGACCTTCGAGGATGTGAACACTTTCGGTCTGAGCAGGGACGGCGAGGAACTTCTCCTGTCACACCTTCCCGGCACAGCGGAAGATCGCGTCGCGGACGCCGTGCGGTTCAAAGCCCAGGAGCCTAACATCACACTCGGCCGCTATCCCGACGGCGGCGACTACTGGTTCCGTCTGACGCCCTCGCCGGGCGCCGCGAATGCAAATCCGATTTCCGATATCGTGATCGGCGAGCTGATGTATCATCCGGTCGATGCCAACGAGGAATACATCGAGCTGTACAACCCGCTGAGCGAGGACGTCGAACTGGGCGACGGCGCCGTTGTCTGGCGTCTCGACGGCGCGGTGGAATTCGATTTCCCGATGGGCACGTCGATCGTGTCGGGCCGGCGCCTGGTTGTCGTCGGCTTCGATCCCATCGTGGATACATCGAGAGTAACCGCGTTCCGCGAGCTTTATCGGGACGATGTGTCTCGTCTCGGCATTCGGATCGTCGGTCCCTGGAAGGGCAGCCTGTCGAACGCAGGCGAACGGGTGGCCTTGGAGAAGTCCCTTCCCGGCGATGATCCGGCTTCCCCTGTCGCATGGGTCATCGTGGACGAGGTGATCTACGGTGATGCGGTCCCCTGGTCGGTCGGTGCGGATGGCGAAGGCGATGCGCTCCATCGGATCACATCCGACCCCGAAACCTCGGGCAACGACCCAACGAACTGGCAGGCCGCGCCGCCGACACCAGGCGAATAGCCGATGTACGGCTCGGTGCCGACGTCTTCTCAACGAGACTCTTGAATGGCTTCGCCATCATGCAGATCCTTGATTTCATAGTGACTCCAAGTGTTCATCATAGAGCCGATCGGCGACCGGAACGAACTGCTCGTACCAGCGGTCGTTGCCGGTCTGCCTCGGCCTGAATCGGCGGAATCTGTGGCGGACATGCCGTCTTCGCAGCCTTGGCCGCTCTGTGGTTGTGTTTACGGTGGGATTCGACGCTGGATTTGCGTTACAATCTGCTCCAACGCTGTGACGGACGCTGTCCGTCAGGAGACTGTGTTCTGTTTTGATCTACGGCAGGGACCTATGAGAATTCGTCGGATCATCCGAATCGTGTTGTTCTCGCTGCTGGGAATCGTCGCGGTCGTCCTTCTCCTGGCGGGAGGGCTCTGGTGGTATTTCCATCCTCGATTCGAGCAGGATGCTCGCGTCGTCTATGCCCGGCGGCATGGGCAGGATCTCACGTTCGACACCTTCCGGCCGCAGAGACCGAACGGGCTGGGTATTGTCGTAATGGTCAGCGGCGGGTGGCGGTCGGGTCCGGATGGATTTCGGTCCTGGATGGCTGCTCCTCTCTTGCGTCGTGGGTATACGGTCTTCGCGGTCTCGCATCTGTCGCAGCCGCAGGCGACCGTAATGGAGATCGTCGAGGACGTGAATCGTGGCGTGCGGTTCATCCGGCACCACGCTCGCGAGTACGGCATCGATCCGAATCGCATCGGCGTCACAGGCGGCAGCGCGGGCGGCCATCTGAGTCTTATGCTGGCCACTCGCGGCGGGTCCGGCTCGCCCGAGGCTCCCGACCCGGTGGATCGCGAAAGCAGCGCCGTGCAGGCGGTGGCGATTTTCTTCCCGGTCACGGACCTGCTGAACCTCGGAAGCTCGACGGAGAATCCGGGCGACGGCGGCCCGCCCAGGAGTTTCGTGAAGGCCTTCGGACCGCGAGCGACCGACATGGCGGTTTGGAAGCGGATCGGGCGCGAGATGTCGCCCATTTATCACGTCACGTCAGGCATCCCGCCCATCCTGATTCTCCACGGCGGCGCCGACACACTGGTTCCGGCGGAGCAGTCTGAGTGGTTCGTCGCCCGCGTCCGTGAGGCCGGAGGCACTGCCGAGTTGATCCTTCGTCCGGGAAAGCAGCACGGCTGGCCCACGATGCTCTGGGATATCCGACGGTTCGCGAACTGGTTCGACCGGCACCTGCGGTCGGATCGCACGCAGAGAACAGCGGGGTAGATCGCCCATTGTCAGGGAGCGTCGGTCCATCCTGTTTCCGCGTGTTTCACCCCCTGTGACGGCGCGCCCACGCCGATACGTCCGAGAATGTGTCTGGCCGCAGGCAAACGCAGTTCGGCCTTGATTGGGGACAGGCAGATCGGGTAGAATAGGGGGGCGGTGGATGGGGTCTGCCGTCTGTCGGTCGGGCGTGCATTGTGTAGCCCGCCGTCAGAGATCGCGGCAGATCTTCGTGTCTCGATCTTGTTTGTCGCGGCAGGACTATCGGGCAGTCGGAGTCAGTGCATATGGGCAGAATGACGCGTTTCGGGTTCCTGCTGGTTGTCTTGGTCTCGCATGTTTCGGGGACGGGATATGGCCAGACGGTCCGCGAAATACCTGCCTTCGTGATGATCAACGAGGTGCTGGCGTCGAACCAGCGCATCATTCGCGATCCGCAGAACCAGTATGACGACTGGATCGAGCTGTATAACGCGGGCCGGACCGCCGTGGATGTAGGCGGGTATTGCCTCACGGACGACCTGGCCCGCCCGACGAAGTGGCAGATCCCGGCGGATCGTCCTGGGGTCACCACAATTCCCGTTCACGGGTACCTGCTGATCTGGGCGGATGGCGATATCGACGATTCCGGCCTGCACGCGAGTTTTCGTCTCAGCGCCGACGGCGAGGAAGTCGCACTGTTCGCCCCCGACGGCGTCGAGATGCTCGACAGTCTGTCCTTCGGCCCGCAGCAGGCGGACATCTCCTACGGCCGATATCCCGACGGCAGCTCGGACCTGCGAGCGATGGCGTCGCCGACACCCGGCGCGACGAACATCATGGAGTACGAAGGAATCTGTGAACCGGTGCAGTTCGACGTTCGGAGTCGTGTGTGCACCGGGCCCACCACGATCACGCTCACCACCGCGACCGAAGGCGCCACCATCTACTACACGCTCAACGGCAGCAGCCCGTTCAGCGATGCGAGGGAATGGCCCACGGGCGCGACCTATACAAAACCATTGACCCTCGGCGGCACCGCGACGGTGAAGGCCGTCGCCTGGCGAGAAGGATGGTGGTGCAGTGCGGTCTCCACGGAGCGATACATGTTCCTCGGCGAAGACCTCCGGGGCTTCAGTTCGCCGGTGGCGATTGGCGTCGTGGACACGTTCGGCAAGAGCGTCTCTCGCTCGCCGGTTGACGCGTACGTCTGTTTCACCGACTTGGGCGAAGAGGGCAGAGCCTCTGTGAGCGGCCAGACCGACTCCGCGGGCCTGGCGACGATCAACATCCGCGGCCAGAGCTCGTACGGATTCAGCAAACACCAATACCACCTGGAGATGTACGACGAGCAGGGCAACGAGACGGACGTAGCCATTCTCGGTCTGCCCGCCGAATCCGACTGGGTGCTCCAGGGGCCGTACTCGGACAAGTCGCTCATCCGCAACGAGCTGAGCTACCGGTGGTCCAACGAGATGGGACGCTATGCCCCGCGGACTCGCCTGATCGAGCTGTTCCTCAACGCCAATGGCTCGACCGTGACGATGGATGACTACGTCGGAGTCTACGTCCTGATGGAGAAGATCAAGATCGGACCCAACCGCGTCGACATCGCCAAGCTGGATGCGAGCGACGACGCGGAGCCCGAGATCACCGGCGGCTACATCATCAAGAAGGACAAGTTTGACTCGGATGACGTCTGGTTCACCACGAATCGGGGACAGACCCTGATCTACCAGGACCCGAACGGACACGACCTGACCCAGGCCCAACGGGACTGGATTCGCAACTACATGAACTCGTTCGAGGCGGTCCTGTACGGATCGAGCTTCGCTAATCAAGACATTGGCTATGCGAAGTACATCGATGTCGGCTCGTTCGTCGACTCGCACATCCTCGTCGAACTGACCAAGAACGTCGACGGTTTCCGCCTGAGCACGTACATGCACAAGGACCGCAACGGCAAGCTCGTCATGGGTCCCGCCTGGGACTACAACCTCTCGATGGGCAACGCGGACGATTACTGGAACGACGGCTGGCTTCCGACCGGCTGGTATTTCGCCCATCTCGGGGACGGCGACTACCCCTACTGGCGGCGGCTCTTTGCGGACCCCGAGTTCGAGCTGGCGTATGCGGACCGCTGGTTTGCCCTGCGGCGGGATCTGTTTGCGACGGAGCGGTTGATCGGCATCATCGAGGACTATGCGACGCTGCTCGACGAGCCCGCCGCGAGGAACTTCAATCGTTGGAGGATTCTCGGAACTGACATCTGGCCGAACTGGTACATCGCCAAGACGTTTCGCGAGGAGATCACGTGGATGCAGCAGTGGGTCGCCAGTCGCCTGGCCTGGATGGACAGCCGGATCGCCGCGGATTACGCGCCGGCCCCGCCCGCGTTCAGCCGGCAGGGGGGGTATGTCGAGTCCGGCTTCGCGCTCGCGATAAGCGGGTCCGGAACGGTCTACTACACGACGGACGGGACGGACCCCAGGATGCTTGTGGACCCCGCCTACCTGACGACCGAGACGGTCCTTGCACCGGAGAGCGCGTCGAAGCGTGTGCTGGTCCCCGCCCGAGAGATCGACAACGGCTGGTGGGGCGGCGAGTCCTTCGTGGACTCCGCCTGGACGCTTTCGACCGGCAGTCCCGGCGGCGTTGGGTTCGAACGGGGCACCGGCTATGAGGGCTACATCTCCCTCGATCTGGAATCGCAGATGTATGGCATCCAGGCGACCTGCTATATCCGGATTCCGTTCTCCTTTACGGACGGCGTGGATGACGTAGCGAAACTGTCGCTCAATATCCGCTACGACGATGGATTCGTCGCGTACCTCAATGGGGTCGAGATCGCCCGCCGGAACTTCATCGGCAACCCGGTCTACAACTCCGCCGCCACGAGCCTGCACGACGATACGCCGGCCATGGCTTTCGAGGAGATTGATGTCTCCGCCTTCCTCAGTCTCCTCAGGGCGTCGAACATCCTGGCGATCCACGGGATGAACCAGTCGACAACCAGCTCGGATTTCCTGATTAGCGTGGAGTTGAGGGCTCAAGGAGTCCCCGAGGGGCAAACGGACCTGCCGGTGGAAGCGTACACCGGCCCGATCGCGCTTACCCAGAGCGCGCGGATCATGGCGCGTTCGTTGGTCGCAGGCCAGTGGAGCGCTCTGAACGACGCGGTCTTCGCGGTCGGCCCGGTCGGCGAGAGCCTGCGGATCAGCGAGATCATGTATCATCCCGCCGGCATAGGCGATCCGAACGATCCCAACACGGAGTACGTCGAACTGACGAACGTCGGCGCCGGGACGGTGAACCTGAACCGGGTCCAATTCGTCGATGGGATCGAGTTCGCCTTCGGGAGTGTCGATCTGGCGCCGGGGGACTTTTGTCTCGTGGTCAAGGACCTCGCGGCCTTCGAGGCCCGGTACGGCGCCGGCCTGCCCATAGCGGGACAGTACGCCGGGAGTCTGAGCAATGCCGGCGAGCAGATTGCGATCCGGGACGCCGCCGGCGGAACGATCCAGAGCTTCAGCTACCGCGATGATTGGTACGATTCCACCGACGGCGACGGATTCTCGCTGATTGTGATCGACCCCTCCGTCGCCGATCCGAACGCCCTCGGGGAGAAGGACGCCTGGCGTCCCAGCACGTACTGGGGCGGCTCCCCCGGCGCCGCCGATTGACCCCTGGACGCCTGACCGCCGTTGCGACCTTCGATGGGGCCACGAGGCATGAGTTGGACTCTGTCATTCCTGCGCAAAGCAGGAATCCAGGAACCGCGGGAGGAGGCGAGACCGAGAGAATGGAGTCCCGCTTCCGCGCGAATGACATTCCAGGGTTTCCTTGGATCCCCATTTACGGTTCTGCACCCTTGATCCTCTCCTTGTCCTTTGACAATCCGGCCCGTCGATTCTATCATGGCTCCCGCTCAGTTCGGGGGTGTCGGTCCCGCACCGGGTGGGCTCAGGCGAACCTACTGGAGTTCATGGCGATGGAACGAGAACACACTGATCGACGCCGTGCCGGCGTCGCCCAGCCGAAGGCCTGGCTGACCTTCCTGCTGTTGGTCCTGGCCGGACTGCTGTTGTTTCGTGAAGCGAGATTCTGGCTGGGCAGCGTTTACTCGACGGGCGCCGCACCGCGAGCCGTGACGGCTCGGGGCGACCTGGCCGCCGACGAGAAGAGCACGATCGACCTGTTCAAGGTGGTTTCCCCTTCGGTCGTGTACATCACCACGCTGACCAGGCGGCAGGACTTCTTCAGCTTCCGTGCACTGGAGGTCCCCCAGGGCGCCGGCTCCGGCTTCATCTGGGACGACCAGGGCTACATCGTGACAAACTACCACGTCATCGCTGAGGCCCGGGGGGCCCGCGTGACGCTGGCGGACCGGTCCACCTGGGAGGCCCAGTACGTCGGGTCCGAGCCGGACAAGGACCTCGCGGTGCTCAAAATCGATGCGCCGAAGAATCTGCTGCCGCCGATCCCCGTCGGCACCTCGTCCGATCTTCAGGTAGGTCAGAAGGTCTTCGCCATCGGCAATCCATTCGGTTTCGATCAGACGCTCACGACCGGCGTCATCAGTAGTCTGGGTCGGGAGATCGTCTCGGCCACGCAGCGCCCGATCCAGGGCGTTATCCAGACCGACGCCGCGATCAACCCGGGCAATTCCGGCGGTCCGCTGCTCGACAGCGCCGGACGCCTGATCGGGATCAACACCGCGATCGTCAGTCCCTCCGGCGCCTACGCGGGCATCGGCTTCGCCGTGCCGGTCGACGGGGTGAACCGGATCGTCCCCCAGATCATCAGCGGTCAGAAGATCCAGAAGCCCGGCCTCGGCGCCACAATCGCGGAGGACCATCTCGCCCGTCGGCTCGGAGTCGAGGGGGCGCTGATTCTCAACATCCAGTCCGACGGCGCCGCCGAGAAGGCGGGCCTGCGACCTACCCTGCGCAACAACTACGACCGCATCATCCTGGGCGACGTGATCGTCGCCGTCGACGGCACGCCCGTCCGCAGCCTGAACGACCTCTACCGCATCCTCGACAACCACCAGATCGGGGACACCATCAAACTGACGATCCAACGAGACAACCGCAGAGGCGACGTCGAGATCACGCTCCAGGCGGAGGAGTAGCCTGCCCGGGGAGTTGCTCGTCGCTCGTCTCTCGTCCCTCGTCGCTCGTAGAGTGAGCCCGTGTGGGGGCGCGATCCGTGACTGGTGGCTCGCTCTTCGTCGCTCGCATCTCGTGACTCGCGCGCCGCTGCCCTGCGCCGACATGGTGCCCAGCCTCGTCATTCCCGCGCAGGCGGGAATCCAGTTCTCTGTTGCCTGCCCAGGGCTGCGCCTGTATACTCGGTATGTGGTATTGGCGTAGTCCGAGTTGTGAGGAAACCGGAGCGGGAGTTCAACAATGCTGGGTGTTCTTCTGTGTGCGCTTGTGACCTGCGTCTCGGTGGTCGGCCAGGCGGTCGCCGATCCGAATTCTGTCCAGAAGAAAGCCGACCCCAACGTCGCTGCGCGAGGCATGCAGCCCCCCAATGCGAGTCCTCGTTCGCCGACCACGCCCCCCCCCTGAGCCTCCCGATGCCGGCGGCAAGAGTACATTCCCGTGGTGGCAGGCAATCCCGTGGATCATCGCTGGCGCAGCACTTGCATTTGCCGTGTACCAGTACTGGCGACGGAGAGCCGATGCCGCGGTCAAGAAACGCGACGAACTGGAGGTGCAGGAGGATTTCAAGCGAGGTCAGATGCAGCAGACTCAGGAAAGTGCGGAGGAAGGGTATCGGAGCATTCTGAAGCAGGAACTGGGCGTTGTTCAGGTGGTCGGGGCGCACGAAATCGCGAATATCCCCGTCGATTTGCTGGAGACGTTCGTCTCACTGGATATCTCGTCTGTTCGAGAAACTGACGCGGACAGAGATATCACCCCCGATACGCCGCCGCAGCAGAATGTGCGCGCGGTGACGCCCGAATCTGCGCTGATGCAAGCGTTCGAGAGGGATCGGATGCTGCTGGTCCTCGGAGACGCCGGCTCGGGCAAGACCACACTCCTGAAGTACTATGCCATGCTGTGCCTCAAGGGCGAGCGCGATCGTGACCTGGGTTTCCAGAACCCGCCTTTGCCTGTGTATCTGCCTTTGCGCGAGGTGGAGTTCGAGCGCAATGTGCCGAGGCCGCTGCATGAGTGTTTGAGCACATGGGCGGAGAAATACCATAGGAACATCTCATCTGAAGTGTTCTACGATTGGCTGTCGCACCGGAGCACCTTGATCCTCTTGGACGGCCTGGATGAAATCAGCGATCTGGCGGAGCGTCGCAAGGTCTGCGAATGGATCGACAATGCCGCCAAGGGGTTTGAGGACGCCCGTTTCGTCGTGACTTCTCGCTGGACGGGGTACTACAGCGCCGATGTGATTCAGATCGGATTCCCACACCTGACGGCGGATATCCGGGATTTCTCCACGGAACAGCAAGCGCAGTTCCTCAGGAAATGGTTTGTCGCTGCCTGTTGGAAAGAGACACGGGCTGAGGGCGTGCCCCAGGCCGAATGGGAGGCGAGACAAGAACGTCGCGGCCTGGACCGCGCGCAGGCCATCATCGATTTCCTGAAGCTGCCTCAGAACAAAGGCGTTCAGGAGTTGGTGGCGGTGCCTATGCTCCTGCAGATCGTCGCGATCATCTGGAAGGAGCACGAGAGCCTGCCCCAGAGCCGCGCCGAGCTATATAAGACCGCATTGAGCTACCTGGCGTACTACCGGGACCGCCATAGGGGGATCGAGTCGCCTCTGTGCCTGGCTCACACGATGCGCGTCCTTCAGCTCATAGCCTTCTGGATGCAGGACAAAAAGGAGGCTTCGGACACTGTCCTCAAGGACGCCCTCTACGAGAAGATGCAGCCGGTTATCGACACGATGAAGGAAGGGTTGTCGGCTCGCGAGTATTTTGAACACCTGCGAGATCGGGCGGCGGTCCTCACGGACAGTGGCAAGGACTCCTGTACCTTTCGACACAAGTCCTTTCGCGAGTATCTCGCAGGCGTGGAACTCGTGGAGGTCTGCAAGAACGCGGATCGCGTCAGACAGATTGCGGCGCATGTGGGCAGCGACTGGTGGGAAGAGCCTCTGCGTTTCTTCATGGGCGAGGTGGATGACCAGCTCTTTGATGGCTTCATGGACGCCGTCTTCCGCTGTGACATCAGCAGGAAGTTCAACCAGGGGATCTGCGACCGCCTCGTCAGGCTGGTTGCGGATGCGTCGCAGAGGAGGATCGACTCGCAGGCTCGATGCCTGGCGGATCGCCGCGTGGGCGACGACAGGAAACGGTATGTCGTCTACTGTCTCGACAAGATCGGCACATCACTTGCATTCGATGCCTTGGACAAGTTCAGTCAAACGGGTCCGGATGGTGCTGCGAAGGCCCTTGCCAAGGAGATCGTCGCCCGTCGGCGGGCGACGGCGGAGCCGGCGGCCAAGGTGTGCAGGATCCCGGTGCTCTTTCGCGATCCGCTGCAGTCCTTCCGGAATCTATATGAACTGAATGCCGAGTATATTCCCATTCCGGGCGGGTCGTTCACGTATTCCGTGACGGGCAAGACCGAAAAGGTGCCGGACCTGTACTTCGCCAAGTACCCGGTGACGAACCAGCGGTATCGGCTCTTCGTCAATTACCTGGCCGATGAGAAGGCCAAACTCCGCGAGGTCTTGCCCGTGGCCGACTTTGCGAAAGGGCTCCTGGCGTCGGCTGGCGAAACCGACGGGTTCAGGGAGTATCTGGGCGACGATCCCGGCTCCTGGGCCCAAAAGCTCAAGTCCGCCTATGACGAAGAGAAGCGGTTCAAGGGCGATGAGCAGCCTGTGGTGGGCGTCTCGTGGTTCGACGCCAGTGCCTATTGCCTGTGGCTGTCGATGCTGGAGACAGCGGCTGCCGGCGTGCCTGTCGAGAAGCTTGGGCGCGTATACCGGCTGCCCCGGGAGATCGAGTGGGAATGGGCGGCCGGCGGCGGGGTCCGGGAATACCCCTGGCATCCCGACAAGGGCGAGCCCACCGACAAACTGGCAAACTACACCGGAAATGTTGGTGCAACAACGCCGGTCGGGCGGTATCCTGACGGCGCGACGCCGGAAGGTCTGATGGATATGGCCGGAAATGTCTGGGAATGGATGGAGAACCTCCATGGACATAAGCAGTTCCCCAGAGCGCGTTCGTTGCGTGGCGGCTCCTGGGGCTTCTACGTGGTCGATCTCCGTTGCTCCGCTCGCGGCTACTACGGTCCCGAGAGCCGCCACGTCAATTTCGGTTTTCGAGTGGTTTGCTCCCAGTCATGATCGGTTGTGACTCTGTTTTTCTGTCCCTCTGGGACTCTGAATAGGTCGTTGATGGGGCACACAGAGGCCCATAATTCTACGCATCCGTCTGTGCAGAAGAGGGATGCGTGGAAGCGAGAAAGCGGGCACCCCAACCGAACGCGGGACCCTCAGACTCCGATAAATGTGCATCGCTTACGCCTGGGACAAATTCCTCTTGCGTCGTTTGGCAGGGGGGTGTTTCGGGGTATACTTTAGCTGGGTAAGTATTTTAGAAGTAAGGTTGGATCCCGCCGAAGAAGTGTCATCGAGGTTTTTGTCGTGTCGCGCTCCGTCTGGCGTATGGGGCGAGGTACCATCCCCTCGGAGCGATCATCCGGGCTGCCGTGCGTCATCATGGTGGGCCTTCGTGTGTGTAGTATTATTGATGTAGGCATCGTTCAATCTGCGGGAGGGTGAAGAAATGTTTCATATGGGCACTGCAACTGGCACGGCAAGCGAGTGGCGCCACATGAGGATGGGATGCGTGGTATTTCTCGTCGCGTCGCTGTGCTCCGGCGCGTTCGCGGAGGACATCTACAACGGCAGCTTCGAGATCATTTCGGCAAGCACGCCGGGGGATCCGTATCAGCCCGCTGAAGACATGGCGGAGTACCTGTATCTGCCCGAGGGCTGGGACTACTCCAACGCCATAGACTATCCAGGACTGAATTCCAGTTGCACGAGTTACTGGAGCACGGACGGCGATCTGTCACTGTGTCTATTCAGTCTGACGGGCGTGGACATCTATGAGGGCGGCTACCACAGTCTGGTGCAATTGGTCGATCTGACCGACGTCGGGGGCCTTGCCTTCGACGCGATGCTGGAGGCCAGTGACGGCGGGGCCTTCGGGCCGTTCACGGCGTACGTCTTCGTGACTCCAGTGGACACCCTCATCGAAACGCGCGTCTGGTCGGCGAACGAAGCGGGTGAATACCTGAATCAAGAGGTAAGTGTGGCCGGCTTCACCGGCGTATGCTATCTCGAATTGCGTCTGACCCCGACGGTGGACTCCTCCTCCGATAGTGTGCAGTACGCGGTGTTCTGGGACAATCTGGGGTACTGTGATGAACCGGTGACGGATGTCGTCGGGGCTTCCATCTACCTGAACCCGGCGGTATTGCATCTGGGCAGTCCCGGCAAGTGCTGCGGCCCGCAGTGGTGGGGCCATCCCGGCCGGTGGATTACCTGCTTCATCGAGCTGGAAGAGGGGTACGACGCGACTGAGATCGACGGCTCAACGGTGTGCCTGAATGACATCCCTGCCTACCTGGGTTGGGAGTGGTGGTCCTGGGCGGAGGCCAATTGGTGGAATATCACGGATATCAACTGGGATGGTGTCCTGGAGCGCATGGTCAAGTTCGAGTACGCCGCCGTCGAGGCGATTGTCGCGGCGCCCGAGACGACCGTGATGGTCAGCGGCCTGCTGCTCGACGGCACGCCGTTCGCGGGGACGGCCGTGATCCGTGTGATAGACAATGGCCCGGGAAAACCGCCTTGGCCGTGTCCGTACGTGAAGCCGCCTCTCACCTGGCAGTGGCACGGAAAGGCCGGTCAGGGCGGGGGCGGGAAAACGAAATAACGCCGCCGCCAAGGGCGGCGCCCGCAGAGAGTCCGATGGGACTTGAGATGGCACCCGGGGGTGGTGAGGTTCGATCCGTGCCGGCTGGATACGGACGACCCGCTACGCCCGGGTGTGCCATTTGTCGTGGATGACGCCCGACGTCGCGGTCGGGCGAATCCCCGCCTGGCAGCGTCGTCCTTCTACAATCTCCAGCCCGGCGTGGTTTGCGTGGTCGTGTTCGCACTGATCCGGCCTGTGGCTTCCGTGTAGAGCCATCCGACGCCCTCGGCGTCGCTCGTCGCGATCCTGGCGGCGCCCCTTCGGATACCGACCGGCAGCGCGGGAATCCTATCGAGGTACGGGCCGTAGACGTGAGCGATGGTCTTCGTCGTGCTCACATTGCCGGCCATGTCCGTGTACTGTGTCAACTGGGCCTCGATTCGAGCGGCTGTGGGGAAAACGCCGCCGTGCTCGACGGCGTACAGGTCAATGGCGTTGCGGAGCGCTGCCAGTTTGCCTTCCACGGTCGAATCGTCGGCGGTCCCGGCGCCCTGGCTCATTCGCGGGATACTCACGGCGGACAGGATTACGAGGGTTACGACCACGATGACGACCTCCAGAATGCCGGAGTCGTCCTTGCGTCTGTAGCTGAATCGGCTCATACGTGCTTTCCCAATGCCCCATCTGTTCGGAGACATGCGATGTCCGGCATATCGTCAGAAGGCCGGTCGGACTTGAGTCCGGATTCCGTTCTCGGCGTACGGATGGAGCATACGCGGGATATTCTCGGTCGCCGGGGTGATAATACCTCGTCCGACTGAACTGGTGCTCGGATGGCCGATCGGGACGATAGAGGGGGTGTGCCTCGACTGCCAACAGGCGCGACTACGGGTACACGCCGGCGCGTTGGAGCTTGAGTGTGAGCTCGCGGATGCGTTCGGCCGCGTCCTTGGCCCGACTGACCGCTTCATCTCGCTCCTTGCGGAGTTGCTCCTGAAGAGCGGCGTATTCCTTGAGCTTCTCCGCCTGAGCCTTGGAATCCTGGAGGCTGCCTTCGATCTCCCGCACGCTGCCGGTCGTCGTCGCGACCTGCGCGATGAGCGTGTCGTGTACCTGCCTGAAGCTGTGGAGGTCCGCCTGGGTGTTCTCCAGGGCCTTGGAGAGCCTCCTGATTTCGTTTTCGAGCACCTTCGCGCGGGCCTGAAGCCGCTCGACCTGAGTCGCGTGCAGTCTCTCCCAGTCGAAACGGAACGAGGACTCCCGGCTGGTCATGTAACTGGGCACGGGCAGACTGGCGAGACCACAAGCCACCAGCAGGATGAGCACCACGATTCCCAAGATCCTCTCTTCCCACCCCTTGCGACTACTGCTTGACTCTTGGATGTGATAGGTATTCATGGTACTCCCGACCCCCTTGCTTTTTCCTCCGCCTGCCCGCAAAGACCCTGTTCCGGCAGAGAACAGACTCCCCTGTGCAAGGCACGACTGTCGTTGATGCCCTCCTCCATGGGGCAATCCGCGGCTCTCAACGTCCGGAAGACCCGATGACGCACGCCACGAATCGAGAACAAGGATTCCCGTCCCCCACACGGCTGCGTGCGGGCCTGGACCCTTCATCCATCGCACTATTATTGTACCCGAACACGACGGGGGCGGTCAAACGCCTGCAGGCGGTTCCTCCATCCGCTCGTCCTTCGAATTCGCTTCGGGCCTGCGGAACGGTTGTATTCTCGGACGGCTCGGCTTCGATAGCCGAAGTTTTTTGGCGACAGAATCATGGAGAGGAGCCCGATCCGCCAAGCGCAGGTTCGCACGGCGGGGGCCTGCAGGAACGGCCGTGCCTCCGGCGGTTCGTCAGTCCCGCGATTGCGAGTCAAGGAATTCGAGAAGTCGGAATTCCAGGTTGAACACCGCGCGAAGCTCCGCATCGGGGATAACATCCCCGGTCACGCCCATTCGTGTGTCCGAGAACCGCGAGCCGAAACCGATGACCATCACAATGCCCTGCCCATGGCGGAGCATTGTCGCGACCGGGACGTCGCCCAGCCGGATGAAGGGAGTGCCTCCCCGGACCTCACGGGCGGAATCGACCGTCGTCGTGGGCCAGCCGTCGGGTACGGACAAGATCCCCTTTGGCTGTGTCGTCTCGCCCATGCTCAGCCCGAAGGGGTGGAGGATCGCGTTGGCTGTGGATCGGGTGTTCTCGGGGGAATCCAGAACGAGGACTCTGCCGCCCGATTCGACATACCGCGCGACCGCGGCGCGGAACTCCTGCGTCACGTGGCCGTTGGGATACAGAAAAACAAGACAATCACCGTCGAAAACGCGGCTGTCCTGCCGGCGGGAAGTGAACCAACCCAGACGGAGAATCCAACGCTCGAAGATCCCGAAACCGTTCGCATTCGTCGCGATGAACCCGCTGGTCGAGAGCGGTGTGTCGCACACCGTGCGGTCGATGATCGCGCTGGTGAACGGGCGGACGGGCTCCGGCTGCGGATTGGCGGCCTGATGGATCGTTCGGACCCCTGTGACCGCAATGCACCAGCCCAGTAGCGCGGCGCTCATCGCGACCATGCAGGCGCCGGACCGGCGACGACCCATTCGCCATCCCCACGCCGCACACACGATGCCCAGTATGATCAAGGGCGGACGGACCATGGGAGACACGCTGCGATGGTTCAGCCACTCGAGCATGCCGAGCATCAATTCCGCTTTGCCGGGCTCGAATGTCGAGAAGTTCGAGAAGATCGTGGAGTCCGTGAAGGCCGCAACCCGTCCGGCGCCGCGACGCGCGGTCCAGAGCTGGACGAACGCGCCGTATCTCGCTTCCGCGAGGTCCTCGACCTGAGGATAGAAGTTGCTCGCGTGATAATCGGCGGACAGGCTCCTGAGACCCGTGCCGAGCATGACGGGCCGGCCGGGACTGGCGCCCGGATCGATCGAGCAGGACACCGCGAAATCCAGCGGCGGCATGTTCTGCACGATCGGGTGCGGCGCCACGGGAAGGCGATAGAGCTGACTGAAGGGCGTGTCGATGTCGAACAGACAGTCGTAGCGAAAGCGGAAGCCGAACCGACTGGCGATCCCGTTGAGATGGAGCCCTGTGTTGAAGACGCTGGTGTGCTCACCGATCAGCAACAGACCGCCGCCGTTTCGGACGAACCGCTCGATGGCGTCGATCTCACCGGCTGTATAGGCGGATGTGGGGACTTTGACGACGAGGACATCGCAGCGGTTCAGCGTGTCTTCCTCGATGGTCGTCGTGAGTCGGTCCATTTCATAGAAGCGGGAACAGTAGTCGTAGATACAGGCGTAGTTGTATCCGGAGTCCTGTCCGTACCAATCCGTGGTGTACGGCTTGTCCGTGCGTTCCCACGTCGAGCGATGCTCGTCCACGAGGATGCGTCCCTGCTTGCGCGGGCCCGACGGGACCCAGAAGACCCCGACGGTGATCGATATCGCGCCCGCAACGATCAGGGCGACGTACCTCGCCCTGATCGAAAGCTCCGGGTGCGCGACCGGTGCATCGTTCCCCGGCGTTGCGACCGGCGCCCGGGCGAAACGCATGGCGAGCAGCGCCGGGCCGGACAGCAGCAGCAGGTGCAGCCAGGGGTTCCAGAACTGGTTCATCAACACCAGGGCAGCGTCATACTCGGTCCGCAACGCACGATGCATGAATAGCGCGATGAGCAGTCCGGCGCGGACAGGGAGCCACAGGGCCGTCCCTGCCACGAGCGCCGCAGTCGGACGCAGAGACTCACTGAGCTTCGGGTCCGTCCGACCTCGCGACCGCAGGCACAACAGGATCACACCGCCGATCAGGAAGCACCACGTCACTGGGTCGAATATCAGCTCCCACGTGGCGCCGAGAGGGTGCGCTCGGCGCATCGAGTGGAGTGTGATGGTCGTGCCGTCGATTGCGGCGTCGATTCCGATGAGTCTCGCGACCGCATAGGGCAACGAGGCAAGTCCGCACGGCAACTCGTGCGACCGGGCGGTGACGCTCGCGTAGACGAACATGCCGATAGACTGCGCGATGAGGATCGCGCCGGCCGCGACGCCTGCGCGTCCAAGCTTCGCGGGCCATCGACGAGGAATGGGGGCTGCCCAGAGCAACGCGCCGACAGCGATCAGGATTGCGCCCCCCCGATAGGGCCAGGGCGCCACCACAATCCCCGGAGCGCCGAGAACCGCCGTCATCACGAGGGTACGTTTCGAAGGCGCGCGCAGGTCGATACCGATCAACAAAGCGACTGCGCAGGCGAGGACCACGACCCATGACGCCCAGTGGGCATCGTGATAGTAGGGCAATCCCAACAGCCAGGAGGCACTCAACAGCGCCAGCGCAATCCATGCCCGTCTCACGGCGTCACCTCCCGGCCTGGCGTGGCACCGGTGCTTTGGCTCTGCAACGCGGGCGGTACCCACATGGTCTCATCGCGCAACATGCTCAGCAGCCACCGCCAGAAATCGGCGTTCTCCCGCAGACCTTCGAACGCCGCTCCATTCTCGTACTCGAGGTTCTTGTTCATCGCGAAGCACGTATCACCCACGAGCACCACGATTCCCGCGTCCAGACGTTTCATGATGATGACAGGCTGGTTGCCCGGTCCATACGCGATGACATGGGCGTTCGGATCGGTGGAGACGACAGGCCAGGCGGCGTGGAAACGCACGTAGACCCGCTTGCCCTCCGATTCGAGATACGGCGATTTGAAGTATCCCAACGGCGTCGGCTCGCGAAGCGGGTTGTCGGCCGAACCGACGCGCAGCCCGAATGCGTCGAGCAGAGGGGTACTGGGTCCGGCCTGCTCGTAGCCTGCCGTCAGGATCAGAATGCCTCCGCCGCGAACGAATGCCTTCACCACGTCCACCTGTTCTCGCGAGAAGGGACGAGACGGCGCGATCTCGACGAGCAGTCCGGCTCGCTCCAGTCGTTCGCGGGTCAGGTCGCGAAGGGACAGGGTGAGGTAGCCGTTTCGCATGAGGGTCAACGCCAATCCTCCGATCCCGTCGGTCCGCCACGATTCGCTGCTATAGGCACCGATGTGCGATGCGTCGATATAGGCCAGATCGTTGGGACTCGTGCGACGACCGTCGGGCAACGGGTTGATGCCCGTCCGAGCAGCCTCCGCGCAGATCACGAGCGACACGGCTGCGATCGCGGTGACAAGCGACGTTTTCAGTGGAGTTGCCTTCCGGCACAGGAGAAGGATCAGAATCAGCCCTGTCAGGGTCGCAGCCAGTTGCCGCCAGGCCGGATGTGCTGCCGGGCCCGCCAGGTAGGCAAACAGACGCGACGTGAACACATAAGACGAAACGTTGATCGCATTGGTCAGGCCGGAGGTGTCGCCGAAGGTGACGATCCGTCCCTTCCCGAACGGCTGCTCGGCCGCCAGCACGAGGTCGCCCAGTCTCTCTCCGCTATCGTAGAGGTCGTTGCCCATCATGGCTCGGGAACTGGCCGGATCGCCGTAGTCCGCCCATCCCCATCGCCCGATCAGGATGGGCCGGGCGGGCCATCGCGCCTTGACGGAGGCGCCGATGACGACGCCGAACTCGTTCTGGCTGTCCTCGATGCCCGCGGTCATGGGGTGACTGATGGCTTCGTAGGATTGGAGCCAGCCGCCGACGGCAAACGTGGCCGAATCGAATGCGACCTGCATCGCGGTGCCGGTCAGCAGCTCGTTGAAGCGGTTGCTTCCCGCGGCGTCCTGCGTGGTGTGCTCGCCCAGCAGCAGGAGCGAGCCGCCGCGACGAACGAAGTCATGAATTCGTTCCAATTGGCCGTCCTGCCACGGCTCATCGGGGAAGATCACCACCAGGATGTCGGCGGTCGCGAGGTCCACGTCCGCCAGTTCGGCCGACACGAGGGATCGAGCGCCGAGGCTCTCGACGAAGCTTGGGAGCATGCCGTACATGCCGCTCGACAGCCGGCCGTAGGAGCCGTGTGTCGGCTTGAGCCAGTTGAGGAAGCCCTTCTCGAAGAAGACGATCCTCTTGCCTTCCAGGCTCGACGGTCCGGGATAGAACATGGCAATCAAAGGAAAGAGCGCGGCGGCGACAATTGTCATCGCAGATGCGATCCAGCCGTGAGATCGTCGCGTCGCGGAATCCGGGTCGTTGTCCGACACCCAGGGGGACCAGCACAAGACCGCGGCGAGGATCGTCAGGTGAATCCCGCACGCCACGAGCGGGAGGTTCCACGGGATTGCCTGATGGAGCAGGCGGACGATCCATTTGCCCTCGCTGCCCGCGTCGGCGGGTGACGCCAGCGACGCCGACAGATCAGGGGCATACGACAACAGGATCAAATAGAGCAGGTGGCCCAGGACGATTCCTGCGCAGATATAGACCACTCGCCCCTTTCGAGGCCGGGGGGTATGCGGCAGGTAGAACGCACAGAAGGCAGCGGTCAGGACCAGGAAATCCAGGCCGGCGAAGGTGGCGCTGGTTGCGAGGGCACGCCCGGTCAGCCATCCTGCGACATAGCCCAGGGTGCGCCCGGCAAGGTCCGCGCCGAGCCAGAGCCAGGGAATCGACGTTACTGCGAAGCGGTACAGGCCCAGGACCGTCACAGCCGCGGACGAAGCCGACAGGATGTCCCTCCTCTGACCATCCGATCCGGACGCGAGCAGGGCAAGGACAAGGGCGCAGGCCATTGTGCCGGCCGGCTGCATCGGCAAGTGAACCAGATAGAACGATGAGCCTGCGACGAGCAGCAGGAGGAGCAGTGTCCAAACCGACCTGATGTGCCGCCGGGGGTGCAGTGACAAAACAGCTACCCCCAGCAGCAGGAGCGTCATTGCCCGCCGCAGCGGGTGCCCGAGCAGACCTATTGAGCCGGCGGAGAGCCACGCGGCCGCCAGGCCGGCGGCTGCGGCAATGACCGTCGCGAGAGCCCGTTCATCCGAATATCGAGGATCTGGACCTTCACACCCGGATTGTCCGACTTCGTAGCGCTGCACGTTCAAGCTATCTTGTTGCCCTCGCTATGGCCATATAATCCCCGATTGTCAGGCACGGCGTGTTCACGACAACGCACGCGTCTCCGAGAAGGGTCTTCAATTCGCCACCTGAGTTCGTTCCGGCGTCGCATGCAGGGCATTGGGTCTTTATTACCAGGCACTTGGTCACTGTGAGCGGGCACGTGGTGGGCTCCGTCGGACAGCGGGTGAATACGACCGGGCATTCCGTCTGCATGGCCGGGCACTCGGTCTCCACGGGCGGGCAACTGGTCTGGATGATTGGGCACTCCGTATCTACGATCTTGCACTTCGTCGGCGTCGGCGGGCACCGCGTTTGGTGGACCGGGCACTCCGTCAGGACGGCGGGACACTTGGTCTCCGCGGGCGGGCACTTCGTGTCAACCGACGGGCACTTGGTCTCGGTGACCGGGCATTCGGTCTCGACGACGGGGCACTTCGTCTCGGCCGCCGGACACTTGGTCTCAACCGGCGGGCAACGTGTCTGATAGACCGGGCACTCCGTCAGAACGGCGGGACACTTGGTCTCCGCGGGCGGGCACTTCGTATCGACCGCAGGGCACTTGGTCTCTGTGACCGGGCACTCGGTCTCGACGACCGGGCACTTCGTGTCGGCGGCCGGACACCTGGTTTCGACGGGCGGGCACCGCGTTTTGAAGACCGGGCACTCCGTCAGAACGGCGGGGCACTTGGTCTCTGCGGGTGGACACTTCGTATCGGCCGTCGGGCACTTGGTTTCCGCGGGCGGACACTTGGTCTCAACCGGCGGGCAACGTGTCTGATAGACCGGGCACTCCGTCAGAACGGCGGGGCACTTGGTTTCCGCGGGCGGGCACTTGGTCTCGACGGCGGGGCACTGGGTCTCACCGGTTTGACACTCCGTCGCTACGGGCGGGCATTTCGTCTGCACCGGCGGGCAATGGGTTTCCACCAGTGGGCACTTGGTTTTCGTGACCGGGCACTTCGTCTCCGTCGTCGGGCAACACGTCTCGACGACGGGGCATTCCGTCAGCAGCGCCGGACAGGTTGTCGAGACCGGCGGACACTGCGTGACCGCCACCGGCTGTGCGGTCACGATGGGCGGATCCTCGACCGTGAAGCCCAGACAGAACGCCAGATCGATCGAGTTGACCTTGCTGTCGGCCAAGGGGTGGCTGGACGGATATCGCAGCTCCGCCCAGTCTGCGGCTGACCCACTGCCCCACACGGCGTCGTCCATGAAGTGCTCGGGCCATTGTCGGGTCTTCCATCCGAACTGGCCGTCAGTCGTCTTGACCTGAACGGACAGCCAGTAGACCACCGGCTCGTCGTATGTGCCTTCCTGCAGGAAGGCCTCTTCCGGCTTGACGGTCATGCCGATCAGCCAGACCTGCTTGTCGCCCTCCGGCGTCAGGTCTCCGGTCCAGGGATCCCACCACCATTCATATCCGATGTCCATGGTGTGGTAGAGTTTCTCGGCGAATTCGCCGGAGGTGAACGTCCTGCCCCACAGGACCTCGGGTCCGGGTTTGGAGTATTGGTTCTCCTTGTCGTATCCGTCGGTCCCCACGGGATCGTCGGAGTGGATCTGCACGGTGATGCTCCGAATTTCGCCCTTGACGTCGCCTTTCCAGGAGCCCCACAGGCGGATGTCGGTCAGCCGGCCCTTACTGGTACACTGGAAATCGTCCGCGAGCACGCGCGAGGCGTCGTTGCTGGTGTCTACGCAGATGTCGATCCCTCGCGGCGTCAGATCGGGCGTCTGGCACCATCCCTTCTCGTCTGTGCCCGTCGACGGCGGGCCGATCTTCACGATGTGGTCCTCGACCTCGCCATCCGGGGCAGCGCCGTCCGGAGGGAGGCCGCCGTTCGTGCTGATGCGGAATCGCGCGAAGGTAACGCCGACGGCCGCACTGTTGGGGACCACGAACGGAACGACATGGACCCCGTCGGGAAGGAAGGCGTCGTGGATCTTTTCCGCGACCTGCCAGGTGAAGTCCCCGTTGAAGTCGATCCACGCCTGGACTACGCCGCCGCCGCCGTTGACTTCAATCGTTGCAGAGGCGAGTTGGCCGACGATGAGCGGCGAGAAGATCACGCCTCGCTCATCCGAGCTCCCGGCGTTGTCGTCGCCGAGGGCGCTGGCGTCCGGCTGGCCGTCCGGCTCGGAGTCGGGCATATTCTGTGCGTCGCCCAACCATGGACCGAACGGGCGGTGCCTGGCGCCGTTTTCCGCGGCCAATGTGGGATAGCCGATCGCCGCCGCGGTGGTAGGGGCGTCGCCCCAATCGTATTTCAGCGGGTATACCTGGATCGCGGGCTGGACGAGGTAATCCTCCGTCTCCCCGTAGTTGTAGCCGTCGGACGGTCCGGCGCCTTCGTACCCCGGCAAGGCGCCCACCAGGACGATGGACGGGAAGTGCTGCTGCTCGCCGATCGTGATGCGGACCCAGAGCGGCTCGAGCTCGCGCTGCGCCGGGTGCCAGCATCGGAACCCGGGAGATTCGACCGTGTACGGGCCGGGCTCGGGCACAATGGGCATCTGATTCTGTACGGCCCACTCGGGTGCTATCGTGCCGTCGGCGCACGTGTGCACGTCGTCCCAATCGCCGTCCCGGTTCCAGTCGAACCAGATGTTGACGTAGACCGGCCGCGTAGACGGAGTGGTCACGGTAACCACGTACCTGACTGTGGCCATCTGGCAGGACGGCAAGACGAGGGGAAGCTGCAGACCGTCGTCGGCGCCGTCCCGGTTCGGCGCGTCATTGAGCGGATCCAGGTTGTTCACGGTGTCCTCGTCGCCGCCGATGTCCGCTTCCGCTTCCAGACTGACCGCCTCGCCGAGGTAGAACATATCCAGCGGGTGGAGATGGACCGGTCCGTACGGAGGCGAACCGGCCTGGTAGACTGTCGGGAAGTGCGCGATCACGCCGGGCGGATAGGCGAGCATCGTCGCGCCGGCGACGCTGTTCGAGCTGTCCGGGGCATCTCCAAGGTCCTTCTCGGGCTTCCTTTCATCGTCCCCTGTGATCACGAAGGCCATATCAAGCGACCGGCCTGCGTAGCGGTGCTCCCCGGGATAGACCATCTCGACCCAGCCGGCAGTGCCGGGGATGGTGTAGACGGCATCGTCGTTCCAACAGCACTGCAGGGACGCGGTCTTCCACCCGAAGGAAGCGCCCGCAGTCGCGGCGGAACTCGTGATCGCGGGATAACATGCGACGGCCAGCCAGTAGATGGTCCCCTCCTGTTGCTCGAAGGCGTTGTCGTCGATGCAGAAGTTGTACTGGAAGGCATATCTGTGATTGTCCGGCAGATAGCGACCGGTCATGGGATCGTACCATCCCTCGGGACCGTTGTGGACCCTGCGGACGGTGTACTGGCCGGAATGGAATGTCCGGGTCCACAGGAGGCTGCCCGGCCGGCTCCAACCGTTGGCGGTCGCCGGGATGTCCGAGTAGATGCTCAGGACGAAGGACAGACTGCCCGGGCCTTGCTGGGGCAGCACGTCGTTACGGAACGATCCCCAGAGGTGGATGTCATGAATGGGACCGGTCTCAGTGCATTTGAAGTCGTCCGCCAGGGTGACCTGGGTAAGATCGACATCCATTCCCGTGGAGGCCAGGTCGGGCAATTGCGGCCAGTGCATCTTGTGCGGCTTGCCTGCCGCCCAGTCGCAGGCGCCGCCCTCGCCGGCCCCGATCGACAGGCCGGGCTGGGTCTCGTAGGCCCAGCCGTTGATGACGACGCTGTGCGTTTCCGTCCCGATGTCCGATTGGCTCCCTATGAGCAGCCAGCCGTACTGGCCCATCGCGGTGCGAAGACCGATGTACCCGCCGTCTTCGCCGAAGTCGCAGGGGCCGAGCAGGTAGGCGGAATCGACAAATGTCGCATCGGGACCGATGACCGCCCCCATGGGTAAGTTGGACGCGAGGAGCGCCAGACCCAGGATGCCGCCCATGCCCATGCCCAGATCCATCCCCATGCCCAGGTCCATGTTCATGCTGCTGGCCATGCTGCCGGGTCCGAAGATGCCCAGATGGGTCCCCATGCCCATGTCCATCGCGGACATGTCCCCCGGCATGCCCATGTCCAGCCACAGCTCGACGCGGAAGTCGTCCCACTCGCCGTCCATGGCGCCGAGCTGGATGATCTGGGAGTCCATCGGATGGAGGATGACATTCTGGGAACCTGAGTAGACAATTGCCGCGAACGTAGGCGAAGTAGTGGCTGCGATTACGGCCCAGAGAATCGTGACGCGTCTCATGATCTGTTCCTCCTTTTGCGACAACCGATCCCGACTTCGGTGTGCGCACTTCCACCGAGAACTGCCACGGCCTTGCTTGACTTGTAAGATACGCTCTTTTGCCGTCTCGGATGGTGCGTATGGCCTTTGGCGCACGCACGGAGTAACAATCTGAGTATACGCTATCCCCTCCCCTGCGGCGCGTCAAGATGAAAAACGATTTTTTCGGGAGTTCAGGTCGCCTTCGAAATCCCGAGTGCGAGTGCGGAGAAGAGGGCGCCGATCATCTCGCCGCGGGCTCCCGGCAGGGTTTGCCGGCCAGGTACAACTCCAGGCGGGCATCGAGCGTCTGCGTCGATCCCTGGGAGCTGTCGCGGACGATCTCGATGGCCTGCCGGACGGTCCGGATTGCCTCCTCGAATTGGCCGGTCTCGGCGTAGGCGGCCGCCAGGCTGTCCAGCAGGGGAGGCGACTTGTAGTCCGTCGCCTTGCAGGCCCATTCGGCCAAGCGCAGCGCCTGCTCCCCGTTCCGGCACGTCGCGTCCGGACAGGTCGCGAGGAGCCAGGCCAGGTTGTTCGCGATGCCCACATCGCCGGGATTCGCCAGATGAGCGGCGCGGAGGTGAGCCAAGGCCTCCCGGTATTGCCCGGCGCCGCACAGGAGACTGCCCAGCAGGCCGTGCGTCATCGGACTGCTCGGCGCCAGCGAAACCGCCTTCCGTGCATGGGGAATCGCCTCCTGCTCCTGATGGAGTCGGGCCAGGCAGGATGCGAGAAGGTAAAGCGATTCGACGTGGTTGGGCTCATCGCTCAGGACCGTGCGAAACTCCGCGACGGCCTTGGCATACTCGTGACGTCGTTCGTAGCCCAGTCCGATGCGGTAGTACGTGTAGTAGTCCGCGAACTCCTGTCGGATTTCCGCGAACCGGCGGGGATCCACGTTCACGAACTCGGGGATGTTGGCGGCGCGATTGGCTGAGGTGAAATGCTCGAGCAGCACCGCGGGACTGTCGTTGCCTTCGGCGTTGATGTGCGTCAGCCACAGTTGGGTGAACGGCCCGTCGGCCTTCGATGCGAACACCAACCATTTGCCGTTGGGAGACCAGCTATGCCAGGAGTTCATTTTATCGGGGAAGTTGCATCGCATTGGCCGTGGGGTGCCGCCGCTTGCCGGCAGGATGTGCAACATGCTGTCGGGCTGCAGGAGCATGAAGGAATCGCTCTGGCAGAACACGATCCACCGCCCGTCCGGCGAGAAGCGGGGGAAGAAGTTGCTCCTGCCGTTTCCCGAGGCGCCGGGCAACGGAATCGCCTGTCCGCCCAGGCCGTTGTTGAAGGGGATTCGGTAGAGGTCGTAGCGGAACTTCTTATCGCCCTCGAAGAACTCGGCGACTTCCTCTCGCTCGACCACCACGGAGGCGGCGTCCTTCAGGCCGGTGAGCTTGTACGCCGGGGCATAGGCGAACAGGATCGTCTTGCCGTCCGGACTCCACACGGGATTGCTGTGTACGTATTGACGGTCGTCCGCGCCCGGAAGCGGGAAGAATCGCTGGGTTTGCCGGTCGTAGACCACCAGAATCCCCGACACCGGAAAGAACCGCTGCGAATAGTGCAGATCGTCGATCGGTGCGAACACGGACCGGTCCTTGACCGTGCTGACGACGTACCGCCCGTCCGGCGAGATCTGAGACAGCAGACCGAACGTCGGCTCCTTGTCGTCCCGCAGGTAGTCGCTCCAGGAGATCACCTTGTCCTTGCTCAGCACGGTCTGCGGCTGGATCTCAGCGATGACATAGGACCCCTTGTCGCTGCCGTAATCGACGTCCATTGCGAGGGTCTTGCCGTCGGGGGTGAAGGAGTGACAATTGCCGCAGACCTTCATCCCGGTCAACAGGGTGCGGGACTCGTACTTGGAGACATCGCCAAGGCGCCAGCGAATGGAGTCGAGATTCGCCAGGACATGACGGAACGGCAGCGGCACGTCGCGAAAGAAGATCGGCGCCCCGACCGGGTCCTCGGAGAGATTCAGCTTCACGCGCCCTCGTGACAAGGCGACGCCCAGCGTATCGCCGGAGAAGCCTGTAATTGTGACAATCCCGGTCCCGCTGCGCCACTGTCCTTTGATCCGGTCCCAGTCCTGAGGATCGGGTCGCCATCGCCTGATGGGGACCGGTGGCTCCGGTGGCCGGTATGCGGCGGTCGCCTGCGAGTTGGATTGCGGATCGTCGTCCGGCGCCCGCGGCGGCGTGGCCCCCTGGGTGAGCACGTACACGTGATTGGCGTCGAACGCCAGGTCGATCAGCCAGACGTCGGCTTGCGGCGTCGGGTCGCTCCACACGAACGTCGGCGCCGCGATGTCCGGCGGTAGGACCGTTTCGTCCAAGGGATAATCGACCACCAGGGGCGCCAGAATGTCACTGGTTGAGGCTGCCCTTACAGCCTCGCCAATCCGCCCTTCGGCAATCGACGGGACTGTCTGCGACGGGAAGCACACCACGGCGTCAGTCTGGCCGAGAAGGGGATGGTCCGCCGACCGGGCCGAACCGGCCATCGCCACCGCAATTGCGACCCAGATGATCGTGTCTCTCATACGCCACCGGTCAGATGCGACACAGATTATCCTATTCTTCCACGGGCTGGTTGTCAATTGACTGTGGCGGTCGGAGAGGGCGATTCCGGAATGCTTCCTCACGATGCGAAAATACGTAGTCATACGTATGGAATTGTCCCATCGAGAACGGGTATAATGGAAACACGGCTGGCGGCGGGGAGCGGGGCTGCCCTGCTCCCTTATTGCCGTTGGCTGTCTTCACGCCGAGCCGCTGTCCATGCCAGGCTCTCAGATCGGGAGGTGAGTTATGCAGGTCACGCGCAGAGTCCGGGGGATTCTCACAGTCGGTCTGTTTCTGACCATTGTTTCCACCGCCACGGGCAAATACAGCGGCGGGACGGGGGAGCCGAACGACCCGTACCAGATCGCCACGGCCGCCGATCTGATCACCCTCGGCGAGGATCCCAACGACTACGACAAGCACTTCATTCTGACCGCCGACATCGACCTGGACCCCAACCTCCCCGGCCGCAAGATCTTTGACAAGGCCGTCATTGCACCTGCCTACTGCAACCAGATACGTGGGACGCAGGGAAGTGCGTTTGCCGGCGTCTTTGATGGGAGGGATCATAAGCTCTCACATCTAACGATTCTGGGCGGGGACTATCTGGGCCTATTCGGGCGAATGGGTTCTACCGCAAGGGTCTCCAATCTACGCGTGGAAGCAGTAGATGTAAGTGGAACCGGCGTCTGTATCGGTGGGCTGGTGGGCTCCAACGCCGGTAGCATCAACGCGAGTTCTAGCAGTGGCTTGGTCAGAGGAATCGCCGCCGACTGGATATGGGCGGGCAACGAAGCAGAAGAAGCTGTCGGTGGCCTCGTGGGTGAGAACCGAGGGAGTATCACCTCAAGCGACAGCACCGCCTTGGTTAGCGGAAACCACTATTACTTCTACATCGGCGGCTTGGTTGGCCATAGCAGGGGTGAGATAACGTTGAGCTACAGCAGTGGCTCTGTCAACGGCAGCGCTACTGCTGAATCGTGGGCAGATCAATCTGTGGGTGGCCTCGTGGGTGAGAACCAAGCGACCATTGCCTCAAGCTACAGTACCGCCTCGGTTAGCGGAAACCACAACTGCTACAGCGTCGCCGGCCTGGTCACCGGCGGTAGCCGTGTCGGTGGCCTAATTGGTAACAACCCCGAGGGCAGTGTGAGTCACTGCTACAGCACCGGCCCGGTTGGCGGGTACTGTGTCGGCGGCCTTGTGGGTTACAACGGGGGTAGCATAGTCTCGAGCTACAGTGTTGGAGCGGTCGCAGGGGATGAGGTCGGCGGGCTGATATCCGCCGGGGCTGGGGCTATGAGCAGTGTGTGGGATACTGAGGCCTCTGGGCTACTGGGAAGCGCCGGCGGCGTAGGCTTGACAACGGCCGAGATGATGGATCCCAACATGCTGGGTCTAAACGGCTTTGCCAACGATCCGAATTGGGTTCTAGATACCGGCAGGGATTATCCCCGCCTGACCTGGGAGAAAACGCCAGGACGGATCATTCCAGAGCTTGTCATTGACTGGCCTGAAGGAGGCGGAACAGCCGAAGACCCGCATCGGATCGACACAGCCGAACAACTTGTCTTCTTGGGACGTGCTGGCGCACTCTGCGACAGATACTTCGTTCTCGGCGCCGACCTTGACCTCGACCCGAATACGCGCGGTGGTAAGCTGTTCCCGCAGGCGGTGATTCCGTCTTTCACAGGAGTCTTTGACGGCAACGGCCACAAGATCTGGCACATGACGGTCGTAGGCCGCGGGAATCTGGGGCTGTTTGGCTATTTGTCATCCGGGGCCCAAGTCAGGAACATCATCATTGCCGACATCAATGTAAGCGGCTCAGGCTACGGTGTCGGCGGGTTGGTGGGCTGTAACGATGGTGACGTTGAGGCAACCTACAGCAGCGGTTCTGTCGGTGGTACCTCCTGTGTAGGCGGCCTCGTCGGGCTTAACCGGCATTCTGGCCGCATCGCTTCGAGCTGCAGCACAACCTCGGTTAGCGGCACTGAGGTAGTCGGGGGCCTCGCGGGCCAAAATGGCGGCGGCATCATCACCGGTTGCCAAAACGGCGGTTTGGTGAGCGGCGGGTCCTTTGTTGGCGGCCTTGTGGGGCAAAACGGAGGCATGATCTCGAAGAGCCGCAGCAGCGGCACAGTCACGTGCGGGAATCCCTCCCTTCGTGTTGGTGGACTGATCGGTGAGAATACTGGCGAGGTCGTTGAATGCTGCAGTACAGGCACAGTGAGCGGGGATCACGAGGTGGGTGGGTTTATAGGATATAACTTAGGATGCTGCGGCATCGTGGCCAATTCCTACAGTAGTGGTGCGGTCCATGGCGTTGAAAGCGTCGGCGGGTTTGCGGGAGGGAACAGCTACGACATAGTGAATTGCTACAGTTCCGGGCCGGTTTCAGGGCTTACTGATGTCGGCGGCTTCCTGGGGCAGGATTGGAGTTCGAGCAAGCACCATGGTGTTATCGACTGCTTCTATGACACCGAGAAAAGTGGCTTGGCCAATATGTGTAGCCAGGGTGGTCTGCCCTCTTTTGTTGGAGGTTCCTCTGTTGGAGGTTCCTCCGGGTGTGACGATAGCCATGGCAAAACCACGGCGGAGATGCAGACGGCCCAGACGTTTCTCGACGCCGGCTGGGACTTCGTGGGCGAGATGGGCAACGGCACAGAGGACATCTGGAAGATTGCCGAAAGGTTGGATTATCCCCGCCTGTGGTGGGAGCCGTATGACGGACGGGTCACGGTTGTGCTGGGCCAGACATTTACCGTTACGCTCGAATCGAATCCCAGTACGGGGTATCGATGGGAATGGGTGGATCAGCAGGACTCCATCGTGGAGCAGATGGGCGAGGCACAGTTCAAGCCGCGCGAGACAGGCGATCCACCCCTTGTCGGGGCTGGTGGGTGGGAAAGCTTCGATTTCAAGGCGGTCAATCAAGGGCAGATGACTCTCAAGCTCGTCTATCGCAGGCCGTGGGAAGAAGGTGTGGAGCCGCTGAAGACCTTCTCGCTCCAAGTCACAGTCCCTTAGGCCGACTTGACTCTGGAGTCTTGCCGAGCA
>JAXDBU010000172.1:0-13990 GCA_034678485.1 Sedimentisphaerales bacterium | reverse complement strand
CAACTACGACGCCACCGAAATCGAACAGATCCTCCTGGATCGCGCGCGAATCGGACTGAAGACAACGCCCCCAGGTATCCTCAGCGAGGTGGCGGCGATGACCGCCAGGAACACCAATTCCGACGTACGCGTGGCCATCAAGACGCTCGACCGCTGGGCCCTGGAACCGCAGACAGCCATCGCCGAACACTTTGAGAAGGCCAGACGCGACATCATGTTCGATGTGATCCGCGACCTCAACGACCGCAACCTCCTGATCCTCAGGGCGGTCCTCGATGAGTCCGACGGCTTCGCCAAGGGCGTCTACGAGACCTATCGCCGCAGAAGCGCCCAGGTCCACGAAGAGCCCTTCAGCTACATGCACTTCTATTCGAATCTCTCCTACCTTCAGAGCCTCGGACTGCTCGTTCTGATCTCGACCAAGGTCAACCGCACGTATACCAACCGGATTCAACTAACCTTCGATCCCGGCATCCTCGATGCGGTCTGGACGATGCGGTTCGCCTGAACTGCCGGCCCGGTACGGGCTCATGGTCGCAGATGAGGCGACCGGAGACGCCCGAGTGCCCGACTCGATGGATCCACTGGGCGACTGGGTGGTCGAGTCCCCCCTGCCAGTCATCGGGCGTCTGTCTGCCGGTCGATGCCCATGAAAGGAGTCGCAACATGGTGGACAGGACGGTACGGCGGAGACAAGAAGTATACCGCCCTCACACGGACACGAAAAGGTGGTATACCACGAATGGACGGCTGAGACGTCCGGATTCAGAAACAGGCCGCGGTCCGAATCGCAGGACGACTCGACGGCAGAGAAAGGCAAGAGCATAAAGTCGATGCTGATCCCGGGCGGACGGTGCGATTCACAGGTACACCGATGCATACCATCTGAATGCGAACGATTGCGATAATGCAGTCATGAAGAACACACCGACATTCTCAGAACAGCCCGTGGTCTGTGACGGCTTCTGCCTGGGTTTCAATCCTCTCGGGACAGTCGGCCTTGGAGATATCACAGTATCGGCATTCACCCCAGCTCGGTACCTTCTCTGCCGGCTCGGGTCCGCCAATCGCCAGGACGGTCTTACGGAACAGTTCCTTCAGATCGGTGTCGATCTTACATGAGGGGACGTCCACGATCGTGTTGCCGTAGATGAGGCGTCCCTCGAGTTTGCGCCCCTTGCAGTGGCCCTCCACGTAGGGTAGCGACAGCATGTAGATGAGGACTTGAAAATGATCGGAATGTCGTGGGTTCCCGGTCTTGCAGTCCTCCACATAGGCCTCTTCTCCTCGGATGGCCACGATATCCGGCTTGCCCGAGACCTCAATCCCATCGGCGCCCTTGAGCGTGAAGGAGTTCTGGTCCTCGGCGTATACAGTGAAGCCCTCGGCCTCCAATTCGGCCTTTCGCGAACGGAGGAGTTGCGTGTGATCGGCGGTCCACCTGGCCAGGTCCAGACCGCTGGGCAGCTTCTCCCAGATATAGTGAGACCGGAACCAGCACGCCCATTCACATTGCTTCTCACCAGCCATCAGCTTGGAAAGCCAACTGACCCAGATAAACGGATTGGACCGTTTCGCAGCCGGCCCTGCGCCGTGCTCCAACGGCTCGCCGGAGTGGAAACTGTCTCTATCGTCTACAGGCTTGTCGAGAAGAGTGTTACCGCGTTTCATCGTATTGCAGAATGGCGATACCCCCTTATAAACCTTTCTATGATTTGGGCCATCTGGCTTCCAGAACGGTGATCTCGATATCCCGCTCTGCGAGTGCTGCGGAAGACACACAAAGCGCCCTGGAAATACGCTGAGCATGGTGAATAGACCACACGAAACAGTCGCCGGGGCCAAACCGGCGTGACTGATACGGGCGAGGGCCTCACGAACAACCCCATGAGATATGGAGCCCCCGGCTGTGCGGAGGGAGAGGAAGCGAGACTTTGCCGGGGGCTGTCACTGCACCAAAGTGCAGCCGCTCATGAGCAAACACATTATGGTAGAGAGCCCGTCCTTCATCCAGGCCCTCACAGACAGAAGACGCTGGGACCGAATCGAGCCCGGCCATTCCTATGGCAGGCGGCCGAAGATACTTGGCAGCAATGCCTTCATGTCGAGGCTTTGCGACGTCATCGCTTCAGAGGGCCATTCATCTGATCCTTCATCAGCCGTCCCGGTTTGAACACCACCCTGCGTTTGGCTGGGACGCGAACCCTTTTGAGAGTCTTTGGATTCTGGGCGGTCCGCGGGGCGGCCGTCCTTGTCTCGAACACGCCGAAATCGCGAAGCTCAATACGATTGCCCTGGACGAGTTCTTGGATGACTTCATCGAGGAATGCCTGGATCACGGCCTTGACAGACATGTTTGTGGTGCTGGCGCTCTCGGCGATGCGTGCGACCAGATCCTTCTTGGTTGTGGCCATAATCTACCCCCAGAGCTGTGGCAATGACCCGCCTGCGTCGGTCAGAACCTGAAGCGAGTGTATTGGGAAAGGGCATGGCAGGCAAGCGTCCGGTTGCAGAGGTCTTCTTCACAGCCTGATGGGATAACGCGGGCAAATGCAAATACTGCCAGAGCCGGTGCCATGCTCGCGATCCGCGGGTCAAGGGAATTGTCCCCGGTGTGCAAGACCGGGGCTGATAGGTTCTGACAGGGGGGCATCGGACTGGTTGTACTCTACCCCTTTGTGCCTGCTTCTCGGACGTGACGTTCTAAACCTTAGCCGGCAAAGCACTTACGCACGGCGGTTTTTCGCTCTTGTCCGATTCCTTAGGGGCGCGCAACAGACGCGTCCCAGAATCGCCCTTGCGGGATATCTCAGAGGCCGTCCGGGCCCGGTCGACCACATCCTTTCGAACTGCCAGGTAGAAGCGTTCGGTGGTATCAATCCCGGCGTGTCCGGCCAAGTCCTTGACCTCGTGAAGACTGAGTCCTTGAGCAACCCAGTTGCTCAGACAGGTGCGTCGCAGATCGTGGAATGTGCCGGACTCAATACCAGCCTGTGCCCGGATCTTGTTGAAGTGGTGGCAGAACTTCGAGAGCGGAGATCGCCCTCTTTCGACCGTCCACTGACTGCTTCGCCGCAGTTCCTGGATGAACTCATATCGACCCGTCGAAACGAAGACGTATGGGTTTCCTTCCGGCTGAACCATCTGATGTTCCACCACGAGCTTCACCAAGTCCGCCGTCAAGGGCAGTGTCCGATGGTCGGTGTCCTTGATATGCCACTCCCAGGTATCGGCGAGGCTCTTCTTCGGGGAGACTTCGACCGTCATATTCGCGAAGTCGATATCCCGCCAAGTGATGTTCATCAATTCGCCGCGCCGCATACCGGTGGCCAGGCACATCCGGATGAGAAGCTCCCATTTGACGATGCGGCCTTTCTCCTCGTACTGCCGGGCGGCCTTGCACAGTGCATCACATTCCTGGTCTGTGAACACACGAACTCTTCGCTTGGCGACCTTGGGCGGTTTGAGTTTGCGCAGCGGATGCCGGTCGAGTTGACCGCGGTCTTCTGCCAGTTGGAATACCCTCTTGAGATGCTTGATCTTCTTGGTGGCAGTCCCGGCGGAGAGCTTGCGGTCCAAGCAGAACTGAATGAACCGCTCACCGTGCTCGTATCGAACCTCTTGCACGTCGATATCGCCTACGCACGCGATGAAATCGTTCATCGACTTTGCCGTCTCCTTCAGAGTAGTCGCGCGAACCTGTCCCTTAGTGCGCGCGAGACTATCTCGAAGGAAGTCCGACAGCTTCATCGATACTGGCCCGCTGACGTTCACCCGTACTTCCAATTCCTTCTCCTGCCGCTGACACTCGGCCCGACGTTTATCCGTGTGACCAAGGGATATCTGCCTTCGTCTGCCACTGTGATCCACGTAATCAAGCATGTACCGAAAGGATTTCTTATCACGCGAGGGTCTCATCCTAAGCCTTACCAGCTCTTTCATAACTACCTCCTTTCCGATGCTGGCCAAGGGCTTGGGTTGGTCCAAGCCCACTATACCAGAATGGAGTCTCATTGACCAGAGGTGACACGCTGCTGAAGCCACTGCTTCACGGAATCCGTCAGATACACGGATCTTCCGCAAAGGTGAATCCGGGGCAGGCCGTGCTTGCGTTTGAGGTTCTCAACTACGTGTCGGTGATTTTCGGCACGGCTGATCTCGGAGATACGGAGGAACCGAATCAGTTCGTCCTCCGTCATGACGGTGGGACAGGGGCCAAGTGCACCGTCTGAACCGGGCAGGACAGCCGGCAAACCAGAATTCTGCTGTGTGCCGTTCATGAGTCTCCCCTCTACGTGTTTTTTCAGGATATCGGACAGACAACAGGCTCGAAGCAGAGAAACCGCGCGGATTCCGTGGCCAGGGAGGATGATCGCAGAGCTCGGTCTTGGTGCAATGCGTGAGGTTTGCTCGTTCGAATCCCTGGGTAGACATATGGACATATGGCGGAGTCAAGAAACATCTCGACAAGGCGAGGCCGCCGCTGGTATACTCCGGGGACTTGGTGAGTGGCGATGCCATGAGCCTCAATAGGGCAGACGGTGTGAATCCGTCGCGGACCCGCCGCTGTAACCGGGGACGAACGCTGCTAAATGAGCCACTGTCGGCGACGACGGGAAGGCGCAGCCAGTAGAACGATCCGGAAGCCAGAAGACCTGCTCACGAATACCAAGAATGTCGTTGCCTTCCGTGGACTGAAGGCCGGCGGTTGTATAACGAGGATAGAAAACGGTATCCCCGATCCTGAGCGCGCTCAGGGCCGGGGATTTTTTTATGGACTCAGAACGATGCTGACTCGAAGACGGTATCTTACGATAGCCTCGGTGATCCTGGCGGCGGTTGCCTTGGGAGCGATCCTGCTCGGTTCTGGGGGCGTCCGACGACAGAAAGGGGAAGGGGGCTCTGAGCCGGCGGCATCGCCTGCGCAGGAGAAGACCTATCGCCGGATCGTGTCTCTGGCGCCCAGCATCACGGAATCGCTGTTCGCCCTGGGGTTGGGCGACCGGGTCGTCGGGGTGACGAGCTTCTGCGACTATCCGCCGGAGGCTCTGGCCAAGAGCAAAGTGGGTGGATACTACGATCTGAACTATGAGGCGATCGTGGCTCTGGAGCCGGATCTGGTGGTTTGCCTGCCGGAGCACAAAGGTCGCCTCGCGGATTTGGATCGGCTGACCCTGCCGCACCTGACCGTGGACCACCGGCGGGTGGAAGCGATCCTGGAATCGCTGGCCACTCTGGGACGTGTCTGTGGTGCGTCGGAACAAGCCCAGGAGTTGGTCGAGGATATCCGCGGCCGCATCGCCGCCGTGCAGAGTCGCGTGATCGATCAGTCACGTCCTCGCGCGTTACTCTGCGTGGGACGGAACATGGGGTCGGCTGCCATCGACGACGTGTACATCGCCGGACGCGGGGGTTTCTACGACGAGATGATCGTCCTGGCCGGGGGGATCAACGCCTATGAGGGACAGTTAGCCTTCCCCGTAGTAACAGGAGAGGGTTTGCTGCGGTTGCAGCCGGACGTCATCATCGACATGGTTCCGGATCTGCACGAGAAAGGACTGACCGAGGCCGACGTTCTGAAACAATGGAGCGTTCTGGCCGATTTGCCGGCGGTGCGACAGGGGCGAGTGTTCTTGTTCACCGAAGATTTCGTGGTGGTCCCCGGCCCGCGGTTCATCCAGATCCTGGAGAAGATGGCGGCGGCAATTCACCCGGAGGGCGTCGAGTGATGACTGCTTCCGACTCGTTGCTGGTCGTGAGAGAGCTGTCATTGCGGCGGCAGGACAGGCAGGTGCTGTGCAATGTGTCCCTGAGTCTGAACGAAGGCGAGCGGCTTGTTTTGGTCGGTCCCAACGGCGCGGGGAAGACCACGCTGCTCAAATGTCTGAACCGCATTCTCGGCGGCTGGTCCGGCTCCATCACCCTGGCGGACAAACCGTTGTCAGACTATGGGCACCGTGAGCTTGCCCGCTGGATGGCGTACGTGCCCCAGACCGGGGTGCAGCGACCGCCTTTTTGTGTGGCGGACTTCGTAACGATGGGGCGCTATCCGTACCAGGGCCCCTTCGTCCGGCCGACCCGGCGGGATCGACAAGTTATCGAAGCCGCCCTGGAACTGACGGACACCCTGGGTCTGCGGGATCGGTCGTTCCAGAGCCTCAGCGGAGGAGAGGGCCAGCGCGTGCTGCTGGCGGCGGCCCTGGCCCAGGAGGCGAAGATCCTGCTGCTCGACGAGCCGACGGTCTTCCTGGACCCCCGGCACGAGGCGGCGTTTTGTGCGGCCCTGGCGAGGGTGCATCGCGAGCGAAACCTGACAATGATCACCGTGACCCACGATCTGAACCGCGCGGTGCTGATGCACGATCGCCTGGTCGCCGTCAACGGAGGGCGGGTCGCGTTCTCGGGGACGCCGGCATCGTTCATGACGCAGGCCAGGCTCGAAGAGGTCTATGGGAATCCTTTCCTTCTGACCGCCCATCCCGTGACCGGCGATCCGATGGTGCTGCCGGAGGTCCCGGCATGAAACCTGCGAACTGGCTGATCTTGCTGGGAATCGGGAGCCTGCTTGTGCTGCTGGCGACGCCGTTCGTCGGGATGCAGACCATCACTCCCGGCACCCTCTGGTCGGCGGAGCCGTCGAGCATGGACGTGAAGATCTTCTGGCATCTGCGCGTTCCCCGCACGATCATGGCGTTTCTGGTAGGGTCCGCTCTGGCCTTGAGCGGGTTGGCCTTCCAGGCGATGTTCTCCAATCCTCTGGCCACGCCCTATACCCTGGGCGTGGCAGGCGGAGCGGCCCTGGGGGCGGCGCTGTATATCCGCATAGGCGTATTCTTCAGCTTGATGGGGATCTCGGGACAGACCCTCAGCGCGTTCGCCGGCGCCGTGGCGACGATTCTGCTGGTCCATGGATTGTCGCGTCTGCGACAGAGCTTCTCCATGGCCGCGGTCCTGCTGGCGGGCGTGGCGATCAGTTTCTTCTGCTCGAGCTTGATCTTGTTCATTCAATACGTCAGCGGGTTCACCCACCTATTTCAGATCACCCGATGGCTCATGGGAGAACTGGCGGTCACCGGGTTTTCCGCCTTGCGGGAAATGGGGCCGGTGGTGCTCTGCGGTGCCGCGATCATCTTCTGCATGGGCAAGGAGCTGAACCTGCTGGCTACAGGGGAGGAACTGGCGATCAGCCGCGGCCTGAACCTGCGGGTCGTGAAGAACGTGCTGTTCTTCGCGACGTCCCTGATGGTCGGGGTCATCGTGGCGAGATGCGGCCCCATCGGCTTCGTGGGCATGATGGCGCCGCACATCTGCCGCCTGCTGGTCGGCGCGGACCACCGCGTGTTGATTCCGGCGTCCTTCCTCTTCGGCGGCTGTTTCCTGACTCTGTGCGACACACTGGCCCGCGTGTTGATCGCGCCGGCGGAGATGCCGGTCGGCGTCATCACGGCCTTGTTGGGCGGACCGTTCTTCGTGTGGCTGCTCGTCAGCGACGGCCTGGGCCGCAACGGCCTGCAAAGATCGGATGGAACATAGATAAGGAGAAACGACAATGTCGGACAGAGGATACGTTCACGTGTACACGGGCGACGGCAAGGGCAAGACGACCGCGGCCTTCGGCTTGGCCCTGCGTGCGGCCGGGGCGGGTCTGCGCGTCTACATCGCCCAATTCGTCAAGGGAAGGGCCTACAGCGAGTTGGAGGCCTTTGCCCGCTTCGACGATCTGATCACCGTCAA
The DNA here is from genome assembly GCA_034678485.1 of Sedimentisphaerales bacterium. GTDB lineage: Bacteria > Planctomycetota > Phycisphaerae > Sedimentisphaerales > Anaerobacaceae > PLanc-01. The sequence continues at coordinate 6,256 of JAXDBU010000172.1, read as the reverse complement.
GCAATATGGTCGCGGGTGCTTCATCCGCCAGGAGCCGACGGCGGAGGATGTCGCCGCCGCGCGGGACGGGCTCGACGAAGTTCGCGCCGTGATCGCCTCCTGTGCGTGGGATCTGGTCGTCCTGGACGAGGCCAATATCGCCGTCCTTTTCGGCCTGTTCGGCGTGGAAGAGCTGCTCGACCTGATCGACGGCAAGCCCCAGTCTCTTGAACTGGTCATCACCGGCCGGCACGCCGACCCTCGCGTGATCGATCGGGCCGACCTGGTGACCGAGATGCGGGAGATCAAGCACTACTATGCGCGGGGCGTGCAGGCGAGGGTGGGCATTGAGAGCTGAGAGTAAACAACGAGAGCGGAATCTCAAGGGGCGTCTGCCGTTCCGACTGGGCACGACGTCGTACATCCTGCCGGACGATCTGGTCCCCAACATCACGTATCTGGCCGGTCAGGTCGATGACGTGGAGCTGGTGCTGTTCGAATCGGACGAGGTGTCCAATTTGCCGGAGGCGTCGGCGATCGAGGCCTTGGCGGCGCTGGCCGACGAGCACGATCTGACGTACACGGTACACCTGCCTCTGGACGCCGAGTTGGGCAGCGGCGAGGAGTCCGTGCGGTTGCATTCTGTTGAGAAATGCCGCAAGGTGATCCGCCTCACGCAGCCGCTGCGCCCGTTCGGCTATCTGCTCCATCTGCAAGGCCGCCATCCGGGCCGGAAGCCGGCGGACGATCTGGAGTCCTGGACGGCCTCGTTGGACGAATCGATCCTGCAACTGCTCGACGACGGCCTTTCTCCGGATGCGCTGTGCGTGGAAACGCTGGCGTATCCTTATGAATACGTGTGGGACCTCGTGCAGCGCAGGGGCCTGGCCGTGTGTTTGGACATCGGGCACATCATGGTTGGGGGCTACGATCTACCCGCGTATCTGGAGAGATATCTCTCCTGCTGTCGCGTGGTGCATCTGCACGGAATCCGGGACGGCCGGGACCATCGGGACATCGGCGGTCTGCCGAGTCCCGTCCTGACCTCGATCTGGAACGCTTTCCAATCCGCCGCCGGACAACGACAGCGCGTCTTGACTCTGGAGATCTTCAGTCAGGATGATTTCTCGCGTTCCATGGACATTTTGGGGAACTTGGAATGAATAATGTTACTCTGATCACCGGCGGCGCCCGCAGCGGCAAGAGCAGTCACGCGTTGTCTCTGGCACGGGAGTATCCGCTTCCCCGGGCGTTCATCGCCACGGCCGAGCCGTTCGACGACGACATGCGCCACAGGATCGAGCGTCATCGTGCGGAGCGAGCGGAGGATTTTGATACCCACGAATCGCCGTTGGATCTGGCGGCCACATTGAAGGAGTTGGACCGCAGAGTGCACGTGGCTGTCGTGGATTGTCTGACCGTCTGGTTGGGCAACCTCCTGCACCACTATCCAGACACGCCGCAATCGCGAGGATACATCGATCGTTTTCTCTTCGCGCTCGAACGTCCGCCGTGCGATCTGATTGTCGTCACCAACGAAGTGGGCATGGGGATCGTGCCGCACAACGATCTGGCCCGGCAGTTCCGCGATCTTGCGGGCACGCTCAACCAGCAGGTGGCCGCCAAGGCGGACCGCGTCGTGTTCATGGTCAGCGGATGTCCGGTACTTGTGAAGGGAATATAGAATGAGTTTCTTCTCGCAGGTGCTCACCCCCATTCAGGCCGTGGATGTCTCCCTGGAACCTCAGGTGCGAGGACACTTGGACAATCTGACCAAACCGCGTGGCAGTCTGGGGCAACTGGAGGAGATCGCGGTGCGGTACTGTCTGACCCGGGGATCGGTCCAGCCCGACCTTGGCCGAAAGGTCATCTACACTTTCGCCGCCGACCATGGTGTCGCGGCGGAAGGCGTTTCGGCTTACCCCGCCCAGGTGACCGTCCAAATGGTGCGGAACATGCTGGCCGGCGGAGCGGCAGTCAACGTCCTGGCACGTCATGTCGGAGCGGAGGTTCGGGTCGTGGACATCGGGGTCAACGATCCCTTGGAGAACGCCGTGGGACTGATCCGCCGGAAGATCGCATTGGGGACCGGGAACATCGCAAAGGAGCCCGCCATGACCACCGAGCAGTGTCGGGCCGCGATTGAAGTCGGCACGGAGTTGGCTGCGCAAGCGGCCAAGGACGGCGTGACGCTCATCGGCACCGGCGAGATGGGCATCGGCAATACGACTCCCTCGGCGGCGTTGTTCGCCGCGTTGCTGCCCTGCGAGGTGGAAGCCGTGACGGGATTGGGGACGGGGATCGACAGCGAGCGTCTGGTTCATAAGGAGACGGTGATCCGCCGGGCATTAGAAGTCAACCAGGAGCGATTGAGCGATCCACTCACGGCTCTGGCGGCAGTGGGAGGCTTCGAGATTGCAGGGATCTGTGGCCTGATTTTGGGGGCCGCGGCCCATCGTGTTCCTGTGGTCGTGGACGGGTTCATCTCGACCGCCGGGGCTTTGGTAGCCTGGAAGTTGTGTCCGGCGGTGCGGGACTACCTGTTCTTCAGCCACGTGTCCGCCGAGACGGGACATCGGATGTTCTTCGATCGCATGGGGGTTCGGCCTCTGCTCGACCTCGACATGCGTCTGGGCGAAGGGACCGGGGCCGCCCTGGGCATGTCCCTGATCGATGCAGCGATCAAGATCTATCGGGAGATGGCGACGTTCGATTCGGCCGGCGTGGCGAGAAAGGCCCCATCGGAATGATACGAGGATTCACGACCGCCGTGCGGCTCCTGACGATGATTCCCATTCCGGGGCGGGAAGCCGAACGTCTGGCGGACGCTCTGTACTGGTTTCCGGTGGTCGGCATGCTGTTGGGTGCTGTGTTGTGGCTGACCGCCGGGCTGTTCGCGGTCTTGACGCCGGACTGGGCGATGGGGCCGGCCGGGATCATCATCGCGGCCGGCGCCGTCCTGACGCTCTTCTTGCATCTGGACGGACTGGCGGACTGGGCGGACGGCTTCCTGTGCGGCAAGGAGCGTGAACGGACTCTGGCCATCATGAAGGACCCGCACGTGGGCGCTTTCGGAGTGGTGACTCTGATTCTTGTGCTGCTGATGAAGTGGATCTCCGTAACCCGGCTGATCGAATGCAGTACGCCTCACTGGCTCGTGATCGCATGTGTGATTTCTCGCACCTTGCAGGTGGATCTGGCGGTGGCGTTGCCGTATGCGAGGGCACAGGACGGGAAGGTTGGTCCATTCATCGAGGAGTCGCATGGGAAGCATCGCGCGGTTGCCCTGATCGTGGCCTCGTGTCTGACCCTTCTGCTCGGCGGTCCGGCGGGTATCCTCGCTCTTGTCGCCGCGTGGATGGTCGCTCGTATCCTGGCGAGGTGGTTTCTCCGCCGGGTGGGCGGCGTCACAGGCGACCTGTTGGGCGCGGCCAGCGAGCTGATCGAGACCGGCGTCCTGTTTGCCGGGGCGGTGTTGGGCAATCGTCTCGGGGACTGGTTTCTGTGGGGGTGACAATGGAGACGCCTGACCGGACTTTGGCTCGTTGTCTCGCGGTTCTGGGAACCGGCTCCGATGTGGGCAAGAGCATCGTGGTCACGGCTCTGTGCCGGATCTTCCGCAATCGCGGCGTCCGGGTCGCGCCCTTCAAGGCCCAGAATATGTCCAACAACTCCTACGTAACGGCTCAGGGCGGCGAGATGGGCCGAGCCCAGATCGTTCAGGCCGAAGCGGCGCGTGTGCCGCCGCACACCGATATGAATCCGGTGTTGTTGAAGCCTTGTTCCGACACCGGAGCCCAAGTCGTGCTTCATGGCCGCGCCCTGGGCACGCGGGAAGCTCGGGACTATTTCGCCGATACCGCTGCGCTCTGGGGCGAGGCTCGCGCCGCTCTCGACCGGCTCCGCCGGCAGTTCGACCTGGTGATTCTGGAAGGGGCAGGGTCGTGCGCGGAAGTGAACCTGCGGGAGCGGGACTTCGTGAACTTCCGCGCGACCCACGCCTGCGACGCGCCGGTGATTCTCGTGGCGGACATCGACCGCGGAGGCGTCTTCGCCCAGGTCGTCGGCACGCTGGAAGTGCTGCCGCCGGAAGATCGCGAACGCGTGAAGGGCATCGTGATCAATCGATTTCGAGGCGATGCGTCACTCTTCGCCGATGGCATCGACTATCTCCGCCGACGCACCGGCCTGCCTGTCCTGGGACTGATCCCCTTCTTCTATCACATCGAGATCGAGTCGGAAGACGGTATGCCTCTGGAGGCCCTGATCGACCCGCCCGGCGGACCCGACGCGGAGAAGATCAATATCGCAGTCCTCCGCGTGCCGCACATCTCGAACTTCACGGATTTCGCCGTATTGTCCCGCGAACCGTCGGTCTGCCTGCACTATCTGACGCGACCCCGTCCGCTCGACGGTTACGATCTCCTCCTGCTGCCCGGCACCAAGAACATCCGTGCCGATCTGCAGTGGCTTCGCGATCGCGGTTGGGAATCGTGTATTCGCGCCTTCGTCGCAAACGGCGGACGCGTCGGCGGCGTCTGCGGCGGATACCAGATACTGGGACAAGCCATCCTCGATCCGCATGGCGTGGAAGGTACGCCTGGTCGGACCGAGGGGCTGGGCTTATTGGCGGTGGTCACCACGCTGGAGCGGGAGAAGACCCTGGCCCGCACCTCTGGTGTCTGGATCGCCAATAGCATGGCTGTCGAAGGTTATGAAATCCATATGGGCGTCACGCAGCGGCCCGAGGAACTGAAGCCGGCGATCCGCACGAACGATGGACGCCGCGAGGGAGCGAGGACTCCCGATGGGCGGCTCTGGGGGACCTATCTGCACGCCCTGTTCGACGCCGGGGCCTTTCGCCGAGCGTTTCTCAGCGACCTCGCGCCAGACCGCTACAAACCTGCCGGGGCCGATCTCGATTACACGGTCAGCGAATTCAAAGACCGTCAGTATGACCTATTGGCCCAGCACTTCGAGACCCACCTGGATATGAACGCGCTCATGCAGATCCTGGAGGGCGCTGTCCCATGACCAAGCGGGTCCCAATCTCGGCGTCCGACGTCGTCCACCGGCATGGAGGAGACCCCGCCGCAATGTTCGTGCGATTGGGCATCAGACCTCGCCCCGTCGTGGACTTCAGCGTCAACGTCAATCCTCTGGGACCGCCACGTGCCGTGCTGACGCGATGGCAGGATTGGCGAGAGGACATAGATCGCTATCCAACCGCGATGGGCGAAGGGGTCGCGCGTTTCTATCAAGAGCAATGGGGCCTCAACTCGGACAGTGTGCTGCCTGGCAGCGGCTCTGCGGCCTTGATCTACTTCGTTTTACGCCTGCTGGGACTTCACAACCTGACGATCGTGTCGCCGTCTTTCCACGACTATGCCCGGGCGGCCCACGCGGCCGGCACCAGGACCAAGCTCCTGCCCTTGTCTGCCCGCAACGGATTCTCGCCGTTTGCTCAAACACAGTTGGCCAAAGCTCTTGAGTCGAGCGACGGCTTGATGTTGGGCCGGCCGAACAATCCGACGGGAACGCTCCATCCCCGCGACATGCTGCTGGCGGTGGCCCGCCATCACCGGGACAAATGGCTGCTGATCGACGAGGCCTTCATCCAGTTCGTGGAGGAGTATCGGACGCAAACCCTGTTGACCGAGCGACCGATGCCTGCGAACATGCTGGTCTTTCATTCGTTGACCAAGTTCTACACCTTGCCGGGACTGCGGCTCGGGGCCATGATCGGGCATCCGGAGACGATCTCGGCTCTGCGGCGATGCCAGGAGCCGTGGGCAGTCAACCGGATTGCGGAGCGAGCGGCCGAAGCGCTTTCATGTGCCTGGGACTACGAAGCCCGGACCGCGCGGTGGCTTGCCGAGGAACGCAGTCGCCTCCTCCCGCACCTGCAGAAGATGCGTACCCTGCGGCTCTTTCCACCCACAGCCAACTTCATTCTGGCACAGTGGCGAGCTACGAACGATCTGGATGATCTGCTTCGATGCCTGCTCATGGCCGGTTATCATGTGAGGGATTGTCGGGATTTCCCCGGCCTGGAGCGAAACTACTTTCGTTTCGCGATCCGCCGCCCCGCAGAGAACGACGGATTGATTCAGGCGATGGTGGATGCAGGCGAGAGCGGTCATGTTTGATTGCGTCACGATCCTTACGGCCGCCTTCATTCTGGATCTGCTGTTCGGCGATCCTGTCTATCGACTCCATCCGGTGCGGTGCATTGGATGCCTGGCGTGTTTTCTCGAACGCTGGTTGCGGCGTATGG
>JAXDBU010000171.1:0-17974 GCA_034678485.1 Sedimentisphaerales bacterium | reverse complement strand
AGCTTCTCGCCGAACGGCAAGTGGCTCGTCTTCTCCTCCAAGGCGTGGTCGGACTACACGCAACTGTGTCTGACGCACATCGACGAGAATGGCCAGAGTACTCCCCCCGTGCTCCTGGCGCATCTGACTTCGCCCGACCGGGCTGCGAATATTCCGGAATTCGTCAACGCCCGACCGGACGCGATCACGAAGATCCAGGAGCAATTCCTCAACGACTACTCGTTCGTCCGCGCGGGCAACGAGTTCTACCGCCATGGGGAGGCGGACAATGCGATTGCCGAGTACAACAACGCCCTGCAGCTCAATCCGGACAACGTCGAGGCACATCAGAAGCTTGGATTCCTGCTGTATAATGTGAAGAACGCACCGCAGGAGGGCATCACCCATCTGTTGAAGACGCTCGAACTCGATCCGCACAATCCGCGGGCCCATTACGACCTCGGGATGGCGTTGCTGCACCAGCAGAAGATTGAGGAAGCCACCCGGCATTTCGCGGAGGCGCTGAAGCAGATGCCCAACGGCCTGGACGATCAGTATACGCCGGCGCGAGTGCACCTCCATCTCGGCGAGGCCCTGCTCCTGACGGGCAGCCCCCAGGAGGCTCAACTGCACCTGGCGCGGGTCGTCGAGATTGAACCTCGCAATGCCCAGGCCCACTACAGCCTGGCGCAGGCGCTGGCCACCCTGGGGCAGGGCAATCAGGCGATAGTCCAGTACGCCCAGGCGATGCAACTGAATCCAAACGTGGACGTCTCGCCCGCGCTCAATCATCAGCTGGCGGCCGTCTGCCTGGAGAGACGCCGGTTTCAGGAGGCCCTTCGATACGAGGAGCGGGCCTTGGCCCTGGCGCAGGCCCAGGGAGATACCGAATCGGTAGCGATGCTCAGCCAGGCGGTGGATCGGTGTCGGCGACTGGTCGAAGCGGAGAACAGGTAGCCGCAGCAGCCAAGCCGGATTCTCGGACTGTAACCGTGTTTCAGTTCCACTGGTCGGGCCTCGCGTGCGCTCGTCCCAAACCCATATCGTGACATACTCGGCACGAGTCCAAGGGTGCGCACAATCCCATGTCTCGCAGTGCTTTGCCCACGAACATTTTGCCAAATTGCCGATATTATGATAGAATGGTCTTGTTTGCGAAGCTGGGTTTTGTTAAAACATAGGTACGTATGGGGTTGTACGATAGAGATTACACTCAGTCCGAATTCCGGCAGCAGCATTTCGGCCTGCCCCAGATGCGTTTCAATCTCCCTCCGCTGACGCCGACAGTCAAATGGCTGCTGATCGCCAATATTGGCGTGTTCGTTGTCGGTTGGGTCACAAGGGGCGGCAATACGCTCGAACAGTGGTTTGCTGTAGATCCCCGCTCATGGTCCACGGTGTTCCAGCTCTGGCGGCTAATCAGCTATCAGTTCCTCCACGGCGGCTTCTGGCATATCCTCCTGAACATGCTGGGCCTGTACATGTTTGGCGTCGCATTGGAGCGAAGGTGGGGACCCCGCAAGTTCCTGGCGTTCTATCTGATTTGCGGGGCTTCCGGCGGGCTGGTATATCTCACGTTGGTTCGCAGCGGCTTTCTGGGCGGCGGCATGATGGTGGGGGCTTCCGGCGCAATCTACGGATTGCTGGCCGCGTGCGCCGTGTTGTTTCCGCATTTCATCGTCGTCTTGTTCATCTTCCCCATGCCGATTCGGGTCTTGGCGGTTCTATTTGCCGTGATGTCGTTCATGGCCGTGGTCACGCGAGACGTAAACGCCGGCGGCCAGGCCGCCCATTTCACAGGCATGCTGGTCGGAGGAGCTTACGTGCTGTTGCTCCCGAAGTTGGATCGCTTCACGCTCAAGATGAAGACAGGCTCTTGGGAAAAGAAGCTCGAGGAGAGCCGCAAGCTCCAAATCGAGGTGGACCGCATTCTGGCCAAGGTCCATCGCGAGGGCCTGCACAGCCTGACCGGCGCTGAGAAACGGATCCTCAAGAGGGCCACCCAGGAAGAGATTCGACGCCAACAACTCTGACGTCCGGCCCACTATCGCAGCAGATCGCACGTGCCCGCGATCAGTCCCACTTGAATCGGACCTTGTTCTCGGTGAGGTCGCGAATCCGCTGGCGGACGTTTTCCCGTTTGATCTGCGCGTCTTTGAATTTGGCGATGTCGTCCTTGCTTTCGGTGAGCTGTCTCTGGAGTTCGTCGAGCCGTTTGAGAAGCTGCTCGTAGGCGATTTCTTTTCGGCGGACAATCAAGTCATAGCGGCGGGAGACGATCTCCGTGAGTTCCGTGCCGAGGGCTTGTCTCTTGGCGTCCGATTTCTCGTTGCGAAGGCGACAACACAGCTCGTCCGACCTTTTCCTCAGTTCGAGATCCTCTTTGAGGACGGTCCCCAGCTCCGGGCTGGCGTTCTCGGCTTCGAAAATGTAGCCGTATCGACTCATCACGTTGTCGAAGGCGGCCAGGTACAACTGCGTATCCCCTTCCCTGAGTTTTGCCAGTGTTTGCTCTTCCGCAGGGTAATTGACCTTGAGCCACTCGATGAACCGGTTGTTCCGCTCCTGGCGCCGGGCCTCCCATCGCTCGCGAAAGATCTGATCGATCTCCGGGCGACCCTGCTCGCGGAGCTCGGTCCGGAAACGGTCCTCATCCTTGCGACGCAGTTCGGTCAGCGCCTTGGCCTTGGCGGGATCTCGTCCCTGGATGCCCTTGAGTATCCGCTCAATCTGCTCGTTGGTCAGGTCTGGCTGCCAGGGAGGGCGAGTCTCCCTGGGCTCGTCCTTCCAGATGTTGTTCCTTTCCTGCTTCGGCTCATCAGCCGCCACGGCGGTCGTTATCAATCCGCCGGCCAGCGCGATCCCCGCCAGAAGCGGGACCACTCGACCCAATCGCATCGCTGCTATCCTTTCCAGAACTCGGTCTCAATCGCGATCAGTTCCACTTCAATGTCGTCCAGCACGTCACTGTCCCGCATCTCGGTGCTGTCCGTCTCGATGTCCCGCATCTGCGTCTCGATTTGGCGGATTTGAGACGTGAAATAGACCAGGTCGGGGTCATCGGCCGCAATATCATGGCTCTCCCAGATCGCCGTCGGGATGATCGACGCAAAATTCACACCGGGTCGGTCGTTTGGGCCGCGGCCGTGCCGTCCGATCAGGACCATCAGCATCACTGCTGCAGCGACTGCTGCGGTGCGGAAAACCCGAATCCGTGCGGATCTGCGATGGGCCGCCGCGACCATGCGGGATTTGATGGCGGACAAGGTCTCAGGCGACGGGGCTCGAACCGCGGAGCCCTCCAGGATGCGCTCGGCCGCTTCAATGTCGCGGTTCGCAGTCCGGGCCGCCGACTCATCCATGAATGCTCGCAGCAGTTCCAGCAGGTTTTCGCGCGTGTGGTCTTTCATGGCATCCACCCTCTACCCCTCCATGAGTTCTCTCAGTTTCTTCAGTCCCCGATGCAGCTTCGACAGCGCTGTGCCGATCGGCTCAGACCTCTGTTCCGCGATCTCTTTGAAACTCATCTGCGAGTAGAATCGCAACAGGATCAGTTCGCGGGTATCTGCGTCCAACCGGTTCAGATGGGCCTGAAGTCTGTCGAACTGCTCCTCACTGACGTCCGAGAATCGCGACTCGTTCAGATCGGGTTCCCGTTCCAGTGCTGCCCGACGGGCATCCAACAATTTGCGGCGTCGCTGTTTGCCTCGGAGATGGTCGTGGAAGATGTTTGACGCGATCTTGAACAGCCAGCTCTCAAACACACCACCCTTGTACGACCCGATTCTCTCGCCAAGCTTGACAAACAGCTCGCTGAGGAGTTCCTCGCTGAGGTCTCGGTCGCCCGTCAGCCGGTAGAAGTAACCGTAGCAGCGACCGGCGTACATGTCAACCACCTGCGCAAAGCTGTCAGCGTCCCCCGATTTACAGCCGTCAATGATCCGGGCTAATTCGACGCTTCTACCCATCTTCTGCGTACACAATGAAAAGACGTTTGCCCACAAGGGTCTATTGCGGGTTTTTTAGCGAAAACGACCGGCCGCACACACCACCTTCGCCTGTGCGGCCCGTACCCCCACTCCGAACGTGCGGACTACCTTACTGTCCTTCCTTCAACCCGACCCCGGCGTGAGTCGCGCAGTTGCCGCACCGGGCGGTTGTCCCCACTTGACTGCGACCAGGATGCCATCCCACGGTCGGGTCAAGAGGTCAGACGGGCCACGTCGTATCGTCCTGGCCCTCTTCTTCCTCCTCCTCGTCGGATTTCCAGCTCTCTGAATCTTCCATCTCGCCGATCTCTCGCTGGACGTACTTGAAGATCTTGTCCTGGAGCGGCCCGAGCTTGCTGTACCACTTCAGCATGTTCTGATAGCTGCCCAGCAACATGTCGAGGCGGATGAGCTGCCACTTGGCAATGCACTCGGGCTCCTTGATCGTGGAGAAGGGGTCGCATCGGAAAATCTTGCGTCCATCCGGTCCCTTCTCACAAAGCTCGCATTGATCGCACTGGATCATATTTTGTCCTTTACACGAACATTCCGCCTGTGCTACACTGCATTATACGAGTCGCCACAGAATTGTAGCAATGATTTTAACCTAACGTTGGAGAAGTACATGGCCAAACCACGACGTAGAAGGAAGATTGGTAGCAAGAAAAGACGTACACGCTGGAAGATCAGGCATAAGATCAGCTAAGACCGTCGCTTCGCAGGGGCAGAGCCTGCGGAGCGTTCCGGGTGTCGGACTGTGGTTCTCAGCGCCCGATGCGCGAGACATCGATGAAGCATTTCCGCGTAGTCTTCAAGCCGGATGACAAGGAAATCTCGATCCACCAAGGCGCTACCCTCTTGGAGGCTGCTCGGCAGGCAGGGATCATTCTGACCACACCTTGCGGCGGCAGGGGTACGTGTGGCAAGTGCAAAGTCCGATTGCACCCGGGGGGGCGACAAATCCTCGCATGTCAACACCGTGTGGAAAGCGATCTGGCGGTGGTGGTCCCGCCGGAGTCTCGTTTCTACGAGCACAAGATCCTCGAAGACGGCCTGGCCCTCGGGTTGGCAGTCTCCGCCGATGTGTTCCGGCGATATGAGGGAATCGCCGGAACCGCAGGGACCTTTGGCGTCGCCGTTGATGTCGGCACAACCACGGTGGTCGCAAAACTCCTCGGTATGGCGGATGGTCGGTGCCTGGCCACCGAAGCGGTCCTCAACCCACAGACCCAATTCGGCGACGATGTCATCAGCCGCATCCATTATGCCCAGTCCGGCGATCAGTTGACCGAGATTCACCAAGTCATTCTTGACTGCATCGACGATCTGATGGGCAAACTCTGTCGGCGTGTCGGGATCGGGACTTCGGACATCTACGAAGTCTGTGTCGTCGGCAACACAGCGATGAACCACCTGTTCCTCGGATACCCCGTCGAGCAGCTTGGCCAAGCACCGTATCACGCCTATTCGGTGAACGCCCGCGATGTCCCTCCCCGTGACCTCGGGTTGCACATGAACCCTGCGGGCAACATCCATTGCGTCGAGAACATCGCCGGTTTCGTGGGGGCCGACACGACGGCGGTGGCCTTGGCTGCGGATATGGACGCCATCGAGGATCGGACCCTTGTGGTAGACATCGGGACCAATGGTGAGATCGTCCTCGGGACCCGCGACACGCTATACGCTGCGAGCTGCGCCGCCGGACCGGCCTTGGAGGGGGCACGAATCAAGTACGGCAGCAGGGCATCCGACGGGGCCATCGAAGCAGTCGTGATCGACGAAGATATCGTCCTGGACGTCATCGGCGGCAAGTCGCCCCGTTCGATCTGCGGCAGCGGCCTGATTGACGTCGTGGCGGTGCTCCGGGACCTGGGCGTCGTCGATGCGACGGGACGTTTTGTGGGCAGTGGCGGCCCCCGTGAAAACCTCCCAACACCCATTGCCTCACGGCTCTGCGAATGCGACGGACAGCCGGCATTTCGCCTGGTAGCAGGTGAAGCGGGCTCCGCAGGGGTCATCCTGACACAGCGGGATGTCCGCGAGGTACAGCTTGCCAAAGGTGCGATTCTGGCCGGCATCCGTATCCTGATGACCAGGCTGGGCATAACCGATTCGGACATCGACGGAGTCCTGCTGGCGGGCGCGTTCGGGAACTACATCCGGCCCAGCAGCGCGGTGCGGATCGGCCTGCTGCCCAATGTGCCTCTCGACCGCATCCAATCCATCGGCAACGCCGCCGCCACCGGGGCTCAGATGCTGCTGATCAGCGAACAGTGCCGGGAGCGGGCCGCCGAACTGGCGAGGAGAATCCAGTACGTTGAGATCGCCCACGAGAAGGATTTCTCCAGTATCTTCGCGGACGCCATGCTGCTGGATCCGTGAATCGCAAGTCCACGGGCGATTTACCCGCCTGGAGCGGAGATGAACAGGTAGAGGAGGTATGCCGCATAGACGCCGAGCAGCAGGGCGCCGCTGCTTCGTCGGATCGTGCGACCTCCGATGATGGCGGCTGCCGTGAAAACCACGGCGACCGCAACCATGATCCAGTAGTCAATGCCGCCTGCGAATCTCCCGCTTACGGCAAATGGCTGGACGAGGCCGGCCATGCCGGTGACGAAGAGCGTGTTAAAGATGTTCGAGCCGACGAGGTTGCCAACTGAGATGTCGTGATGGCCCTTGGCTGCCGCAACAAGGCACGTCATCAGCTCCGGCAGCGATGTACCCACGGCAACGATAGTCGAGCCGATCACGGCGTCAGTGAGCCCGATCCGGGCACCGATGACAACCGCCCCGGAGACGGTCGCTCGTGCCCCAATTGCCAAGGCCGCCAACCCGAGGACGACGAAGAACGCGTCCTGTTTCACCGTCTGAGATGCCTCACTGGAGCCATCCGGTTCTCTGACGGATTCGCCTGCTCCGGCGGCGCGGGCGGTACGCACTGTGTAGACAACCATGACGCCAAAGACCACGAGCAGGGAGATCGCGTCGGTTCTCGATACCATCAGATCGCGAAGGACAGGCCATAGCAACAGCGCGACAGCCAGCATGGCCGGGACCTCCCGGCGGAGAGTGGCCATCTGCAGTTGAAGCGGACGGATCATGGCGACCAAGCCGCCGATCAACGCCAGGTTCGCGATGTTGGAGCCACAGATGTTCCCGATGGCAATATCGCCCTTGCCGCCGATTGCCGCCGCGATGCTCGTTGCCACCTCAGGGGCCGAGGTCCCCATGGCCACGATGGTCATGCCCACAACGAGATGGCTAATTCCCATCTTCCCAGCCAGCCGCACCGCGCCCCCCACGAGGAAGTCGGCGCCCCTCCACAGGAGAAGCAAGCCAACGACCAGGAATAACACGGCCCAGAGCATAGAACAGCAACCCCCTGTGCAGCCTGTCTCCACAATGACCGGATATCGCCTGAACGGACGTCTTACGCCGTACCGTCTCCGCCGTTCTCGCACGGTATCGGGGCAAAGACCTGTAGATCGGGTCTACACCCGCCCAACGATGACACAGGCGTTGTGACCGCCAAAACCGAAGGAGTTGCTCAACGCGGTGTCCACTCTGGCCTCGCGAGCCTTCAGGGGGACGTAATCCATCTTCAGGTCGCACCGTTCATCCGGATTCTCGAGATTGATCGTGGGCGGAATGAGCGACTGATTGATGGCCTTGACAGATACGATAAGCTCTATGGCAGCCGTGGCGCCCAGCATGTGCCCGAGACAGCTTTTGGTCGAACTGATCGGGATTTTGTACGCCCGCTCCCCGAAGACCGTCTTGATGGCCATGCTTTCAGCGATGTCGTTCAACTCCGTGCTGGTCCCATGCGCGTTGATGTAGGACATGCCATCCGGGTTGAGCTTTGCATCAGCCAGAGCGAGCTTCATGGCCATGGCTGCGCCGGCGCCATCCGGCAGCGGCGCCGTGATGTGATAGCCGTCATCCGTTGCGGCATAACCCAGCAGTTCGGCGTAGATTCGTGCGCCTCGTCTTCTGGCGTGTTCATACTCCTCCAAGACAAGGATTCCGGCGCCCTCGGCCAGGACAAAGCCGTCCCTGTCGCGGTCAAACGGCCTGGAAGCGGCCTGGGGATTGTCGTTTCGGGTGCTCAACGACCGGGCCGCACAGAAGGAGCCAAGACCGATCGGCGTGCAGGCGGCCTCTGAACCGCCCGTGACGATCGCGTCGCTTCGGCCGCTGGCGATGTTCCAGAACGCCTCTCCGATCGTGTGGTTCCCGGATGCACAGGCGCTGGAAACGCAGAAACTCGGACCTCGCAGCCCGAACTGAATGGCGATGTTGCCGCTGGCGGCGTTGGACATGAGTCGGGGTACGCAGAAGGGCGACACCTTGCCCGGGCCCTTGTGCAGAAGCCGGACGTGCTGCTCTTCGATCTCCTTGATCCCTCCGATACCCGTTCCGACGATCGCTCCGATACGGTAGGGATCCTCCTTCGCCATGTCGAGCCCGCTGTCCTGGATGGCCTGGATGGCGGCTGCCACCGCGAACTCGCTGAAGCGGTCCATTCGTTTGGCTTCTCGCTTGTCGACGTAACGAGTAACGTCGAAGCTCTTGATCTCCCCAGCGAAACGAACCGGATAAGCGCCCGTATCGAACGATTCGATCAAAGAGACCCCGCTGCGACCTTCGCACAGCGCAGCAAACAGCTCCTCGACGGACTCGGACAGGGCGGTAACACACCCCAAGCCCGTTATAACCACTCGGCGTCTGTCCATTGACTCTATGCGCTTTCTTTCTTCTTGGTTTTGGCGATGTTCACGATGTAGTCGACAGCGGCGCCGACGGTCTGAATCTTCTCGGCCTCCTCATCGGGAATGCTCATATCGAATTCGTCCTCAAACTCCATGACGAGTTCAACAGTATCCAGTGAGTCGGCATTCAGATCGTTGATGAAGGAGGTCTCACGGGTTATCTCGGATTTGTCAACGCCCATTTGCTCGCTGATAATCTCGATCACCTTGGTCTCTATCTGCTGCACGTCTACCTCTTCAATACTCACTTGTGTATCCTCCTTAACTGAATCGGAATACTCACTGGATCTTCGTTTTCGTTCTCTGGATCAACCTGTACCACTACCACCCTCCGGATTTCGGCCGGTATATTATCGACTGGGCGGACCCGTGTACAAACATTTTTTCACCTTTTTCACATGGCCATCCCGCCGTCGACGCACAAGACCTGACCGGTGATGTATCCGGCCTCGTCGCCGGCCAGGAAGGCTACGGCGCGGGCCACATCCTCGACGGTCCCGAACCGATTGACCGGAATGACCTCCAAAGCGGCCTTCTTCACCAGATCTGGCAGAACCGCGGTCATATCCGTCAGGATGAAGCCGGGGGCGATGCAGTTGGCGGTAATGTTCTTCTTCCCGATTTCGCGGGCGATCGACTTGGTCATGCCAATCAGGCCGGCCTTGCTGGCTGCATAGTTGGCCGAGCCCTTCTGCCCCATCACGCCCGCCACAGAGCTGATACTCACGATTCGACCGAATTTATTGCGGATCATCGACCGGGCGGCTACTCGCGTCGCTGTGAATGCGGCACGCAGGTTCACGCTCATCACCTTGTCGAAATCCTCATCTTCCATCTGGATCATCAGTTTGTCACGCGTGATGCCGGCGTTGTTGACCAGGATGCCGATGCCGCCGAACTCCGAGGCCAGTGATTCCAGAACGTCCGTGAGCCTGTCGGTTTGCGTGATATCCACGCAGCGAGTCAGGACCTCGAACCCGGCCTGCTTGACGGCGGTCTCAAGTTCCTTGAGCTGGTCTTCTCTGATATCCAATCCTGCAACGATTCGGCCCTGCCTGAGCAACTCGAACACGATGGCCCGCCCAATTCCCCGAGCGGCGCCTGTCACTACCGCCAATCGTTTGTCCGTCATCCTTCTGATCTCCAACTCTTTATCATCCAGGCACTCAAGAGTTTTTCCTGCCCGCCTGGACGCCTATGATTCCCCTATTACGGCCTTCAGGGAGGCCAAGTCGCTGATATTCGTCACCTTCGTTTTTCTGTTGATTCGTTTCATAAGCCCCGTGAGGACGCGTCCAGGCCCGATCTCGTAGAACGCGTCGACTCCGTCGGCCAGGAGCCGATCCATACACTTGTGCCAGAGAATCGCGCCGGTGAGCTGGCGGGTGAGTCCATCGACGACCTCGTTCGGCGTTTGATAGTACTCGCCGGAGACATTGGCGATCGTCCTGGCTGCCGCCGGCTGAGAGATTCCCGCCTGGAGCAGGGCCTGCCGAAGGTCTTCGGCCGCACTGGACATCAGGGTCGTATGAAAGGCCCCGGCGACTTCCAGGCGGACGGCCTTGGCTGCTCCGTATTGGGGCGCCAACCCTTCCGCTCGCCCACAGGCGCCGAGACTGCCGCTGACGACAATCTGGCCGGGGCAGTTGAAGTTGACCGGCTCGAGCAACTCGCCCTGACGGGCTTCATCGCAGAGCTGGCGGACTTTGTCCTCGTCCAGGCCGATGATGCTCACCATCGTGCCCTGGGTCGCGTCGGCGGCGGCCTGCATGGCCTCGCCTCGCCTGCGGACCAGCCGCAGGCCTTCCTCGAATGTGACTGCGCCCGCGGCGTAGAGAGCCGTGTACTCTCCCATGCTCAGGCCTGCCGTGATGTCCGGCTTGAGGCCCGCTGTCGCGAGACTTGTCCGAAGAACCTCCAGAAGGGCGGCCGACGTCACGAAGATCGCCGGTTGCGATAGGGTCGTGCTGTAGAGCCGCTCCGCGGGACCCTGAAAGCAGATCGTCCGCAGATCGAACCCGAGGACGTCGTTGGCCTTATCGAATAACGCGGATGCCACGGGAAACGCCTGGGCGATGTCCGCACCCATGCCCACGGTCTGGGCGCCTTGTCCGGGAAAGAGAAATGCCGTCTTCATCGTTCCAATCCTTGAACCCCACTCATGGGCAGCCGTCTCCTGGACGGGACCTCAAAGCTCGACCACGTTGGCGCCCCAGGTGACCCCGGCGCCGAACGCCACGAGAATGACGATGTCGCCCCTCTTGAGCTTGCCCTGCCGCATGCATTCGTCGAATGCAATCGGCACCGAGGCGGCCGAGGTATTGCCGTAGTCTTGAATGTTGACGAAGACCTTTTCGTCGGGCAGATTCAGGCGTTTGGCCGCTGACTCGATGATTCTGGCGTTCATCTGGTGCGAGATGACCATCTTGACGTCGTCCACAGTCAGATTGCACTGGGTCATGCAATCCGTGACTGCTTCGACGATCCGGCGGACTGCCTGCTGGTAGACTTCCCGGCCCTTGATCTGCATGAAGATCATATCCGGATCCTCCAGGGGCTTGCGGGCGGGATTGCGAGAACCATACGCCCGGCAGCACAAGGATTCCCAGTAGGTGCCGTCGGCGCCCAGCGTGCTGTATAGAATGCCCCGTCCGTCGCTCTGCCTGCGCTGGAGGACGACGGCCCCGGCCCCGTCGCCGAAGAGGATACAGCTCGTACGGTCCTTCCAATTGGTGATCTTGGTCAGGGTTTCCGCCCCAATCACCAGTGCGCTGTTGAGCCGGCCGCTCTCCATCTGCTGTTGAACCATGTGCAGCGAATAGACGAATCCGCTGCAGGCCGCCGCGATATCGAACGCCCATGCTCTCTTGGCGCCGATGGCCTGCTGAACGAAGCTGGCAGTCGATGGAAAGACCATCTCCGGCGTGATCGTCGCTACAACGATCAGTTCGATTTCCTCCGCACTGAGCTTGGCACACTCCAAGGCCCGATTGGCTGCCTGGGTCGCCAGATAGGCGGTCGATTCTTCGTCCGTTGTAATATGGCGGATCTTGATCCCGGTTCGCGTGACGATCCACTCGTCGGAGGTGTCCACCATCCTGGAAAGGTCGTCATTGGTCAGTATCTTAGCGGGAACAAAAGAACCCCACCCGGCAATGACGGCACGGTTTGCGGGGTGGCGATCCTCATTCTTCTTCTGCATCCGTTGTCCTTACGCCAACTTCCGAGAGGCACTCCATGATTTTCTCATTGATCTTCTGCGTGTAGCAGGTCTTGGCAGTCCGCACGGCATTGCGGATCGTACGGGCCTTGCTGGCTCCGTGGCAGATCAAGGCTGTGCCGTCGACGCCGAGCAGGGGGGCTCCGCCGTACTCGTTGTAGTCGTGCTTCTGATAGACTCGCATGATGATGGGTTTGAACATCAACGCCAACTGCGGCTGTTCCTGCATCAACTCCTGTTTGATCGCGCGGAACAGACTATCGACCGCCCCTTCGGTGAGCTTGAGCACGACGTTGCCGACGAATCCCTCGCACACCACGACATCGCAGACCCCCCGGAAGATATCCCGGCCCTCGATGTTTCCGATGAACTGCAGGCGGGGGTCGCTTCGGATGAGGTCCGCTGCCTTCTTGACGACCTCGTTGCCCTTGGCATCCTCTTCCCCGATGCTCATCATTCCGATGCGCGGGGCCTCAATCCCGAGAAAGCTGTGCGAGTAGATGCTGGCCATGAGCCCGTATTGATACAGGTTGACGGGTTTGCAGGCGATGTTGGCGCCCACGTCGCAGATCGTGACCGGCCCGCTGGGGCTCGGAAAGACCACGGCGATGCCCGGCCGGTTCACTCCCGGCAGGGTCCGCATCCGCATCTGGAAGGCCGCTACGCAGGCGCCCGTGTTCCCCGCGGAAATCACCGCATCGGCTTGGCCGAGTTTGGCCAGCTTCGCCAGGACACCGATTGAGCTTCGCGGCTTCTTGCGCAGACTGTCGACCGGCTTCTCGTCCATCCCGATTACGTCCGGCGCATCGACGATGCTCAGACGCTCTTTGTCGTACGTCACAGCCGCCAGTTTCTGCTCCAGCAGGCTCTGAGGGCCCACCAGCAGAATCGAGTCGTCCGTGTCTATCTGGCCCAACGCCTCCACCGCGCCGGCGATGCTTTCGTCGGGGGCGTGGTCCCCTCCCCTGGCATCCACTGCGATACGCATGTTCAGTCGGTTTCCTCCTTGCCGAGCTTGAGAGTCAAGTTCGGGTTCACATACCCGCAATTGCTGCACGCCGCGTGCGGCAGTTTCGACTGACTGCACTTCGGGCACACCGCGTAGTTTACCGGCTTGAGAGCCTCGTGTGACCGTCGCGTTCGCGAGCGACTCCTGCTCGTCCTTCTCATTGGTAGCATGATCGACTACTCCAGTTCCTTAGCCCATTTCCACATTGCCACCCTCCCGATTTCAGTGTAAAACCCTTTTTAGTACCCAATTCCTGTGCCGCTGTCAAGCGAAAATCCTGCAAACCGGCGTCCCGCGTCCCGGAGAAGCGATGCCCTTGCCCTCCGGTCAGCGTTGGAGGCGTCATTCGATCGTCCCTGCGACCCCCGGAACCCCGAACACAGGAGAGCTCTCCCGCATCAGCCCGGCCGGCAGGGCGTTCCCGCGCACCCGGCGATAGCCCTGCTCTTCCATGCATTGCCGCAGGAGCTTTCCGTCATAGGCTTCCATCTCGCGGTCGGGACTCCGCTGGCGGACGGCGGTCTGGCAGACTGTCAGGTCGTGTTTTGCCTGTCTGAAGCTCTTGCCCTCTTGGTACCAGTACGTCGTGCACCCACCCAAGACGCATACAGACAACAACATTACTGCACCAACGACCGATTTCATCCTCATGCCTGAGTTCTTCTCCATTCGGCCGCCTACGAGCGGGCGCCGCTGTGCACCTCAAGAACCGCAGATTGCTCTGAGCCCATATCCAACCCGGCCGGCTCAAAGAGCGGCTGATTATGCCCGTCTGGCTTTCATCTGTCAATGGCTGCGTCCAAATCCCCCACCCGGTTCGGCGAAACCCGTTGTGGACCAACCAGGATGGGTGTGCTGCCTGCCGCGACGGAACCCGGGGCCCATCGCCGCAGACGACATCCGCGTTCATAGTGTCCGACGCGCACGAAGCCGGCCGACCAGGCTGGTGCCAAGCGCGCCCAGCAGAATCGCAGCAGGAGCGGGAATGGCGGAGCCTGTCATATCGAAGTCGATATGGCCGGAACCGTAATGGATGTACTTGCCGCCTGTCGCAGTGACGTTGATCGTGAAAACGTGGGTCCCTTCGGTCAAGGGAACGTTATCGTACTGCCAGTAGAAGTAGGTGCCGGGACCATCGACCGTGGAACTGGCAGGCATGACGACTCCGTCCAGGAGCAGGTCGTAGATGTCTCCCGGGACGTCATAGTTGTCCCAGACCTCGATACGAGGAATCACCGCGTCTTCAGCCACGGCAATCGACCATTCCGTGTCTCCTCGGGGCCAGGTGTCGTGATCCACCTCGTGGTAGTACGGTTCCTCCGAGATGCCGTCGATGAGTCCGACGCCGTTTTCCCAGAGGAAGTACCCCTGCCAGCCTGTCATCGGATTGATGGTGACCGCTCCTGCCCAGGCAGGCGGGACCGTCGCCAGCACGATGGCCAGCACACACCCCCTGATCCCTGTCGCTCTCAACATTGCGTTCCTCCGTGAAAACCGTCCCTTCCCTGGCGATCATGCACACGACGACTGGATCGTCGCTCACCCCGCATCTGTTTGAGAGACGTTTGTGTCGGAGCGCCTCATCCTGAAAGGCCTCCGATACGCAGATTTCACCACTTGGGTGTTACTATTGGCCGCCGCAAGCTGCTCACGGGCACATTCCCAAGCGGATCCTTCACTTCTAGGCTCCAAGTGCATGACCTTCACCTCTATTCATGTGGCTGCGTCCCAGAATGTCAAGGGAATTCCCGGATTCATGTAATCGAAATGGCGGAAATCGGCTGAATATCGGACGGGGAGGATTCCGAGACCGCTTCTCACTGGTTCTCCCAGCCGCCGGGAGGAGGGACGTCCAGGGGCCAGGCGAGAGACAGGTTGCCTCCCGGGCCCAGGCGACTCTCGGGCAGACCGGGCACCCGCCGGCTCTTGCGGAGCTGGTCCGCCACCGTGACCTGCCGCACGTGCCCGTCCAGCATGGAGACATAGGAGTGCCCGGTGTTCAGATCCCCTTTGCGGGGGCGGTGGCAGGTGGCGAAGGAGTCGCCGAGATAGCGGTCATTCTTCCTCACGAGTGTCTCGTGCCGTAACCAGTATGTGGTCTCAATGTTGAGGCTGCCCAGGCGGAGGGTCCCATGGCACCCCGTGGGCGGCCGTGGCTCGAGATAGTACTTGCCGCTGAGATTGTAGGGCGCCGCCAGTTCCGGGACTGCCCCGATGGGTTGCCGTCCTTCTGTGTTGATTGCCCAGGAATTCTGCTCGCCGAAGGCGAACACCTCAGAAGGGCTCCGTGTGATCTGGGTTTCCTTGCGAACTGTGCGCATCCTGATGGTTCGCGCGTCGACCGCATCGTGGATCGAGCCCGTCCCAGTGCCTGCGGTCTCAAGTGTCGATCGGAGATAGGCGTTCATCGTAGAGGTGTACTGCGGCACGACGGGGATGCGCGGATCATGGACGCAATCCTCACAGGCGTTGAAACAGCCCGTTTCCCGGTTGGCGCGGACCCCTTTGCTGCAACGGGCGATCCACGGACCTCCCAGATAGGGCACGAGCGAACCCTGGTATTCCGGGTGGTCCCTACACAGCAGGATACTGTCCAGGTTGATTCGGGCGTCATGCCAGCGGCAGCACACCGGGTAGATTGCCTGCACCTCGTCGGCAAACGATGCGCTGGAATGGTAGATGGTCGAGGTTTCAGGGAACAGGCCGTCGTGATCTCCGCCGTAGGTCTTCAGGATCAACGCCATCTGCCTGAGATTCGATTTGCACACCGTCTCGGCGCCTTGCTCGCGCACCCGCCTCAGGACCGGCAGGCTCAGCGCCATCAGGATGCTAATGATCGCGATGACCACGAGCAGCTCGATGAGTGTGAAGGCTTGCTTCATCCTGTTGCCTCTCTCCCCGCTGTTTGGATTAGACCCGGTCCTATTGGTTCTCCCAGCCGCCCAGGGGAGGGATATCGAGCGGCCAGGCGATGTACAGGTTGCCGCCGGGTCCCAAGCGACTGGGAGGCAGGTTCGGGTCTTGCCTGCTTCCGCGGAGCTGATCCGAAACCGTGACTTTCTGCACGTGGCCGTCCAGCATTGAGACGTATGAATGCCCTGTGTTCAAGTCGCCGCCGCGGGGACGGTGGTAGGTCGCAAAGGCATCGCCGACATCTGTCTCCGGCATCCTCGACGCACAAGGGTTGTCCAGGGGACTGTCGAAGGTTGTGTAGGAGGGCGCAATATCCAGAGACCCTATCGTGAGGGAACCGGTGACCTTGAATCTGGACGTCTTGCGATCCTTGGCGTCGAGGAAAGTATCCATGGTCCCGTCCTGTGTTCCTCCCCAGGGGCCGCTGAGATTGTACGACGCCGGCCATCGCGATTCGGTGTTGACCGGCCAGGAATTCTCCTCGCCGAAGGCAAAGATCACCGAAGGACTGCGTCTGACCTGTGTTTCCTTGCAGATGGTCGTTATTCTGACGGTCTTTGCGTCCACTTTGCTCAGGGACCCGGTTGTGGTGCCGCCGGTCAGGAAAGTCCTGTGCAGGTTGCCGTTCATCGTATAGGAGTATTGTGGAGTGATGGTGAACGGCTCGTTTGGCCCGTCTATATCAGGACCGTCCTGACCGCGTCCGCGTCCACGCCCACGACGGCCACGTCCCGGAGGAGAGGGTTGCAGCCTCCTTGGTTCATTGACGTCCTGGTTGCAGCCCCGCTCCACGCACGCGCGGGCCCCGGTCTTGCAGAGGAGGACCTTGGGGTTGCCCACATAGGGGATCAGATCGCCCTGGAACTCCTTTTTCTCGCGCATCATCGGGCTGGACGGACCGATCTCGGCCTCGTGCCAGCGGCAGGCCCATGGGTACACGCCTCCATAGGGGGGATCGAAGGGCTCTCCGGGTTTGTAGAACTTGTATGATTCCCTGGAATGATAGAGGTAGGTCGGATTGGGAAACAGAGCGTCGTGGTCGTTGCAGTAGGCTTTCAGCATCACGGCCATCTGATGGAGATTGGAACTGCACACAGCCTCCGCGCCGCGCTCCCTCGCCAGTCTCGCGACCGGCAGGCCCAGCGCCATCAACAGGGTGATGATCGCGATGACTATTAGCAGCTCGACGAGTGTAAATGCCCCCTTCATTGCTGTTCACTCCTTGCTGTGTGGGACCTGATAGATCGGCGTTTGTCCTCGCTTGTTGGGTTGTATCTGCTCTTTCAGGATCGCTTGCCCCTCGGGGCTCGCCGCTCGGACCCACTTCTTGTCGTTTGGCCTGCGGATCAGGTGGCCCTGGACCCATCTACCCCAGTCGCTCCTTTCTGCGGCGGAGCACTCCGTCGGCGCCTCGGGGTCCGGCCGCTCCAGGAAGCCGACGAACAGTTCGGCTTCGTTCGGGTCCAGCACGTAACTGTACACGTGGGCCCGAAATCCGGCGGGCTCGCCGTCCGGCGCCGGGCCGGAAGGGGCCGCGATCGGTCCGGCCTTCTTCGGGCTGCCCTCGAACAGCTTGCCCGTGTTGACATCGTAGAACCAGACGGTCTTGGCCCGCATCTGCGGGGCATCGGACGCGGGCCACAGCGTCCACTTCAGTGCGAGGACCAGCAACACCGCGGACACGCCCGCTACGGACGCAACCAACAGGGGACGCTCGTTGATCCATTGCCGCGGACCCATGCCGGACGTTCCAATGCCCAGCCTCTCCAGGCGATGCTGGATCTCGTATCGGAGCACATCGGGGATCTTAAATGCCATCCGTTGACTCTCCCTCTTCGTTCTCATCCTGAACGGGCCGGTCGCCGACCAGGACGCGGACCAGGAAGTCCAGGTCGGCGTTGTCCTGGGAGGCCCCG
This sequence comes from Sedimentisphaerales bacterium, assembly GCA_034678485.1. Classification (GTDB taxonomy): domain Bacteria; phylum Planctomycetota; class Phycisphaerae; order Sedimentisphaerales; family Anaerobacaceae; genus PLanc-01. The sequence goes on along the minus strand of JAXDBU010000171.1, from coordinate 176 downwards.
ATCTCATCCGCGATCGTGCCCTTGATCAGTTGCAGGGTCCGCTGGTCCTTCCAGCGAACCATCTCGCCGTGACCGTCTGCGAAGGTCATGTTGCAGCCGTTACCATGGCGGTTTGTGATGCCCCCCAGTCCGGCCAGGTCGGGCGGCCGCCAGAGCCATCTCTTCTGCTCGGGATC
>JAXDBU010000170.1:0-46214 GCA_034678485.1 Sedimentisphaerales bacterium | reverse complement strand
CCGGGGTCGCGTGGTGGATGCGAACGGGGCGCCCGTGGCCGGGGCAGTCATCCGCTGCCCGCATGTCCGTACGCTCGGCGAGGGTCTCATCAACGCGACCAACGAGACGCCGCAAGGCATCACGGACGCCAACGGCGCCTTCTCGTTCTACATGCCCAACCGCCGGACCCGGGACGACCGAGGCGAATTGATCCCGCCGAGATCACGCTACTACACTCGGATCGAGGCCCCAAAAGTGTTCGGATTGCTACCGCATGTCGAACCGATCGAGAACGGACGGGAATCGCTGATCGTCCTCGAACGCGGCGACCGTCTGCGACAGTTGCATTTCGAGGATCCGAACGGGGAAATCACCGACCCGACGAAGCTGGGGACCATCACAATCTCGTTGCGGCGACCTGGACGCAACGTCCTGACGCTCTACTATGACAACTGGAACGACGGCGTACCGCTCGTTCCCGGCACCTATGAAGCATCAATGCAGGGTTCGGGTGAGAACTGCCAATTCGAACCCGTGGAACTCACGCAGGATAGCCCCGAGGACGTGATCTTCAAACTGCCCATTCCCGTAACGTATTACGGCCAAGTCGTGCATGGACTGGCCGGCCGGCCGATGCCGGGTGCGTTCGTGCTGGTGATGAGCAGCAGTTCCAACAAGCGACTCTGCGACCTCACTGTCGAGGAGTGGGACACGCTGCACCGCCTTCCAGACAATCCGGCACAAGACGACCCAGCCCTCGACCCGCTGAGGAGGATCTACGGCTTCACCAGACTGGTCCGAACGGACAGCACAGGCGGTTATGGCATTGCCCTGGAGGCGGACGAGTCCTTCTATGGCTTCGTCGCATTCGAGCAGGACTACCTGGCCGTGATACAGCGCAGACACGCACTGGAAGCCGATGCAGACCGCTTCGCCGAGGTCCCGACGATCAAGCTCTTTCCCGCGGCCACGGTCCTTGTCGAGACGGTGATCGACAAGGAACACCCCTCGATCATGCCCAAGTGGCAGATCGAAGAACAGCCGCAGCCCGCCTGGGTCGGGGAACTGCTGGCCATCGACAACAACCATGAGAGCTCGCTGGAATACGACGACTGGCTCCAGCCCAATGTCCGACAGGCCGTTTCCGTACCAGCAGGCGTCCGTCTGCGACTGCGACTCGAGACGCCTTACGACGACGAGTTCTGTCCCCTTCTGATCCCACAGGAGATTTGCCTGGCGCAGGGACAGACCCTCGATCTCGGGCCATTCACGTTCGAGCGGGCGATTGGGGTCCAGGTCAAGGCCATTGACTCCGTAGGGCAGACAATCGAGGGTATCCCGATACGCTTGGCACAGGCTGGCAAGGATGGCGTTTGCTGGGGCATCGCACACAACACGGACGAGCAAGGTATCGCAAGGTTCTATGTCGTCCCGAACTCGACCGGCTCATTCGGCGTGCTCCATCACAACGACGACGGCGTCCATCTGACGGAAACGCTGGACTACGAGGTGGGGGGACCGGAGGACGCCGGACGCGAATTCGTCCTGCAGATCTCAGACGAGTTGATCGCCTATCTGCTCCAGTGAGCAACACCCGCGCAGAAGAACGCCCCGGCCGACGGCTAAGCCGACCGGGGCGTATTTGCTTCTCGACAGAATGCGGAGATGCAGACGCTTAGTACTCCCTGTCCTTCACAATGCCCGGCTGCGGGACGGGGTAGCGACCATTGGCGTCCGGTTGCAGCGGCGCCGGCGAATCCATTGTCAGCTTGTCCAGACCCGGGGCCATTTCGTGCGGGCAGTTGAGCATTTGCTCGAATGTGATTTCCTGCCCGGTGTGGGCGGACATTCGGCCCATGCTCGTCACCAGACTGCACTCAACACCGTACTTGGTCTCATTGTACGGCTTATCGGCGCGGATGGCATCGATCAGGTCGTTCCACTCGTTCTGGTACGGGTCCCGCTGGTCCATGGGGATCTTCGATTCCCAGATCGCGTTCGCCCTCGTCGGCTCCTGGCCCTTGTGAATGCTGGAAGGCAAGCCGCAGTCACCGCTCTTGGACGCGATGGCCACGCCCTTCGTGCCGTGTACGTAGCTCGCATAGGGGCTGGCACAGTTGTTCATGCAGCGACCGTCGAAGAAGAACTTCGAGCCGTCGGCATAAGTGTACTCGACGGAGTAGATGTCGAAGTTCTGGTCCACGTAGGTGATGCCTTCGGGACTCTGGCGATAGTGCCTGCCGCCCAAACCCAGCGCCTTGACCGGCCACTCGCCCTTGATCCACCCCAGATGGTCAATGATGTGAATGTAGAAATCGCTGAAATTGCCGCCGCTGGCCCAGATGAAGCTGTGGAAGCGTCTAATCTGGTAGCAGAGATCACTGATGTCGGCCGGCTTCGGCGGGGAGCTGAAGAACCCGGCAGGGCCGTGCATGCGGTAACCGCGTTGCAGAATGACATCGCCGATCTCGCCGTCCTGGACGCGTTTGACCAGTTCCGCAAGCGCCCGGCTGTGACGGGACATCAGACCGACGCCGACCTTCAGATTCTTGGCCGAGGCCTGTTCGCCCAGAGCGAGCATCCGCTTGCTGGTCGGGCCGTCCACGGTGACCGGCTTCTCCATGAAGACGTTGAGTTTCTTCTCGATAGCGTAGGTGAAATGGACCCAGCGGAAGGCCGGCGGAGTTGCCAGGATCACAATGTCGCCTGGCCGCAGGCAATCCATCGCCTTGCGGTACGAGTCGAACCCAAGGAACTTGCGGTCGTCGGGCACGTCCACCTTATCCTTGAAGTCCCCTTTCAGACCCGCGTAGCTGTCCCTGAGCCGGTTCTCGAAGGCATCGGCCATGGCACCCAGCTTGATCGGACCTTTCTTCACGTTCATGGCGTTGGCCGCCGCACCCGTGCCTCGCCCGCCGCAGCCGACCAGGGCCACCTGGATCGTGTTGTTCTCGCCGGCATACATCCGGGGGGTAATCCCCGCCGCGACCGCCGACACGGCGGCCAGTCGGCCCGTGTCCTTCAAGAATTCGCGGCGTGACGTGCCCTTACGATTGATTTCACTCATAGTGATCTCCTGTCACGATTGGACTTGCCTTGGCCCTCGTTGTTGCACATTCGCGACCCTGGCCATGGGATCCCGATCAAATGCCTTTTCGACAGCCACAGAACTCTGTGCCCCTGCCGATCCGCCATTATCCGCCATCCGCGGGATTTCGACAAGCATTTTCCCCAGGGCAATGTGTACAATGACCCCGTCGTCGATTGCAGGTCGTCATCAGTCCTGTGGGTCCCATTCGTCCTATGAAAGACAAAAACATCGCCGTCCAGTTCGGGGCCGGCAATATCGGCCGAGGGCTCATGGGCCACCTCTTCTGGCAGGCGGGTCTCGAGACGGTCTTCGCGAACCGCAACGCCTCCCACGCGGACCGCTTGAACCGGCGAGGCAGCTATCCCCTTCGCATCCTGGACGCGTACTCCCAGAGCGTTCGCGAACTGACCATCGGGCGGTTTCGGGTGCTCAGCACGCATCAGAGCAGCGAGATCGCCGACGCGATCGCCCAGGCCCGCGTGGCAGCCACCGCGGTGGGAGTCGCCAACCTCGGTTCAATCGCGCCGCTGCTGGCCCAGGGCCTGTGCAGACGATTCGAGAGGCAGGCGGGACCGCTCGATGTCTATCTGTGCGAGAACACGCTCAACGCCGCGGAGCAGCTCGCGCGCGCGGTGATGGGCCTGCTCGATGGGCCGGTCCTGGCCTGGGCCGAGGCGAACGTCGGTTTCGTCGGCACGTGCCTGGCGGGGATCGTCGGCGGCGACGGCGCCCGCTCGCCGGACGACGATCCGCTCCTGGTGATCGCGGATGCGCATCGCGATGTCCCCTACGACGGCCTGGCCGCCCGCGCCGGCGACCCCGCCATCCAGGGATTCCTTCCCGTGGGCAACTTCCGCGCCGAGGTCGAGCGGAAGATCTTCACGAACAACGTCGGCCACGCCGCACTGGCATACTTGGGCTACCTGAGGGGCCACACGTACGTCTACGAGACGTTTGACGACGATTTCGTGCGAAGCGCGTTCGACGGCGCCCTGGACGAGACGACCGAGGCGTTGTTGCGACGCTATCCGGCCGATCTCGACCGTCGCGAGCATATCGAATTCCGCAAGGACGTCCGAATCCGCTTCGGCAATCCGCTGCTCGGGGACACGGTCGCGAGGGTGGCCCGGGACCCGATTCGCAAGCTGGGCCGGGAGGACCGGATCGTCGGCGCCGCGGAACTGTGCCGATCCGAAGGAGTCTGGCCCGATCACATCGCCACGATCTGCGCGGCCGCCCTGCGATACGACCATCGCGAGGATCCCCACGCGGTCCGCTTGCAGACCATGATCCGGTACATGGGCTTAGCCGAGACGCTCCAGCAGGTCTCAGGCGTCGATCCCTCCGGCGACTTTGGACGCAAGGTGCTGACCCGCTATCGCGATTTGCCCGCGTCGAAGCTCACCGCCTGAAGAGGACCTCGTCGGCGTTCTCGACGTAGAACCGCCCCTCCTCGGGGCTCGTGATCTCGATGCCCTGAATCCACAGGCCGGCGACGGTGACGTTCTCGATCCTGTGCTGGTCGTCGAAGCCGCAGACAAGGGAGAAGGGGAACAGGCCGTCGATGACGCGGATGTCCCGGAACACGATGTCGCGGATGTGGCCCCGGGATTTCGCGCACTCCGCCCGCTGCTCCTCGGGGACGGTCAGCACGCCCTCCCAGGCGCCCTCCAGGGAACGTCGCTCGATCTCCCGCGCATCGGTCGGCCGGTCCTGGCTGTAACGCGACAGGACGATCGCCAGGTCGATCAGCTTGCGCCGGACGTCCTCCACACGGACGTTCTCGAATCGCACGTCGCTGACCGTGGCTTGGTCGCCGTTGTGAATGCCGAACACCGCGCCGTCCTCGACGTGGATCACGTCGCAGTTCGTGAAGGCGATGTTCCGGACTTCGTCCGCGTGAAGCTCGAATCCGATCTCCATGGCATTCCCGCCCTCGGCACTCCAGAACACGCAGCCGCTCACTTCCACGTTCCGCGTGCCCGCGTTCGAGCCGTCGCCGACAGCCTTGACGGCCACGCAGTCGGCCGCAGTTCGAATGAAGCAGTTGCGAATCCGCACGTTGCGGCTGCGAACGAGGTCGATGCCGTCCCCGTTGTCGCTGGCGCTGACGATCTTGACGTTGGCAATCGAGATGCTGTCCGACCGGATCGGCACGATCTGCCACGTCGGGCTGTTGCGAAGGATGATGCCCTCCATCGTCACGCCGGAGCAGTCCTCCAGGTGTACGAATCGCTGGGAGCCGGACTTCACGAAGCCTCGCATCTCCGTGCCGTCCAGGATCCCCCGGCCCAGCACTTTGATGTTTCGGCTCCCCCTCGCCAGGATGGCGCCGTGGACAATCGCCCCGCCGCCGATGTACGCCGTCTCGTTGTCGCGCAGCTCGATCACGCCGGGCGAGTGGACCTTGCCGGCCGCGAAGTAACGGACCCCCGGCGCATCCGGCTTGGGCCGATTCGTCTCCGGCGGATTGGCAAACAGAAAGAGCGGCCTCTGGAGGTCATGGTTGATCTCGATGCTGAAATTGCCCGGCTCGGAAAGCGAGAAGCGGATCACATTGCCCTCCAGGGTCGGCCAGATCCCCCAGCTCCTCGGGCGGATGTCCACCGCTTTGACATCCTGCCTCGGCGTGATGGCCACCTCGACCGTCCCCCAGAAGGAGAAGCTCGCAATCGCTCCGACGGGCGAATCATGCACGAAGACGTCCTGGCCGTCAACCTGGACCTGGTAGCTCGTCGCGGGGTCTACGCCCTCCGGGGCCGGGTAGATCTCCGCTACCGCCTGTGCGACCGAGGCGCTGCGCAAGACCCCGACCGTCATCGCGAGGGCAAACACACGGACGATACAGCGACGCGTCAACATATGCACCTCCGATCCGACTCTCAGCCACTCAGACATATCTACGGCTTCAGAGCGTCAGCGTCAAGACTGAAGGCCACGGCGACGGCTCTGGTGGTTGTGCAGACTGAAGAACCCTCACCGCAGCATTCTGCGCAGGATCCAGAGGTCCTTCTCGTTCGTTGGCGGAAACCTGCTCGGGATATCGAACAGCAGAGTCTGACGCAGGACGCTCTTGTGATTCGAAAGAGCATCGAAACCGGCCTTTCCATGATACCGGCCGAAGCCGCTCTGGCCCACGCCGCCGAACGGCAGCGCAGGGGCCGTCAGATGGATCACGGTGTCGTTGATACAGACGCCTCCGGATGAGGTCTCGGAGACGACCCTGTTTTGGAGGTCTCTGCTGCGAGAGAAGACATAGAGTGCGAGCGGCTTGGGCTTTCGGCTGACGAGGGCAAGCGCTTCCGATACGTCTTCGAACTCCAGAACCGGAAGCAGCGGACCAAAGACCTCCTCCTCCATGATTCTCCCATTCTCAGGAACGTCTGCGATCAGAGTCGGCGATATGTACAGCTTCTCACGATCCACCTTCCCGCCCAGAATCACTCTTCCTTCCTTCATGAGATCGTCCAAACGGTCGAAGTGCCTCTCGTTGATTATTCTCCCATAGTCTGGGCTCTGTCGGGGGTCTGCACCGTAGAACTTCAGAACGCACGCTCCGATGCGCGCGATCAGTTCGTCCTTCACACCCTTCTGCACGAGGAGATAGTCGGGAGCAACACACGTCTGACCCGCATTGAGGAACTTGCCCCAGGTGATGCGCTTGGCCGTCCTGTCGATGTCACAGTCTTCGGCGACGATGCACGGGCTCTTGCCTCCGAGTTCCAGTGTGACCGGCGTTATTCTCTGTGCCGCAGCGGTCATCACGATCCTGGCGATGCGTTCTGAGCCTGTGTAGAAGATATGGTCCCATCCCGCGCGGAGCAGCGCCTCCGAGGTGTCCGGACCACCGCAGACCACGGACACGAACTTCTCATCGAAGCAGTCGGAGATCATCTGCAAGAGGACCCGCCCCGTGTTTGCGGCAACCTCCGACGGCTTCAGAACGGTGCAGTTCCCGGCGGCGATGCACGCGACGAGAGGCAGGATCGCCAAGGCAAATGGATAGTTCCACGGCGAAATCACCAGACATACCCCAAGCGGCTCCGGAACGACGCGGCATCGAGACAGAGGAAACAGCTTCGGCCCAGGGACCCGCCGCGGTTTCATCCACTTCTTTAGATGCCTCCGCATGTACGTGATTTCCGCGCGGCACAGACCCACTTCGGTAGCATACCCTTCCACCTTGGACTTGCCCAGGTCCGCCGTCAGTGCCGCGAGGATATCCTCCTGGCGGTCACAGATCGCTTCGGCCAGACGCCTGAGCATCCTGTCGCGAAAGGCGAAGGACCTCGTGCCGCCCGAAGCGAAGAAACGCCGCTGTTCCTCAACAGAACTGCCCATCATGCCGCTCCATTCTCCCGCCTATCGGCTTTTCATTCGCGTATCTGTGGCAACGGGATGACCTGCCAGCCCTCGGTGCCGAAGCGGATGTCCCGTTCGACGAATTCCCAGATGACGACCTTCTTGCCATTCAGAAGAGCCGGCTTGCGGGCGAGTTGTTGGCGGACGAGCGTCGAGGCGCCGCCGTCGCTGATGATGCTGCTCAGGCCGAAGCCGAGATTGTACGCGAGGTGGGCGACGAAGCCTCCGCTGCCGGGCTCGTCCCGCTCGAAGATCCGCAGGAAGCTGTCGCCCAGGACCAGGATGGGCGAGTTCGGATCGTCCATGTAGGGCTTGCCGGTCCCCGAGTCGATCACCTGTGTGCAGTTCATCTTCTGCGGCTCGAAGAGCTTCTGGACCCGCGGCACGCGAATCATCCTGAGCACGTCGCCATGTCGCTCGACCGCAACGGACTTCAGTTCGTACCGAGTCGTGCCTCTCTCCACGCACCCCGAGTCGAGCAGCCTGCGGGCGACCGTCTCCGCGGCCAGTCTCATCCCCTCCGGCGACCAGTGGCTATCCTGGGCCAGATAGCACGCGGGACTGGCTGGCTCGCGTCGGGCCTCGCGGTAACACGCGAACAAATCGACCACCTGAACGTCGGCCAACATGAGTTCCGAGAGGACACCTCTTGTCCCGCCGTTCACAGGCGACGAAGCCCCAGCCGCCCTCGCCGCCAGCATCTCGGGATAGACACTGGCCTTGTTCGGCGCAGGCATCACCAGGAGCCTGATTCCGCGTTTCGCCAAGTCGTCGCGGAATGACACAATGGCGTCGAGGAGGTCGTCTCGGGCGTTCGTAGTGACGCCGTCAGGCGTTACCTTCTTCTCGTCCGAGGGAAGATATGCCCTCACGGGCACACTACGAACAGGCTCGACGAGGTACTGCACCGCCGGGCGGTAGAAGAACCACCCGTCGCGCCCGAGCAGGGCCTTGTCCCCTGTGTCCTCCAGGAGAACGAAGCGAGCGAACTGCATCCAGGGACGGGCCCTCTGCGCCAGTCTGCACCCATTCTCCAGGCGGGTTTCGAGGCGCCGGAGATTCGCGGGCGTCGGCGGTTGTCGGAAGAGCTCGACGATCTCCGGCGTCTCGCCCTCGCGCAGGTCGAAGACGACCTGGCTGACAGCGACGGCGGCGACCATCGCCAGGAAGGCGACGATCAGGCAGACGTGTTGTGGGGAACTGGCCTTCACTCGGCACCCCTAGAACTGGAAATACAAGAACGTGCGGAACGATTGCGCGAACATCGTCATCACGGAAACCGCGAACAGAACGATCAGGATCAGGACCTTGGGCCAAGTGAGCCGTCGGACCCAGTCGAAACCCTGGACGGGCTGGAACACGAGCAGCATGCACAGGGCCATGAGGATGAGATGGCCTCGGGTGTAGATCACGGCGCTCAGCAGCGTAGAGCCGCCCTCGGCCGCCCTCGGCCAGAACAGGATCGCGAGCATTCTCCCGGCATCGGAGAGATCCGTCGCACGGAAGACGACCCATCCCAGCGTGACGAGGACGAAGGTCATGAAGCGTGAAGCGCGAAGCGACATAGGTCCCATACGTCCCATAGGTCCTATTCTCTTGCGGACTCGCTCAACGATCAGCCACAGTCCGTGCCAGGCGCCCCAGACGATGAACGTCCAGCCGGCCCCATGCCACAAGCCGCACAGCAGAAACACGATCATCAGGTTCACGTAGGTGCGAGCGAGGCCGGCCCGGCTGCCGCCCAGCGGGATGTAGAGATAGTCCCGCAACCAGCTCGACAGCGAGATATGCCAGCGCCGCCAGAAGTCGGTAAAACTGCCGGCCCGGTACGGCGCGTCGAAGTTACGCGGGCACTCGAACCCCAGCATCAGCCCGATGCCGATGGCCATCTCCGAGTAGGCGGAGAAATCGAAGTACAACTGGAACGAGTAGGCGACGGTCCCGAACCAGGCGTCCAGCGTCCCGGGCGACGCGGCGGCGAAGACCGCGTCGGCCACCTGCCCTGCCGCGTTCGCCAGGAGGATCTTCTTGGCGAATCCCAGGACGAACAGGGCAACACCGTGCGAGAACTTGTCCAGCGTGTGCTCGCGAGCGGCGAGCTGATCGGCGAAGGTCGGCATCGGCTCCGCCTTGGGATCGAGGGTGTTGTACCGCTGGATCGGACCGGACAGAAGCTGTGGGAAGAACGAGACGTAGCAGGCGAAATCCAGCAGCGACCGGGCCGGCGGCCGTCCCCGATAGACGTCCACGACGTAGCCGACGATCTTGAACGTGTAGAACGAAATGCCGACCGGCAGCAGAATATCGAGCACAGGCAGCCCATCCCGGCCGGCGAGCAGCAGGATATGATTGAGGTTCTCCCCGACGAACGCAGTGTACTTGAAGAAGCCCAGAACCGCCAGATCCGTCGCGATGGCGCAGGTCGTCAACAGCAGACGCACGGACTCTCCCCTGCCCGCCGCAATCAAGCGAGACAACACGTAGTTGACCAGGGTCGTGCCGAACAGCAGAGCCGCGAACCACCAGTCCGCCCAGGCATAGAACACGTACCCCGCCGCGAGCAAGACAACGTTGCGAACCGCCGGCCAGCGTCGCGGGACGAGACCGTACAGCAGCAGAAACGCGGGCAGGAAATAGAACAGGAATGTGTGAGACGTGAATGCCATCGATTACTTCGCGGCCTTGTCGGTCCAGATCGCCCAGTACACCGGGTCGTTCACTTCGCCGAAATACTTGTTGATGATGCCGCCCATGTAGTAGTCGTCGATGGGGACCTCCAGGGCCATGCGATGCACGTCGCCCACGCGGAACTGCTTGACGTTGCCGCCGATCTCCTGCACGCGGGCGTCCGCGACGCGGCTGCGAGGCTCCGCGGGATTGTAGTGACCGACATAGATCACGTCCTTGTCCACCTTGCCCCGGTGGACCTGCACGACCTTGTACTTCATCACGTGCGCATAGTCGTACATCGGGTCATCGATCAGATCGCCTCGGATCTCGTCCAACTGGGCCGTGACCTCGATGCTGCCGCGGGTGGTGACGTTCGGGTCCACCGCCGCGGTTGGCACCTTCTTCGCACACGACACACTCATCAACACCAGCAACAACAAGACTCCAGTGGCGACTGCCTTCATTTCTGAGCTCCTATTTCCGCATACGTCCAGCACGGCTCCCAGCCTTCAACAAGCTGGAGCACCGTCGCGTCCTTGGCATCGGGGTGCACCTTCCGCAGGGCGACGCTCGGCCCGCGGATGGCGGGGGCATCCTGCATTCGCATCACGCAGATCGGCGCTCCGGACTTCTCGGAGCCGCCGCCGTCCTCGGGGCATCGGGTGAACAGCACGTACTTGCCGTCGGGGGACAGCGCGCCGCCATAGATGTGGTAGCCGTCCTCGCCGTAGATCATTCGGGCGTCCCGGCCGTCGCCGTCGCTCATCCACAGTTGTGTGAAGCCGTAACCCTCCTGGCCCGCCGGCCGGCAAGGGAAGATGATCCGCCACGAGTCGGGGAACCAGTCGGGCGTGCAGCTCTGAAACTCGTGCACGATGTTCAGTTCGCCCGTCTGGGTGTGCATCCGCGCGACCGTCCACTTGACGCGGGCATTCGCCACGCCACAGAACCACTGCCCGTCCGGGGACCAGAAGAGCTGCTGGTAGATGCCCTTTCGCGGCATCTGCCGAACGACGCTCTTCGTCTGAAGATCCACAATCTGAATTCCCTTCGGGGTCAAACAGGCGATCTGCTTTCCGTCGGGCGACCACGACGCCCAGGGAAACTCCCGATCGCCGCCGATCTGCACGGAATCCGAGCCATCGGCGTTCGCAATCATCAGGTCCCCCTGGAAACCCCAGAGGTCGTGACTGATGACCGTGCCCTTGGCGAAGCGTCGGTAGAGCAATCGCTTGCCGTCGGGCGAGAACCGGGGGCCGCCCTCCTCATAGTCCGGCGTGTTCGTGACGTTCCGACGTCCCGAACCATCCGGCCGCATGAGGAACAGGTCCCACGTCCCGTTCTCCCCGCGGGCCGCGAACGCGATCCATCCTCTGCCGCCCACCTCCTTGGCAAGCTGGTCCGCACCTTCCTCCTGAGCCCCCGGAGCCGCGAAGACCAAGATCACGTCGATTGCGAGAGCCAGGGACACAAACGTCTGCCTCAACTCCATATGGCGACTCCTGCTCGGCGTTATGCCGGCCGATTGAATTGCGGGACCTTCATCTGCTCGCCGCCTCGGAGGGCGGACTCATGCGCGACGATCCCGGGCACCGTGTAAGCCAAGGCTTCGTAGACATCGACCGCGGGCCGGCGGCCCTGTGTCAGCGCGTCGATGAACTCGTGCGTCAGGAACGTGTGCGAGCCGTAATGCCCGCTGTCGTGTCGCAGGGGCTCGGGCAGCATGTCGGTTTTCCACCAGGCCGGCTGCTCATACCTCTCCATCTCGGGCAGCTCGCGAACGAAACCGGCGTCGTCCTTTTCCTTGCGTCCCTCGGCCGAGCGGACAATCACCGGCGGCAGGCCATTCGGATGGTCCGCGTAGAAGCTCATCTTGTTGCCGATCCACTGGGCGCGCTCGGTCCCGCGATGGGCGCCCTTCCACCAGACGTTGCAGCGGAAGGCGTGTCCGCGATCCGTCTTGAACATGGCGGACTCGTTCCAGAACGGGTTCTTGTAGACGTTGTCCCTGCAAATGGGATCGTCATCGCCCCAGCCGTAACAGGAAACCTCGGTGAGCCGCTCGCCTGTGACGCCGGCGATGAAGGCGGTGCAGTGCGTCGGGTAGTGCATGGGAGCCAGGCCATGACGCCAGGTGCGTTTGCCGTTCTCGAAGTAGATCGCCTCCAGGCCGGGATGCTGATACTCCGCTTCGCAATAGTAGATCTCGCCGAACTTGCCCTGCTCGCGGAACTTCCGCACGGAGATCGTCGGCTGCTGGTAGTAGCTGGTTTCGGCCATCATGTAGGTCAGGCCGGAGGTCTTCACGGCGTCGAGGAGCCGCTCGGCCTCTTCGACCCCGCCGCCCAGTGACGCGGGCACGGCGGAAATCGCATGTTTGCCGTGCTCCATCACCTCCGCGACGTGCTTGACGTGGTTCGGTCCTTCGGTGAAGACCGCCACCGCGTCGATGTTCCTGTCGAGCACCAGCTCTTCAAGCGAGTTGTACGACTTGGCGCATTTGTAGACCTGCATGAGCCGCTCGCGCCGTTCCGGCCGCAGGTCGCTGACCGCTTCGACGACGCAGTCCGGGTGCTCGTGCCATTGGAAGCTCGTGCCGAACCCCCCGCCCACGACGCCGATGCGGATCCTCTTCGGCGCCGTATCGACGGCCAGAGTCGAATACAGCGGCAAGGTCGTTCCCGCGATGACTGCGCTGCGATGGAGGAATTCCCGTCGGGAGCACGGACGCGACGTTTGCCGACGAGCGACCTGCAACGAGGAACCCGCAAAAGATGAACCCGTCATAGTGAATCTCCTTGAACAAAGGCCCTTTCGACCGTAATAGCTACCATAGGAATGCGAAGAACACAAGAACCCACGACACGACCGAGACAACATTACCGACGGACGACGATACGTATGGCATTTCTGAGAACAGGTGGGATGGAGGTCCAGATTTTCCTTGACATGCGATTCCCTTAGAGGGTACCATGCAGCATGCGGGGAGTGTCGCTTCGCGGAAAGGCGATGCTATCCCCCGAAACGGAATTGGAAGGGTGAAGAGAATGCGAAGCATCTGGTGTGTCCTGTTGTCGTTCTTCTGTGTGGTTGGCATGGCAACGGCGGAGGACCCCGTCTACTTTGCAGATCCCCAGCTCAAGACGGCAGTGGAAGGACGCTTGTGCATCACGGACCCCACGCCAAGCGACATGCTTTATTTGACGCAGCTCGAAAGCGTGCCCTACTGGGAATCCGACGACAGCGAAAAGATACACGATCTAACTGGCCTTGAATATGCCACGAATCTGCAGACGCTGAATCTTCGATTCAACCTGCTCAGCAACATCTCGCCGCTGGCCGGTCTGACCCGCCTGGAGGACCTGAACCTCTCGGAGAATGGGATCAGCGATCTGTCGCCTTTGGCCGGATTGACTCGTTTGACCTGTCTGAACGTTCACGAGAATGATATCAGCGATATCTCGGCCCTTTCGGGCCTGGTCAATATGACGACATTGATTCTGCATCTCAACACCATCACGGATCTCTCGCCATTGTCCGGGTTGACGAATCTGCGGGAGTTGGATGCGAGTGCGAATCAACTCTCCGATCTGACCCCGTTGTCGACGCTCACCAACCTCTCGACCCTGTGTCTCTGGATCAACGAGATCAGCGACCTGAGTCCGCTGGCCGGCCTGGCCAATCTGGAGACGCTGGATGTGCGAATGAACAAGATTTGCGACCTCTCGCCGCTGGCGGGTCTGAGCAGACTGCAGGACCTGAATCTCAGGACCAATTTGATCAGCGACATCTCCCCGCTGTGCAGCCTGACATCGCTTTCGTCCCTCGATCTGCACGGCAACCCCCTGAACAACGAAGCCTTCGATATCTACATCCCCCTGATCACGACGAACAATCGGGGGATCAGCATCGCGTATGACCACCTGATCACGTATCGGCTCACCGTCTCCTCCTCGCGTGGAGGATCGGTCATCACACCCGGCGAAGGGACGTACTGGCGCGACGAAGGCGTCTCCGTGTCGCTCAAGGCCCGACCCGATCCCGGATATCTGTTCGCCGGCTGGTCCGGCACCTATCCCTCCGCCGACAATCCCCTCCTCATCACGATGAACGCAGACTGTGAGATGAAGGCGACTTTTGTGAGCGCCCTGGACAGTCTGTATGTGGACGATGACGCCTCCTGCGATGCAGGACCACAGGACTCCACCACGAGCGATCCAGGTGAGAATGGGACAGCGGAGCATCCGTTCGACTCCATTCAAGAGGCCATCGAGTTAGCGGCAGAGGGCGCATCGATCATTGTGCGTCCCGGGGTCTATTATGAGAACATCAGTTTCCTCAACAAGGACATCCGGCTCATGGGCATCGATGTCAACGACACAACGCCCGAGTCCTGGCCCGTCATCGACGGCGCGGGCAGCGGACCGGTCGTCCGCTTCAGCAGGGGCCAGAGTCTGAGACGCCAGTTGACCGGGTTCGTCATCACGCGAGGTGTCGGACAGATCGCCGGCGCCATCTATTGTGACGGAGCCAGTCCGACGATCGCCAACTGTCTGATCGTCGGCAATCGCGCAACGGACCTGAACGGTGCGGCCGTCTATTGCAGGGACAGCCAGGCCGTGCTCACGAACTGCACCGTCGCCGACAACTACGCCGGTCGGGGCGCGGGTTTGACCCTTGTCAACAGCAACGTCACCGTGCTCAACTCAATCCTCTGGAACGACTCGCAGGGTGAGATTCTCCCGACCGGAACGAGCGCGCCGGACATTCGCTATTGTGACGTTCGCGGCGGGTGGGTCGGTACGGACAACATCGATGGGGACCCCTTGTTCGCCCGGTCCGGCTCCTGGGTCGATCCGGACGACCCAACGCAGGTTCTCGGAGCCGACATTACGTGGGCAGCCTGGACCGATGGGGACTATCACGTGCAATCTGAAGCCGGCCGATGGGACGTGACGACACAGGACTGGGTGCAGGACGACGCGACCAGCCCGTGTGTCGACGCCGGCTTTGCGGACACCCCAGTCGCAAACGAGCCGGCGCCGAACGGCAGCCGAGTCAATCTGGGCGTCTACGGCGGGACCACCGAGGCCAGCATGTCCCCGGATGAACCGGATGAACCGTGAGTGAGGGTGCTGACATCCGCCACGGGACTTGCCAGGAACTGATCTTGTGCATAGAATCGCTGGTGGACTGCTGAACGGTCCAAAGGAGTGGACTCATGCAAAAGAATGTGGTATTGAGGATCCTCAACCCGATCCTGGCCGTGTTGGTTGTCACACAGGTGCTCTCTGTCATCTTCGGCGAGCAGCTCTCCCACGAGGCATTCGAGCTGATTCACAAAGGTGGCGGAGCCCTCCTGCTCATCGGGATCGGTCTGCACGTCGCCCTGAACTGGAGCTGGGTCCGCGCCACCCTGCTCGCCCGAAAGCAACCGCAGTAGCGGACAAGAACCACCGACTCAACTGCGCGTCTCGCTGGTGCAACAGACGCCCATGCCAGGAAGTCGTCCAATCGCCTTCTTACAAAGAGGCAGAAGCAGCCGTTCCGTCAGCGAAGGTCGACAGAATAATTGTGGAGGAACATGGCTGGAAGAAGGAGAGAGGCTGATTCCCATGCATCTCTTGCATCCCGCCGCCCAATCTTCTCTCGACAGTGACAAACTGAACGTACCTGCATGCTACAGTTGCCTTGCTAGTTCGCTTATCCCGTCGGGTAGTGCCGACAGACATACAATGTCGCCATGTCGCACGACTGCTTTCCATCGCTCTCTAAGCCGCCGGCTGGCCGGATCGAGGATGAACACCTTCTTCCTCCCACCTTTCCCTGCCTTGGATAGCATCTGATACATAGCAGTATCATAGGATGGGAGTGAGTACCCACAGACAATCCAGTACCTCGCAGAACAAAGACACCGTTCTGATTCCGCCCAAACGGGTCGAAGCCAAATCGGTACCGTCTTCTCTGGAATTGGAGGTACTATCGCAGCGTCGCCACCACGTCTGAAAGCCGCCCTTGTATCCTGATACAGGACTATTGTCCCGTTCTGAAGTACCCAATTCAAGGACCCGTGCAGCTTCAGCAAAGGTACGGAGCCTTCCAAAGCAACCACACGCATCCTGCCCTCTGTCCGCCAAGGTAGCGCTACGCCCCTCGCAGTCTGTGGACGTGCCAAGCCCCCGTAGAAGAACCCCGGCATCGGTGATCGTGCCATACGCCGGTGCCTCAAGCAACGCTCAACACAAATGTCGTAGTTTGTCGTGACGACAGATACTGTGTCAAAACAAGTGAGGATGCAGGCCCAGAAATCCTCGTGGACTGCACACCTCAGAGGGCGTGTCAAGCGTACAGCATAGCGGGGATTGACCAGGGCAGAGTCCTGTGTTCTGGGCGTTGATAGGACAGCACCAATGATCTCGGCAGCCCACGCAAATGGTGGAGACAATGCTCCCCTATCGCCAAGATACAGGTCTCGCAGGTACTCTTCAACATTCCTGTCCGCATTCTCTTCACGCCACGAATCATAGTCGCGCCAAACACGTTCAAACCTTGTTTGCGCAGCGCGTGATGAAATGTAGACGTCTTCTTCGAACAGCTGGGCTGTGACGGGCAGACCAGCAGCACAGGAGTAACCTGCTCCGAGAACACAGCAGACTGATTCACGTATCACAACTGCTCAAACACCCTTTGCTCATGTCGACAGCCACAGTCCGCCTTCATAGACTGGCGAAATTGGCGCGAGTTCTCAGTTCTTGGCGTGGGGCAATATCTGTGGCCACCGACGCCATGCCAGACTCCTATCCGACATTCCTCATAAACGGGTGGCAGCCTTAAAATCGAAGAACTCGTTTGTAGTGACGCCGCATGGCGTTGTCCTTCTTCTGCATGAGGATATGAGCTCACGAGCACACTACGAACGGACTTCGCTTGACGCGGCCACCCGTTGATGAAGACTTGCGTGGGTTAAAAACCCACCCTACATTGCGCGTGACACGGGCCACGGGGCACGCGTCACGGGACGCGGCCCTACTCCGTGACCTTCCCCGTCGCGGCCCACTCCGTGCCTCGGACGATGATCTTCTGGACGTTCGGGGTCATCAGGGCCTTGCGGTCGTGGCCGAAGGCGTTGTGGACGACCCGGCCGTTGCCGTAATTCTGCACGAAGATCAGCGGCTCGGTTTTCTTGCTCCAGTCCGAATCGGCAGTCACGAGCACCTGGATCTTGGCGTTGCCCTGGAGCTTGGCGTACAGCTCGTCATCGACCTCGAAATCGCTCAGACCCGCGGTGATCGGGTGCTGCTTGTCGATCACCTTCACCTGGAACGGGGCACGAGGTCCGTGGCCGGAAGTGCCCATCACCCACTTGCGCCCGCACAACTTGCCGAACGCCTCCCACTTGGGGAACGACGCGGTCGCCATGTGCTGGACGAAAAAGCCCTTGCCGCCCTTGACGTAGTTCAGCAGGTTTTCCTGGGCCTGGGCGGGCAGTTCTGCCAGCTTCGCCGAGTAGATCAGGAACGCAATCACGTCGTAGTTCTTCAGCGCGGTCGCCGATTCGAGGATCAGCGGGTCCTCGGAGATCTTCACGTCGAACTTGCCCGAGCTGACTAAGATCTCCCGCGTAGTCTCAGACATCTCCCGCCAGGGGTGGGCGGAGACATCGTCGCCGGTGATGAGCAGGACCTTGATCGGCGTCGGTTTCGCCGCCGGATTGGCGCCCATGCAGAAGACCATCACAGCCATCGCCGCCAGAGCCATAACTTTCAATGAACGCATGCCATTTCTCCTTGTCTGAACTCTCAATACAACTGCCTACACAGGCTATGACTACCTCTGTCCTGCGAATCACACGATCTCTACGCTCGTATCGTTGTCCACCACCTTTGGACTCACATTTCACCATCGTTCGGAACGATCGATCCACGGCCATTCTAAGCCACAGCCCCGCCGGACGCAAATACTCAATCCGTATCCGTCTCGGAACAAGAGATGTCGCAGCGAAGAATCGGTTTGACCCATGACGCACATCTGGGTATAGTTGACGTATAATCTTGAGGATATGCGACGAGAGGAATTATGGCGCAAATCCCGGAAAACTCCAAGGACGTCGAGCTTTGGCTCAAGCTGATCCGGGCCGATGAGGTCGGATCGGTGACGTTTTCGCGGCTCCTGAAACGATTCGGCTCCGTCGATAGGGCGCTGGGCGCATCCGTCAGTGAACTGACCAAGGTCGAAGGCGTCGGATTCAAGACGGCCGAGCGAATCGCCGCAAGTCGCGACAGGTTTGACATCTGCGCGGAGTTGGAGTTGGCGGCCCAATTGGGCGTCTGGCTCTTGCACATGGAAGACGACCGCTACCCGGCGCTGCTCAAGCAGATCTACGATCCGCCGCCGGTGCTGTACGTCAAGGGGACGCTGACTCGGGACGACACGCTCGGCGTGGCGATTGTCGGCTGCCGACGGTGCAGCCTGTACGGCCAGGAACAGTCGTCGCGATTCGCGCATCTACTGGCGGCATCGGGGTTTACAATCGTCTCGGGCATGGCCAGGGGGATCGACACTGCCGCCCATACAGGTGCGTTGGCCACCCAGGGTCGGACCATTGCCGTGCAGGGCTGCGGCCTGTCGCACGTCTTTCCGCCGGAGAATGCCAAGCTCTTCGACCTCATCAGTGCTTCCGGTGCCTGCATTACCGAGCTTCCCTTGCGGGCCGAACCCCTGGCGGAGCACTTCCCACCCCGCAATCGGATCATCGCGGGCCTATCGCTCGGGACCCTCGTCATCGAAGCAGGCCTTCGATCCGGCGCCCTGATTACCGCCCAGACCGCCCTGGAGAGCAACCGCGAGGTCATGGCGGTGCCGGGCAAGATCGACTCGCCCTTGAGCAAAGGCCCGCACCAACTCATCAAGCAGGGCGCCAGACTGGTCGAATCGGTGGAGGATGTCATGGAGGCCCTCGGATACGTCGGCGAGCAACTCAAGGACCACGCAGCACTTACGACCAAGGAGGCGGTCGAGAAGGTGGAGACGCCGCTGTTCGACCCGGCCAAGTTCAACCTCGAGGGTCACGAGAAGACCCTCTACGACGCGCTCGGCAAGGAGCCCCTGCACATCGACCAGATCATCGCGGATACGGACCTGCCCGCAGGTGCGGCCAACGCCGCGGTCATGTCGCTGCGTCTCAAGGGGCTTGTCAGGCAATTCCCAGGCAACTTGTTCGCAAGACGGTGACATGTCGAACGTCGAGCCGCGCACTATCTGCAGGAGGCACCGCCGTGGTTGCCATCTCTCGTTGGATGACGAAACGTTGCCCCATCTGCACTCCGGGCGAGTGCGTGCGATTGACAACCGCAGCCGGACGGGATATCATAAGAGAATCATAGGTTGAATGCTGTCTTGGATGGAGGACGGTCGGCAGCAGAGCCTTCATTCTCTCGACGGTGGTCCCGATTCTGTGCATCGTGTCACGAGAGCGGGACGCGGGTTCCCGAACGCGTGCGCGTCTGATCGAGGATCAGACCGAGGACATATCGAACTGCGTGTAGGAGAACGATCATGTGGACGAAGGCAACGACGATCGTAGCCGCCGTGCTGGTGATGAGCATCGTGTCCAGTGCGATGGCAGGACAATTAGGGTACTGGGCATTCGACGAAGGGACCGGCACAGCCGCCAAGGATAGTTCCGTCAACGGCAACAACGGTCGGTTCGTGGGTGCGCCCGTCTGGGTGGATGGCAAGCTCGGCAAGGCCCTCCAGTTCGACGGCGTGGATGACTACATCGAGGTCCCGCACAACGCCAAGTTGATTCCGACCACAGGACAAGCCTCCGTGGCCGTGTGGATCAACGCCCAGCGTCATCAGGGCCCCGGTGGCGCGTGGCAGGGCATCCTGGGCAAGGGAGGCGACCCCCGCCTGTACAACATCTACACGCATGAGAGCCAGACGCTGCATTTCAGCACGGGACCGAGCGGCGCCTACATCGGCTCGAACAGCACGGGCACCGTTCCGTTGAACGAATGGGTTCACGTCGTCGCGGTCGTCAACAACTCCCACCAGTACTATATCAATGGCGCACCGGCCGGCACCTTCGCCAACGGAGCGACGGTCACCGCCGGCGGGACCGCGGTCCTGACCATCGGTCAGACCGGGGCCGGGGAGTCCAACTACTTCCTCGGGGAGATCGATGAGCCCCGCGTCTACGACGTGGCCCTCACGGCCGACGAGGTAACGCAACTGTTTCTCGGCAATCCGCCGAGCTGGCCGAAGGCGAAGAGACCCACCCCGGCCGACGACGCCATCGGGGTAGCCTTCACCCTGCTCCAATGGGTGGCCGGCGACGGCGCCGTTCTGCACAACGTGTATTTCGGCACAAGTCCGGACCTGACGGAGGCCAACCTCGTCCAGTCAAGAAAAGCCCAGATGTTCTATTACGCCGCCGGCCTGGGATCGGGCGTCACGTACTACTGGCGCGTGGACGAGATCGAAGCCGACCTCGTCACCGTCCATACCGGCGACGTCTGGAGCTTTACGACCATGCCGGTTCAGGCATTCGCTCCGAGTCCTGCCGACGGCGCCGAAGACGTGGTGCGCACCGTCGAGCTTTCCTGGTCGCCCACGACCAATGCGTTCTCGCACGACGTCTACTTCGGCACCAGCCAGGATGACGTAGCGGCAGGGACCGGTGACACGTTCCAGGGCAACCACGCCGATCTGACCTTCGACCCCGGCACGCTCGAAGGAGACACGACTTACTACTGGCGCATCGACGAGGTCGATATATACGGTGCCAGGACCGAAGGCAGCGTCTGGAGTTTCCACACAGTGCCCGAATTCGCGATCTCCGATCCGAACCTCGTGGGGTGGTGGAAGCTGGACGAGGAGAGCGGGACGTTCGTCCTGGATTCCTCCGGCTACGACAACCACGGCGCTGTGCGAGGTGATCCGCAGTGGGCGGATGGCTACGACGGCGGCGCCCTGAAGCTGGACGGAGACGGCGACTTCGCGGAGATTCCGCACAACGACACGTTGACCGTGGATTCACAAGTCACCGTCATGGCGTGGATCCATGCGGACAACCTCACAGCCGACTACCAGGGGATCATCGCCAAGGGCAACACCGTCCGGTCGTACAGCCTGTACGCAACGAGCGCCGGCCCGCTGCACTTCAGCACAGGACCGAGCGGCGCCTTCGTGGGCTCCAGCAGTAGTGGCACGGTCGCAGCAGGCGAGTGGACGCACGTCTGTGCCATGGTTGCGGCGGGCGGACACGAGTACTTCATCAATGGCCTGCCCGCCGGCGCCGGGGGCAGCGGAATCGTACTGCCCGGAACGACGGACACCATGCCCGTCAGGATCGGGAACACGCAGGAAGGCGGTCGCTTCTTCACCGGGATGATCGACGAGGTCCGCATCTACCGCAACGCGCTGACTCAGGAGCAAGTCCAGGAAGCCATGCAGGGCGACCCGCTGCGAGCGAAGAACCCACAGCCCGCGCAGAACGCGGAGGTGGAAATTCGCGTCGCCGATCTCCTGAGCTGGTCGCCGGGCTCGACGGCCGTCCAGCACGACGTCTACTTCGGACCGGACAAGGACACCGTTAAGACCGCCGACGTCAATTCCCCCGAATACCTGGGACGCCAGACGGACACGAGCTATCCGCTCGACGGACTGGTCGAATTTGCCGGCGGCGACTACTTCTGGCGGATCGACGAGATCGAAACCGACGGAGTCACGATCCACAAGGGTCTCGTCTGGAGATTCACGGTCCCGGAATTCCTGGTCGTGGACGACATCGAGAGCTACACGGACGAGGAAGGCAGCCGGATCTATGAGGCCTGGCTCGACGGATACGCGACGAAGACCAGCGGATCGATCGTGGGGTATCTCGGGGCCCCGTTTACAGAGGGCCCGATCGTGCACAGCGGCGAACAGTCGATGCCGTTTGACTACAACAACATCAAGACGCCGTACTACAGCGAAGGCGAGCTGCAGCTCTCGTCGCCGGAGGACTGGACGCTCTACGACGTCAACACGCTGAGCCTGTGGTTCCATGGCAACCCGCAGCGGTTCGTCGAGACCGAGCCGGGCCGGTACGTGATCAGCTCCATGAGTGCGGACGTCTGGGGCGCGGAGGACAACTTCCGCTTCGTCTACAAGCGACTGACCGGCGATGGCTCGATCACTGCCAAGGTCAACGCCATTACCGAGAGCACCACGAATTGGGCGAAGGCCGGCGTGATGATCCGCGAGACCCTGGAGCCGGCCTCTGTGTATGCGTTCATGTTCCCGACACCCGATGGGCGAAGGGCGTTTCAGAACCGTCCGAATGCAGGCGGCACTGCCTTGTCGGCGAACAGCGCCGCCGGAGCGGTGACCTTCCCGGTCTGGGTGCGGATCGAGCGAAAAACCAACCAGCTCACAGCCTACTACTCCCAGGACGGCGTCACCTGGGTCAAACAGCCCGCCGATGAAAACACCGGTGCCGATGCTTCGACCAATCCCCAGATCATCAGCATGACCAGCACCGTGTACATCGGCATGGCGGTGACCAGCAACAACGCCGGAGTCGCCGCCTGCTTCGGGGACTTCTCCGATGTTGCAGCGACGGGGTCGGTCAGCGGCCAGTGGACGGCAGCCAACGTCGGCTTCAACCCGGGCTGTGACCGCGATACCCTGTACGTGGGGCTCTCAGACAGCAACAACAAGACAGCCTTCGTCCGGCACGACGACCCGGCGGCCATCAATATCACCGAGTGGACCCCATGGCCAATCCCGCTGAGCAGGTTCACGGGAGTGAACGCAAAGCGGATCAAGGTGCTGTACATCGGGGTCGGAGATCGCGACGCAACCTCCCCCACCGGTCTGGGTCTGGTCTATTTTGACGACATCCGGCTGACACGGTAATAGCATCGAGCGCGCATCCCGTCGCGGCGTGGTATTCTCCTCTCACGCCGGGCCTGATGGCTGCAGCGAACGGCACATGTTCCGAGGCCCGTCCGCAAGAGACGGGCCTCGGTGCGTTTTCGGGCCTGAGATATCGCTATCCGGCTTCTGTGGGGCCGTGGATCAGGAATCCCACTCAGTATGATCCGTCTTCTGCGACAGGAAGACTCCCGGCATGAATGGACGGAATCTGCTCTCGATAAGGTGAATTCCCTTGACAATCCAGGAAAAATGCGTAAACTGGATAATGTAGGGGCCCCGAAATCCGGATCATTGCCTTGCGGATAGACTCAAAGCCGGATTGGGGCATCCCTTCCATGTGGAGAGAGTAGGATAGGAGAAGACGAAATGAGCACATCTGCGCGCCTCATGTTCTTGATGGTGCTGTCGGTGCTGCTTGGAGTCGGCGAGTGTTCCGCGGCCATCGTGCCGATCACCGGCGTCAACGCCGGAGTGAACGGGAAACCCCCGTACGTGCTTGAGGGCATTACGGTGGGCGATTTCACGATCACAAAGGAGTTCCTCGCGGTTGGCGATAGCTCCGGCGACTCCATCCTCTTCAGCAACATCTCGTATGCGGACGATTTCGATTTGAACACCGTCGCCTCCCGCAACGGCTCCGACGTCTGGCAAGTCACAAGTATTGGCGGCAACGACACTTACAGCGATACCAACGGCGACAACCCCGATTTCTTCCTGTTCGAGGTCGGCATGAACGACACCATCGTCGTCCAGGCGATCCTGGCAGACGGCTCGCTGGGTCGGCCAGTCACAATCTCCGAGTCCGCCTGGGGCGATACGGGACTGGACAGAGTAGGTCTGCTGGTTTCGGGACAATCCATCGGCGGTGTCGCGTTCGCAATTACCGACTTGCTTGATGCCGACGGGCAGCCCCTCGCTGCGGACGCCGTGATTCAGGGTCTTCAGTTCAACAGCGGGACTGTGGATCCGGTCCACTTTTCGGCCGCCGTGATGGTCCCGGAACCTGCGACGCTCGCGATTCTTGGGCTTGGCGGCCTGCTCATCCTCAGACGCAGTAGGTAAGGTCGAATCCGACGCCGGCCAATCTGCTCTGCCATGCCCCCCACGTTGCAGCAGTCGTGCGTTCATTCGCCAAACCGCTATTCCCATCCTCTTCGTGGCCATGAGGTGTGATCCGCCCAAATCCACTGGGACACAGCTCGAAACCGGTTCGACCGTGCAATAATCAGCCTCCTGACCGCGTCTAATCATCCAGGAATCGATAAGGAGATGGATCACGAGTACGGGCGACCGAGGTGGAATCACGAGGAGAGCGCAAGTGCCGTCAGAGGCATGAATCCGACGCCAAAGTGCCGGAGGGCGTGCATTATGGGTCTTTTCATAAGGCCAGTGTTAGGAGGGATTTACATGATGGCCGTCCACAGCGGGGTGCAGAATTCCGATGCACGGCGGCAGGTAAGCAGTTGACGAAAAGGACGTGATTTGCTAACATGGCGGGTTCATGGCCAAGACAATAAGGACAACGGGTAAGAAACAGGCGAAAAAGGACTCTTCCAAGGTCGCCCCGGTTAAAGCCAAGAGGGCTTTCGGCAATTATCACGAAGCGTTGGCTTATCTGCTTGAGAGAACCGACTACGAGAAGGAAGAGCACGTACGCTATAACGTGACCACGTTCAGCCTGGAACGGATGGAGGGGCTTTTGTCTCTCCTCGGCGATCCTCACACCAAGATCAGCACGGTCCACATCGCGGGAACCAAGGGCAAGGGCTCGACCGCCACGATGCTGGCCCGGATGCTCGAAGCCAACGGCTATTCCGTCGGTCTGTACACCTCGCCGCATCTGGTCAATCTGCGCGAGCGGATCACCATCAACTCGGAGATGATCAGCGAAGCGGAGATGCTCGCCTTGATGAACCGCCTGCATGGCCCGATCGAGAAGCTCTCCAAGGATGACCCGCCGACGTTCTTCGAGATCATGACGGCCCTGGCGTTCTGCTATTTTGCGGATCGCCAGATCGATATCGGCGTGATCGAGACCGGCCTGGGCGGACGCCTGGACAGCACCAATGTGATCATGCCCAAGGTCGTGGGCATCACGAGCCTGAGCATCGACCACAAACAGCAGTTGGGCGACACGCTGGACCGCATCGCCATGGAGAAGGCCGGCGTGTTCAAGAAGGGCGTCCCCGCCGTCACCGTGCAGCAGGAGCCCATCGCGATGAACGTGCTCAAGGCCCAGGCTCTGGCGATGAAGACGCCCCTGAGCGTCACCGGCACCGACATCGACTTCTCCTACCGCTTCGAGACGTCGCGCGAGCACGGCCCGCACACGCGGATCTGCCTTTCGACCGCGACGAGCAAGTTCGAGCACCTGCGAGTGCCCCTCTACGGCCGGCACCAGGCCATCAACTGCGGCTTGGCCCTGGCGATGCTGGACAAGCTCAAGTCGGCCGGCTACGAGATCGACACGGAGAAAGCTGCGGTCGGGCTGAGCCACGTCCGCCTGGCCGGACGCATGGAGATGATCTGCGAGGACCCCCGCATCATGATCGACGGCGCCCACAACGCCGCCAGCATCCGAGCGCTGATCCACGCCATCGGGCAGAATATCCCCTACGACTCGATGGTCATGATCTTCGGCTGCAACTGCGACAAGGACATCCCCGGCATGCTCAACGAGCTCCAGTACGGAGCCGACAAGGTGATCTTCACGCGCAGCAACTCCAACAAGGCGGTCTCGCCGCAGGAATTGGCCGACGCCTATACGGAGATCTGCGGCAAGATGTGCCAGACCGCCAGCACGCTGGGCGAGGCGCTGATGCTCGCTCGCAGCGCGGTCGGCAAAGAAGACCTGATCTGCATCACCGGCAGCTTCTACCTCATCGGCCAGGCCAAAGTCCGCTTCCAGCCCCAACTGGCGCCGGTGGCGGCGACCTGAGCCGGTCGCGCACCCGCTCATCGACCGATCTGCGGGTATGCACCCCGAATGCTGCCTGGGTGAAAGACGATGCTGTCCGCCGCGATGTCCTCTCGGAGCTGCACAAGGTTCCCTCTGTAGAGCCCTCCCCGGTGATTGAGCACGCACGTCCCCACGCGACCTGCGGGCAAAGTCGTCACTCCCTCGCGCGCTTCCGCCAGCATGAGATGCCATCTTCCCAGAAGATCCTCAAGGACAGGCGGTGCCCCATCGAACGAGAGCCCGCGTAGTTCGGCGGCCGTGTACCGCCCGGAACGGCCGGCCTCTTCCAGGATCGTCAGAGGGCTGAAGCCCGGATCTTTGCCGCAGGCCGCCCACGCCAGATATCCCAAGGGCTGAATTCGCTCGTGACAGGTGATGAGGTCGATCCAATCGCGGATTTCCAGCCGTCCCGCCAGTGCCAGGACCTTGTTGGTCGCCAGGTCAAATGGGTGCAGCGTCAGCCCCAGTTCCTCATGCTGAACCAAGGGGAAGAAACGAAACGCACTGTCGTGAGTCCACTGCATCAGGACCGTATCCCCCCCCTTGCCTACCAGAGCCTCCACGTAGCCGCGACGCTCGTGGATGGATCGCAACTCGTAACCGTGATTCTCCAGGAGTCTGCGGTCCGCCTGCCATGTGGCATCGAGGGCCTCGATCGTATCGTGGAACAGGTCGATGTCACGAGAGACCCGATTGCCTCCAGTCAGAAGGTTCAGCGCGACGCCTCCCGCCACGTAGGCTTCTCCCTGTTCAAGACGATTCGACGCTATGAGGCGACAGATGACCCGCTGGAATCCCGTGACAGCCATTGGTACAACTCCCCTGCCTGGCGAAATGCCTCCCGGTCGCCGTAGCGTCGGATGTAGTCCAGCGCACGCAGCACATCCGGCAGATCGGTCGGGTAGTAGTCGGCGCGAAGGAACCAGAGACACCGATTCCGGTATCTGTCAACCAACTGGTTGACCTGCCGACGAAGGTTCTCATCGATTGTGCTCATGGTCTGACTACGATACCACGCCTCCGGCGAATCAACAAGCCCGTCCTCGGCGCGTTGGCCGGGGTTTTATGGTTGACGAGCCTTTCCGCGAGCCGTTTAATCTCTATCTCATGTGCGGCTTGCACGTGTCGGCAGGCAGGAGAAAACTCGTTGCAGGAAGGAGCAGGCGATGGCACAGAACGCCAACTACTATATCGCGGTGGACCTCGGGGCCGAGAGCGGCCGGGTCATGCTGGGGTGTGTCGCCGATGGGCGGCTGGAACTCGAACCGGTGCATCGTTTCGCCAACGGACCCGTCGAGGAGCAGGGTTCGCTGCGATGGGATTTCGACCGCCTGCTGGCCGACATCAAGACCGGGATCGGCCTGGCGGCCAAGAAGGCCGGCGGCAAGGTCCAGGGCATCGGCGTCGATACCTGGGGCGTCGATTTCGGCCTGCTGGGCGAGGACGGCAAGCTCCTGGAGAAGCCCTATCACTACCGCGACAGCCGGACCAACGGCATGATGGACAAGGCCTTCGCGAAGATGCCCAAACGACAGGTCTATGAGAACACCGGCATCCAGTTCATGCAGCTCAATTCCCTCTACCAGCTCCTGGCCATGCGTCTGGCGAACTCACCAACGCTCGCGAAGACCGAGCGGCTGCTGTTCATGGCGGACCTGTTCTCCTACTTCCTTTGCGGCAAGGCCATCGGCGAATACACGATGGCCAGCACCTCGCAGATGATGGACATGAAGACGGGCCAGTGGTCCAGGGCCATTTTCAAAGAGCTTTCGCTGCCGCTGGAGATCATGCCCCCGATCACGAAGCCCGGGACCGTCGTGGGCACGCTGACCGCTGAGGTAGCCAAGGAAATCGGCTGTGCCCAGATTCCGCTGATCGCGATCGGCTCGCACGACACCGCGTCCGCAGTGCTCGGCGTCCCCGGCACCGGCGACCGCTGGGCCTACCTGTCCTCGGGGACCTGGAGCCTGATGGGCGTCGAGCTGCCCAAGGCCATCGTCAACGACAAGACGTTCGCCTACGAGTTCACCAATGAAGGCGGCGTCGAGAACACGATCCGACTGCTCAAGAATATCATGGGACTGTGGCTGGTCCAGGAGTGCAAGCGCCAGTGGCAGCGCGACGGCCAGGACCTCTCCTACGGCGAGCTGACCCGGATGGCGGCCAAGGCCAGGCCCTTCTTCGGATACGTCAACTGCGACAACAGCGACTTCCTCGCGCCGGGCGACATGCCCTCGCGGATCAACAAGTGCCTGGCCGAAACCGGCCAGCAGCCCACGCAGGACAAGGGTCAGATGGTCCGCCTGGTCCTGGAGAGCCTGGCCCTGAAGTACCGCTCCGTGCTCGGCGCTATCGAGGACATCACCGGCAAGAGCATCGACGTGCTGCACATCGTCGGCGGCGGAATTCAGAACGAGCTGCTGTGCCAGTTCACCGCCGACGCGATCGGACGCAAGGTCGTCACCGGTCCCATCGAGGCCACCGCCAGCGGCAACGTCCTGATGCAGGCCAAGGCGGTCGGCCAGCTCAAGAGCATCGACGAGGCCCGCCAGGTCGTTCGCAACTCCTTCGAGATGAAGGAGTACAAGCCGCAGAACCGAGACCTCTGGGACCGCCAGTACAAGACGTTTGTAGTCGAGAAGTAGTCCCCCGATGATACGGACCAAGATTGGTCTTCGTGCATGGATTGTCATCCTGAACGCAGCGCAGCGGAGTGAGGGATCTGGGCCGCGGACACGAGAAATCTCTCATTCGCAGGCCGGATCCTTCGCCTTCGGCTCAGGATGACAAGAATCGGACAATCCGAGGGGATTCAACCTGCGAAACAGGCACGCGGAGGGAAGGAGATAGTGACTTTGATCGAAACACTGGAACAACAGTTGGACAGCTTCGACACGGCGGAGCGCAAGGCGGCCCTGGCGTCGCTTCTGGAGAAGGTGCGGGCCGGCGAGGTCTCTCTACCTGAGCCGGGACGATTCACGAACCTGCACTGCCACACGTTCTTCTCGTACAACGCCTACGGCTACTCGCCGACGAGATTCGCATGGCTGGCCCGCAAGGCGGGTCTGGCGGTGGTGGGGACCGTCGATTTCGACGTGCTCGACGCGCTCGACGAATTTCGCGAGGCCTGCCGGCTGCTGGGTCTCAAGGGTTGCTCGGGACTGGAGACGCGGGTCTACGTGCCGGAATTCGCCACGAGGGTGATCAACTCGCCGGGCGAGCCCGGCATCTCGTACCACATGGGCGTCGGATTCCCCACCTCGAAGATCCCCGCGTCGCAGCGGAAGTTCCTCAAAAGCCTCAAAGAGACCGCCCAGCAGCGGAACCGCGACCTGATGCAGCGGGTCAACAAGCACCTCAGTCCCGTCGAGCTCGATTATGAAACCGACGTCCTCACATTGACGCCCGCGGGCAACGCGACGGAGCGCCACATGTGCGTGGCGTATGCCCGGAGAGCAAAAGCAACTTTCGGCCAAAGCGAGAAGCTCGCCGAGTTCTGGTCGCAGAAGCTCGGGACCGACGCCACGAAGCTCGGCCTGCCCGAGGGACGCGACCTCATC
The DNA here is from genome assembly GCA_034678485.1 of Sedimentisphaerales bacterium. Classification (GTDB taxonomy): domain Bacteria; phylum Planctomycetota; class Phycisphaerae; order Sedimentisphaerales; family Anaerobacaceae; genus PLanc-01. The sequence continues at coordinate 16,668 of JAXDBU010000170.1, read as the reverse complement.
AACACGATCCGTTCCAAGACGATGAAGCGCGGCGGGGTCGGCTACGTCCAGCCGGACTCCGGCTCGTTCCCCCAGATGGCCGACACGAACCGCTTCATCCTGGCCTCCGGCGGGATGCCCGTGCACACCTGGCTCGACGGCACCAGCGACGGCGAGCACGCCATGGAGGAACTGCTCAACGTCGCGATGAGCACGGGGGCCGTGGCGCTCAACGTGATCCCCGATCGCAACTACACGCCGGGCTCACAGGACCAGAAAGTCAAGAACCTCTACGAGGTCGTCGAGCTCGCCAAGCGGCGACACCTCGTTCTCGTCGCGGGCACCGAGATGAACAGTCCCGGCCAGAAATTCGTCGATGATTTCAACACGGCGGAACTCGCCCCCCTGCTGCCGGCGTTCCTGACCGGCTCGTACATCGTCTACGCCCACTCCGTGCTCCAGCAGCGGTGCAAGCTGGGTTACACCAGCGCTTGGGCCGACAAGCACTTCGGGACCGCGGAGCGCAAGAACGCGTTCTTCGAGGAAATCGGCGTGACCTTGAAGCCGCAGCACGAAGATCGGCTGGGAAAACTCAAGAGTTCGGCGTCGCCTAACGACGTCCTGAAAACAGTACACACGTGAGCAAACAGGTAATTCGGATGGCATTTGTCATGCAGAACGAAGTGAAGCATCTGGCCGACGAGTGGGTATACGACCGCAGTTGTAGCCTCCCGTCGCGCGGCGAGGCGCCGTCTGGACCCTGTCATTCCTGCGGAGGCAGGAATCCAGTGATCGTGGTATGCGACGCGCCCCAGGGAGTGGATTCCCGCTTCGCGGGAATGACAAACCCGCGGTCCCTGTGGACCTCCATGGCAAGCACGCTAGCGCGATCATGCACTTGCCACGGACGGGAAGCCTGCGGCGCACACACGGCGTGGGTATCGCATTCCCGGCCCGGCTCCTTCGCTTCGCTCAGGATGACAAGACAGAGCAACCCCCGAGTGCCCCCGATCCGTGTCGGGATCGCTGGAGTTGCGCCGCAGTTCGAGAGATGGAAGTAGACCATGGAGAGAATACCTGATCGACAATACGCGGTGCAACTGGTCGGGCCGGACCAGCTTGTCCTGAACAAGGACAAGGAAGTGTTCAGACCCGGGCCACACCAGGTCCTCGCCCAAGTCGAGGTCGTCGGCCTATGCTTCTCGGATCTGAAGCTGCTCAAGCAATTCACCGGCCACGTTCGCAAAGGCCCGGTCGTCTCCGGCGCAGACCTCAATATCCTCAAGGAGATCCCGAGCTACGTCCCGGACGCGGCGCCCACCGTCCCCGGACACGAGACGGTCGTGCGGATCGTCGCGGTCGGTCCCGGCGTCGAGCGCCACAAGCCCGACGAGCGGTATCTGGTTCAGACCGACTACCGCTGGGTACACACCGCCTCCTCGAACTCCGCCTTCGGGTACAACTTCGAGGGTGCCCTGCAGGAGTACGTCCTGATGGACGAGCGGGTCATCACCGCTCCCGACGGGGAGTCCATGCTCATCCCGGCCGGCGAGGAACACGCCGGCTCGGCCATCGCGCTGTGCGAGCCGTGGGCCTGCGTCGAGGACGCCTATGTCACGAAGGAACGCACGACGCTCAAGACGGGTGGGCGAATGCTGATCGTCGCCGACATCGGAATCCCCAACGGCCGGATGAACAACCTCTATCGCAAGTACGGGACGCCCGCCAAGGTGACATGGGTCTCGAAGTCGATCCCGCCGACCGACCTGGGCTCGACCGTCGTTCGCGTCAAAAGCATCTTCGATCTCGAAGACGCGGCATACGACGACGTGATCTACTTCGGCGCCAATGCGCGGACCGTGGAGCAGTTGTTCCCGAAGGTCGCGGCCAACGGACTGTTCAACATCGTCCTGGAGGGCGAGCGGTTCGGCAAGCCGGTCGTCACGATGGTCGGCCGCGTCCACTACGGCGGCATTCGGATCATCGGCACCACCGGCACCGATCCCGCGGAATCGATGAAGTACATCCCCAAGACCGGCGAGATCCGGCACGACGAGATCGTCAACGTCGTCGGCGCAGGCGGTCCCATGGGCATGATGCACGTCATTCGCAACGTCTGCCAGGGAGTCCCGGGAGTCACCGTGTATGCCGGGGACGTGGACGACAACCGCCTGGCGGCGCTGACACAGATTGCGGGCCCCCTCGCGGAGAAGAACGGCGTCGAGTACAAGCCGTACAACGCCAACAACGAGCAGATGGAACAGGATTACACCTATACGGTGCTCATGGCGCCCGTGCCCGAACTGGTGGCCGCGGCGGTGCACTGCGCCGCCCCTCGCGGCATCATCAACATCTTCGCGGGCATCCCGGCCGCCGTCACAGGCCAGATCGACCTGGACGCCTACATCGAGAAGCGCCTGTACTTCATCGGCACCAGCGGCTCGACCCTCGACGACATGAAACGCATGTTAGAGAAGGTCGAATCCGACCGGCTCGATACGAATGTGAGCGTCGCGGCCATCAGCGGTTTCGAGGGCGCGGTCGAGGGCATCCGCGCGGTCGAGAACCGCCTGATCGCCGGCAAGATCATGGTGTACCCGGCGTGCCGGAGCCTGGGTCTGACCCGGCTGGAAGAGCTTCCGCAGAAGATGCCGGACGTCGCCGCCTGCCTGAAGAACGGCCTCTGGACACGCGAGGCCGAGAAGAAACTGCTGGACAAGTACACAGATTGAGTGGAATCGGTGGGACAAGCCCCACCCGTCCTCTCAGAAGACAGGAAAGAACCGGTTTCTTGGTCATGCTGAACGAAGTGAAGCATCTGGCCCACAAAGGAGAAGTCGGCATCGAAACGGACTTTGTTCTCGCTTCGACGCCCAGATCCTTCGCTTCGCTCAGGATGACAAGAGAACCTCAGGTTGACAAGAGAACTTCAGGTTGACGAGAGAACCTCAGGATGGGGCTGGCCCCATTGCGGTAACGCGTCTTTCGCAATATGAATATGTAGAATCATCGAGTGAAAGGGCTGGACGATGAAATGGAGCAGCGGAGCGTCGACAAACAGTCATGGGAAGTGCGTGGAGGCATCCATTCTGATCGTCGCTCTCCTGGCGGGCGGACTGTTCGCACAGGGGCGAGAGTTCAACGGGCTGGACATGGACATGGGGAACCTGCCTCGCCTCTCGCACGCCCAGAGCCGTTCGATCAGTCCGGAGAACTTCACCGGTGAAAAGGGCAAGGCCGGCATGGCCACCGAAGGCACCGGCAAGAACGCCGCTCGTGACCTGGGCCAGGGCTGGAAGATCTCGCCCTCGGTGCGGATTCCCGCGAAGTCCACGTTCACGATGGGCGAAATCGACGGCGCCGGCGCGATCCAGCAGATCTGGATGACGCCCGCTCCGCTCGACAAGACGCAGCTCTATATCCTCCGCTTCTATTGGGACGGCGAGACGACCCCGTCGGTGGAAGTGCCAATGAGTCACTTCTTCGCCTGCGGCTGGGGCAAGTACTCCCAAATCAACTCGCTGGCCATCTGCGTGAATCCGGGCAGCGCCTTCAACTGCTACTGGCCGATGCCCTTCCGCAAGAGTGCCAAGGTCACGATGGAAAACCTCGACGAAAAGGACATGACGCTCTATTATCAAATCAACTACACGCTGACGGATGTGCCCCAGAGTATGGGCTACTTCCACGCCCAGTACCGGCGCGAATCCCCGCTCAAGACCAAGGGCCTGTTCACCATCCTCGACGGCGTTCAGGGCCGGGGCCACTACGTCGGCACGTACCTCGCCTGGGAAGTCCACAGTCCCGGCTGGTGGGGCGAAGGCGAGATCAAGTTCTTCCTGGACGGCGACCAGGAGTTCCCGACCATCTGCGGCACAGGCACCGAAGACTACTTCTGCGGCTCGTACAACTTCGACACCAAGGATGACGACGGCAAAGCCCGCTACACGGAGTTCTCGACGCCCTACACCGGTCTGGCCCAGGTCCTGCCGCGAGACGAGATCTACAAGGTCGGCCAGCGGTTCGGCCTGTATCGCTGGCACATCACCGACCCGGTCCGGTTCGAGAAGGACCTGAAAGTCACGATCCAGGCGCTCGGATGGCAGGAGGGTGGCAAGTACCTCCAGGAACAAGACGACATCGCGGCGGTCTCCTACTGGTACCAGACGGAACCCCATGCGGCCTTTCCCAAGCTGCCCGGCGCAGACGCCTTGAAGATCGGGCCGCTACAAGTGCAGAAGTGACGAGGCGGAGGATCCGCCTTTGTCATGCTGAACGAAGTGAAGCATCCGGCCTGCGATCCAGAGAAGCCTCTCATCCGCGGCCCAGATCCTTCGGCTTCGCCTTGGGATGACAAGAGAACAACCAATATCTGGAGATGAATACATCATGGCAAATGCAAGACGAATCGAGCAGGCGTACAAGCTCGCGAGCGAGCGGTACGGCGAACTGGGCGTGGACACGGACAAGGCGATGAGGCAGCTTCGCAAGGTCGCCATTTCGCTTCATTGCTGGCAAGGCGACGACGTAGGCGGCTTCGAGAGCGGCGACGGACTCAGCGGCGGCGGCATCATGGCCACCGGCGCCTATCCCGGCAAAGCGCGAACCGCGGACGAACTGAGATCGGACCTCGAAAAGGCGCTGAGCATGATCCCCGGCCGGCATCGTCTGAACCTGCACGCGAACTACGCGGAGAGCAAGGGCAAAGCGGACCGCAACGAGCTGGAGCCGAAGCACTTCAAAGGCTGGGTCCAGTGGGCCCAGGCCAACAAGCTCGGCATGGACTTCAACGGGACGTACTTCTCGCACCCGAAGGCCGCCGATGGTTTCACGCTCTCCAGCGCCGACAAAGGCATCCGCCAGTTCTGGGTCGAGCACGGGATCGCCTGCCGCAAGATCGGCGCCTACATGGGCAAGCAGCTCGGCACCCCCTGCGTGCTGAACACCTGGATTCCCGACGGCTACAAAGACATCCCCATCGATCGCAAGGGCCCGCGCGAACGGCTCAAGGAATCGCTCGACCAGATCCGCGCGGACAAGGTCAGCCCGAACTACCTGCTGGACGCGGTCGAGGGCAAGCTCTTCGGCATCGGCTCGGAGAGTTACGTCGTCGGCTCGCACGAATTCTACCTGAGCTACGCGATCACCAATGACATCCTGCTGTGCCTGGACACCGGCCACTTCCACCCGACCGAGACCGTCGCGGACAAGATCTCCGCCGTGATGACGTTCGTCGATGAGATCCTGCTGCACGTCAGTCGCGGCGTCCGCTGGGACAGTGACCACGTCGTGATCCTCTCCGACGAGCTGACCGCGCTGGCGCAGGAACTCGTGCGAAACGACTACCTCGGCCGGGTCCACATCGGTCTGGACTTCTTCGACGCGAGCATCAATCGCATCGCGGCCTGGGTGATCGGCACTCGCTGTATGATCAAGGCGCTCCTGATGGCGATGCTGGAGCCCACGAAAAAGCTCGCGCGAATCGAAGCCCAAGGCGACCACACATCACGTCTGGCCATGCTGGAGGAGCTCAAGACACTACCCTTCGGGGCGGTTTGGGATTACTATTGCACGAGATCAAGCGTGCCGGTTGGCTCGGCATGGATCGACGAAGTGAAGGCCTACGAAAAAGACGTCCTGGCACAACGCAGTTGAAGGAGATAGGACCATCATGATAGCGAACCCATTTCTTGGCGTCATCTTCCACTGGCTCGGCGGATTGGCATCGGGCAGCTTCTACGTGCCCTATCGCGCCGTAAAGAAGTGGTCCTGGGAAGTCTACTGGCTCGTCGGCGGCTTCTTCAGTTGGATCATCGCTCCCTGGGTGCTCGCATCGGTTCAGACCAAGGACCTGCTGGCCGTGTTGCGAGAGGCTCCGATCAGTGCGTTGGGATGGGCCTACTTCTGGGGCGCCATGTGGGGTTTGGGCGGTCTGACCTTCGGTCTAACCATGCGCTATCTCGGCATGTCGCTTGGCATGGCGGTCGCGCTGAGCTACTGTTCCGTGTTCGGAACGTTGATGCCGCCGATCTTCAATGGCACGATCGTCGACAAGTTCTCCACCGGCTCAGGCCACTGGATCGGGTTCGGGATCATCGTCTGCGTCCTCGGCATCGCCGTCACCGGCTTGGCGGGCATGTCCAAGGACCGCGAGATGTCCGAAGAAAAAAAGAAGGAGGCCATCAAGGAGTTCAACTTCTGGAAGGGAATCCTCGTGGCCACCTTCTCGGGCATCATGAGCGCCAGCTTCGCCTATGGTCTCAACGCGGCCGAGCCGATCGCCGCGATCTCCGCCAATCACGGCACGACGACCCTCTGGACCGGTCTGCCGAAACTCTGCGTCGTCCTGCTGGGCGGTTTCACCACCAACTTCATCTGGTGCGTTCTGCTGAACATCAAGAACCGAACCGGCTACCAGTACTTCAGTAAGACCCTCCGCCAGCAGTCGAACGCCGCCGTACCGGATGCCCCGCGAGGCGAGCGCGTGCCCATGCTGAACAACTACTTCTTCAGCGCCCTGGCGGGTGTCACCTGGTACATGCAGTTCTTCTTCTACTCGATGGGCGAGACCCAGATGGGCGACTACAAGTTCTCCAGTTGGACGCTCCACATGGCGAGCATCATCATCTTCAGCTCGCTCTGGGGCATTGCGTTGAAAGAGTGGAAAGGCAGCGGCGCCGGCACGAAGCGCAAGCTCGCGATCGGACTGGCTCTGCTGGTCGTGTCCACAATCATCGTCGGCTACGGAAACTACCTGGGTGCACAACCGGCGGCCCAATGAGACGCCGGCTGCGACAGCCGGACCCGAGTTCCGGAGGGAAGAAATGACGGCTAAGCAACAACCGCAGGAGGTAACCAGCAGTAGTGAGTTCGAACGGGAGCCGGTGCCGGCCAGCAGGCTGCTCGGCTTCAAGAGCTTCATCGGGATGTATGCCGGAGAGCACACGGCGGGGACCGAACTGATGATCGGTCCCCTTTTTGTTGCCGCAGGCGTCAGCGCGTTCGACCTGATCGTCGGGTTGATCGTGGGCAATGCCCTGGCGGTGCTGAGCTGGACGCTGATGTGCGCCCCGATCGCCACGCGAACAAGGCTCACTCTGTATTATCAACTCGAGAAGATCTGCGGCCGGCACCTCGTGACGCTCTACAACCTGGCGAATGGGGTAATGTTCTGCTTCCTTGCCGGCGCGATGGTGACCGTCTCCGCGACGGCGCTGGGCGTGTGGTTCAAATTCGAAATGCCCGGGCTCAACGACTTGTACCCGAACAGCGTCGGCTGGGTCGTGGCGGTGCTATTCGTGGGGGGCATGATCGCCGTAGTGGCCGCCTATGGGTACCAGACCGTCGCGAAGATCGCCAACGTCGCCGCCCCCTGGATGGTGCTGGTGTTCATCGCCTTCGGCCTGATCGGCCTCGGGCAATTCATCACCGCGTCGAACGCGAAGATCGACTCGGTGTCGGACGTCTGGACGCTGGCCAAGACCACAATCTGGAAGGGCGGCGACCCCTTCCCCGGCCGGACGAAGTTCACATTCTGGCATGTCATGTTCTTCGCGTGGTTCTGCAACATGGCGATGCACATCGGGATGAGCGACTTGTCGGTGTTCCGCTTTGCTCGCAAGAGCTGGTATGGAGTCGCTTCCGGGACGGGCATGTATCTGGGGCATTTCCTGGCCTGGATAGCCGCCGCCCTGCTCTACAGCGTGCAACTGTATCAGGTGGACTTGTCGCCTGCGGAGTTGCAGGCGTTGGCCAGTGCCGGACTTCTCGAGGAGTTCCAGTCGCACGAGATGATCCTTTCGGCCGACACGATCCGTCAACTGATCGCACAAGGCGTGTGGGCACAGCCGCCGGCCGTGTTGCCCGGCCCGATGGCCTATCGGGTCGCCGGTCTGACGGGGTTGATTTGCGTGATTGTCGCCGGTTGGACGACGGCGAATCCGACCATCTACCGCGCGGGTCTGGCGTTTCAAGCGGTCATCCCCAGGTCGTCCCGATTCCGTGTGACGCTCGGAACCGGCCTGGTCGCCACGATGGCGGGGATGTTCCCGGCGATTGCGATGAAGCTCCTCGACTTCGTCGCACTCTACGGTCTGGTCCTGATGCCGATGGGCGCGGTAATCTTCGTGGATTTCTGGTTGATCCGCAAATTCGGCCTTCAGAGCAGTTTCGCCGAACGCAGCGGAGCGACATTTAACTGGGCGGCGGGAGCAGCGTGGCTCGTGACGCTCGCCATCGCGTGGGGACTGGTCGAGTTCGCGGGCGTGCAAATCTATTTCGTCTCGTTGCCGGGCTGGTTCGTCGCAGCGGCGCTGTACATCGGTTTGAGTGTGGTCTACCAGAGAAGAATCCGGCCGGCAATTGGGCAGGCAGAAGCTGGTCCAACCGCCGCACAGGGATAGGAGGCATCGCATGCGTACTACCGCCATCCTGGTGATCGTTTCACTGCTTTCGCTGGTCGCTCTGATGCTGCCGTCGATCCTGTTCCTGGCCGGCCGCATGGAACTGGCCACAGTCAAGTGGGTCATGTTGCTGGCAACCGTCGTCTGGTTCGCCGCCGCAACACCCTGGATGTGGAAACAGACCGGCTGAAACCAGGACGTGCGACCTGCGTGCCTTCCTCGTTTTCGGTCAGGGACGCCCGGTCAATCGTGGTGATGCATCATTTGCCGAACCAGCCTCATGCGGCTGACAGCCGCCGGGCCGGTCAGCCCAGATCCGAGCGCCTTGCTCAGAATGCTCGCGAACCGCGTGCCGCTGACGGGACGGTCCACGATCAGTCTTCCCTCGTAGATGATGCTGAACACGCCATAGGGCGTCGGGAGTTCCCGGGACGCCTTGGCGGTCCTGACACGAACCACCTTCGGCTCCAATCCGAAAGTCCGGGCCACCGCCACAATGTCCTGCACGCACTTGGGAATCATGGGGCACTGATCGGCAGCCAGGATCGTGAGGCCCCGCTTGTACTTTCTCAAGAGCCGCTCCCCGGCGACGATGAATCGAGGATCCGGGGCGTCCTTCTTTAGCTTCTTGACGAGCAGCTCGTAGGGACCGAAGCGGTCCACCGAGACAAAACCCGCTTTGACAAACAGAGCATTTCCTGCCATGAAACTATCGGAACTGGTCACGACGGCGACCCCTCGGCAGTTGCTCTTCTTCGCGTCCCTCAGGCAACTATCCAACAGGAGCGTGCCAACCCCTTTGCCCCCGTGCTTGCGGCTGACCATCAAGCAATGGATGACCAGGTAACCCTCCGCCTCCACCGGTCGCCACGCCTGATCGCCTGGGGCGTACTCAATCGTGCCAATATCGCCGCATTCCCGCGAGCGGCACACCTTGAGCCGCAGGCCCTCCGGGTGGCGCTTCTTGAGCCATTCCGATTTCCGGCGATACCCCTCGTTGTCGGGGTCCTTGCGACCACAGAAGCCGCAACCGCCGAGGTTCTCGCCATTGGTGTCAATGATTTCGTACTCGCTCATGTCGTTGGTCCGACCCGTGGCCGAACGACTCAAGCTCATCGCATGGTCAGGCGGCCGGTGTCTCATGCTCTCTCCAGTATGTTCTCAAGCCCTGCTGGCGAACGATCGCGGTAGCGGGAATCTGAAACAGAACCAGGCCTGCGTCGAGTATATCTGCGCAAGCGCACAAAGCATTGAAGGCGGAAATAAACGCTACCCAGCCAGAGGCCACCCATGCAACAGCAGCCACAAGCAGGGGGACAAAGCTGATGACAACCAGGGGCGCCAGGAGGATGGCGACAGAGCGGCTGCGTGTCATCTCGCCGCCATAGTGGCCGTAGAACCCGATCGACGGCCCAAACCCCACAATCGAATGCGGCGACCGTCCTGACATCGGGTGAACAGCCACATGAAGCAGCTCGTGGACAACGACCATACCCGCAAACGAAACCAGGAAGCCGGGCAAGGACAGGGCGGACGTCACATCTTGCACCTGTAAGGGTGTAATGGCCAACCAGAGAACAGCGACCACCCCTGCTGCGACAATGCCAATCGGAAGGAAGACTAATCTCCCCATCCAGAGCGAAGGCGCCCTCAATGGCTTCCACCATGCATCCGGCGTGAAGTCCGGCAAACTCGGTATAGCTCCAAAATGCAGGCGCATGTGCAGTGGCCACCTAACAATAACCATCAGCTTTCCAGGGACGCCATACCTATTTCGGATCTGAATTAAGTATAGTGCCCCCAGATTCCCCCAGATTCTCTATCTCCGTCTTCACATGGATTCCCTTTTGCCTTCTTCAGCTCTGATACGACCAGATTACGATTTTCGGTGTTGTCAGGAGTAGCTTTGAGAATACGCCCCTTACTATCGAGGAACAGAATGACCTTGGTCTTGACCGGGACCGCGTCTTCGCGCCTTGGGCCCGGCAAGGCATCGGTTTTCTCGACGAAACCGTAGGCAAGTTCCACCTTGCCGATGGAGACCGAACCGGCAAGGACCTTGGACACGATGAATGTCTGACTGCAATCGGCACGAGTGACAAGTCCACCACCCCTGATCCTCTCACCACCGCCCAGGTCCATTACCGTACTGATATCTGATGAGTGCCGTCGAATAGTCGTTGGCGCAGCTTCAGCCGCAGCGATAACAACGTTGCTCGCGTGGGGCAGGAGTGTATTGATTGAAGACGAAGAACCCGGCAGGGTCAAAACGGGCGTCGGCTCTGGCTCCCCGGTGCGGCAACCGACCAGAAACAGCAGAAACGTAATGACTGCGAATGGAGACTGTCTCATGTTCCCTCCTGTACAACAGTTCCTTTGCGCTGGCCATGTGATTTCCATTTGGCATATTGGTGAACATGTTAACACCCGAACATCCGCACATAAGATCAGCATGGGCAACGGCGAGTTTACCGCGCTGTCTTTAGAAAACAAGGGCTTTGGGTTGACTTTCGGGGAATCCTGGTATTCGATAGTCCTATCATTCGTTGAAGATGAGAGGGTCAACATGGATTTCGATAATAACGAGCAAACAGATCGAAGACGGTTTCTCAAAGGGGCAGCTGGTGTAGCTGTTGGTTGTGCATGTCTTTCATTGGATTGCTCACAAGAGAATTCATCAGAGCGTAGAATCGCGGACGGCAAGGGCAAAGTCCATCTGGCAGCCGCATGCGGGACCTATTGCGGCGCCTGCCCGGCTTACTTGGCAAGACACGGCGAAGATGAGCAGACAAAAATGAGACAGCAAAAGAGACCTTCATCCGGACCGACAAAGGCACTGAAGGGGATTCCGCCTTCGAATTGGATGGATGGCCTTCTTTGCGACGGCTGTCTCAGTGGTGGTGTGCTGGCTGCCCATTGCCAGAGGTGCGACATAAGGCTGCACGCATTGAACAAACAGAGTGATTCTCGTTGTACCGACTGTGGAGAGTTGCCCTGCTATCGTATAACGAATCTAATCAATATGGGCCGCTATCTGCACCGTCAAGAATACCTGCCAAACCTTAAAAAGATTCGTGAGATGGGCGTTCAGGAATGGGTTAGATACGAAGAAGAGCGATGGCGTTGTCCCCGGTGCGGCCTGCCTATGAGCTGGTACGACGGCGCATGCGCCGGATGTGGCGAGCCCAGATCCAAGGACTTGTTCCCTCTGGAATGATAGAGAGTCTCGCAACGTGCGCATCGCATACTAGCGCTATGTCGCAACGAGAATAGCGACTCCGATCCCAATGAGTAAGCTGTCCCTCGATTAGTCGGCGAGATGAAGTGTCTGCCCGCCGACACCGCAGCCCAAATCGAGCACCGCCGCGGGTGGCAGATCGCAACAGAAAGCAAGGGTCCTCACGGCACAGCCGCGATTGCCCGGCCCCTGCAGGGGAAGCGACTCGTAGGGTTCGAAGAAGATCGGCCAGAATCGCGGCGACGGGATCGTTCCTGTCATGCCTTTCCACCGGCGACAGGCCGCAGCCCGAGGAATACCTCATGTCCGGTGTCGCTGTATGAGCTGTGCTCGAAGGGGACTGCGAGGGGTTCGAAGCCGGCGGCTGAGATCAGCTCCAACCACACGGTCCTCGGGAACAGACCCATGAAGTGACGGTCGTGAATGACCTTGGCGGCTCCGTTCACGTCTTTCAAGAGGTACGCCATATCGGTCACGTACATGTCGGTTTTTGATTCGGGTACCCACCGCCATTCGAGGTAGCGCAAGCCGCGCCCGTTCCCGTCGCTGCCGCCCGTCTCGGTTCCCGGCTCGAAGGTCTCCGAGACGAAATCCGGCTGGAACATCGCGACCCCTCCGGCGGCAGTGTGTGCGAAGGCCGTGGCAATGGCGCCGGCAAGATCGCTGCGCGAGATCATGTAGCTGACCGCATCGTGTACAAGCACGCAATCAAAGACGCGTCCGAGCCGGACTGAGCGCATGTCGCCCTGAATGTGCTCGCACTCCGGGTTGATGCGACGGCTCAGCGCGAGCATGGCCGGTTCCAAGTCGACGAGAGTACAGGCCAGCGCTGCCTTCAAGTGGGCGGCATTGTGGCCGGCGCCGCTGCCGAGATCAAGCAGGGTCCGAGGAGGCCGCTGACAGTGGGCCTCGAACAAACGCCGGTAGAAGGCTGCCTCCTCCGCATAGTCGCTCACCGGCGTCAACAACGGATACCAATCCGCCAGGTCGCGGTAGAGCCTGATGGCCTGAGTAGAGGTTGTTTCGTGTGTTTCTGCCATATCCTGCCTTTGGACGGAGATTTCGGCGATGGCGGATGAGTTTTCGGCTCACCTCACATCTCGGCGAGCCGCCACCTGATGCGCGGCACAGCCGTTGACAATCCGCCGGATGCCACAACTCATTACCGCGCCATCAGCGCGAACACGCCCCAGCCCAGGTATTCACGCGTGTACTTGGCGTAACGCTCGGGTTCCGACGTCAGTTGGGCTCGAACCTCTTTCGCCAACTCGTCGCCGGGATTCGCTTGGAGCCATCGGCGCATGGTGAGCCACTTGGCCGCCTCGTACCGGTCCCAGCCTTCCTGGTCCGCCAGGACCATTTCCACGACGTCGTAGCCAAGTCGGCCGAAAGACGCGAGAAGTTCCGCAAGCAGGAGATAGTCGGAGATCGAGTGGGCAAGACACCCCTTGGCGACATCTTCCGTCGGCGGCAGCCGCACCCAGTAGGGCTCGCCGATGAGGATGATCCCCCCGGCGAGGAGGCTCTTCGCCAGAAGCTCGATGGTCCCTGCCACTCCCCCGCCGATCCACGTGGCGCCGACACAGGCCGCCACATCGACCTTTTCACCGGCGACGTAGCCGGCGGCGTCGCCGTGGATGAACTCGACCCGGTCGGCGACGCCGAGTTCTTCAGCCCGGCGTTTCGCTTGCTCGGTGAACAACTGGCTCATGTCGACGCCGGCGCCGATGACACCGTGATCGCGTGCCCAGGTGCACAGCATCTCGCCCGAACCGCTGCCGAGGTCGAGCACGCGGGTCCCCGGCTCCAGTCGCAGCACCCTGCCGAGAGTGGCGAGTTTCTCGGGTGTGAACGGGTTATGAATGCGGTGAGCGCTCTCGGTGATATTGAAGATTCGCGGAATGTCCACGATAGAAAACTCCTCACGATTGTGAATAGACTCGGCACGTCACCAATGGTACACAGTTGTAGCACTTTCAGAAACAGCATACTCATTTCGCTCCCGAATTGAGTGTGCTGTCCCCCGATTGCAGCGAGTGATTTGTTATGCGCCGGATTGGGACTGGGGTTCTTTTTTTGCTTACCTCTGGAATGATGCCCTTATTCTTGTCAATGGCATCTCTTTCCGAACGTTTTCTAAACTCTCTGAATACAGTTGTCATTGAAACGGCAATCATGGTAGCAAGTAAAGACATTAGCATTGGGACAAGTATGGCACCTTTGTCCTTGAAACCTGATAAGCTATTGTCAACTAATTCGCTCTTTGTAAAAGCCAATACGCCCGTCATCATAGCCGCCAATATTCCCATCATCATGCTCATCATGGTAACCATACGTGAACGGTAATCTTCTATACCACTTGATCCTTTTAAGCTCCGATCTCCATCGCTCTTCACCAATTCATTCACGTTATCTTCACTACATACTGGTGACAATGTAGATAGCTTTGCGCAATATTCACCCTTTGTTTTAGATGATATGAAACTTGAATCCATAACTTCCTTAGTTAGTTCTTGCGCAATTTCGGGAGGTGTATATAGATCTTTAGAGTCTACTCCATATTTTCTTGCTGTTGCTTTCATTAATGCTTCAGCGACCCCATTGTCAGGTATGTGGCCTTCACTAATGCCTGGTCTTATGGCATAAATAATTTCCCTATTAGCTGATAAAACCTTCTGATTATATTCACGTCTATCCCGTCTTGATAAAATAGCGCGAGATACAAAGGTGACGATAAAGCCACTTAAAATGCCACCCCCGATTCCGATCACCCATGGATTATTCAGAATTTGCATCATGCTGACTCCGAAATTGCGTGTCTATTCGCCTAACGACGGTTATATGGTTTCTTCATAACACCTCTGGGCCGCGGTATCGCGGTAGAAGACCCGTCCGGCCATTTTCGCATAAGGCCTGTATTCGCAGAGCATTAGGTGATGGCCTGCCATGGACGCAGGGGGATATATGGTTTCTGCATAAAGCACCTTTGCCTCTCCCCTACAAATCGTCGAAGAAGTGGGCTGTCCCTACGCATTTCGCTTTCCTCCAACCGGTACTTCCGCTTGCGGAACCCGGCGTGTCTCGGTATCAGCCAAGGTCCCTTGGTTCTCAGTCTACCATTTCATTGTAGGACCTCGCCGACAGGGTGTAAAGAGGGATTCCGCCTCCCCGGATCGGACGGGCGTGCATGACTGTAGTCACGCGTCCCCGGCGGGGAGCCGGGTTCCTGGGCTCAGACGGTTGCCGAGACAGCGAAGGAGAGGGACGGACCAATCCGGATTCCGGCCTTCGGGCGGGCATTCTACGCTCTGGGCCAGCAGCATGGAGGATGTGCCGGGCACATCCGAACGAAACGCGGGGTCTCCTATGTCATGCTGCTGGCGAAAAGCGGTAAATGCCCGCCGCCCTGCCGCATAACAGTGCTTCCTGTCCAGGGCGGCGGATTCCGGATCGGTCCGTCCCTTCCTCTGTCCATCCGAAGAGATCAGCCCTGTGCCGGAGGAGTCAGTCACACCCACCGGCCGTGTCTGTGCAAGGTTTCAAACATCCGGAGTCGATGCGACCGACGGACAATCACATCAGGACGGCGGCTGGGTTCGTAGTGACGCCGTAAGGCGTTATCTTCAGTGCCCTTGCACCGCGCGGGACGCCAGGAAGAGAAGATATGCCCTTACGGGCACACTACAAACAGGCTGCCCTCTCGATTGCCCGATTCCCTCCCGTCTGGCCCCCCCGACAGTCACTCCTGTGGACGGGAATCGGATTTGCTGTCAGTCGCCGACGTACAGAGCGTGCTTTCAGGGAAGGCGATGATTCCGTCGATCGTCTCCTGGGAATACTGTCTGCCGATGTGGTCGCTGCTCGCGTTGTAGAGAGCATACGTGCGCGTGACCAGGGCGCGATTGAGGGCAACGGTGTAGGGGACAAACGCCGTCCGCATATTGCCGCTGCCGGAGCGGTTGATGTCCAGCACTTCGACAGGCGTCCGACACGAGAAGTCGAAGTCCTTCAAATCGACATACCGCAGTTGGCTGTTCCCGGCGGTTCTCCAGTGCAGACGCATGGCGTGCAGATCACATGCCATGCTCCATCTCGTCGAAGAAGGCGCCCGGAGCCTATTGGCTACGGCATCGAGCATGGAGAAGACATAGCTTACCGCATCGCTGGTGGACGCGCCATCGTACCGGGCGTACATCTCGGCCAGCCGCTTGAAGCGTCCCGTTGGGTCGTCCCCGTCCTTCATGCACGATTCATAGGCGCTGTTGACCATGGCCGGGATCGGCAGCTTGTCGCCGGTGTAGACGGTCATCTTCCCCTCCAGCCACTCGATGCCGGCAACCTTTCCGGATTTGTCGCAGATCAGGAAGTGCGAAGCCATGCCCGCCCAGTCCGTGGGTTCGATGCGGACCACCCTATCGGAGGCTATGACCTCGTCGACCGTCGCGCTGGTGTCCAACTGGTATTGGATCCATTGCGAACCGCTGAGGACGGGCAGGCCGCCGGCCGGTGGATGCTCCGTCTCGGCCAACATCATTTCGACGACCACCAGTCCGGCTTCGTTCATCCCCCGGATGGGGAACTCGCGCCCTTCATTCGTGAGGGTAATGCTGCCGTACCTGGAGGTCCAGGTCCAGTCGGGCTTGTTCTTGTACCAGAATCCGTGTTTGACGACGTGACGTTTGTTGACCACGACCATGCCGTCATCCAGGATCCAGTCCACGTTGCTCCCAAGAATGAGCTGCCCCTTCTTGTTGAGACAGACAGAGGAGCACCCGTAGATGTCCGCAAAGGCGCCGGTCAAGCCGATGATGATCAGGATGATGATGCCGTGTAATCGCATACTCCTGCCTCCCATGTCAGCCACGTGCATATCCATCTTGAATTCCGGGGACACCAGACTCCTTTCTCCTGTCGTTTGGGCATGCGGCCGCGCTTGGCCTGACGGATCTCTCGTCCCAGGACGTCCTTCTCTTGGAAGAAGGTCGGCTGTCGCCAATTGCCACGCTGCGTGACGTGGCGGGCGACGCCCGGAACCACAATTCTCGCCAA
>JAXDBU010000169.1:0-13952 GCA_034678485.1 Sedimentisphaerales bacterium | reverse complement strand
CCGAAGCTGTGCTTCTACGGTCAGTTCATCAGCGGACACAAAGAGAAAAAGTCCTTACCTCACTTTTGTTCAATGACAGACAAGTTGCCAGTAGGAGGCGGTAGGAGGATCCACTCCTCCAACAGGTTCTTTCTTCACTCGGCCCACATTACACGCCGGAGGTGACTGTGGCTAACGATGTGTTTCCTCGCCTTCCGGTGCTTGAAGCGGTTGCAAGGGCAGCCAAGCCGTGTCTGTGGCGTGCCCTCCCCGACACGATGCTCGTATGTTGCCAGCACTTGCTTGAGACCACCGGGTCACTATTTGAATGTCTGTTTCACAACGGGCTTCGGCCAGAGTGCACCTTCATTATGGGAAAAGTCTACTCCACAAATGTCGGCGTGGCCAATGCCTTGCGAGAAATGGGGTGTCATGTCATAGACGGCTCTGTCGCAGAGACTCGGGGCATGCACGGTGCGGCCATTGAACGTGATGCGGCCGAGACGTGGCAACAGGTCGAGACGATGCTCCAAGGAACGGAGGCCCACCGTATTGTGGTTCTTGACGATGGTGGGTATCTGGGCCGGATACCGGCAGGTATCATCAACAAGTACCGAGAGGCGAGAAAGATAGTGGGAGTCGAGCAGACTACGAGTGGAATGCTCCAGTGGAATACCCAGTACCCAGTTATCAATGTGGCCTCATCAGCGACTAAGAGGCATTTCGAGCCTCTGTTTGTGTGCAAGTCCGTATGGGGCCGCGTGCGGAGATACTGCGGGGCCCCAGGAGCCAAAGCCGGAATCGTAGGACTTGGAAAGATCGGCGCAGCACTCACTGGCTTGCTGCGAAAGGAAGGTTTTGTTGTGTCCGGATATGATATTGACCGAAGTCGCTTGAGGAACCTCAAGCCGGAGCAGCGACGCAACTCGGTGTCCGGGCTAATCCAGGAGGCTGATGTTGTCTTTGGCTGTACCGGTCATGATTCTGTGCCGATAGATGCATTTGTCAATGCCACAGGCAGCAAGACGTTTGCCAGTTGTTCAAGCAGTGACATTGAATTCCGATCTCTATTGCTTGATCCGAGGATATCTTGGAGGGCGTTGTCCGAAGGGTACGACGCGTGTCCAACACTGGAGGCGTACGATCACGACCGAAAACTCTCAATTCGAATACTCCGAGGCGGGTATCCTGTCAATTTCGACAACACGCTAGAGTCAATCCCTCGGGATGATGTCCAGTTGACGCGAGGCTTGCTTCTGGGAGCCGTTCTCCAGTCGGTAGATCTTACGACGCGAACACCAGAGTACCAGCGGGAGACTATCATGCTTGACCCCACAGTTCAACAGGTCGTGGTTGACGCTTGGCATTCGGCTACTGGCAGGGGGCGACACACTGACCGAGCTTGGTATCAGCAGGAGTCTCGCGGAAGAGTGGTTCCGTGCCATGCTTGGCGACGCTGATTGGAGTTCCGACCTGGTCTGCGGGTCGGCCAAGCACCTACGCATCACTCGCGTTTGACGCAAGGGCTTGCCTGATCTGGGCGACACATTGATCAGGTGACGAGGTAATCTGTGGTCCCACAAAACGCAACACTCGATACCCCATGTTCTGGAGTTCATTCGTCTGTATAGTGTCATGAATTCTCTGTCGTAGCGATGAGTGGAACGCCAGCCCGTCAGCGTATATCAGCAATCGCGCCTGTGGGTAGGTAAAGTCCGCTACCGTGATGAGCCTTCCCGACTCGGAGCGTACCTCCTGCTGTCTGTCCGGCTCGGGCAGATTTGTGTCCCGAATTGCTCGTAGCAAACGGAGTTCAAGGGGCGACCCACAACCTTCGCGTCTGGCCTCATCCCACTCAGGCCCTTCGGTCGTGAACGCTTGGAAAGGAGCCTCGATGGGCGCTACAGCGGGCCGGGCGATATAGACATCGACCTCTCGGGCAAGCGGATCACGGTTCGCAGCGAGAACGGTCCGGAGAGCTGCATCGTTGATTGCCCGGGCGAGGGACGGGGCTTCGATTTCCATACCAGTGAAAGTCCGGAGAGCGTCCTGCAAGGGATCACCATCACAGGAGGAAGGGGCACAAATTGTGCAGCCATTCAGATCCAGGGCAGCCGCCCGACGATTCGAGACTGCGTACTGACTGGCAACTCCGCTTCGATGGGTGGGGGTGGCCTTGCCATTGGCGGCGACAGTCATCCGGTGATTGCCAACTGCCTTTTGGCAGGAAACTCTGACCTGCCCTACGGATGGTGGGCGCGGGGCGAGCTTGATAGACTGGGCTGCCATAGACACGAAAGGAACCATCTATGGCAGACAGAAGTACACGACCGAAACGCTACAGTGAGGAGTTCCGGCTCCAGGCCGCCAAGCTCATCGTCGAGGGCGGCGTGACCTATCATCAGGCCGCCCAGCAATTGGGTGTCAGCGACTGGGCCCTGCGTTGCTGGGTCAAGGCCTTCCGCGCCGACGGCCACCTGCCGCCCAAGGGCCAGATGGTCCCGCTGGCCGAAGAGCTCAAAGCGGCCCGGCGGGAACTGGCCCAACTGCGTCTGGAGAACGAAATCCTAAAAAAAGCGGCGGCGTACTTCGCCAAGGAGTCCCTGTGAGGTACGCCTGGATCCACACGCAACGGGACTCTTATCCGCTGGGCGTGCTCTGCCGCGTCTTGCAGGTCTCGCGGAGCGGCTATTATGCCTGGCGTCGGCGCGAGCCGTCGGCGAGGACACAGCGGCGTCAGGAGATTGCCCGAGCGGCCCAACGCTCTCACCGCGATTCGCACGGAACCTATGGTTACCGGCGGGTGCACCGCGATGTGATCGAGGACCACCAGATCGCCTGCTGCCGGGAGACCGTTCGTCACGTGATGGGCGATTTGGGCCTTTGTGGCCGGCATAAACGGCGTTTCGTCAAGACGACCGACTCGAATCACGGCGAGCCGATCGCGACCAATCGGCTGCAACGCGACTTCGCCGCCACGCGTCCGAATCAGAAGTGGCTGGCGGATATAACGTATATTCGTCTGGTCGAGGGCTGGCTGTACCTGGCGGTGATCCTGGATTGCTTCTCGCGGCGGATTGTGGGCTGGAGCCTGAGCCGAACCATCGACGCGGCCCTGGTGTGTGCGGCGTTGGAGATGGCGTTGCGTCAACGGTGTCCGGAAAGCGATCTGGTGCATCATTCGGATCGCGGCGTTCAGTACGCCTCGCAGGCGTTCCGCGATCGGCTGACACGCGAAGGTCTGGCGATGAGCATGTCCCGCAAAGGGGACCCGTGGGACAATGCGATGATGGAGAGCTTCTTCGGGTCCCTCAAGACCGAGTGGATCGACACCGATTACGCCACGGAAGAACGAGCCCGCATGGAGGTATTCAAGTACATCGAGATATTCTATAATCCGACCCGACGCCACAGTGCCCTGGGCTATCTCAGCCCGGCCGAATACGAGCGTCGTTATGAAGCCGGACAGTTGACCCCTATGGACGAGGCAGCCTAGCCGTTAGCGGTTCCCGCGCCCACCGTCCGTAGGGCAGGTCACTCTGCTCTTTTGGGCGGTGGAATGAATGCCCAGACGGCGGGGATCACGCTGACGAATTGCACGCTGGTCGGCAATACGGCGGTCATGGCCGGCGGGGCCATAGCTGCCTCCGGGACGATGCCTGTCGAACTGAGCAACTGCATCCTCTGGGACAACGCACCAGGACAGATTTTCGGCGGCGCGACCGCGACCTACTGCAACATCCAGGGGGGCTGGCCGGGCGATGGCAATATCGGCACCGATCCGCTGTTCGCCGATCCAACAAATGGCGACTATCATCTGAAGTCCCAGGCCGGACGGTGGGACCCGGCGAGCGGGAGTTGGGTGCAGGACGACGTGACCAGTCCCTGCATAGACACGGGCGATCCAGCTACATCGGTCGGCGCTGAACTCGAGCCCAACGGCGATCGCATCAATATGGAAGCCTACGGCGGCATGCCCGAAGCCAGCAAGTCACCGTAGCCCGAATCGACGGCGTGTGTCTCTACGACCGGGCGGTGGAACAGTAGTCCACAAGCTCAATTCAGTTGATGGACAAGGGCTAACGGTACGACATACTGTCAGGCCTTTGTCTTGTGATTGGTCTTTTCTCTCGTCAGTCCATGGTGGTGAGGTAGGTTCGACGCCAGATCACTGCTGCATTCGTCGGACCCAGTTGGCGGGATTTGCGAGGGGATGTCTCGGGGCTCGGTGAAGGGACCGCGGGGCTTATGTTGCCAATGGCGGTGACATAGGAGATGCGGCCCTTGGCGATTTGTGTCGTACTCGCAAACGTACCGGGGCATGACGTTGGCTGGCGCAGATCGGTTAAAGGGAAACGGAATAACGGAATAATATACTTGACAAACCCGCGCCAAGGTCGGATATTGATACCGTGACTACTTACTGGGCTTCCTCTTCTTCTTGCTGTGCTTCTTCTTCGACGGGACTGACAGCAGGCCCTCTATCGCCTTCTCGAATGGCAGAGGGATTGCATTCCGATGCAGCACACTGTGCTTCTGATTCACTCTAACTGCTCTCTTCTGTTTCATCGCTCAGGGGACCCGTGAACGGCAACTTGTCACAATGCGGCTCAACGATCTTTAGGCTGACGATCTTCGCAAACTTACCCAGATCGTCGTACGTATGCACTTCGTTGATGTTTTTCTGGATCGCAGATGCCAAATGTATGGCATCCGCCGACCTGATTCCAGTCCTGTTGGCTCCACGTATTGTTCGGATCACATTGCGAGCTTCCTTTACAACTGCCTGCGTCACCTCAATGAGTTTGATCTTCGAAGGCGGTTCCCACAGTGCGTCTATTTTCTGTTGCACCCTCATGGGGATGATTGTACCGGGCGCAGACTTTCCCGTGGCCGCTTCGGCGATGCTCATTGTGGACGTCCATATCTGGACGTTGCCGTTATCGCACTCCTCAAGCAGGTTCGTCACCGTTTCGCATCGCCCCTTTTCCTCGCAAATGTATGCAACAAAGACGCTTGAATCCCAGTAGTAGACAGGTATTGCTTGCTTAGTTTTCTTCGCCATAGTCACCGCACATTACCTAGCGCAGCCCAGTGCTGCTCGCCACGCATGGGCCTTTCTCTCCCTGATTACTTCAATGGAACTGATACCGTGTATACTACTCACGAGGTCGGTGTCCGGATCTCGCGTGACAATCCCTTCCACATACACAAGCTTGCCCCAAACCTTCCGCATCTTATCCTTGCTCCCTTCGGGATAGGAGCAAGGAATGGGGCGATCATCGTTGTAGTCGTAAAGCGTGAAGTGAAGATATTGCCTATCGGAAATACTCTGCACTTTTCCTCTTGCTCCGCCAAAGGTCTCGGTGTCCCATTGCACCTTAGCAGGGGAAAACATCGTGGTCTTCTTGATGGTATATCTCTTCTGTTCGCTGCCCAGCGTAACCGATTTCACGTGCCCATTGATAAGCCTTTTCAGGCCCGCAATACCCTGGACGACAGCTTCGGCGTTGTGGAGTGGCTCGCCCTTGGCGGCCCGTTGCCCTAAATCAGTGTACGCATCTCTAATACGTCCCACCGAAGCGCGGTCCCTGTCCGTTGCTGGCACACCCTTAACCTTGGCGATCGCGCACTTCTTTCGTAGATCGTCTATCAGCCAGTCAATCCGTGCATCGGGAGCGACTTCATTCTTTAGGCCGGTGACGATCTCTTTGAATCGCTGCATGGCCTTGGCGAAATCATCAAGCGTGACTTCTCCGTCCAGCGTGAGGATAAGGTCGGCTTGCTCCATAGTATCAACTCCTCTCACACCACGCATGGTGAGTCCCGGTACATCAACCACTTTCCTTCCGCGCCATTGATCGCGTCTACCATTCGTTCACCGTCACTCACTTTGCGGCGGTCCCACCGGAACCCGAACTCGTCACAGTACCGACGCGTATGCTTCCTGCTGAACCAGTGGAAGATACCATAGTGTCCCCGCTTGAGCAAAGCGAAAAAACTTTCGGCAGTGTTCGTGTTGACGGACACACCCTCGTCCGTCTTGCGGGCATACTCACCAGTTGCGTGACAGACAACCTCATGCCCAGCAAACTCCTTGTCAATCCCGTTATAGGACGCCCAATCATCCGTCATAATCTGGGCCGTGGCATCCACGTGTTTACGGACTTCGCCCTTACGCGTCTTGGCGTCCACTTTGTCTATCGGCATGGACCGGGCGTTTCCGTTACGCTCGACAAGGACCATGACCGGCTTTTTCACCGTGCCACGCCCCCGCTTACTCACCCCCTTGTATCGGGGCTTGCGCGCCCCTACATACGTTTCATCCGCCTCGACGGTTCCCGTGAGAAGTCCGGCCAGCGGCTCTTGCCTCATGGCCTCTCGGATGCGGTGGCAGAGGAACCACGCGCTCTTCTGGGTGATTCCGATTTCGCGGGCAATTTGATGGCTGCTTATCCCCTTCTTACTGCTCGTCAACAAGTGAATTGCCATGAGCCACTTGCGGAGCGGAATTTTGCTTTCCTCGAAGATCGTACCGATGCGAACCGTGAACTGTGTCCGGCAAGCCCCGCACTTGTAGACGCCAGGGCGAACGGGATGTCGGCTCTCCGGCTTGGCGGTCAGAGTGTAAACCTTCTCGCTGCCACAATGGGGACACACTGGGCCATTCTGCCATCGCTTGGCCTCAAGGAATCTCCGGGCCGCATCCTCATCAGTGAAGAGTGCAGACAGAGTGGCGAGATTTAGGTCTTTGTCACCGCCAGTCGGCTCATTCTTGCGTGCCATACCATCCTCCTGTATCATTCCTACCTATACGTTACAGGATGGCTTTGGGTTTGTCAAGTATATTATTCCGAAGGGAAATACCCAGGGCCTTGCCCAGTTGGGCCAGCGTCATCACCTGGCTGCGGTCGTTCAGAAAGTCTTTCAGGGACAGTTTGCCGGAGCGGAACAGCTCCGCACGCGCTTTGCCGAGGATCTCCTTCTGCACAACCAGGGGCTGCGCGCCCAGCCAGTCCTCGAACGAAGTGGACTCCGCGACCTGGCCGTCCATCGTCGCACGGGTCCCCTCGGGCATCTCCTTGGCCTTGATCCCCATCTCCTTCCAGCTCTTGCACACCGGCGCCGTCGAGCAGCGGCAGTTCCAATGAAGGGGCGGGCGCTTGCGGCTGTCGACCGGAAACGTCTGGCCGTCGAGCGCCCCGCACGCCGGACAGGTTCGCTTGTCCAGCGTGGCGATCCACTGGACCGCCTTGACGACATCCTGGTTCGCCGCATAGGTTTCCTGTCGCACGTTGTTGGACACGCCCATCACCGCCGTGCGCACCACCGCCTCGGTTTGGCGCCGGGCGATGGCCATGACGCCGTCCTTGTACTGGTTCTCACGTCGACCACGGACCCGTCGGATGATCTCGTCAATCCCTTCTCCCTCGGCGATCCCGAGCATGAGCTGCTGATTGACCCGCCGGGCGGCGCTGACCGGCAGGGCGTCGAACCAGTCCTTGACCAGCTCCCCGTGGATCGGCTTGTTCTTGATGATCTCGCGGATCATCGGCACGGAGATCGTGGACAGCTTGGCCTCGAAGGGCAACGCCTGGGAGATCGCGGACGCCTGCCATTGCGTGTCTTTGGCGCCGAGCTTGACCATGTCCGCTTCGAAGCGACCCCGAAGGGTGGCATAGCCGTCCTTGCAGACCTCCTCGATCTCCTTGCGCATCTTCTTGATGCGCTTCTCGACGTCTTCGTCGCCGGCGTACCGCGCGAGCTTCTTGACCAGGTCCGGCTCGACCTTGAGGTTCAGGAACTCGATGATCTTGCGGACCTCGGCGTTGGTGTACTGGTGCAGGAAGATGCCGTGCCGAATGGCGTAGTCCGCCAACTTCTGATTGACGGTCTTGAGCGACTTAGACATGCAGGCCCCCTTGTACGGGCGTGCGCTCCTTCTTCGGTTTGCCTGGACAAGGCCGGCTCCGGTCCCCCCGGCCCGCCACGAACGCCACGCCGTTGACATCATGCGGATGCAACCCCTTGCCGCTGACGGCGAACACCCCTCCACAGGTATCGCACGTCGCCCTCGGTCGCTTCTGCGAAGTCCCCTTCTCCAGGGTCGCCAGCCGTCTGGTCTTCGGTGTGAACGTGTAGTGCTCGCACTTGTCCAGGGGACTGACGCGATTCCTGTAATATGGCGAACCGAC
Organism: Sedimentisphaerales bacterium; assembly: GCA_034678485.1. Taxonomy (GTDB): domain Bacteria; phylum Planctomycetota; class Phycisphaerae; order Sedimentisphaerales; family Anaerobacaceae; genus PLanc-01. Next base: position 5,778 of record JAXDBU010000169.1, on the reverse strand, counting down.
CCGCTGGCAAATCTTGCCGCTGAACCATCCACACGTCCAGCACGTCCCGGCCGACGGAATCTGCGACAGGTCGATCTTCGGGGCCTTGCCCTCCAGGCGGGCCTCCAGCTCTTCGAGCCGGCTATTGGCCTGCGTCAGTTCGCGCTGCAAAGCCGTCACCTGCTTGACCGCGTCGGCCTCGGCCAGGGCCTTCTGCTCGATCAGTTGCGCCACGAACTCGCGGGCGATCTCGCGGATCACCACGCGCAACGCCTCGTGCCATGTCAGCGGCTTGTCCATATGCCCTTCCTGTTCTCGTGCTACCTTGTGTCCCCGATCCGGCAGCCCGACGACTTGCTCGTAGGTCTTGCCGCCCGGCACCCGGTCGATCTGGTGCCAACAGGTGTCCGTGTCCTTCGTGATCTGGTCCGATCTCGGTCCATGCGCGGCACGGCACAAACCCGTCTGGTCGTGATGCAGCCAGCACTCCGAGCAACTCTTTTCACGCCACGTTCGACCCACAGGCCGCCCTCGCGCGCAGCAGGTCCGCATCCAGCCGGCTCAACAGGACCGACCCCGCCAGATTATGTGCCATGCCGATGTGCCCGTTCCGCGCCGCCGTAGACGCCACCTGCCCCATTGTGCGGTTGTGCTCCCGCACCCTGGCCCTTGCCGCCTTGATTTCCTCTTTGCTCGTTGTGTCGCCCATTACCGTTCTCCGTATCTTGACCTTCGATCCCAATGCCGGCCGCGCGACCACGACCGCACGCCCGACCAGAAACCCCGCCGCCTCAACGGGACCGGCTGGGGGTGAAACCCCTGCTGCCTCTGACACGGCCAGTACAACCCGCGATACACCCACTCGTCGCAGCACCGCAGGTAGCACCACCCATACACCATCCCCAGAGGCTCAAGGCCTTCCATGTCATATCCCCACGTCCGAACGAAACTCGCATTCCACCTCGCAGACCAGGACGCCGCTTGCCGGGTTGATGAAATGACGCAAGATCGCTATGCGGTCGGGTTCAGCCACCCCGAAGCGTGTTCGCAGTTGCTCTTTCGCGCCCCGCTCGACGGCGGCTTGTCCAAACAACTCGACGTCCCGTTGGGAGACATTCACAGTGAGCTTCGTCTTCATCGGCGACGGTCCTTCTTCGGTGGCTTGCCTTCCCGCACCCCGTTCTCGCGGTAGTCCTTGAGGATCGTGTCAATCACCACGCGCTTGGCTTGACCCTTCTTGACCACGCCACGCTTGCGCACCGAAGCGCTCTCGTGTTTGGCGTTGTCGAAAACGATGGCCATGTAGGCGGCCATCTCCGCGTCATTCTTGAACAGCAATTCGTACCCGTAGTCCTCGTCGCAGATGTCGCAGACATCCCGGCCGTAGTCCCGGCAAATCTCGGGACGCTGTGGGTAGATGTCACAATGGTAGTTCTTGTCCAGGTGGCGACAGCGGGTGTTGACCTGAAGATACCACACGCCGTCCTCGACGTAGATCAGCGCCTGGTCATGCGCCAGATACCACCGCAGCAGGTCGTAGTCCGTGCGGGTCTGCGGGGCCTTGAGGGCAACAGAGAAGTACCGGCAGCACATGCCTTTGCATTGGTCACAGGAGGGCTTGCTCACAGCGCCGCCTCCAGTCTCCGCACGACGGCGTGCTCTTCCTCGTCGATGTCTTGTGGATGGACGTATCGACTCTCCGCCAACCACAGCAATCGCGCGAGCAACAGGTGGATCGCCTCGTGCTTGGCGCTGCCGGCGGGATGGAAGTCGGGCACGTCACCGGGCTCCAGCTCGCTGGTCAGCCGCACGACGGCGAATTTGTCCAGGTGCGAAGTCCGTATGTCTGCATAGGAGCCGTTGATGGGCTCAAAGCGAAACGTCACCCTGTACTCCGTCAGCCCCAGCTTCTGCTGCCAGCGCAGGAACTCCTTCTGGAACAGGGTGAACGCCTTGCGGGGTACTTTGACCGTCCGTTCTTGTGTCACGTTGTGCCTCCCTGATGGTTCTGGTGCATTTCGGGCAGACGGGACGCATGGCCGGCTCGATCCGGGCCGTACGCGACCTGAGCACGCTGGCCTTTACGAAGCACGCCTTGCCCAACGAGACCTTGTTGCCGCAGTGGAAGCAGAGCATCACGTGCCCCCCTTTCTTGGTTTGTAGCCGGCACACTTGCCTTCGGCGCCGATGCGAATGCAGCTTGGCATCACGCATACCGAGGCATGGTTTGCCACGCAGTCCTTCCGCTCGCACGGAACATTGGGCAGGTTCCAGTCGCGGGACGAAGGAAAGCCTGTGCCGGGCATTCGATTCATCAAGCGTTCCATTCGTTCGTCCTCTGCCACCGCCGCCGTCAACTCGTTGCCGTGGCGAATCCAATCCCGCCGCTGGTGTTCCTCGTAACACATCTCAAAAGGCAGGCGGCGCACCGGATCACTCCTCTGGTTCTTCCTCGGGTTCTTCCTCGGGCTCTTCCCTCTCGCGGCCCACCATGCCCAGCTCGGGACCTTCGGCCTCGCGGGCGGCAATCTCTTCGTCGATGTCGACGTCGTCCGTCAGTACGCCGCGAATCTGGATCTGGCGGCCCAGCGTCGGTTTGGACAGAACGCCGGTCTCGTACGCCCGGAACAGCATATCCAGGTCGCGGTCCGAACGGGGCACCATGCCGAAGTCGCTCCAGATGTCGACGCCGAACTCTTCGGCCAGTTTGAGCCGGCGCCATTCCGCGGCGTAGCGGTACGCCTGCTCCATCCCGTGTTCGATGGCCCGAATCCACGCTTGCAGGTCACAAGACGCCTTGCCTTCGTCGATGGCAGCGGCCATCGCGGTCGCGTTGCCCCACGACTGGATCATCAGGGGCGCCTTGCCGAGAACCTGCATCATCTCTTCGAGGTGCCGCAGTTCGTCCTCGCCGACCTTCACGGCCGCCCCGGAGTGTTCGAGGATGCCGAACGTCGCGTTGGGATTGGTCGACGAGATCACCCGGTTGACGCCCCAGACAAACCCAGCCTCCAGCTCCTCCTGGCTCAGGCCCGTGGCGGTCACCGTGCCGGCCCGAGCGAATCGAAGGTTGTGTCGGTGATCCGAGAACGATTGATAGTGCGCCAGATTCAGCCACGCCAACCCCTCCAGCGGGGGCCGCGCAGTCATAAACCCATGTTCCTTGTCGAGATAGATCGTCACCAGGGAGATCTTCCCCAGCGACCAGGGTCCCTCCGCCACCACCATCCAATCGGACTCCTTCTGTCTGGACTGCTCGTACAAAACCCAGTGGTCCGGATAGATGACCCGCACGCGTTCAACCGATTCCACGTCGAACTCGCCGACGTTGGAGTGGGCCGTCTCCCGGATGCGGATCTGCGTCAGCCGCTTCTCCCCGTTGGGCGCCCGCTCGTACCGCCAGCTCAGCAGATTGATCGGATCGACGGCCACGAAATACGGCTTGATGCCCAGCTCCCTCTCCTCGCCGATGTTGCGCCCCGGCTCCTGGGGGTTGTCGACCAGGATGTGAACCATGCCCCGATCGATCGCGAGCTTGGTGACGTGCCGGCAGAATTGCAGCAGGTTTCGCCCTTCGTCGTCGCACGAACTCTCGATCTGGTCCAGGGGCTCCGGCAAACGACTCTTGCCTTTGATCGACACCGGCTTCGAGTACGGCCGGCCCGACAGGGTGTCCACCGCCTCGCGGTACGCCTCAAACAACACCGTCCGGTCCAGCCGGTCCTGGTACTGCTTGTCCTTCTCCTTGTCCTCCTTGGGCAGCCACTTGGTCCCGGCCGCCCGCATCGCGCGGGTGCCCCCCATCAGGTCGTTCGTCAGCTCCCACGTCGGGTACATCGACGCGTAGTGCGGGTGGGTCAGATCAGGGGTGTCCTTCGTTTCTTTCATCTTCGTGTGCCCCCCAGAAACCTCTTGACGTCCCGTCCGATCAGGGCCGCCCCATCTGGCGACCAGACGAACGACGGCTCGCCTTTCTCGATCTTCAACAACCCGCGGGCGGTGACGCGACGCATGATCTCGCGTCCCAGACGTCCGTCCGAGATGCCCGCGAGCAGTTCGTTCAGCGCTTTTCCCATAGGCCCGGCACCTCTTCGCAAAGCGAGCGGCCTTATTGCGTGCCGCAGCGTCTCATGTCCACGCCGATCCCGGTCGTCCGCGCCAGGAGGTAGCGCGCCGGCAGCGCCGGGCAGCGCCTTCTACAGCTTCGGCGGTGTGTTGTAGTCCATGAGCAGTTGCCAGCACTTGGCGCGCCGGTCGTCACGCTTGCTCTGAGTGCCTTCGGCCCTGGTCTTGTACCTCCACCAGCGATCGCGCAGTTTTTCTCGCCATCGAACCGCGCGTTCCTCGGTGAAGAACCAGTCGTGCAGACGTGCGCCGGCGTGCATCAATGCGTCGAACAGCACGTCCCCGATGAACGTTCCAACCCCCAGTTTCATGCCAGGCCCCTTTCACAAAGGATCGATCCGTCGGTGTCGTCCTGGCGTACGGTAACGTACAACTTCGTAGGATTGCGTCAAGGCATAGTTTCAAAGAAAGTCTTCTGTTTGGAGCCGGCCCCCAACCGTTCTTCGTGCCCCCCCACTCAACTGGCCCGCAGCAGGTGCTTCTTCACCAAGCAGCGATACCTGGCCTCGTCCGCGACGTGGTCCTCGACGGAAGAGTCCACGTCGTCCATGTCCTTCTCGTCCCGCGGCAGCGGCGGAATCGTGCGGATAAACTGCCGGCAGGTGTCGAAGATATACAGCCCCGGAATCCCCAGGGACGGGTCCTTGGCCGCCTTGAGCAGCTTGCGCATGATCTCCCAGCCGTTGACCCGACTGCCCGGTTCGGCCGCCGCCGGCTCCCAGTACACCTTCTCGCGAGCCATGTCGTCGGCGATGCAGTTGTTGTTGACCTTCGTGTAGATCGACGGGTCCGCCGGGCCCGTGCGCACCTTCTGGACGAACCGCGCGTCGATCTCCTTGATCTTCCGCGCGACCTCCACCGCCAATTCTCGAGTTCCTTCGTTCGGCTTGCCCGTCCAGCCGTACAGCTCCTTGACCCGGAACAGATCCCCCGCCCTCGTCTGGAACACCCGCCCATCGGGATACTGGATACGGGAGCCGTCCGATTCGGCCCACCACCCCACCGAGTACGGCCTGGAGCTGCCCCAGTCGAACGAGCGGTTGAGATGCCACGTGCGCGGAATCTCGAACGGCTTGACGACGTGAACCGCCGGGTCCCAGACGTCGTCGAACATCCCGCCGGCGACGATGTCCCAGTTGCCGTGCAGCCACGCCTCCCGCCTCGGCCCGTCCTGCGCCATCAGGTTCTTGACGTAGTTCGGGTCGTTCTGCTCCAACTGCGGACATTCCGACAACATGCTGCGAATCGCCACCCGCTCGCGCCCGTACGCGTCGATGATGATCGTCCCTCTCGGCGCCGGGTCGATGAACCGGGCCTTGACGAAGTTGTGCCCGACGCCATAGGGATTGCTCGTCGAACGATACCGACGAGGAACATCGGGGTGGCTCGACCGGCACACCGACATCATGGACAGGTACAGTTCATCGTCCGGCCAGTTGGTCAGCTCCTCCCACCCGATCCATGGGTACTCGTGGCCGTGATACTTGAAGTAGTCCCTCGGGCGATCCGCATACCGCAGGTAGAGCACCTCCCCTTGCGGAAACCGCCAGCAGTATTTGCCCCCGTTCCACCGGGCCCTCGGGAAGATCATCGGGAACCACTTGAAGGTCTTCTCTACGATCTCCTCCAGCGCCGGGTAGCTCTGTCGAAACAGAATCCCTCGCCACGCCCGAC
>JAXDBU010000168.1:0-89534 GCA_034678485.1 Sedimentisphaerales bacterium | reverse complement strand
CGATCACCGCTCGGCGCGTTTTTCTCTCCGCGGGCGTTTGGAGTGTCGCGGAGACAGAACCCCCCTGCGCGCCGAGAATTGCACAGCGGCAACTGCGCCACCCTCGGCCGGAATCGGACCGGGTCCCACGGGCTCGCCGGCTCGGACGACAAGGGCATCAGGATATTCATCCGTATCGTCGGGTCGTTGTCGTCCTCGGGGTCCAGACGGGGGTACAGCTCGTCCCAGAATCGTTCCAGAAGACCCTGAATCAGGTGCAGCCCGTTGCGGAACCCGGACATCCCCTCCGTGACGAGCAGGCCCAGCGTGAGATACGTTGCCACCTCGAGATGTCTCGACTTCCGGAGCAGATCGAAGGCCCTGTTGCGAACCTCCGCCCAGTTCGGCTCGATCATCCCGGCGTCTGCGTCCGTTCCGACTACGCCTGGAGGCTTGGGCCGGACCAGCGCCTTGAGCTCATAGAACTCGCCACTGCCGGAGATATCCTCTCCGCAGGGGGCCTCTGGGCTGACCTCGCTCAACAAGCTCTCGATATCGAATGTGCTCACGATCCCCTCGAAGACTTGCTTCCGTTGCAGTTAAGGACGACGAAACGACGCTCGCCTCTGACGCGAGACACAAATACCCGGAAGTGCCGACGACAACATGGATTGAGTTGCCAAGGGACAGAACTCCGATACGTATGTCACATGCCTCCAGAAAGGCCGCTCGAGCATTGTGCAACAGACGCCGGCGAAGGAACGCCACCGACAGCAACACACGTTCCTCGTCATGCTTCTTGCGGAATCCTCACAGTCACAACTTAATCGTTTCAATCCTATTACCCGTGAGGAGGTATGTCAAGCCCGAAATGGTTTTTTTGTTGCCCTGCGCGGCCCGGCGGGCGCCTCTGCAGTATGGCTTGGCCATCGTGAGACGAAGACCTCTTTTTTGCGTTTGACAGGGCTTGCGCCCTCGATAGAATGAACAAAACAATGCCGGTAGGTTTCGTATCCATCTCCAGACTCGTGTCATGGATCGATCGTGCGTGCACACGCACGTCGGGTGGATGAGGTGCGGGGTGTGTGTTCATGGTACCGTGTGTGTACACGGAGCATTATGTCGCCCTCACAGGAGCCAGTAAGGGACAGTGACTGCGTGGCCCTGCGTGCCGATGCGCTGCGGGATGAGGGCAGTGTCAGGGGAGCATTCGTGGAGGCGGGGTACACACAGCACGCGCTCGCCGACTTGATCGACCTGTCCGGCCCTGACAAGAGACAGGACGTGGAGTTGGTGTGTCGTCGGGTCGGATCGGACACGCCATTCAACGTCTTGGTGCGTCTCTTCTGGCTTGGGCGTGCGGTGTGCGGGAAGACCCTTCGGGGGTCGGTCCCGAATCTCGATGTCGAAGAGCTCATTTCTGCAAATCTCCTGCGGCAGCAGGACGGAGACGTGCGTTCCACCGCGAAGGTGGCGCCCTACCACGATCTGCTCCTGGCCAGCGATTTCGGACCTGAAATCGCGGGGGCGCTTCACACCGACCACGTTCTCGGGGTCGGCGCGGCCTCCCTGACGCTGGCCAGTCTGACCGTCCGACGCAAGGTCGGACGGGCGCTCGACCTTGGCTGCGGCGCCGGCATCCAGGCGTTCCTCGCGGCCGGTCACGCGGATCGGGTCATCGGCACGGATGTCAGCAGGCGTGCCCTGGCGTTCGCGGAATTCAATGCCCGGCTCAACGGCGTCGCCAACGTGCAATGGCGGATGGGCAGTCTGTACGAGCCCCTGCAGGACGAGGTCTTCGATCTGATCGTCTCCAACCCGCCGTTCGTGATCTCTCCCGAATCCCGTTTCACCTTCCGCGACAGTGGCCGACCGGCGGACACGCTGTCCCGGCAGGTGATCCGCGAAGCTGCGCCGCGACTCACGGAAGGCGGATTCGCCTGCGTTCTATTCAACTGGCATCATCGGGATGATGCCGATTGGGCTACACGACCCGCAGCATGGGTGGCCGACACCGGCTGTGACGCCCTGCTGGTCTGCTTCAAGTCCACGGATGCGTTGACCTACGCGGCGGACTGGCTGCGGAGCGGCCTCGGGTCCGCCTGCCCCGATTATGGGCGTCGATTGGATGAGTGGGCGGCCTACTACGAGCGGACGGGGGCCGCGCGGATCAGCGCCGGCGCCATGATCCTGAGACGTCGGGCAGCTCGCTCGAACTGGTTCTCTGCACGCCGCATGGGCTCGGCGCACTCTGCCGGACCCTGTGGCGGGCAGCTCGAGCGGATGTTCGCCGCCGAGGACCTGCTGGCACGCATCGAGAGCGACCAAGGGCTCCTTCCCTGCCGGTTCTGCCTGAGTGACGACCATGAGCTCACACACGTCTTCAAGGTCTCCGAAGGCCGATGGATGCTAACCGCCCAGACCCTCCGCAACCGGATCGGCATCCCCTTCTCCGGGGACGTGGACATCGCCGTGACGGAGCTGCTGGTCCGGTGTGACGGACGCAGCACGCTTGGCGACGCGATCTCCTCAGTGGCCGGGAGGATGGATCTCGATTCGGAGACGCTGCAACCTGCATGCTTGGCCGTCGTTCGAAAACTGCTCCAGTCCGGTCTTCTCCTTCTGTCCACGACGGATCCCTCGCGTGGGGAGGGTCGTGGAGAATAATGATGTCCGTGCCCCAACGTGGAGCTTGCGGCATGGGGCGCCGTCTGATATAGTGATGCCGTGATGTAGCGGCTTGGCCGCAGCTTGGAGGCAGCGTCAAGAATCGCCCTGAGGATCAATATGATGGCGAGTGAATCGTTGCCTGTTCGACTTCCGATGACCGTGCAGCAGTTCCTCGATTATGCAGGGTGGGAAGGCGATGCGCCCCGAGATGAGACTCCGGCGGGTTCGCGGTTCGCCTCAGATTCCATTCCAGCGTGTCACTTGTGGCTTTCCGTTCCGTTTGTGAGATAGGGGATTACGCGTGGCTGAGATCAGTCGGACATCGCTGTTTGGGAAACTGGATGCCCTCGCCTACAAGAGCATCGAGAGCGCCACCATCTTCTGCAAGCTTCGAGGCAACCCCTACGTGGAGCTGGTTCACTGGATCCAGCAGATTCTCCAGTTGCCGGATTCCGATCTGCATCGGATCGTTCGGCACTTCGAGATCAACTTGTCCAAGCTGGCCAAGGACGTTCTCGAGGAGTTGGACCGGCTGCCGCGAGGCGCGACGTCCGTGACCGATCTCTCGGCTCACGTCGAGGAGTCGGTCGAGCGAGGCTGGGTCTACGCTTCTCTGTTGTTCGGCGACTCCTGCATTCGGACGGGGCACCTGGTTATCGGCATCCTGAAGACGCCGGGCCTGCGAAACCTGGTTCTGCGCATCTCTCCGGAATTCACCAAAATCAAGCTGGATGAGCTCACCGATGGCCTGTCGATCATCGTGAAAGGATCGCCCGAGAACGCGCAGTCGGCGAAGGACGGCACGTCCGTGCGAACCTCGCCGGCGACCGGGCCGGCGGCGCCGGCGGCCCTCGGAAAACAAGAGGCGCTGGGCCGTTTCTCCGTGGACCTGACGGAACGGGCTCGCCAGGGCGAGATGGACCCGATCGTCGGACGCGATGAAGAGATCCGGCAGATCATCGACATCCTCATGCGCCGGCGCCAGAACAATCCCATCCTGACAGGCGAAGCCGGCGTGGGCAAGACCGCGGTCGTCGAAGGCTTCGCCCAGCGAATCGCTCACGGCGATGTCCCCGAGCCATTGCGGGACGTTGCGCTGCGCGCCCTGGACGTAGGGTTGCTCCAGGCCGGCGCGAGCGTCAAGGGAGAGTTCGAGAATCGCCTGCGTCAGGTGATCGAGGAAGTCCAGAGTTCGCCCACCCCCATCATCCTGTTCATCGATGAAGCCCACACGCTCATCGGGGCCGGGGGCGCCGCAGGAACGGGAGACGCCGCGAACCTGCTCAAGCCGGCTCTGGCGCGAGGGACTCTCAGAACGATCGCCGCCACCACGTGGAGCGAGTACAAGAAATACATCGAGAAGGATCCCGCGCTGACGAGACGGTTCCAGGTCGTCAAGGTGGATGAGCCGCTGGAGGACAAGGCGGTCCTGATGATGCGCGCCGTCGCGTCCATGCTGGAGAAACACCATCAGGTCCAGATCCTCGACGAGGCGCTGGAGGCAGCCGTTCGGTTGTCCAGTCGGTACATTCCGGACCGCCAGCTGCCGGACAAAGCAGTCAGCTTGATCGATACCGCCTGTGCGCGGGTGGCAATCAGTCTGCATGCGATTCCGCCGGAGGTTGAGGACTGCCGTCGCCGCATTGGGGCGCTGGAAACGGAACGTGAGATCCTGGGCCGCGAGACTGCTGTCGGCGTCGATCACGCGGCGCGGGAGGCCAAGATTGCCGAACAGCTCCAAACAGAGCAGGATCGGCTCCGCCAGGTGGAGGGTCGCTGGTCCGACGAACAGAAACTGGTGGAATCGGTTCTTGCGATTCGAGCCCAACTGCGAACGACCGGGACCGGCGCCGTTGACTCCGCGAGCGATGAGAAAGAGCCGGCCGCTCCCCCAACGGCGCAGACGGACGCGAACATCTCCGAACCTCAACAGCAGACGGGTGAGTCGCAGGCGGGCAGGGAGAGCCTGCGGGCAGAACTCTTGACGCTGCAGCAAAAGCTGGATGCCCTGCAGGGCGAGCACCCTCTGGTCCTGCCTTGCGTGGACGCGAAGGCGGTCAGTTCCGTCGTCGCCCACTGGACCGGCATTCCCGTCGGGGGCATGGTGAAGAATGAGATCGAAGCCGTGCTGCGTCTCACGGAGACACTCCGACAGCGCGTCATCGGACAGGATCAGGCGCTCGAGGTGATCGCCAGCAGGATCAAGACCTCTCGCGCCCGTTTGGAGAATCCGCAGCGGCCTATCGCGGTCATGCTTCTGGTCGGGCCGAGCGGCGTGGGGAAGACGGAAACCGCTGTCGCTTTGGCCGAGACGCTCTACGGCGGAGAACAGAGTCTGATCACGATCAACATGAGCGAGTTCCAGGAAGCCCACACGGTTTCCACGTTGAAAGGTTCGCCGCCCGGCTACGTGGGCTACGGCGAGGGCGGGGTCCTCACCGAGGCCGTGCGAAGGCGGCCCTACAGCGTCGTGCTGCTCGACGAGGTCGAGAAGGCCCATCGGGACGTGCACGAGATCTTCTTTCAGGTCTTCGACAAGGGGCGGATGGAGGATGCGGAAGGACGCCTGATCGACTTCAAGAACACGATCATTCTGCTGACCAGCAACGTGGGCAGCGATCTGGTCATGGATTTGTGCAAGGATCCGAGTCTGATGCCGGAACCCGAAGCGATCGGCAAGGCCCTGCGAAAGCCCCTGCTCAAGACGTTTCCGGCGGCTCTGCTGGGCCGGCTCATTGTAGTGCCCTACTATCCGATCACCGACGAGGTCCTCAAGCTGATCATCCGTCTGCAACTGGGTCGTGTCGCACGTCGAGTCCAGGAGAACCACGGCATTCCGTTCGTCTATGACGACACGGTTGTCTCCTTGATCGCCCAACGATGCACGGAGGTCGAGAGCGGCGCTCGCATGGTCGACGCCATCCTGACGAATACGCTGCTGCCGGAGATCAGTCAGGAGTTGCTCAATCGATTCCTGGAGGGGAAGAAAGCGGCGCAGATATGCGTCAGCACGGCCGACAGCCGTCTTGTGTACACGTTTGACTGAGGCGACAGGCCGAAAGAAGAGGTGTCCTGAGGACATGTCATGGCGAAAACACAACAGCACCGACAAGCGGCGGTAGGCACTCCGCTGGGCGACGACGTGCTCCTGCTCGTCAACATGTGGGGCAGCGAGCATCTCGGACGCCTGTTCGAGTTCCAGCTCGATCTGGCCAGTGAGAACTCCCAGATCCCGTTTTCCGATATCGTCGGGCAGAATATCACGGTTCGATTGGAGCTGCCCGGGGGATCGACCCGGTGCTTCAACGGATACGTCAGCCGCTTCACGCAGGTCTCCAGCAGTCGCGATGGAGCTCGATACAGCGCGACCATGGTGCCGTGGCTGTGGTTCCTGACGCGCACGGCGGACTGCCGCATCTTTCAGGAAATGACGGTTCCGGATATCATCAAGCAGGTCTTTCGCGATGCGGGCTTCTCCGACTTCGAGGATGCCCTCACGGAAACCTATCCTGCCTGGGAGTATTGCGTCCAGTACGAGGAAACCGCTTTCAATTTCGTCAGCCGGCTCATGGAGCAGGAGGGGATCTCCTACGGTTTCCGACACGAGAACGGCCGACACGTTCTGATCCTGGCGGACTCTCCCAGCGCGTACAAGCCGTGCACGGGATACGAGAAGATCAGTTGCCAATTCAGCGGCGCGCCGGTCAGCGGGCAGGAATACGTCTCCGAATGGGTGGTCGAGACGCGGATCCAGCCGGGATCGTGCAGTCTGAATGCCTTCGATTTCAAGAACATCAAGAAGGACTTGCATGCCCGCGCCCAGATCCCCAGGGAACACCACGGAGCGGATTTCGACGTCTACGACTATTCGACGGACTACACCGAAGCCAAGGACGGCGAGAGTTACGCGCGCCGGCGCATCGAGGAGCTGCACACCCAGTACGAGGTGGCCACTGCGACCTCCGACGCGCGGGGCATCTACGCAGGCGGAACCTTCGCGCTGACAGATCATCCAAGAAAGGACCAGAACCGCGAGTGGCTCATCATCGGAGCGAATTACACAATCAGTCAGGGTGAGTTCACGTCCGGCGAAGGCGGCGGAGAGTGTACCTACTCGTGCTCGTTCACCGCGATTGGGAGCACCGACCCGTTCCGCTCCGCTCGGGTGACGCCCAAGCCCACCATCCCCGGCCCTCAGACGGCGCTGGTCGTCGGCCCGTCCGGCGAGGAGATTCACACGGACGAGTATGGCCGGGTGAAGGTTCAATTCCACTGGGACCGCTACGGCAAGGCCGATGAAAACAGCTCCTGTTGGATTCGCGTCGCCCAGGTCTGGGCCGGCAGGCAGTGGGGCGCGATCTACACGCCGCGGATCGGCCAGGAAGTAGTTGTCGAGTTCCTCGATGGCGACCCGGACCACCCGATCATCACGGGCCGGGTCTACAACGGGCAGGCGATGCCCCCCTACGACCTGCCCGCCAACAAGACGGTCTCGACGCTCAAGTCCAACACCACCAAGGGCGGCGCCGGTTTCAACGAGATCCGCTTCGAGGACAAGAAGGGCGAAGAGCAGCTCTTCATCCACGCGCAGAAGAACGAGGATGTCCGAGTCAAGAACGACTGCTATGAATGGATTGGCAACGACCGCCACCTCGTCGTCAAGAAGGACCAGATCGAGCAGGTCGAGGGTGACAAGCATTCGACCGTCCAGGGCGATCAGGTGGGCCAGATCGACGGGGATCGCAGCCTGACCGTGAAAGGCGACCACCTGACGCAGATATCCGGCGGCAACCATCTCACGGTTGACGGCGAGCAGTCGCAAGATATTGGGGGGGACCAGAGCCTGAACGTGGGCATGAACCTGAATGCCAAGGCAGGTCAGAGAATCTCCGTCGAGGCTGGCATGGATTTTCACGAGAAGGCCGGCATGAACTACGCCCTGGATGCCGGCATGGCAGTCCATATCAAGGGCGGTATGACGGTTGTGGTGGAAGGGGGAATGCAACTGTCCCTGAAGGTCGGCGGCAATTTCATCGACATCAACCCCGGCGGCGTCTTCATTCAGGGCACAATGGTCATGATCAACAGTGGCGGCGCGGCCGGCTCCGGTTCCGGCAGTTCACCCACAGCCCCGGCGGCGCCACAGTTGCCCGACGTGCCGGAATTGCCCAGAGAAGCGGGGACCGCCAAGCCCGGCAAAGTTGATGAGGCCCCGAAACCCCCGAAGCCGCCCAAAGCCACGAAGTTCAGCCCCCAGGCGACCACACTGAAGAGTGCTGCCAAAGATGGAACGCCGTTCTGCGAGGAATGCGAGAAAGCCAGGAAGAAACAGGGTGCCTCGTAGCCCGTTGCACGTGAATGAAACATGCTTGAGAAAGCAAACATCCAGTTGATAAAAGAGAACCTGTTCCAGGAGTCCGAGACCAGCATCTACGCAGTGCTCGACGGGGCATCAGTGCCGGACCTGCCGCAAGTGCTCTGGGAGCAACAGCCGCAGTACGCGTGCCTCTATCGCGGCAAGCTCGAGCCCGACATGGCCGAAGTCGCCCCGTATCTCGTCAAGCTCGAGCCCGAGTCCCCGTTCACCGACTGGGTAATCGGACAAGGCTGGGGCAACCACTGGGGTATCTTCGCGGTGACGCCTAAAAAGGCGGACCTTCGCACGATGCGGCAGCATTTCCGCAAGTTCCTGATGGTCCTGGATCCGGAAGGGGAGCGGATGTACTTTCGCTACTACGACCCGCGCGTGCTGCGGGTTTATCTGCCAACCTGCAATGCCGAGGAGCTGAGAGCCCTTCTGGGCCCGAGCAGTTCGTACCTGTTGGAAGAGGATGATGCATCTGTATTGTTGAGATTGGCGGTTGCTGATGGGAATCTGGCTACCCGCAAGACGGACCTGCCAACGAGTTGAGGAGGTGTAGGTCGGGATATGCTCAAGATCCGAAAAGAACAGATGGAGCTCCTTGAGACGCACATGATGCGGAAATATGAGCAGCGCGTCGTGCGGAAGATCAAACAGGCCTTTCCCGAATGGTACGGGCAAGAGGGTGACGAAAAAGCCTATCTGCTCGTTCAGGCAGGCATTCGCAAGGCCGAGGGCTACGGTATCACGGAGGATGACGATGTCGAGGAATTCACTCTCCTGCTCGTGCCCTTCGGTCTGACGTTCGAGAAGAAGCCGGAGCGGGCGGAATGCCGGGAGATCCTTGAGGACCCGGACCTGCCTGCCGACGCCAAGGTGGCAATGGTCGCGGAGGAATTAGAAGCCGAAGGCGACGCCTCGCAGGAAGGCTGAGGCCCTGGAAAGTGTGACGTATGCCTGGAAACGCCAAGAAGAAATGCCCGAAGACGGCGGGAAACCTGGTCGTTCAGGTCCGACGCCAGAACACGAAGAAACCCACGAAGTGGGACAAGCTCTCGGGCAAATGCGCCCTGGAACTCACGCCCGACGTCGATAACCCCAAGGACAGCATCTCCAACCGAACGACTTTCAAGAATCTCTGCCCGGGAAGCTACAACCTCAAGCTGAAGCCGGGAGGTGAAGAGGCGACCTTGCCATATACCGAAACCACCAATCAAAACGGAGAGGTGATCCAGGCAGAGACGAAAGTCGGTGTGGGTGCGCAGGGTCGAAACGTGCAGATCGAGGCCAGCAAAACGCGAATGCATGTCTATCGGTTCTATCCAAGACTCCTGCGACTGGTGTCGGCCGATCAGCTCTTTGCGCCAGGAGCCGAGCAACTCGAGATCGTCTATGATATCCAGAGCCTCGGGGATCAGGCGGTGTGGCTTGAGATTGCCAGTGACAAATTGACGGGGGACAAGCTGGCGTATCGCTGTCAGCTCAGTGACGAGGAGAAAAAGGATGGCAGGGGAAAGAAGCTAAGATGGGATGGCAAAGCAAATCAAGGAACCCTGACCGGCAAATGGGTCAGCCCCGCATACTCTCCCTACCGAATCACTCTGAAGGTGGAGAAGAAGGCACCGTTGCACCTGGACCTCAAAGACGAGAAGAAGACCAAGGTAGAGGTCGAGAAGATCGAGATCGCCGTTGACGCACCGGACGATAAGATCGTCCTGAATGATCCTGACGGCAGGGTTCTCGTGAAGTCGAAGGTCTGGATCAAGAAGAAGGCCGGCGGGAGTACCGTCACGCCCATAGAGATTGATGTCGCCCACACGTTCACCGAAAACGGTGGAAACACGGCTGCAGCGAACTCGTTCAACTACTCCGGCGCCAAGAGGCTTGGCAAGAAGGGCAATCCCGCGGCCATCCACTGGGAGGGGCACGCCGACAGCGTCTCCAACTCAACGGACAGCTACAAGACAAAATGCACGGCACGAACGGTTACGGCAGCCGGCGTGGATCAGGGGATAGCCAAGATCTGGTTCAAACCCTCAGGAGTCGGTAGAGACAAATACAAATTGAAGGGCGAGACTTTTGCCGCCAATGGCACCACCCGCCTGGCGACTACGGAAAGCAACGAGTTAACCATCTGGCGAAAGATCCATTTCGCGAATATCTACACCATGAATGGGGAGAACTACATTGACGCGGCCACGGTACACGCCCAAATCGCGCCGGCCTTAGAAACCAATGCCTATGTGCTCTACGCGCGAGGAGCCATAAACACTCTTGGCGCTGGCTTGACCGCAAAGTACATCGGCTTGTACAAGACTGGAGGTGGCATGAAGAGTTGGCCTGCCGATTTCTCGCCTCAGAAGCTGGAGACATCGGCCTTTCAGCTCCGTCCTACTGCCACGGAATTGGCCGACTACGGAGGTGTGGATCCAGTCAAGAAGGCTGCCGCCAAGACCGCTATCGAGGCCAAGGCGCAGGCATGGTTCAACGCGATCGTCGATGACTACGTTCAGTGCGTCACCGATTGGTTTGCTGCCGCTGCTGTGCCCGGTGGAGGCAATACGCTCCTGGCGGTTCAGTACTATCATCCGAAGCTGTCAAATCAAGGTGATGGCGCCACCAATTTCTGGCCGGCGGGCATACGCGTCAATCTCGCCAATCCTGGATCCGGGCTGAACACTCCAGGGGACCCGGACCAGGCAACATGGCGTGAGGTACAGGGTTTCAATCGCGGGAATATTGTGGTTGTGTTCAAGAACTATGGAACGGCGGCACGTTTGCAGATCATCTGCCGCCACGAAATCGGACATGCAACCAAGAGTGAGTTCAAGCGTCAGGAATTCGGCGTGGGAGATCATGGCGCCAGCGGCTTGATGACACCATATGGGGCATCCAACACGTTCAGCAACCGAGACATCAAGATTTTACGCGGTGTATTGCCATGAAGAGCAGCATGAAGGAGAGTCTTCCTTGTCTGTGCATCATCCTCATGACACTATGCCCATCGTGTACGAGGACAACTATGAGTCTTCAAGTCGAACTCAGGGTGAGCAATCCGCCGGAGCCCTTGCGGCATCTGGATGGAATGCCAGTCTATCCTATGGGGCACGCGATCACGGTGACAGCCGATTTCACCAATCTTGGTGCACCGAGTGTAAGCATGGAGGATCCAAAGACCTCACAAAAACTCCTCTTGTTATTTCGTTCGGAGACGACTGGGGAAGAGACTGTGGCTGAAGTCCACCCAGGCTCGATGGATGTAACCGGCGAGATGACCGCGCCCCCCACCACGGTAATCCAACTGCGGCAGCAGGAAACCATCAGCGTTCCCATTCACATCGCCAGACTCCTTGCTGACAAGAGCTTTGGAGCGGGAGAGTACGAGTTGAGCGTGGAGTTTCTGGAATTTCGGTCCTCGAAACTCAGATATGGGGTAGAATTCTCCGTCGAGTCGGTGCCGACCATCATTGAGATTGCATTGGATGAAACGGCAGACCTCTGGGTCCGTGAGGAAGCAGTTGCATGGCTGCAGAAGTTGCCCAATGGACCTCTCCTCGAAATACGTGGCGAAGAAAACATGAAAGTGACGCGGGAAACACTGAACCGCCAGCGAGCAGCCTCATTCTTGGACACTTGGCCTACCGTCCAATCGTCGCCTCCCGTGAGCAGTTTCTTTGAAAGCAACAGACTGCGATAAGAATGAAGAATCTGCTTGCAATACTTGGATTTGGACGCAGTTCGCGCAAGTGTGCCGAGTCGGCCGGGGTCGTTGAACCATTCACGATGATATCGGGCCGAACCGCGGCGATTTGCAGGACTTTTGAATTGCAGGAGGAGGCTGAGGCGCGTTTGGAGGGAGACCCGGCGCCGCACGAGTTTGTGGATCGTCTGATCCGGGCCGGCCTGCACGGCGAGGCGACGCGTTTTCTCGCTTATGGACTGCCCGAACGGGAGGCGGTCAGGTGGGCAGCACTATGCGTGCGGCGTGTACCCGCCTGCTGGAGCGATGAGATTGCGAAGGAGGCTCTGGCAGCCGGCGAGGCCTGGGTCAAAGAGCCCGGCCAATCGACCCGTGAGCGTGCCTCAACGGCGGCTGGTCGGCACAAGTTCGAGATGCCCACCGCCCCTGCCGCATGGGTGGCTATGGCGGCAGCTTGGGCCAAGAGCGGATCAGCCGCACCGGCTGAAACGTCTGCGGCGCAGCCTGAACACATGACCGCGCACGCCGTTTCCGGGGCGATTATGCTCGCTGCCGCAGTGGAGCCAGACCGGGCAACGGAGTCGTATCAAGGGTTTCTCGAAACCGGCGTGAAGATCGCTCAGGGCAAGATGCGAGTGCCGGCGTGACTGGGCCCCTGCGACACCGATCGGAGTACGACACGACAACAAGTGAAACAGCGGATGTGGCAGTTCACGGGAGGACATAGAATGCCACCGGCAGCAAGAATCAGTGACATGCATACGTGTCCGATGGTGACGCCTGGGGTGCCGCCGATCCCGCACGTGGGTGGGCCGATCCTGCCGCCGGGGTGTCCGACGGTACTGATCGGCTTCATGCCCGCCGCACGGGTGGGCGACATGGCCGTCTGCGTCGGCCCGCCGGATGCCATCGCCATGGGGTCCGTGACCGTGCTGATCGGCGGGATGCCCGCCGCACGCCTGGGCGACCCGACCGTTCACGGCGGTGTGATCGTAATGGGCTGCCCCACCGTGATGATCGGATAGGGCCGATCATCGCAGTCCGAGCTGTCGATGAGTTGGCCACAGATGAGGAAGTGGAGAGGACGATCCGCCACGGGTCTTCCATGCCGGAGGAACGCATGGATCGAGCGCGACAGGATATGGATATGACACGGCAGCCCTCTTCAGGCTCTCGGCAGAGGTGATGCCGATTCGCCGTTCACCTCTGTGTTCGATGGGCTGGGATCGTGTCCGTGTTTTGCCGAGACTCCCGAGCAAACTGACGTGGAGGTGCAACATGTTGTATGCCAGGTCTTCCCGAATCGCCGGCGAACTGAGAACCCTGACAGTCAAGAATGTCAATCTGGCACAACTCATATGGGATCTCACGGTCTTCGTGCAGGATCACTTCCGGAAGGATGTCGTCGTGACCGAGTTGTTCCGGACAAGAGAAATGCAGGAACGCTACTACGGCAAGGACACCAAGAGGGTGAGCAATCACCAGCGGTGGAGTGCGGTCGACATCCGATATTGGATCTACAACCAGAGGGAGATCCAAGCGATCCTCTCCTTTCTCAAGGCGTATGACAGCTACAATCGCCTTGCGATCATGCGATGTGCGAATCGCCACTCCCGCACTGTCCTGCTCCACAACATGGGCAGGGGAATGCACTTTCACGTCCAATACAGGGGCCCGCGGGTACAGCAGGTACACTTTGTGCCGAGCCCACTCGCTTAGCCGATTTCCCGTCAGGGCGCATCCGTTTTGCCATGGGGATCCCCGCACGGCCTGAACGGCGCCCTCGGTGCGTTGCCTGCATGCTCGACGATTGCTGTCAACGGCGATAGGCGACGAGGACGTGCCCACATTGCGGCATCGGACATAGATCGCCGACCTGCTTCGGCGGACTGCCGTAGACGTTGCCACACGCCTGACATTTGACCATCATCGCTCGGTACCCCCCAACCATCGACATGTAACCAGCGGCTCTCGGTACCTTGTCGGCTTGACCCGCTTCCGCATCAGCGTGTCCGATATGATGCTTCTTCGAAGCCGCTGCGATATGAACGAGAACAAGCATCAATATGCGCGCTGCGGACCGATTGTCAAACCTTACGGTCGCAGACGGCACTCCTGCTCTTCACGACACGTCAATTGGCTTCTGCGATTTCCGCGACGAGTGCAAGGGCCTGCTCCGCCAGGACCTCTCCGGCTCCTTCCGCCAGTTTGGTCGCCGTGGTAGGCTCGTAGCCGCCTTCTTTATATGCCTGGCGGTGCGGGACGTAGCCGACCGCGTCGTTGGCGAGCGTCACGATGAAGAGATTCTTCACGGTTGCTCGCTCCTTGATCGCCAAACCCAACTCGATCAGAATCTCGCCCGGCAGGCCCAGGAGGCAGGTGTCTCCCAGTTTCAGGACGTGAATCTCCGTCGTCACGTGGTCGGGACCTGCATTCGGATCGGGATTCTCCGAAGCAGCAGGCGCCTTCAGCGGGAGAGCAATCTCCTTCGTGGCTGACTTCAACGAAATCTCCGCTGACGTGGGAACCATCTGGAGCCTTCTCAACGCCTCGCCTCCGAGCGCTTTGCCCATCCGCTCGCACGGCCCAACGTCCCGCCGGAGCGGGACGGCGTTGCCCGCGAGTCCGAGCAGAAACAGAGCAGTTCCCCCCTCCGCCTGTTCCACGACGTGTGTCGCGACGGCGGGGTAGTCTGCCGAGATGGTCGTGCTCAGGAACGGATAAATGCAGACCGGGTGACAGCCGAACCCGATGAGCGAACCGACGACCCGACCGTTCGGGTCCTCCATTCGCAAGGCCAGGACCGCCGGGTCGATGGGACCGAATTGCAGAGCGGGTTGGTCGGGAGGGAGGGTGAACACGGCCCTTGTCCGGCCGTCATCGCCGATCTGGACCCGCCGCGTCGCCGCAACTTCCTCGGGGATCGTGAACGCCATCTTCACCTGCCCGTCTTCCGCCGCCGGCCTGCGATTGTAGACGATCTCCGGCACCGAGCCGAACGCGGCGCCGATTCTCACGTCTTGCAGGTTCCGATGGGCGATCTGGACGGAATCGGCGATCTTGCCCACGAGGACCTGATGATAGGATTGGTCGATCTGGTCCGACGGGAGCCGGCCGTCCGACGGGATCTTGGATCGGGTGAAGACCTCCGGGCCGGAATGCGTATGCGTGGCGCAGACCATGACGTTCTGGGCCGGAATGCCGGTCCTTTCGCTGACGAGGGCGCGAACGGGACCGGTGATCTCCTCCAACGGCGTGTACAACAGATCGGTCGATATGAGAGCCACTGTCGTCGTTCCGTCACTGAGGACCATCGCTTTGGCATAGAGATTGTCCCGGATCGAATCACTTGGATAGCCCTTCGACCCGATGAGCGTGATGCCGAGCGGAGGGGTGATGTCGATCTTGGCGCAGGCCCCTCGCAACTGGGCTCGACCGACGGAGCAGATCGCGACGCTCAGGAAGAGAACAAGCGTGAAGTTTGAAGTGTGGAGTCTGAAGTCATCGCTTCGAGTGTCCATGATCATGGTCTTCCCTTCTCTGTCCGGTACGTTCGTGTGCAAGCATTCTGCCACCTGACGCTTCATGCTTCGAACTTCGTACTTGACACTTTACACTTCGCACTTCAAACTTCAAACATGGAATTCCTTGAAAGGGGCGAACGATGACGAGTGGTGATTTGACACGACGGCAATTCGTCGCTGCGGTATCGGCCGGCTCTCTTGCGGCGGCCGCATCGAGGACCGTTCCCGCCTACGGAAACATCACAAAGAAGGCCGGCCAACTGGCCATCTTCGGCGGTCAGCCCGTTCGGAAGAAGGACAAACGCTGGCCCGACTGGCCCAGTTGCTGCTGGGACGAGAACTTGACGGAGTCGCTGCTGAAGACCGCAAAGAGCGGCATCTGGTGTCGGATTCAGGCCGCCTCCGGCACGGTCCCCACGTTCGAGAAAGAATACGCCAGGCTCATGGGGGCCAAGGCTTGCGTTGCCACCGGCGCCGGAACCCAGGCCTTGCACACCTGCGTCGAAGCCCTGGGTATCGGGCCGGGCGACGAGGTCATCACGTCTCCCTACACCGATCCCGGGACGATCCAGGGCATCCTGTCCGCGCGGGCGCTGCCCGTGCTGGCGGATCTGGACGTCGAGTCGTACCAGCTCGATCCTGCGGATGTCCAGAGCAAGATCAACGAGAACACGCGAGCAATCATGCCGGTCCACATGATGGGCCAGCCGGCCGATATGGACTCGATCAT
Source organism: Sedimentisphaerales bacterium (assembly GCA_034678485.1). Lineage (GTDB taxonomy): Bacteria > Planctomycetota > Phycisphaerae > Sedimentisphaerales > Anaerobacaceae > PLanc-01. The sequence continues at coordinate 73,569 of JAXDBU010000168.1, read as the reverse complement.
GGCCCTTGCGAAGAAGCACAACCTCCGCGTGATCGAGGACGCCTGTCAGGGTCACCTGTCCGAGCATCGGGGCAGGAGGCTCGGAACCATCGGTGACGTGGGTTGCTTCAGCTTCCAGTCGAGCAAGACGATCGCTTGCGGCGAAGGCGGTGCGATCATCGGCAACGACGAAGAGCTGATGGACAAGTGCTACACCGTCCACAATCACGGCACGTCCCGCAAAGGTCGGACGGAGGTGATCGGGCCGAAATACAGAATGAACGAGTTCGAGGCTGCTGTCCTGCTCGGCCAGTTTCCGACAGTGATCGACCGATGGCGACGCCGGAACGACAACGCCGCTTACCTGACCGCCCGGCTCAAAGACATCGCCGGCCTGACTCCCCAGAAGCTCTACCCAGGCACCGAGAGCGGCTCCTTCTACCTGTACACGATGTCCTATCACAAGGACCATTTCGACGGCGTGGATCGCGCGACCTTCTTCAAGGCCATCAGCGCCGAAGGGATCGGCCTGAGTCCGTACATCGCCCAGGGGCTGCACCGGGAGCCCTGGATCGACGAGATCTGTAATTCCAGGGTCTATAAGATGATGTACTCGCCCGAGCGACTGCGCCGGTACAAAGAGGAATGCCGGTGCCCGAAGTGCGACCAGGTGTGCGAGGAGATGGTGATGCTTTGGGCCTCGGGTCCCCTGCTGGCGCCGCAAGAGGAGGTGGCCGACATCGCCGACGCCATTGAGAAGGTCTGGGAGAACCGGGCCAAGCTCAAGCAGATATGACATGGCGGCATAGAGACGAAGAACCAACACACCTCGGTCTTAAAACGCGAGTCTGCCCCGCGAAGACGCCCGACACAAGGGGGCAGCGCGCATCGGTGGCCGCTGGTTCGTAGTGACACCGTGAGGCGGTATCTTTCATGCCTTTGAAGAGAAGATATCCTCTCACGAGCACACTACGAACGGCTCCGTGACACTCCTGTGGGATGTGTCTCTTGACTTGATGGGCGCGGGCGACTACCTTGGCGCACGGCCTATCGCCGGTGGCGGCGATGCGGGCCGGATCGATTTGACGACTGACGCCATTGTGAGAGGTTCTATGAAGACAAGCCGTGCGCTGTGCGCCCTCGTGATTGCATCGATGCTCCTGACCACCTCCTGCACGACCTGCCCATGCAAGAAGGCCGGGAAAGACGGTACAGGCCGTGTGTCGCTGTTCGACGGCAAGACCCTGGCCGGATGGACCGTCCTGAACTGCGAAGCGACCGTGGACAATGGGGAAATCCTCCTCGTCGCTGGCAATGGTCTGGTCCAGACCGAGAAGAAGTATGCCGATTTCGTTCTTGAGTTCGACTGGAAGCCGCTGCGGGACAGCAAGTGGGACAGCGGCGTCTACTTCCGCTACGACGCGGTACCCCAGGGCCAGCCGTGGCCGCCGCGGTATCAGGCCAATCTCCTGCAGGGCCAGGAGGGCAACGTCAACGATCTGCCCAACGCCAAGAGCACGGGCCTGATCCAGGCGGGCCAGTGGAATCGGTTCAAGCTGACCGTGCAGGGCACGAAGGCCGCGATGGAGATCAACGGCAAACCGGCCTGGGAGTCGGACGGCCTCGCGGGACCCAGCGAGGGGTACATCGCGCTACAAGCCGAGGTTCCCGGCGGCGGCCGGCACCGCTTCCGAAGCATCTACCTGACCGAGCTGAAGTAGATCCGCAGACTGCCGGCGACAGGCGGGGTTCACCTCTGTCCGTCGTGAGCCGCGGTTCCAGTGTCTCCTGTCATCCTGGGCGACGGGCAGCGGTCCATCCGGGCCGCGAAGTCGCGCAGAAAGTCCTCGCGCCACCGGCTCACCGTTCTGGCGCCGAGGTGCGGACCCTCCGCGACCTCGGGCGATGGGTCGTCCGTCCACCAGTTGGGCAGTCGCGATGAAGGTCGCCTTGCGGCGTCGGACGCCGGACGCACGGCGGTCAACTCGCCGGTCTTTCCATCCAGCGCCGGCACACTGCTGCGAATCGTGTAACGGTACGTCTTCGCGTCTTTGGGCGAGAAGCGAAAGTGCATCGCGCCGTCCTCGCCGACGGAGCCGGTCGACGATTGGTTCTCGATCACCATGCTCGCCTCTGCCTGCTCCGGCCTCTCCCCGCCGAGCGACAGGGCCAGTTCGAAGACGCCGAACTGCTCGATTTGGTCCTCCTCGCGGGTGAACCGCTGGAACACCACGTGCGGCCGCTCCCAGGCGCGAACGAATCGCCCGCCCCAACCCGGTTGCGATGGGTCTTCCGGTGTCCCGTGGAGCAGGTAGCCGACGGAAGGCGAATCGCCCATCTTGATTGTGCCGCCCAGCAGCGTTGCGAAGAAGTCGCCCAGGGCGCCACGCCCTGCAATGTGCGACGCGACGAATGTCTTGTTGCCCCATTCGCCCTGCTGGTTGCCGCCGACGAACCAGCCGCGATAGGTCGCGTTGGCTTCGATGATCCACAGCGTCGGATGGTTCGTCGCGATGTACTGATAGGCATCGACGCTCCACTTCTTGTTCGGCCCGCCGATGAAGTAGACGCGGAGCTTGGGCAGGATGTCCGGCGCATCGTGCAGCGCCTGGGCGAGATCGTCGATCCCGCCCCAGACCAGGACCCAGAGCGGTCGCGGATCGTCCCGCCGAGCACAGCGAACGATCCACGCGGAACCCTCCGTCGGCACTCCGAACCCCGCGACACCCGCACCGTCGACGGCCCCCTGCTTGGCAATCGCCCGCAGTGCATCGGGACTGGGATAGCTGTCCGAGTACGTCCTGAGGTTGTGATAGTCGCGCTCATAGAGGTCGATGATTCGCAGGATATGCTCTTTGCGTCCCGGCCCATAGGGAGACGAGACCAGCCCCTCGATATCGAAGCAGTCCGCATAGACCAGCAGATGGACCATAGACTGAAAATCATCCGGATCCGTCCCGCCAATGTCTGTGGAGACAACCACTCTGTGACGCGGCATGGCCGACATAACCTCAGTTGCCCGAGCGTCACACGAGCCTATACAAGCACTGAGTCTGAACAGCACGATCAACAACCCAGCGATCTTCTTCATCGTCATCCGGATACTCTCTGCTCTTCCATCCCCGTGAGTGCGCCAGCAGCCGTTTGTGAAGGGTGTAGGTTCGCCCCTCACATCCTTAGGTTGGTTCGAGTTCGCCGAAGTATTCCTTCTTGGGCGGATCTGGGAAGGCTTCCACGTATCTCTCCCCGAATACCTCCCAAAAAGATGTGGCCTCCAATATATTCCACCATGGAAGATCGAAGTTCTCAAACTGGGTCGCATTCAGGTCTGGAAACACCATGCGAACAGACAGTCCGTCACCCCAGCGTTCAGAAGGTTGGGTGTAATGAAATGGTGTTGTGATAATCGAGCGAAGATACTTGACTAGATCCAGCTCCAACCAGTCACAGAGGTAGGGGTATTCATGCGGAACCCCATCAGGAAGCGAGTTGCTTTCGAGCAACTCTTCCACCGTGAGGCTAAATGTGAGGACGAGCGGCTCGTCCGCGTGCTGTTCTCTCTCGACTTTCTCAATGAACTCGCGCACATCCTTCACGCTGAGTTGCCTCTTTTCGATGGCCACGCCAAGTAGTCCCAGGTGGCGAGCTTGGGTACGCGTCCGATAGAGCATCTCAACCTCTCGTTGGACTCTACCGAGGTGCCGCTGGACCTCCTGTAGAAGTAGAAGCGTCATCCGCTTAGGGAAAATCATGCTTCCCTTGCGCGCATTGCATTTATGAGGATGAGCGGGGACCCAATTCGTGAAGTCATTGATCTGGAAACCAGGATGATTTACGTCGATCTCGTAATCCTGGCGCAGCCGGCGGAGCTTCTCGGGATGCTCACTCAAGTACTCAGGTATGATGTGGTCGACGGTCATATCCTGAAAAGCGAGCGGTTCCTCACAGTAGAAGCAACGCCCATCATAGGCGCGCCAGAGAGCATATCGCTGAACACAAGAGAAACGGTGCTTCGCCATGCTGCCACCCCTGATGTGAGATGTCCGAGGGTCGCGCCCGGACATTTCACATTCTGCCTTGTTCATTGCGTGCCCTCAAGGGCTTGAAGCTCTTGCATTGTAGGGCCGCGCCGTCGGAAAGGCAAGGAGGAAAGGCCGTGAAGCGTCGTTCGTGACACGCCAAGAGGGCCGAGAATCCGCATCGATCGGTGTGAATCGGTGTCAAAGAGAAAAGGACTGCTCCAGAGAGCGGGTTTCGGGTAGAATAAGGTTATGGAGAAATCGCAAGAACAGCTCGTCCGTCAGTGGATCGAGAATTGGAGGGTGGCGGGACCTGTGCTGGAGAGCGTACGCGCGGAGGCCATCCGACAGACCGACACCGCCGCAGCCATCGAGCAGCTCTCGGACGCCTTCGAATCCGCTCGGCGCGAGTGGTCGCCGCCGGCCACCTCGGGCCTCGTCGAACAACAGCGGCTGTTCGCGAAACTGCGACCCACCAAGAAGACCAAGAATCCGTGCAACTAACTCGCGACAACTGAAAAGCATTTCCCGTTCTTTCCGGTGAGCTGGCACAGATCCTGGTCGACAAAGGAACTGTGTCTCGCGCAAAGACGCAGAGATCGCCAAGGGAAAACGGGGGTCTGATTTGTTCCCCTTTGCGTTCTTGGCGTCTTGACGAGAGGCCATCTTGGTTCCGGCCGAAGGCCGGGCTGGGTGAGTCCGTGTCCCAGGCGGACTATTGCGACTTCGCCGGCTCGGCGATTGCCTTGCAGAGGATCGGGAGCAGGGATCGGGCCTGGCGGTCCATGCCGAGGTCGCTGAGGTGGACGCCGTCTGCCGCGACCTCGGCGCAATGGCGATCCTTATGGTTGGCTATTGGGGCTCGCGCCAGAGGGTTCCGGCGATGTGCGTGATGTTGTCGGCGGTCTTGAAGTAGTAGGCGGTGAAGAGGGTTCCGTCGGTGAGCTGGATGGACATCGGATAGCCCAGATCGCCGTTGCGGCCGTCGTCTCGGAGGATGAACTCGTCGCCCCAGGTCTTCCCCTCGTCCTTGCTGATTACCGCGCGGATGCCGAACGGCTGGTGGCGATAGCCGTAGGCGAGCAGAATGTGGCCGTTTCGGAGCCTGAGCAGGTCCGGTGGATGACCCGTGATGCCCGAATCGGCGAGCCGACCCCAGGTGACGCCGCCGTTGACGGACTCGGCCCGCAGCAGGTGATCCGCGCCGGCGCCGGTTCGCGCGAAGGCGAGGATGTGTCCGGCGCCGAGGTCGAGAATCGAGGTCTCGTTCACCGGCAGCTCACCGCGGGCGTCGGCCATGATCTCGTGGACGGTCCAGGTCCGTCCGGAATCCGCGGAACGGTAGACGTAGGAGTGGCCCAGATCGCCGGACATTGGCGAGCCGTAGACAGGCCACAGGACAACGCCCTGGTCCGTGACGATGCCGCCGTGAAAAGCCATGACTCCCGGGGCATTGGGCAGCGGCAGCTCCCGGTCCTCCCAGGTCTTGCCGCCGTCGCGCGAGACCCTGGCGGCGTGCCCGCTGAGGGCGGCGACGAACCCTTCGCCGGCATTGGCAACATCCCAGCCGGCCGCTTCCAGCTCGGGACGCTTGGCCTGGGGATAGTACTCCCAGCCTGCGTGCACGGTCACGAGCGTCCCGTCGGGCGCCTTCATCGCCTGGATCGCGTCGGTCTCCTCCGGACTGCCATACTCCTCGCTGCGGCGATGGACCTCCCACGTTCGGCAGCCGTCGGTGGACCGCATGATGGCCGTCCCGCCGGCGGGATCGTCATGGGAGGAATGGATGCGCGTGCAGAAGCTCACGTGGATCGCGTCCTGCGGCTGCACCCTCGGCAGGAAGGGGAAGCAGGCGTAGACTCCCCTCTGTTTGAAGACGATGACGTTCTCGGCATTCTCCGGTTTGACCGACTTCCTCTCTTGGGCATGGGACACCGGTGCGGCGAAGAGCAGCATGAAGCAGCATGTGACAGGATACGACGAGGACAAGAGGAGGTCTCCTTCAAGTGGCGTCGGGGTCGTCGATCTCGTTGGCCGTATCGGTGTCGATGTAGACGCGGGGCTTCGGCGGCTCGGCGATTGCCTTGCGGAGGATTGGGAGGAGGGATCGGGCCTGGCGGTCCATGCCGAGGTCGCTGAGGTGGACGCCGTCGACGGTGGCCTCGCCGTCGTGGCCGACCAGGTCTGCGCCGGGAACCAGGATGAGGCCTTCAAATCCCTCTTTTTGCAGGGCCTGTACGGCTGTCTCCTGGTAGAGGGTGAGCTGCGTGGGGTGGGCCTCCGGCCGCAGGTGGGACTGGCCCACGAAGAGGATCGGCGTGGCGGGGTGCGCCTTTCGGATCGTTCGCACGAGCTGGCCGACTCGATCCATGTACGCTTCCTGGCCGACGCCCATGTTCCAGGTGCAGTCGATGACGTAGGCCGCAGGGTCCAGGTCGGCCAGCACCTCCCCCACGGGCGGTTCCATCGTGCCCGAGCCGGAGAAGCCGAGGTTGATGACGGGCTGGTCCAGGAGCCGGCCCAGAATCGCCGGCCATGCCATGCCCGGTCGCGACGCGCAGCCGCCCTGGGCGATCGATGTGCCGTAGACGATGATCGGTTTTCGCAGACCCTCGGGTCGCGGCGCTGCCGGGTCCAGATGGGCGCCCGACGGAATCCCGATCTCGAGGGACTTCGTGCCGTTGTACAGAGGCAGGTACAGCAGGCACTCGCGCGAGCCTTTGGCGCCGTCCGGGAACTGGAACGTGACGAGATTGCCTTCGGCCTTGGTCGGTCGGCCGTTGCCGACGAACCGCCAGGAGCCATCGGCGAGGCGGGCGTAGAGGTCCACGCCGCTGACGCCTGTCGCGGGCATGTGCGGCATGTCCAACGACTCGCTGGTGAGCGACCATCGAACACTGACCGCGGCTGCGTCCGTAACGAAGCGAACGCAGATACCCGCGCTGTGTTTGCTCAGATTCCAGACCGATGAAGAGACCTTGCTTTGCGCCCAATCCGGGAGTCGGTCGAAAGGACCCGCGGTGTTTGCCCAGCCTTTGCCCTCGACATCGAGCGATGCGGCGTGGCGCCACTGCACCTCCTGCCCGGCCGCACGACCAGCACACAGGACGAACGCAATCAATACGACCAATGCGGCACGGCATGAAGTAGTCATCAGCTCGTTTGTCCTAACACTTGTCGCCCCATCGCGGGCGGCCCCGAGCAGGCCCATCGGTGAATTGCCACGTCGAGGACCGGAGTTGGTTACGGCTTGCCCTTCGCGACCTTGGCCTTGCGGATGGGTCTCTGCTGGACGTACCGACTGATGTTACGGATCGCCTGGCGAAGTCGCTGCTCGTTCTCGACCAGGGCAATGCGGAAGTAACCTTCGCCGTTTTCGCCGAAAGCCCGGCCGGGAGAGATGGCGACCTCCGCGTGCTCCAGCAGATCCATCGCATATTCGATCGTGCCCTTGCCGTTGAGGTGCTCTTCCGCGGCCCGGGCCCAGACGAACATGCTGGCGCGAGGCTTCTCCACCTGCCAACCGAGGCGCTGGAGACCGTCGCAGACGACGTCCCGGCGGAGCTGGTACTTGGCGTTCTGGGCGACGATATCCTTTTCGCAGTGCCGCATTGCGAGGATGCCTGCGATCTGGATCGCCTGGAAGATCCCGTAGTCGTAGTAGCCCTTGATCGTAGCGAGGTAATCGATCATCTGTTTGTTGCCGGCGACGAACCCAATGCGGAAACCGGCCATATTATAGGGCTTGCTCATCGTCGTGAATTCGACGCCGACGTCCTTGGCGCCCTTGGTCGACAGAAAGCTCGGGGCCTGATAGCCGTCGAAGACGGTCTCGCCGTAGGCAAAATCGTGGATGACCTGGAATCTGAAGTGCTTGGCCAGATCGACGATCGGCTCGAAGAAACCCGGATCGACCGTCATCGCGGTCGGGTTGTGCGGGTAGTTCAGGATCAGCAGTTTGGGCTTGGGGAACAGGTGCTCGCAGACCATCGCGAGGGTGTCGAGGAACTTCTGGTCATTGCCGAGCGGGATCGTCATGACGTTGGCGCCCGCGAGGACGACGCCGTAGTTGTGGATCGGGAAGGCCGGATCGGGCACGATCGCGGTGTCGCCCGGGCCCAGCATGGCCAAGCACAGGTGGCTGAAGCCTTCCTTCGACCCGATGCAGGCGAGGACCTCGGTGTCCGGATCGAGTTCCACGTTCCACTTGCGAGCGTACTTCTTGGCCATCTCGCCACGGAGGTTCTTGATGCCCTTGGACGCGCTGTAGCGATGGTTTCGCGGGTCGCGGGCGGCCTCGCAGAGCTTGTCGATCACGATCTGCGGGGCGCTGTCCATCGGGTTGCCCATGCCCAGGTCGATGATGTCGTCGCCCTGCTGCCTGCGGGCATGACGCAGTGCGTTGATACGTCCAAACAGGTAGGGAGGCAAACGGGTGATCCGCTCCGCCGGTACGATCCGATATTCGTCGTGGTTGCTGCTCTTCTTCATGCTCGTTGAAACCTGTAACCTTCCATCCTTCTATAGCCGGTCGTGGCGTAGAACGCCCTGCCCGACTGGCATAGCCCTACAGTTTATCGAACTTTACACCGATTACAAAAGCCCATACCGCAGAATTGCGCTATTTATCCCAAATTGTTGGAGAGGGTGTGCCGACTGATTGCCACTATTGTCTTTCGGCCGGGATCTCGTTGCGTCTGCAATCATTCTGTCGCGGAGGTCACAAAAGCATCGCAGGATCGATCGATGCCTTGCACAGGGGCAGCAGCATCGGGTAGACTGAACGATTACGGGATTGACGAGCCCGGGTCCGGACCTGGTCATGGGAACGGTCGTCCGGCCCGGCGCTCGGGAGATCCTCGGCATAGGAGTAATCTCGGAATGGATGTGATGGCGGATCGGTCCCACAGGGGGACGCCCGAGTCCGAACCGGCGGAAGGAAGGTCTCGACTATTCGTTGTGGGGTTGCCGTCGAGTCTGGAGGACGCGGCGCTGCTGATGTATGCGCTATCCTTCGGGCCGCTGTCGAAGAACGACCTGGCGCGGGCGCTCAAACGGGTCGGGATGACCATGCGCGACGGCTCGGGCATCACGATCCAGAAGCTGGGGGTGTGCATCCAGCGTTTGAAGGAAAGACGCCAGATTCACTCCACAGGCAGCGAGCCGGCGGCCTGCACGCCCGAGGTCCGCACGGCCGTCATCGAGGCTGCCCGGAAGCAGGGATGGTTCCACCGGTTCGCCGTGGCTCTGCAACACGCGGTTCCCGGCCAACTCGGTATGGATTCGTGGGACTACAAGTGGAGCCGGAGGCGATTCGTCTCGTTCTATCATGCCTGTCGGGACGTCTTTCTGGCGCTGGAAGACAATGACCAGGACGAGCTCAAGCGCTTGGCCGGGTTGTGCAGTCAGGATGAGCGGATTCATTCTCTGGTCGATGTGCTGCTGGTCGTTTGCATGGATCCGTTCCAACCCACCCGCGTCGAGCGGCTGGTCCCACAGTATCGCGATCTGGTCCTCTCCGCGGGCCTGCATAAACAGACGGTTTGTCTGAGACTGAATCACCCTGTCTTCGCCTATGCGAGGACCTGGCTTGCCGCCAACCGTCAGAATCTGGACAAGTCGCTCCTGGAACGATGCGTCATCCATATCGCCGAGCGGGACCTTCTGGCGGGCGATCTCCCTGCGGCGCGGGCCATCCTGGATACCTTTGCCGATCTGGAAACCTGGATCGTTCGAGGAATGATGGAACTGCTTTCCGGGCGACTCGAGGCAGCGCGACATGTCTACGAACAGGCACAGCGCCGCGCGGGCAAGACCAAGAGCGCTCAAATGGACTATCTGGACAGCTTTCCCGCCTTCCTGCACGCGCTGCTGCTGGTCCAGTCCGACCGCCCGGAGGACCATCACCAAGCCCGAACCTGGCTAACGTGGATGGAGACAGGCAGAGGATACGCCGGCTACTTCCAGGCCTATCGCTTCCTGGCGACGCTGTTGCTGTGGTATGAAGGGCACCACACCGCCGGCAACGTGCATGACATGGGTCTGAGCCTCTACAACGACAGTGCCCCATTGATTCACATCTGCACGCATCTGATGCAGTTGCTGTGCCTGCTCTATACCTCGCAGAACAAGATAGCAGGGTCCGACAAAGGGACGCTCGTTCACGACCTCGACGATTGCCTTCGGGACTCGCGGGACGGCGGCGCCCGCTGGCCGGAGATGCAGATTGCCAGTTTGATGATCAAGCTGGGTGTGAATCTGCCTGCCTATGAGGGGCAGACTGAACCGTTCTTTCGGGAAACCGGGATCAGAGACCTGTCTGAGCTTTGGCCCATCAAGGAGATCTGGGAGAGCCGAGTCACGGCCTTGGAGCAGCTTCTTTGCGAGACCCAGCAGGGGGAAGGCCGACCAGCCGACCCCGGCCGCCGGCTGGTGTGGAAACTCCGCCAGTGGGGTCCTGACCGGATCATGGTGGTCCCGGTCGAGCAGAAACGAACCAAAACAGGAGGCTGGACCAAGGGCCGGGAAGTCGCTGTCCATCGCCTGGCCGAGTATGGGCGCGAGGAGGCGACGTTCCTGACCGACCAGGATAAGGCCGCCCTGGCGGGCATCACGATGACGCGAGACTACTACGACGTGTTGTACCAGATGGACCCGGGCGTCACGCTCCAGGCGCTGGCGGGTCACCCGAATGTCTTCTGGGAGGACGCGCCGCATTTGCTGGTTGAGATCGTGTCGGGCAAGCCGGAGGTCCACATCGTGCCCAAGGGAGACAGGCTCTGCATCCGTATGACCCCGTATCCCAATCCGACCCGGCATGGCGCCACGACCGGCGCTCTGATCATCAAGGAATCGCCGACCCGCGTGCGGACCGTGGTCTTCAAGCCGACGCACATGAGGATAGCCGAGATCCTCGGCCAGGACGGCATCACAATCCCGAAGGACCGCTCGGAACAGGCCCTCAATCGGCTCCAGGGGCTATCCAGGCATGTCGCCATCCAGTCGGATGTAGCGATAGCGGCTGTGGATGCCGAGGTCATCGAGCCGGACTGTCATCCGCGTCTGCGGCTGCAGCGTCTCGAGCAGGGTTTGCGAGCCGAGGTGGTCGTCGTCCCCCTGGGCGGCCAGTCCCAGCGGGCATTTCCCCCTGGAGTCGGCAATCCGCATCTGGTCGAGTTCCTCGGCGGCAAGACCCTCCAGACCCGCCGGCATCTCGCGGAAGAGGGCGAACGGGCCTCCGCGGCGCTCGATGCCATCGAGGTCCTGGACACCGGCGGCGCCAACAACTACGTCTGGACCCTGGACGATCCCGAAAAGGCGCTGGAACTGCTGGAGAGACTGCAGGCGATTCCCGCGGAAATCCTCACCGTGGAATGGCCCAAGGGCGACCCGATCACCGTGCGATCGCTCTCGCCGCAGCAGTTCCGCCTCTCGATCCATTCGGCCCAGGACTGGTTCGAAATCAAGGGCGAGGTCCAGGTGGACAAGGACCTCTTGATCCAGATGCGAAACCTGCTGGACGAGATCGAGAACACCGACACGCGGTTCATCGCTCTGGGCAAGGGCCAGTACGTGGCTTTGAGTCGGCAACTGCGAAAGCAGCTCCAGTGGCTCTCCTCCGGCGGGCAGTTCACCGGCAGGAGCAATACGCTGCGCATGCACCCGCTGGCGGCCATCGGCCTGGAACAATGGAAAGACGAGATCGGCGAGTTCCACGCGGACGCGAAGTTCGACGCTCACATCGACCGGATTCGCGCGGTCGAGGAGTATCAGCCTGCGATTCCATCGACCCTCCAGGCGACCCTGCGCCCCTACCAGGTGGACGGCTTCGTCTGGCTGGCCCGCTTGGCCGAGTGGGGTGTCGGCGCATGTTTGGCCGACGACATGGGCTTGGGCAAGACCATCGAGGCCCTGGCGTTGATCCTGCATCGCGCGTCGCAGGGACCGACCTTGGTCGCGGCCCCCACCAGTGTCTGCGCCAACTGGGTCTCGGAGGCCCAGCGGTTCGCGCCGACCCTGCGTCCGATCCGTTTCGGCATCGGCGATCTGGGCCGGCGGGAAGATGTCCTCAAAGCCCTCGGGCCGTTCGACCTGGCGATCTGCTCCTACACGCTGCTCCAGCAGGAAGCCGACGCGATCAAGGACGTGCAGTTCGCGACCATCGTCCTGGACGAGGCGCAGGCGATCAAGAACGCCGCGACGAAGCGGTCATCGGCCGCGATGAACCTGACCGGGGGCTTTCGCATGATCTGCACCGGCACGCCCATCGAGAACCGCCTCGCGGAGCTCTGGAACCTGTTCCGCTTCATCAATCCCGGCCTGCTCGGCTCCGAGGAGCGCTTCCGCGAGCGGTTCGTCCGACCCATCGAAGGCGGGCACGATCCGCACGCCAGTCACATCCTCAAGGCCCTCGTGCAACCGTTCATCCTGCGCCGGACCAAGTCCCAGGTGCTCGAAGACCTGCCGCCGCGAACCGAGAGCACGCGTCTGGTCGAGCTCAGTCCTGAAGAACGGGCGTTGCACGAGTCGCTCCGCCAGCGCGCCCTGGAGCGACTTGAAGTCACCAGGCACATGGACAAAGGCCAGGCCCACATCCAGGTCCTTGCGGAACTGATGAAGCTGCGCCGCTGCTGCTGCAATCCCCGGCTCGTCATGCCCGACTGCGGCCTGACCGGCTCGAAGCTCGAAGCCTTCGCAGAACTCGTCGACGAGCTGCTCGACAACCAGCACAAAGCCCTCGTCTTCTCCCAGTTCGTCGATCACCTGACGCTGCTCCGCGAGCACCTGGATGAGCGGAAGATCCGCTATCAGTACTTGGACGGCCAGACGCCCGCCAAGACCCGCCAAAAGCGAATCGATGCCTTCCAGAATGGCGAGGGCGACCTGTTCCTGATCTCGCTCAAGGCCGGCGGTCTGGGCTTGAACCTCACCGCCGCGGACTACGTCATCCACATGGACCCCTGGTGGAATCCCGCGGTCGAGGACCAGGCATCCGATCGCGCGCATCGCATCGGCCAGACCCGACCCGTCACGGTCTACCGCCTGGTCGCCGCCGACACGATCGAGGAGAAGATCGTCCAGCTCCACCACGCCAAGCGGGACCTGGCGGATTCGCTTCTCGAAGGCACGGACACCGCCCACACCCTCACCGCCGACGAGCTGATCGACCTGCTCAGGAATCGGTGAGGGATCGACGTTGCCTGAAGGCGACATATTGCATAGAGTAAGAAGCATTCACAGTCCAGTATCGGTGGAAAGGAATGACGAAATTGCCATCGTTGTTTGTGCGTTTCTTTTCCGGGCGGGCTCTTCGGAATGCGTGGTTCGGAGGCAATCGCATCCGCAGTCAGGTCCGGCTGCTCGGCTTCGCTGCCTTGGTCGGCATTGTTGCGGGACTGGGCGGCATTGCCTTCTACGTTGCCACGCTGGTGGCGGAGCACTATGCGCTCGGCGTCGGAGCCGGCTACCATCCACAACCTCGTCCGGGCGGCGAGCCCTCGTTTGCCTGGCTGGTCGCAGCGGAGCATCCATTCTATCCGTGGCTGCTGCTCGTGATCCCAACGCTGGGCGGCCTCATCAGCGGCATCCTCGTCTTCCGACTGGCTCCGGAGGCCGAAGGACATGGCACCGACGCGGTGATCGCCGCATATCACCACCGGCAGGGGCAGATTCGACCCCGAGTTCCATTGGTCAAGATCGTTGCCAGCGCGGTGACCCTCGGGACCGGCGGGTCCGGCGGACGCGAAGGCCCCATCGCCCAAATCGGCGCCGGCTTTGGTTCCCTGCTGGCCAACCTCTTTCGTTTGCGTTCCGCCGATCGCCGTGTGCTCATGGCAGCGGGGATGGGCGCCGGCATTGCGGCGGTCTTCCGCGCCCCCTTGGCCGGGACGATATTCGCCGCAGAGGTGCTGTATCGCTCCCCCGAGTTTGAACCCGAGGTCATTATTCCTGCGGGGATCGCCAGCGTCATTTCTTATTGTGTCTTCGGCGCCTGTACGGGCTGGGAGCCGCTGTTTCACATACCCCCTCTGGCGTTCAGCGGCCCGTTGGAGCTGGGCCCGTATCTGCTCCTGGCACTGTTCATGGCCTTGCTGGCCCTGATCTACACTCGCTCGTTCTACGGGTGCAGGCGAGCCTTCGGCCATCTCCCCATCAGGCGAGACCTCCGGCCTGCTATCGGTGCGTTCTTGACTGGATTGGCGGGCCTTTCGCTATACTTCCTGTTCGGTCGGCAGGAGAAGGTGCTGGCCGTCCTTGCCTTTGGCTACTCCGCCATCCAGGGAGCCATGACGCGAGACACGGAGATCAGCGCTGTCCTGTTGCTGACCATCGCGCTGGGCAAGATTCTCACGACCAGCCTGACGATCGGCAGCGGCGGTTCCGGCGGGGTGTTCGGTCCTTCCATGGTGATCGGCGGCTGCGGGGGCGGCGCACTGGGTGTGATGCTCCATAACCTCTGGCCGGCCCTGGTCCCGCATCCGGCCAGTTTTGTCATCGTGGGCATGGCCGGCTTCTTTGCCGCCGCGGCGAAGACCCCGTTCTCCACGCTCATCATCGTCAGTGAGATGACCGGCGGGTACAGTCTGCTGCTGCCCTCTCTATGGGTTTGCACGTTGGCCTTCATTCTCTCGGACGAGCAATCGATCTACTCCTCTCAGGTGGAAAGCCGGTCTCGTTCCCCTGCCCATCAGGGCAGCTACGTTCGAGAGGTCCTCGCCGGGGTCCGCGTCGGTGAGTTCCTGTCGCCCCAGCGGATTTCGGACGTGCTGCATCCGGGCGACTCGCTCGACGTCGTACTGGAGCGACTGGAGACTACGCCGTACGAGGTCCTGCCTGTGGTGGATGCGCAAGACCGTCTTCTCGGCGTGGTCAGCCTCGACGAAGTCCATCTTGCTTCGGGGGAACCGGCGCTGAAGCCCCTCGTCCTGGTCGAGGATCTCATGCGAGTCGATGTCCGGCCCCTCACTCCCGACAGCACGCTGGACCGTGCACTGGAGCTGTTCGTGGAGAACGATCTGTCCGCGTTGCCGGTGGTGCGGGATGTGAAGGGTCGCCAGATCCTGGGCATGGTGCGGCGTCAAGAGGTTGCCAGTGCCTACCTGCGCCGCGTTCACGGACCGGCGTCGGGAGACCGAGAAACAGACGGCGGAACACCAACGCCGGAAGACGCAGCGTAAGATGAATGTCCCCGCTCACTTGAGAAAGACGTGCGAGGATGAGCATGAAGACCCACATTGGTCGGAGAGAGCGATGAGAGAAGACTGGGCAACTGCCGATATCAACCGTTTCTTTCTCGCATCGGATTCTGGAGGGATGAGGCGTACGTATCGCCGAGAACGGTTCTGGCGAGGTACTCAAGTGTTGGCGAGTGTCCACGAGGTTCATAATGTGGAACGGTGATCCGTTCGTCCGGGGATAAGAGTGTACCTCCGGGCAGCGGTTCTGCCACAATGATGTTATGAAACCGACGCTGTATCTTGAAACAAGTGTTGTCAGTTAATACACGGGGTGGCCCAGTCCAGATTTGATCGCAGCGGGTCGTCAACAGATCACGCATGACTGGTGGGAAACCGAACGGCACAAGGCAACTCCGACGATCCCTGTATCGGCTACGGCTCTTCCCCGTCGAATCCCGGCCGGCGGAAGGCTCGGGCGTTGGGGAAGGCGGCTTCCACCTGTCGCAGCAGACGTTTGAGCGTGGCCACTGCGAAGATCGCGTCCTCGTGGTCGGGGAAACGGCGCAGCACGGTCCCCCAGGCCGCGATGGATCGCTCGATGCCGAGGAGGGCGACCTTGGCGGAGCCGTCGGCATCCTCCTGGAGGCCCTCGATACCCTCCCTCTCGGCGCGAATGGCGCCGCTGGCTGCCCGATGGAGCTTGACGCAGATCTGCGGCTGATACCAGCGGATGACTTCGAGGCAATCCTGCAGGTTCGCGGCTTCGTGGGCGGGTCCCATGCCGGGGACGATGGCCCACGCGAGGAAGTCCAGCCCGTCGCTCCGCCTGTCGATAAGGCCCTCATTCGCATTGAACCAGTCATCGACGATCGAGAGGTATTTCCTTGCGGTCCGGCTGAAGGGCTGCGACTCGGCCGCTTCGCAGATCTCCTCGTGCTCGCGGATGCTCTCCTGGAGTTCCTCCTCGTCGATGTCGAAATCGATCTCTTCGGCCTGCTCCTCGACCATCTCCATGGCGGCTTCGAGAGTCTCTTGCAGCCTGTCCCAGAACGCCTGGTTCTCGATCTCGCGCGACCGGGAGTCGGCGGACTGCTCCTCTTCGCCCAACGCGTAGTTCAGGCATCGCGAGGTGAACGGGCATCGCTCGCACCACCGGTCGCAGTAGTTGTAGATGCCGGGAATGAACCTCGGGTCCTTCGACAACTCTTCGATTCGTTTCTTATCCATTGTCCCAACACCCTCGATTGTCTCCACGCGTCGAGTTCAGTTCGTTGAGTCCACATAGAAGTATATCGTCGGACGCGACCCAATGCCATTACCGATGAATTGATCGATTTGCCGATTCTGGTATGATGCCCATACGAAAGGAGTGGTGCTCACATGCAGAACGACAAGGCAGCGCATCGGTCCGGCGGATGGATCACGGTTCTCTCGATTGTCGTGGCAACGGCCTGCGCGCCGCTCGCGCGGGGGGGGCGGCACGCTTCGGTCCCCGGCGCCCGCGACGGGAACGTCCTCAAGAAGGTCCTCAGGTTCGATCCCTCGGGCGAGAACCTGCTCAAGGCAGACGCATGGAGACCCTACGAGAGCGGTTTTGTTCGGGAGGGCAACGTCTTCGTCTGCGACAACGGCGCGGATGCTCGCGCCCGGCGTGGGGTCTGTCAGACGGTCGTGCTGAATCAGACCAGGCCCGAGCCGGTTCTCGCAGTCGCGTGGAGCAAGGCCGAGGGCGTCGACGGCGCTCGCGATTCCGATTACTCGCTCTATCTCGATCTGCAATACACCGACGGCACCCCCTTGTGGGGCCAGGTGGATTCCTGGACCATCGGCACGCACGACTGGCAGAAGGCCCAGGTCCTCGTGTTTCCGGAGAAACCCGTTGCGTCGGTCTCTTTCTACATGCTGCTTCGCGGCCACGCCGGCAAGGCATGGTTCCGCGATGCCGAACTGACGGTGGTCCACGCATTTCTCTTCGATGGCGTTCCCATCGAGCCGACCGGGCCGGCTGCCGAGGGATTCCAGGTCCGCGACGTGGCCGCCGAGACGGACTTCGTCTCCATCGAGCACAGTGCCCTGGACCTCAAGCTCGACTGCCAGAAGCAGGAGAATGCGGAAGCTACCTTCTTCGACGTGACACTGCAGGACACCTCGGGCAGGGACCGCGCCGTCACGCTGGTCTACGCCGTGCCGTTGCAGTCTGACGATTGCCGATGGCTTCGCGATCCGCGTCGCAGTGTGCCCGTCGCGGAGGGGCGCGAATATCTCGATGCGACGAGGTACGCCGCGGGTACGAACGGCCGCATGTCCCGCTATCCGCTGGGAGCGGTGGCCGGCGTGGAGGGGGGCGTGGCCCTGGGCATCGACATGGCGCATCCCGCGTTCTTCCGCGTGGGATTCAACGCCGGCACGCACGAGCTGTTCCTGGCCTACGACATCGGTCTTGCCCCCGAGCAGCCGGTCGCTCGTCTGCGGTTTTGCAGGTTCCGCTTCGATGCGACATGGGGCTTCCGCGGCGCGCTCGCGGGGTTCTACGAACTGTTCCCCGAGCAATTCGCCTGCCGCATTCCGACGCAGGGCTTGTGGATGCCCTTCGCCAAGATCAGCGACGTGAAAGACTGGCGGGATTTCGGCTTCCGATTCAAGGAGGGAAACGATGAGACCGCCTGGGACGACCGGCACGAGATCCTCACGTTCCGCTACACCGAACCCATGACCTGGTGGATGTCCATGAAGAAGGACGTGCCGCGCAATCTCGATGCCGCCTTGGCGGAGGCGAAGCGGCTTGCGGACGAGCGCAAGGACCCGCACGCGCGAGCCCTGTTCACGAGCGGTTTCCACGACGAGACAGGCCAGTTCGCCGCGAGGTTGCTCGATACGCCATGGTGCAACGGCGCGGTCTGGAGCATGAACTCGATGCCCGCCGTCGAGGGCGATGCGACGGACTTCAAGAACAAATGGAACCCGCGCCTCCGCGAAGAGCTGTACGGTCCCGGTCGCAGCTCGAACCTGGACGGGGAATACGTTGATTCGAGCGAAGGATATGTCACGAACGAGCTGGACTTCCGTCGCGAGCATTTCCTCGCGGCCCAGACGCCGCTGACTTTCTCGCTCGACGAGCGCAAGCCCGCGGTCTTTCGCGGCCTGATCGCGTTCGAGTACGTCCGCGCGATCGCTCGGGATGTCCACGGGATGGGCAGGTACATGATGGCCAACGCCACGCCGGGCGGCCTGTGCTGGCTTGCCCCCATGCTGGACGTGCTGGGCACGGAGACCGACTGGAACCCCGGCGGCTCCTGGCATCCGATGTCCGATTCCGAACTGCTCTACCGTCGGGCTCTGTGCAAGGGGAAACCCTACTGCTTCCTGATGAACAGCGAGTTCGAGCGTTTCTCGTACGACCATGTCGAGCGATACATGAAACGATGCCTCGCCTACGGCATGTTCCCGGGCTTCTTCAGTCACAACGCCTCCCAGGGCCACTACTTCACCCGGCCCGAGCTCTATGAGCGGGATCGACCGCTCTTCAAGAAATACGTCCCGTTGTGCAAACTCGTCGCGGAGGCGGGTTGGGAGCCGGTGACGCTCGCCCGGTCGGACTGCGACGGGGTCTACGTCGAACGGTATGGCGACCGATATCTGACGGTCTTCAACGACACCGACCGGTGCCAGGCCGTCTCCGTCACGGTCGAGATGAAGGCCGACGATGTCGTCACCGACCTCGTCGGCGGGCGAGAGATCGACCGGACGAATGGTCGGATTGCCTTGACGCTCGACCCCGAGGATGTCGCTGTCCTCCGGGTGCTCAGAGATTGACGGTGACGGTGAAAGCGGGTATTACCTCCTTTCAGTAGTCAATCTTCGAGGACCACGGAGTTTCACATGAAGCTGCATGGCATCGACATCGCAATCGTGCTCGCGTATCTGCTGAGCGTCACCCTGATCGGTGTGTTTCTGAGCCGGCGGGCATCCAAGAGCCTCAGCTCCTATCTCCTCGGCGGCAAGGAGCTGCCCTGGTACCTGCTGGGCCTGTCGAACGCCTCGGGGATGTTCGACATCTCCGGCACGATGTGGCTCGTGGCCATCATGTTCATCTACGGCCTCAAGAGCGTCTGGCTGCCCTGGCTGTGGCCGACGTTCAACCAGATCTTTCTGATGATGTTCCTCTCCGCCTGGCTGCGGCGATCGAACGTCACGACCGGAGCCCAGTGGATCGGCACGCGATTCGGGCAGGGCGTCGGCGCCCGGTTGTCCCACACGGTCGTCGTGGCCTTCGCCATCATCGGCTGCCTGGGCTTCATGGTCTATGGCTTCGTCGGGCTGGGCAAGTTCATGGAGGAATTCATTCCGTGGGAGACGGTCTCGCCGTACGTGCCCTTCGAGGTGCCCGACCGGTACGTCCCGCATCTCTACGGCATTGTGTTTACTCTGGCCGCGGTCGTCTACACCGTCCTGGGAGGGATGACCAGCATCGTGCTGGCGGATGTCATTCAGTACGCTATCATGACGGTCTCCGCGATTGCCGTCGCGGCCATCGCCATGCACCATTTGTCGTCGGGCGTTCTCCATGTGCCCGATGGCTGGCTGAACCCGTTCTTCGGCTGGAAACTGGGCCTGGACTGGACCGGCATCATCGAGGAAGCCAATCGCAAGATCGCTGCGGATCAATTCTCGTGGTTCAGCATCATCATGATGTTGATGCTCTTCAAGGGGATCATGGCCAGTTCCGCCGGCCCGGCCCCCAACTACGACATGCAGAAGATCCTCTCGACCCGCAGCCCGCGCCAGGCGGCTCTCATGAGCGGTTTCGTCTCGGTGGTCCTGTTCCCTGTGCGGTATCTCCTGGTGGTCGGTTTCGCCGTGCTGGGCCTTCTGTACTACAACCAGATCCAGGGCGGGTTGCTGGTGGACAATCAGGTGGATTTCGAGAAGGTCCTGCCGGCGGCGATGAGTCAGTTCGTGCCGGTGGGCCTGATGGGATGTCTGCTGGCCGGGCTCCTGGCGGCTTTCCTGGGGACATTCGCCGGCACTCTGAACGCCGCCCAGGCCTATATCATGAACGATTTCTATCTCAAGTATCTCCGGCCTCGCGCGGGCAACCGCGAGGTGAGCGTCATGGGCTATGCCACCGGCATTGTCATTGTGACTGTGTCCATCCTGATCGGGATGTTCGCTCCTGACGCCAGGACGGTTGACAGAATGCTCCAGTGGATCGTCTCGGGTCTCTACGGCGCCTATGTCGCGGCCAACATGCTCAAATGGTACTGGTGGCGGTTCAACGGGCACGGGTACTTCTGGGGCATGCTCGCGGGTCTGGTTCCGGCGTTGTTGTTTCCGCGAATCGCGCCGTTCAAAGACATGCTCCCGTTGTACTACTTCCCCGTGCTGTTCGTGCTGTCGCTGGTCGGTTGCCTGATCGGAACGTACGCCGCCCAGGCGACGGATGAAAAGACGCTGATCGCGTTCTACCGCAACGTCCGGCCGTGGGGTTTCTGGGGACCGATCCGCGCAAAGGTCCTCGCTCAGGACCCGAGCTTCCCGGTGAACCGCAGCTTCCGTCGCGATGTGTTCAACGTGGTTGTCGGCACGATCTGGCAGACGGCGCTGGTGCTGTTGCCCATGTACGTCGTGCTGCTGAACTGGCCTGCGGCGGCGGTCGTCGTCGGCGTCATCGTCGTGACCTCGGCAGTTCTCAAAAAGAGCTGGTACGATCGGTTGGACAAGGAAGAACCCGCGGCCGGGTGATGGTTTCCGCATCGAATGCGGTGCGTCACACGCACCGCTCACTCTGGAATGGAAAGGCGTGCCTATGTCGCGTTGCCATGTGTTCGGACGGTGTTGGCCGGTCGCAGGATCGGCTCGATGGTCGGTGCTGTTGGTTTTCGCTCTGTGCCTGTCATGCACGGCCCAGCCGCAACGGCAGGTCGGCGCCCAGGGGTTTGAGAACTTCATCCGCCGCGACGGCGACGTCTTGAGGGACGGAGACCGCACGTTCCGGTTCCTCTCCTTCAACATCCCCAACCTGCACTACGTCGAGGACGACATGCGTTTCGATTGCGGCATGCCCTTTCGCCTGCCCGACCAGTTCGAGATCGACGACGCCCTCGGGACCATCGCGCAGATGGGCGGGCAGGTCGTCCGCAGCTACACGCTGTCGGTCAAGAAGCCCGGCGACCCGCCCAATCTGCCGCGATACATCCTTGGACCGGGGCAATTTAACGAGGAGGCGTTTGCGACCCTCGACCGGGTGATCGCGTCGGCCCATCGTCACCGCGTCCGCCTGATCCTGCCCTTCGTGGACCAATGGAGCTGGTGGGGCGGCACCGCAGAGCTGGCGGGCTTTCGCGGCAAGAAAGCCGAGGAGATCTGGACCGATCCGCAGTTGATCCAGGACTACAAGGACATCGTCACGTACGTGCTCAATCGGGTGAACACGGTCACAGGGGTCCGCTACCGCGACGACAAGGCGATCCTCGCCTGGGAGACGGGCAACGAGCTGAAGTCGCCCGCCGCTTGGGTAAAGGAGATCGCCGCACATATCAAGAGCCTCGACTCGAACCACCTGGTCCTCGACGGCACGCATCGCAGCGTCCTGCTCCAGTCCTCCCTGGATGATCCGAGCATCGACTTCGTCACGACGCACCACTACGAGAACGACCCGCGTGCGATGATCGACAATGTCCGCAAGAGCGCCGAGATGGCCAGAGGCAAGAAGCCCTACTTCCTGGGCGAGTTCGGGTTCCTCGGCACCGACGCCCTCTGCGCGGTCATGGATGTCGTTGACCGGGAGAACCTGGCCGGAGGGCTGCTCTGGAGCCTCCGATACCGGTCTCGCGAGGGCGGCTTCTACTGGCATCACGAGCCCTACGGCGGCGATCTCTTCAAAGCCTACCACTGGCCCGGCTTCCCAATCGGCGAGAAGTACGACGAGCGCCGGTTCATGCACCTTGTCCGCGAGCGGGCGTTCGCCATCCAGGGCGTGACGGCGCCGCCGTTGCCCAAGCCCGCCGCGCCGAGACTGCTGTCAGTCACCGAGGGCGGTCTGATGAGCTGGCAGGGCGTCGTGGGGGCCGAGTCCTACGACGTGCAGCGGGCTGAAGCTGCGCAAGGGCCCTGGACCACCGTCGGCGCGGGTGTCTGCGAAGCACAGGTCCAGTATCGACCCCTGTTCGCGGATGCCTCGCTCCAGCCGGGAAAGCGGTACTTCTACCGCGTCGTCGCGCGCAACACCGCGGGATCGTCGGAGCCGTCGAATGCGGTCGGACCGGTCCGCGCGACGCATCGCACGCTGGTCGATGAGTTGTGGAATGACTCGCGGATCTTCGCCAAGGAGGGCAAGCTCGTATTTGCGGAGAACGAGGCCCGCAAGTTCAAGGAGGACTGCCACCGGCTTGCCGGCACGCCCCAGGTCGCCGTCATCTACTACGCCCCCGGCGGCGTCAGTGCGGTCCGCGCATTTGTCTTTACGCAGTCCGATCAGCCGGCCGTTCGCATCCACTTCTCGAAGGACGGGCGGACGTTCCAGCCTGTGGAGTCAACGACTCAGGGCACCGCAACCCAGGGCGATGACGCCTACGGCTTCTTGAAAGCCCGGCTCCAGTCCGCAAATCCCACGGAAGCAGATTGCGATTACGTGAAGATCGAGTTTCTATCCGAGGCGCAGCTTTCGAGGGTCGAGATCGATCATGGGCGAGTGGACTGACGCACAATTCGCTGCGAGCGTTCGCCAGGAGCTGCTCGAAGACATCCTGCCGTTCTGGCGCGGTCGCACCCTCGATAGTCGGCATGGCGGTTTCATCGGGCAGATGTCCAACGACCTGCGAATCCGGGAGGACGCGCCGAAAGGCCTGATCCTGAATGCCCGAATCCTGTGGTCCTTCAGTGCGTTTTATCGCTACACGAAGGAGGAGAAAGACCGAGCCTTGGCGCAACGGGCCTACGAGTACCTGACGGACCACTTCCTGGACCAGCAGCACGGCGGGTACTTCTGGGAACTCGATCCGCGCGGGGCTGTGCTCGACGACAAGAAGAAGATCTACGGCCAGGCATTCTGCATCTACGCGATGGCGGAGTACTATCGCACGTTCAACGAGCCCCGCGCGCTGCGTCAGGCGGTCGAGGTCTTCGAGCTCATGGAGGCCCACACCGACGACGAGGAACATGGCGGGTACTTCGAGGTCATGTCGCGAGACTGGCGTCCCTGCGAGGACATGCGGCTCAGCGACAAGGACATGAACGAGAAGAAGTCGATGAACAACCATCTGCACGTCCTGGAGGGCTACACGAATCTGCTGCGGGTATGGTCGCCCTCGTCGCGAGGCCGTCCGGCGGGCGGCTTCGAGAAGGAGGAACGAAGACGCGCTGTCCTCGCCGCGAGCCTCCAGGATCTGATCGACGTGTTCCGACGACACATCGTCAATCGCGAGCAGACCCATTTCCAGCACTTCTTCGACGAGGTCTGGACCCCCCGGTCGGACAGCTACACCTTCGGGCACGACATCGAGGGCAGTTGGCTGCTGTGCGAAACGGCGGAGGTGCTCCTGTCGCGAGGCCTTTCCAACGGGCGGGCTGCGCTCCTTTCCCCCGCGGAGAAGCAGGAGAAGGATGCCCGCGCCACGAGACTGACAACGGAGGTGCGGAGCCTGGCGGCCAAGATGGCTCGGGCGGCGCTGAAGGAAGGGCTCGACGCGGACGGCGGGCTGCTCTATGAAGGCCACAATGGGCGGATCATCAATCCGAACAAGGAATGGTGGCCGCAGGCGGAGGCGGTCGTCGGATTCTGGAACGCCTGGCAGCTCAGCGGCGACCCCGCGTTTCGCGACGCCGCGATACGGTGCTGGCAGTTCATCCAGGACAAGGTCGTGGACCACCAGCACGGCGAGTGGTTCTGGTGCATCCGGCCCGACGGCACGCCCGACCCGGCGCAGCCCAAGGTCTCCGCCTGGAAGGGGCCGTACCACAATGGGCGATGCTGCCTGGAGATCATCAGACGGATCGACAATTCATGATTTACGATTTGCCATTTGGTTCTGCGACCGGGCTCACGATCCAATCGCAAGTAGTAAATCGTAAGTAGTAAATCCCAAGGGGGACTCGAATATGACACACGAACAGTTTGATACCAAATTGAAGAAGTTGTTCTCGGAGTATGAGGCCCTCGTCAATCGGCCCAACCGGCCCGTTGATGTCAACAACGGCGTGTTCGAGCGATACAAATACCCTGTGCTGACCGCCGAGCACGCGCCGGTCTTCTGGCGATACGACCTGAACCACACAACGAATCCGCACCTGATGGAGCGTCTGGGCATCAACGCCACGTTCAATCCCGGGGCCATCGAGCTGGACGGGAAGTTCCTGATGGTGGCTCGCGTCGAGGGCGCGGACCGCAAGAGCTTCTTCGCGGTCGCGGAGAGCCCCAGCGGCGTCGACCGGTTCCGCTTCTGGGATTACCCGATTGTGATGCCCGAGACGAGCGATCCCGACATCAACGTGTACGACATGCGTCTGGTCCGCCACGAGGACGGCTGGATCTACGGCCTGTTC
This sequence comes from Sedimentisphaerales bacterium, assembly GCA_034678485.1. Taxonomy (GTDB): domain Bacteria; phylum Planctomycetota; class Phycisphaerae; order Sedimentisphaerales; family Anaerobacaceae; genus PLanc-01. Next base: position 48,854 of record JAXDBU010000168.1, on the reverse strand, counting down.
TGCACGGAGCGCAAGGACCCTCTGGCTCCGCGCGGCGACCTGTCCTCCGCGGTCGCCCAGTGCGGCATCGCACGCACGAAGGACCTCAAGACCTGGCAGCGGCTCGACGATCTCAAGACCCGCTCGCCCCAGCAGCGGAACGTCGTGCTGCACCCCGAGTTCGTCCACGGCAAGTACGCCTTCTACACCCGCCCGCAGGACGGTTTCATTGACGCCGGCTCCGGCGGCGGGATCGGCTGGGCCCTCGCGGACAACATCGAGCACGCGGTCCTCGGTCAGGAGAAGATCGTCCAGGACCGCAAGTACCACACGATCAACGAGGTCAAGAATGGCCTGGGACCCGCGCCGATCAAGACCGCGGAGGGCTGGCTGCACCTGGCCCACGGCGTGCGGAACACCGCGGCGGGTCTGCGCTACGTGCTCTATGCGTTCATGAGCTCGCTCGAAGACCCGAGCCGGCTCATTTACGAGCCCGGCGGATACCTGCTGGCCCCCCAGGGCGAGGAACGGGTCGGTGATGTCTCGAATGTCACCTTCTCCAACGGCTGGGTGGCCCGACCCAACGGGCAGATCTTCCTCTACTACGCCTCCAGCGACACGCGTTGCCACGTCGCGACGACGACGGTCGAGAAGCTGGTCGATTACTGCATGCACACGCCGTCGGACCCGCTGCGTTCGGCCGCCTGTGTGCAGCAGCGGATCGAGCTGATCAAACGCAACCTGGAGATCATGCCGAAACCATAAGGGACGGATCATGAATGGTCTGTACACTGCGGTTGTCATCCTGAGCGGAGCGCAGCGGAGTGAACGATCTGGCCTGCGATCGAGGGGAACGTCTTGGCCGCGAGCCAGATCCTTCGCTGTCGCTCAGGATGACAGGAGCCGAGCAGGATGGAAATTCGCATCTCGACATTCGAAATCCGAAACAAGCTCAAATGACCAAAGCCCCAAATTCAGAACGAGGTCTGCCGCCGTGCGCCGGCGTCTCCATCGCCGAATTCGGAGAAACTCACGCGATGTGTGTCATCCTGAACGGAGCGTAGCGGAGTGAAGGATCTGGCTGAGGACGCGACTGCATCCTTGTTCGTGAGCCAGATCCTTCGCTGTTGCTCAGGATGACAAGACATGTGCGGGACAGACATCCAATGCCGCGAGGCCATCCCGGTCTTGCGTTGCGATGGGGCGACGCCCTCGTCTTCCAGCGGAAAGAACAAGGGCAGGATGCCCTCGCCACTTCGGATTCTACCTCAAGGCTTGCAGGCGAAGCACGGTCAGCGAATAGGCCGGGAACGTGTGCGCGAACGATCTGCTCACACCGTTCAACTGACTTATGACCGGGGCCAGCTTCTTCGGCTCGTCGAGCGAGTTCTGGTCGGTGAGTTTCTCGCCCGCCAGGACGGTCGCTATGCCTCGGCGTCCGAGACGCCGGACACCCTCAATCTTGATGAGAACTGCTCTGGGTTCCGCAGCGCTGTTGACCACTTTCAGGATGATGTCTTCCGGCTTGGCATCCCGGCTGGAGGTTGCGTACAGGCCCGGCTGCTTGCTCGAAGGTGTCTCCTGCCCGGAGACTTCGACCGGCAGCAGGACGACGCCGCGATTGAGGCTGAAAAGCTGCTGCACGTAGTAGTTGGCGGAACCATAGGACTGGAGGTTGTCGAACCAGATCAGGTCCGGCGTCCACTGCCAGCGGTCCAGATGCCCGAACAGCGGGGCATAGCAGCTCATGGTGACCAGGTCGGCGTTGCGTTCCAGGCCGGTCATGAAGGCTGCTTCCGCCAGGGCGCATTTCCAGTTGTTGCGATTGTCGGGACTGGCGACGCCCACGCTCTGGGCCGCGTACTCGCCCACGAATACCTTCGATCCGCTTCGTTCGTAGCTGTCGTAGTGGCCCGCGCTGTCCAGGAACCAGTCGGGGTTTCGGTAGAAGTGCTCGTCGATGATGTCGGCTCTGAGTTCCTTGAGCTTCTTCTGGAGGAATTCGACCTCCGCAGGTCCATTCGGGAAGATCTGGGGGTCGGAGCCGGTGGCGCCGATCAACTGCACTTCGGGGTATTTCTCCTTGAGGGCCTTGACGAAGGGCACATACCGCTCGATGTACTGCGGTCCCCATTGCTCGTTGCCGACACCAAGGTACTTGACGTTGAACGGCTTGGGGTGGCCCATTTGGGCCCGCTTGGCGCCCCAGGTGCTGGTAGCCGGGCCATTCGCGAACTCGATCAGGTCGAGCGCGTCCTGGATGTACGGCTGGAGCTGGTCGAGCGGGACAAGTTCCTTGGAGTTGAACTGGCAGGCCATGCCGCAATTGAGAATGGGCATGGGCTCGGCGCCGATGTCCTCGCAGAGCAGGAAGTACTCGTAGAAGCCCAGGCCGAAGGTCTGGAAATAGTCGGGAGCCGGGCGGTGCTTGAACTCGTCGTTCCAGCGGTTGATGATGAGCTTGCGGTCCTCAGGAATGCCGATCGTGTTCTTCCACTGGTATCGCGTGCTGAGGTAGCGGCCCTCGACGATGCAGCCGCCGGGGAAACGCAGGAAGCCGGGCTTGAGGTCCGCGAGCCACTGCACGAGGTCGGCCCGCAGGCCGTTCGGACGGTCCTTCCAGGTCTCGTCGGGGAACAGCGAAATCATGTCGAGGTCCACCGAGCCGGGCGCGTCCAGGAGGACCTGCAGTCGGGCCTTGGCCTCTGTCGCGGAGGGTCGCAGGGTCGCCGACTTCTTCGCCCAACTGGCGCCGAAGCCCTTCACCGTGGTCTTTGCCAGGACCTGCCCACCTGGGGCGACCAACTCGACGCGCAGTACGGCTTTGCGCGTGGCGTCGCGGCCATAGGCAGAGAACACGTACTCCTCGCCTTTCTTGACGCCCATCCCGGCGAAACCTCCGTTCACGACGCCGTAGCCGGCGGCCTCGGCCTTGACGCGGATGTAGTGCGGGCTGGCGGCGTTGAATGGGTCCTGATCCAGGACCTCGACCACGCCACTGGCTCCCTCCGGCTTGACCTCGCTCCAGGCCATCAACGCTGCGGTGAACTCGAACGCGCGGTTTTTGACCAGCTCGGCGTATAGCCCACCGTCGGCGCCGAAGTTGATATCCTCGAAGAAGATGCCGTACATCGTGGGACTGATCTTCGCCCCCGGCTGGTCCGCGTGGACGGTCAGTTGAACCTGACCGAGGCTTGTCGAGCACAGAATGACGCTCAGGATGGCGACGACGCAACTACGCAGCACAATCCGGTTCATGGCATTCTCCTAAATGCAGTTGGCCGAGGATTCTGGCGCATCATACCGGCGGCCATTAGACCAGAGAAACGCCACTTCACGCAAGAAACTAACCAGCTCGCGTCTCGCCGTTGTGTGTGGATGTGAACATCGCATGGCCACAGGGTAATGCAGCAGTTCGTAGTGACGCCGTGAGGCGCTATCTTCTTCGGATGCGAGAGGATATGCCCTTACGGGCACACTACAAGCCGCTCCGCCATACTCATGCGCGATGGCCTGGCAGTCTCTTCGTAGGGTGCGTGATACGCACCCTAATGAGTTCTGACGAGCAAGGTCGGCAATCGAACCGAGTGGCACCCCCGCCCTCGGGGGTGATCCTAACCGGGGGTGATCCCAACCGGGGGTGATCCCAGCCGGGGGCGGCTGGGCTACATTACCGTACTGTCACCTGAAGGAACTCCGAGCCAAGCGAACGAAGTCCGCCAAGGCGGTGGTACGCACTACCGAACTTGTCTGTCAAAACTCACCAGAGACCCGGCGGCTTACCCTCTCTGAGGATCACTTGCCCCAGCGTTCGGGGATCGGCTCCAGCAGGACCGAACACGGGGTGCCGTCTTCGGTCCGCGCAAATCCCACGATGCAGCCGTTATTGTTCAAGTCCTCGACATGGAATCCCTCCACGCCTTTCAGATATCTGTCGAGCGGGATTCGCCCGCGGGCAGGGTCCCACAGATAGGATTCTCCTTCGAAAGATGGAAGATGGCGCCGGATGAATCGAGTTTGCAGGGACTCCCAGAGCTTATTGGCCAGCAGCGTGGAGGCAATCTGGTTCTTGTCGTTCAGTCGAGTAGCGGATTCAAACTCGCCGCAAAAGGGAAACAGGCGTCTGAGCTCTCCTTGCTCATTCCTGAGGAACAGATAGGGTTTGGAGCTTCTGTGTCCTTCGATGGCTACCATGCACGAATCAGCATTCATGCTCTGGAGCCATGTGTCCGGCGGGAGCGGGGCAACCGGTCTGGACCCGTTCGGATCGAGAAGGAACCACGGGCCGGGCAGTACAAGCGGCTGCTTGATTGCCATCACGAGGATCTGTCCGGCATCGTTGATGCTGTAAGGGATGCACCGAATCCCGTCGGGGATAGGCAACTTCCTCATCCCTGTTTCTTTGTCCCAGAGAAAGGCGTGCGGGAAGTCATTTGCATCGAAGGAGACCCCGACGATCTGTCCGCGGTTGTTCATTGCGTATGCGCGACTCCTCTTGCCCCCGAGTGTGCCGACCATGGTCCTGCCCTTGCCGGGCTCCCACAGGAAGGCCTCGTCATTGTTGGGGTCTGTCCGCATCGTCCCGGCGATCTGCCCGGCGTTGTTGATCATCAGCCCCCCATGCGCACAGCCAAATCCGAGGTCCTGTGCGCCGTGTGTGCGATCCCAAAGGAAGGAACGCGTGTGGCTATTCGCGTCGTATACTATGCCTATGACTTGCTCCTTGTCGTTCAGGCGAAAGGCATGTGTACATCGTCCGTCGAGGGAGGGCAGGATAGTCATGCGGTACAAGGCCGGTGACCACCAGAGGCGCCAAACGAGGAACCCCGCGGCCAGGAACGCCGTTGTGAAAACCACAACCAGGATCAACCGCCTTCTCAGGTGTGTCACCGCGCGTCCTTTCCCAGCGGGCAGTCGGCGTATCGCCGCCCACAACGCCTCGATTCTCGTCCGCGTGCTGCCGCGATCTGGATTATACAAGATCTCTTACGAGAAGGAAGGCGGCCGTTTGGAGTTCCGCGTTTACACGGTCTTGAGCCGCCTGATGGCGGAACTGGGACCCCCAACGCGGTGCATCGCGTTTGGGGACCCGCTCCAAACCTCGCGACAACCGTCATGCGCCAGGGGCTATCGCATGGCCGGTCAGTCCTGATGGAACGCCATTTATGTGACTCGACGTGGCGACTGACCACAAGTTCCTTGACAAGCAGGGGTCCGTGAAGGCATATAGAGGAATGCACGAAGTCCGCGCGGAGCCATCCGGGTTTGGCAGGCGGCAAGGACCTATCCTTGGGTGCGGATCCGTTACGCCACTCGCGTCGCTGGGTCTGGGATTTGCCGGGTACACAAGAGGAGTTCGACATGAGAAACAACTGCTGCATCCTCGCCTCAATCTGTCTGCTGCCCGCCCTGGTCGCCTTGGGAGCGGATCAAGATGAGGTGAAGATGATCCTGGACCGCTGTGTGACCCCCAGCACGGAGCCCAAGCCGGCCGCGTCGGTTTCCAACTACGCCATCATGGACGCGTTCCCGGTCATGGGCAACGGCAATCTCATGGTGACCCTCTCGGGAATGCCCGAGTGCATGACGTTCCATCTCGGCAAGACCGACTTCTGGCGGGACAAGTGTGCCGACAAAACCCTTTGGCAGAGCGGCAACGTCCTGGTGGGATACGTGAATCTCGTGATGCCGGAGATGGCGGGAGCCAAGTTCCAGCAGGCGGTGGACATGCACCAGGCGGAAGTGACCACGACGCTGACCAAGGGGCAGGAGGTTACCCTGATCCGCTCGGTGGTGCCGCATGAGTCGGACAATATCCTGGTGAACTGGATCGAGCATCGGGGCACCAAGCCGCTCGCGCTGCGGATCGAGACGTGCGCCGATCAATTCGCTGTCCGGGCCGAGCCGTTCGAGGTAGCCGCCGGACTCGATACGGAAAGCCCGATCATCGCGTGGGCGAGCCGCAAGACCCACGTTCCACCCGACCACAACGACTTCGGCAGCCGGCAGTTCCGTATGTGGGCGGTTTCGGTCACCCGTCCCTTCGACGTCCAGTGCAAGACCGAGATCGACACCGCGATCGACTACGACAAGAACGATCTCCAGGTCCAGGCGGCCCAGTTGCTCACCGTCGAGCCGGGCAGGAGTCTGCTGATCGTAACAAAAGTGCACAGCACGGGCCTTCCGATCACGATGGACCCGGCCGATCCCAGGCCGGAGGCGATGGCTGCACTGATGGGCTTGACGCGAGCCCAGGTCGAAGACCAAGTGCAGGCCCATCATACCTGGTGGGACGCCTACTGGCGCCGGTCTTACATCCGCCTGGATGCCGAGCCGATCATCGAGCGGACCTACTACGGCTGCATGTACGTCTTCGGCTGCTGTGTCCGGATCGGCAGATACCCCGTCGGATGCAATGGATTCCCGGTCAACGACAATGTCCCCTGGGGTGGCGACTACCATTGGAATTATAACAACGAAGCCCTGTACTACGGCGCGTACTCGACAAACCGGGTGGACCTCTCCGAGCCGTACGATCGCACGGTCCTGGAGGCGAACGTCTTCGGGCGCAGGCAAGCCAAGGCCGCCGGCGTGCCGGGTACGCTCTTCTTCATGGGCACCGCGCCGGGGCACCTGAACGAGCCGGTCACCCTGGGCCAGCGGACCCACGCCGTTGAAGCTTCGTTGAACCTGATTACCCGTTACTACATGACCTACGACCTGGAATGGCTCAAGACGATGTACCCGTTCTTCAAGGACGTCGCGGCCTACTGGGATAGCGATCTCGTGAAGAACAAGGAAACCCGTCCAAACGGCACGCCGCGGTACGTGATCGTGGACAGCAAGCCCATGGAAGGTTCCGCGAACGACAACTACAACGGCATCACCGGCCTGGCCTTCCTGCGACGGTTCTACCGCGGCATGATCGACATGACGGAGGCGCTAAAGGCCGCGGGCGTGGACACCGGTTACGGCGACGCGGACATCGCCCGCTGGAAGGACTTCCTGGTGAACATGGCCGAATACCCGATGAGCCACGCCTACGGCCGGAAGGTCTTCGCCTGGAGCGAGGCGACCCTGAACCCCTTCCTGACCGAGCAGGACTGGGTGCTCTATCCGGTCTTTCCGGGCGAGCAGGTGGGCCTGAGTTCCGATCCGAAGCTGCTGTCGGTGGCCCGCAACACGCTGATCGTCAAACCGCAATACTACGTCGAGTGGCTGAACAATCCACCGCAGATCTTCTCCATGGCCGCCCGTCTTGCCCACCACCCGCCGGAGATCATCCGACGATGCCGCGGCTACTTCCGCAGCATTGGCGTGAACAACTTCCGCAGCGGCGGCGGCAACGTCGAGGGCGCCGGCGTCGCGGAGGGCATCAACGCCATGCTTCTGCAGAGCCAGGAAGGATTTCTGCGTCTGTTCCCCTGCTGGCACCACCTCGAGGGCCAGTTCGTCACGATCCGCGCGGCCGGCGCGTTTCTGGTCTCGGCCCAGAAGAAGGACGGCGTATGTCAGCCGATCACCATTGTGAGCGAGAAGGGCAGGCCGTGCAGCATTCTCAATCCCTGGTCCGGCCGGACTCTCGCCATCGACGACGGCCAGGGCAACAAGCCTGAAGTTTCCGTCGAGCAGAGACCCTATGGCCAGATCTGCACCTTCCAGACCGAGGCGGGCAAGACGTACACCGTCGCGCCGTCCGAAGGACTGCCCGGACCGCAACCCTATTGGAATGTGGCACTGAACAAGCCGGTGACCGCGTCGAGCAACTTCAAGCCGGAGAAGGAGGCCAGCAACTGGGACGCCGCCAAGCTGACGGATGGGGTCCGCATCAACACGAGAAGCTGGCATCGCGGCTGGACCAGCAACCTCTACGATGATGGAGCGCACAGCGAGTGGGTCCAGGTGGACCTCGGGCAGGCCGTGGACACCAAGACCATTCGCATCTGGCCTCTCGATCACGGCGACGCCTGGCAACACACGCATTGCTCCGAGCCATTCGTCGAATCGACCGAGATCGATCAGTCCTACGACGGCTTCCCGCTCGATTTCCGCGTCCTCGTGTCCGTGGACGGGACCACGTGGGACGAGGTCGCCAAGAGGGAACGCTTCCGCCGTCCGGCCACCGGCCCGGAGGACGCCGAGCGAAAGCCCAAGGATGTGACAGGTCCGGAGGTCTTCGAGTTCGAGCAGAAATCCGTTCGTTACGTGAAGGTCGAGGCCACGCGACTGCGCAAGACCCGATACTTCGGCAAGTACGCGATGCAACTGGCGGAGATCGAGGTCGTCCTGGCAGGAACTACGCCGTGACACGGCCATCCTGGCCGGGAAGACCGCAATTCGAGGCACGAAGCTCGAAACAGATTCAATGAGTGCGAATACGACTGACTGATACGGCTTCGGGATGATTCGTGCGCGGATTGAGAAACGTCGTCCTGGAGCATCGCGAAGGAGCCTGGGCAGCGGATACGAGGTACCTTTCGGCCGTGGTTATGACCGCCAACGGAAGCCCTCGACGCGCCCGTCGAGCTGCGTGTTGCCGGCGACGGCGTGCAGGGTGAAGTCGCCGCCCTCGGCGGTGAGTTTGGCTTCGATCCAGCCCAACGGCTGATCGTCGCTGAAGTTGTAGGCCGTAGCGGGAAGATTGATCAGGTGGATGCCTTCGAGTTCCGAGGACCTGTACTCGTGCGAGTGGCCGTAGACGATGGCCTTGACCTTGCGGATGGGCCTGATGAGATCGAACAGCCAGAGGGCGTCGAACAGATCGCCATCGCCGTCCTCGAGAGTGTGGTGGAAGAAGAGAATGACGGGCTTGTCGTCGCTGTCCTGGAGATACTTCCGGAGCCAGGTCCGTTGGGCTTTGCCGAGCAGTCCCGGCGTCTGGTTCGTCGCCAAGAGTGAATCGAGGAGGATGAATCGGACAGGTCCCGCCTCCACCGTGACGACGTGTTTGTCCCTGACCGGCTGTGCCTGACCGGGGCGGTCCTCGAACACATCCAGGAAGACGGCACGGTCGTCGTGGTTGCCCAAGGCCAGGTACATGGGTCTCTGGCCGACCAAAGGCATCAGCAGCTTGCGGAGGTTCTCATAGTCGCCCATCTGGCCGGTGAGTCGGGCCAGATCGCCCGTGACGACCACGCCCTCGGGCAGGTCCGCCGCGAGCTGGGCGACGGTCTTCTCGAAGTTGCGATAGGGATAGAAGCCCCGGTAGTTGTTCTCGCAATCGGCAGCGATGTGCGTATCCGACAGAAAGGCCCAACGCGACTGTGCCTGATCCACCTGGGCCGGGCTTCGACGCGGGGTCAACGCGATGATCCCCCCCGCTGCGGCCAAAGAGGCATTCAGAAACCGTCGCCTGGTCATTCGACTGTGATCGAGAGCGTTCGACATGCATCTACCCTTTCTGCTGTCACCGTTGGATCAGTGCCCGTCCGGCAGTCCGTTTGTACCAGAAACAGTCCCATCGTGCAAATCATCGGGTAGGGAAATCTTGTGGCACTCAGACCGCCGGTCGATTATTGTGACGCCATGGAGTTGGCTCTGTCATCCTGAGGCGACGCCGAAGGATCTGGGCATCGTATGAGAGGTTTCTCTCGACCTCGGTCCCTGCCGGGACCGGGATCAGAGGCGCACAACTGCCTTGGTTGGATGGACCTATGGAACTGAATGCCTTCGACATCGGGGTCTTCGTCGCGTTCATCGCTGTGGTCGTCGGGGTCAGCATGTTCAAAAGCCGCCGGGAGCGGACCAGCGAGGACTACTTTCTTGCGGGACGGGGACTCACCTGGCCGCTCATCGGCTTGTCCATCATCGCGGCCAACATCTCCACCGAGCAGTTCGTCGGCATGAGCGGCCAGGGGGCTGGCAGCGTGGGCCTGGCGGTGAGCAACTGGCAACTGGCCGGCAGCATCGGCATCGTCCTGATCGCGTTCACCCTGCTGCCCCGCTTCCTCAAAGCGGGCATCTACACCATGCCGGAGTATCTCGAGTATCGTTACAACCCCGCAGCCCGGGCGCTCATGGCGCTGACCACCGTGGTCATCTACGTCGTCGTTCTGCTCACGGCCGTGCTCTACTCCGGCGGCCTGACCTTGAACAAGGTGTTCGACGTCAATCTGACCGGGAGCATCTGGTTCATCGGGCTGATCGCCGCAGTCTATACGATTTGGGGCGGGCTCAAGGCAATCGCCTGGGCCGATCTGTTCCAGGGGGGCGCCCTGCTCATCGGAGGGATTGTCACCTTCTTCCTCGGTCTGCGCGCCTGCGGGGGTTGGGAACAATTCTCCACCATCAACGCGGACCGACTCCACATGGTCCTGCCGGCCGGTCACGAGGCGCTACCCTGGACGGGCGTCGTCTCCGGGCTGGGAATCGTCATCCTGTACTATTGCGGCCTGAATCAATTCATCGTGCAACGTACTCTCGCCGCCAGGACGCTCCGAGAGGGTCAACTGGGCGTGATCTTTGCCGGCGGCCTGTGGCTGTTGATCCCGTTTGCCATCGTGCTCCCGGGGATCATGTCGTATCAGCTCTACGGCAGTCAGATGCAGTCACCCGACGAAGCGTTTCCCATGCTGATCCGCAACCTGGTTCCCGCCGGCCTGCGAGGGTTCATGTTCGCGGCCATCGCAGGCGCGGTCATCAGCTCCCTGGCCTCCATGCTGAACTCTGCCTCGACGATCCTGACGATGGACATCTACAATCGGCTCTTCGACCGCAACGCGTCTCAGAATCGCCTGCTCCTGCTCGGGCGCATCAGCACCGCGATCTTCATCGCAGCCGCCTGCCTGCTGGCGCCGCGACTGGCCGATCCGAAATTCGGCGGCGTCTTCAATTACATTCAGCAATTCCAGGGTTATATCTGGCCCGGCGTCGTCGCGGCCTTTCTCTTCGGGATGCTGGTTCCTCAGGCCCCTCCCGCGGCAGGTGTCACCGCACTGATTTGCGGTCCCATCCTGTATGCGTTGTTCCAGCGGTTCGCGCCGGGACTGCATTTCCTGATTCAGGTTGCGCTGGCCTTCGAGCTGGTGCTGATGATTATGGGAGTAATTACCTTCCTCAAGCCATTGGAGAAGCCAAGGGTGCTGCCGGTTCGTGAAGAGATCGAGACGAAGACGACTCGGAGCGCGAAGCTCGCCGGCGGCGCGGTCCTGGTCGCGGTCGCAGTCTTCTATATCATCTTCTGGTAGACGATGCACACCGCGATCGGGCGCGACGGGTCTTCAAGAAAGCCATCGTCGCCGCCTTGTCGTCCTGAGTCGCTCAGCCGCATCGCGGCCGGTGTCGGGAAGAATACGGGCGTCTCACAAAACCCATATGCCCGGAGGCCTACCTCTTGTCATCCTGAGCAACGCGAAGGATCTGGCCCGGGAGCGAAAGATGCGTCTTGACTTCGGACGCCACGTTTCCTACAGGGCCCAGATGCTTCACTTCGTTCAGCATGACAAACGCCGGTTTGCCGGCCGGTTGGCTCCGACTTCACACTCGCCCAAGATAACGCCTTACGGCATCACTACGAGCGGGTCTACCAACCGAAGGACTCTCCGCTGGTTGTCTTCTTCCACCACTGCGGATCGCGGAAGTACTGCTTGATCATCATGGCGGTGTTGACGCCGTCGGCGACTGCAGTGATGAGCTGCATTGTCGCGCCGACGCGGCAGTCGCCCGCGACGAAGACGCCCGGCATCGACGTCCGCAGAGACGCGCAGTCGCAGCGGATGAAGCCCTGCTCGGTCAGGTCCACAATGCCTTGGAGGAAGCCCGTGCTGGGCACCATACCGACGAAGATGAACACGCCGTCGCAGGGGTAGTCCTCTTCGCGACCGGTCTTGACGTTCTTGAGTCGGACAGACTGGACCCGTCCGGCGCCCTGAATCGCGGTGACGACCGAGTCGTAACGAATGACCAGCGGACTGTTCGGTTCGGCAGCCTTGGCCAGCAGCTCCTCGACGAGGATCTTGTCCGCGCGGAACTCGTTGCGACGGTGGATGATCGTCACCTTCCTGGCGTACTTCGTCAGGTGCAGGGTCTCTTCGAGGGCGGAGTTGCCGCCTCCGACCGAGACCACTTCCTTGTCTCGGAAGAAGGGCGCATCGCACGTGCCGCAATAGCTGACGCCCGCGCCCGCGTTGCGGAACTCCTCCTCGCCGGGAACGCCCAGTTTCCGATAGCCGCTGCCCGGCGCCAGGACGACCGCCTTCGCAACGTAGCGGTCCTTTCCACAATGGACCTCGATGTGGCCGTCCGCGGTCCGCTTGATGTCCGTCACCTCGCTGGCGGTCTGGATCTCGGTGCCGAAGCTCTCGACCTGCTTCTGCATCTGGTCGATCAGCGTCGGCCCGTCGATTCGGGCGATGCCCGGGTAGTTCTCGATCCGATCGGTGTTGAAGATCTGCCCGCCGGGGATCATCTTCTCCAGGATCACCGTCCGGTAGCGGTCTCGCGAGCTGTACAGCGCAGCGCCCAGCCCGGCCGGCCCCCCGCCCACGATAATCACGTCGTACTGAGCATCGGTCATGGCGTCGTTTCTCCGACTTCGAGTCCGTCGCAGCAAGTCCTATGGGTCCTATCCGTCCCATCAGTCCTATAGGACCGATAGGACCTATGGGACGCGCGATTACTCCACGTAAGGCTCGATCCTTCTCTTGAGGTCCGACTCGAAATTCGGCGTCATCCCGGTGATCTGATCGACCAGCTCGCCGTCCTTGAACAAGAACATCGTGGGGATGCTCATGATCCGATGCTGGGTCGCGATCTCGCGGTTCTCGTCCACATTGAGCTTGCAGATCTTGAGCCGGCCGTCATACTCATCCGCGATCCTCTCCAGCACGGGCGCGGCCATCCGACATGGGCCGCACCACGGCGCCCAGTAATCCACCAGGACGGGAATATCCGATTCAAGCACTTCGTCCGCGAAGCTCTCGTCGGTCACATCAATCGGTCTGCCTGCTGCCATCGGTGTTCTCCTTCATCCGTTGTGCGTCCCGTGTCGCGTTTCGGACGCCAACCAGCGCCAGCACGCAACGCGGACGAACGGGATGCGATAGTATGAAGACGGACGCGACGTGTCAATGCAGTTTCTCGGGCTTCGAGATGTAACTGAAGCGGCCTACGGTTTGAGGCGGGCCGGCTGGGCGGCGGCGTTGATTTGCTCGATGATCCCCGGCAGTTCCGAGAGCAGGCGAACCCTGTGGGCCCCCGGCGGGGTCGGCTTGCCCGCGTTGGTGTAGGCCTCCTTGAGCACGGCGTGCATCCCGCTCTTCATCGCGGGCAGAACGTCGTTGTCGATCCGGTCCCCGACAAAGACGATGCTCTCGGTGGCCTCTCCGATCTTGCCGGCCGCAATCCGGAAGATCTCCGTGCTGGGCTTGCGAAAATGGTACTCGTAGGAGTAGAGCTGCACGGGGAAGAACTCGAGCAGGCCGAGCTGCGCGAGGTGTCTGGCCAGCGAGGCCCGGCTGACGAACGTATTGGACACGATCCCAAGCTTGAGGCCCATGCCTCGCAGGGTATCGAGGGTCTCCCGCAGGTCCGGCTCGACCTGCGCGGTGCGACTGAGCGCCTCATACCACAGCCAGGCAAACTCGTCCCACTGTGCCGGCGACAACTTCACCCCCTGACGGGCGCCGATGGCTTTGAGCACGTCGAGCGAGTCGAAATCATTGTGCGTCAGGTTCGAGATCAGGTAGTGGACCCGCATACGAACGAGATTGCAGGCGAAGTACCAGGGGAACCAGGCGGCCGGCTGGCCCTGCTGCCTCAGGAAGGCGTGCGAGGCCCTGGCGCCCGCCAGAAAGGCCCTCGTTGTATCGACCTTGCCGAAGTTCAGAATTGTATCGCCGAGGTCAAAAAGAACCGCCTTGATCTCGTCGTGAGCCATAACACCTCGAAGCGAGGAAATCCGAAATTCGAAGTGCGAAATCCGAAACAAGCACGAATGACAGAAATCCAGAAACCCAAACCGACCGTTGGACGGGCGATAGCGTTTCAGTCATTTGGATTTCGTGCTTGGAATTTGTTTCGGATTTCGATATTCGTGCTTCGGATTTCCTTCTCGTTGTAGTCCTATCCTTTTCTGGCCGGCGGCATCTGGGCCTCGAAGGCCTCTCGAACCCACTGGTGCATCTCTTCATCGGAGATCGCGGAGATCCGGTCCGCCGCGTACTCCGCGTCGATCCGGTCCTTGATCCGGATGATGCGTGGGTCGTGCTTGGCGATCTGGATCTCGTAGTGCGTCTCGACCCAGTGCTTGATGCCCGCGGCGCCGGTCTTGTCGGCGATGGCGACGCCGATGGGCCGGTTGAGCAGCGTGTTCGTGTCGAAACAGTTGTAGATCTCCTCGTTCTTGAGCAGGCCGTCCGCGTGAATACCCGCCCGCGTCACGTTGAAATCCTGGCCGACCAGCGGATAGTTCCGCGCGATCTCGAAGCCCAGCTCCGTGTGGGCGTAGTGGGCCAGCTCGGTGATGGCGGCGTAGTTGACGCCGGGGACCACGCCGCGAAGCTGCGCGTGCTCGATGACCAGGGCCTCCAAGGGCGGATTGCCCGTTCGCTCCCCGGAGCCGAAGATCGACGCATTGGCGGCGCTGCACCCATAGAGCCACGCGGTGGCTGCGTTGACCAGGACCTTGTGGAAGTCGTTGTGTCCGTGCCATTCGAGCTGCGCAGGCTGGACACCGATTCTGCGAAGGCCTTGAATCAGCTTGGGAATGCTCCGCGGCAGCGCGACGCCCGGCCAGGGCAGGCCGAAACCCAGCGTGTCACAGAGGCGAATCTTGACCGGCTTGCCGTACTGTTCCTGGATTTTCAGCAGCTCAACCGCGAACGGCAGGATGAACCCGTCGTAGTCCGCTCGCGTGATGTCTTCCAGGTGGCATCGCGGCAGCACCCCGGTATCCAAGGCGGCCTTTACGATGTCTAAGTAGCTGTTGAGAGCCTGGGAGCGGGTCTTGCCCAGCTTCAGGAAGACGTGGTAGTCGCTGGCGGACGTCAGAATGCCGGTCTCCTGAAGTCCGAGCTGGGAGACGAGCTTGAAATCGGCAGCGACCGCGCGAATCCAGCCGGTGATCTCGGGGTACCGATAGCCTCGGGCCTTGCACAGCTCGACGGCCTTGCGGTCCTTGTCGGAGTACAGGAAGAACTCGCACTGGCGGATCAGACCGGTGCCGCCGTCGATCTGGTGCAGAAGGTCGTAGATGCGCAGGATCTGCTCCGGCTTGTACGGCGGTCGCGCCTGCTGGCCGTCGCGAAACGTCGTATCGGTGATCCAGATATCCTCGGGAACCTCACAGGGTTCCGCCAGGCCGTCGAAGACCACCTTCGGAAACTCGGTATACGGGAACACCTCGCGGAAGAGATTGGGCTTGTCAATGTCCACGAGCTTGCTGTTCTTACTGACCATAGTCTACCTCCAACACACCCTGTCGACACAGAGCGTGACCAACAAACACTTCGATTGCGCCAAGGCATCGGTTCCTGCACAGAACGTGCCCTGAACGTACGGCCGTCGGGGACCCGCAGTTCGCCTCAATGGCCGAGATGGGACTCGAACCCATACGCCCTTGCGGGCAGGGGATTTTAAGTCCCCAGCGTCTGCCATTCCGCCACTCGGCCGGACAACGGCACACCGCCACCGCTGCCGGTATCGACCACCGGCCTGTCCGGACCATTGCTGAGACACCAGATACCGTTGGACCCGCCGTCGCAGTCCCCTGTTTCCGGACGCACTATTATATGGACGATCGGGAGTCAGACAAACAAAAAACTGCCGTTCCGGGATCTCCTCGCAGGTTTTCCGGCAGTGGCGATTCGGCTTCATAGACCGATTCACTGCAATCTCAAGAGCGCGGACCCTCTCTGCTGCGAAGTCGGAACGGAATTCCCTGTGCCGTCGTGGCCGCTCATCGCGTGTAGAACCTGATCTCCGCGACCTTGTGGGCTCCAGGGGTCATCCAACTGACATCGAGGTCCTCGCCGTGCATGTCGAAGTAGATCGTATGCGAGCCGGTGCTCACCGTGCCGCCCGACGGGGTCACGGTCCACGTGCCGCCCACGCCGGCGACGCTGGTGATTTCGATCTTGTACTCCGTCGTGCCGCTGGCGTAGAACTCCCAGGTGCCCGAGCCGTCGACCGTGACGAGGTAGGAAGGCGGGGGGTTCGGGACCATCGTGCTGATGTCCGACGTCTTGTCCAACGTCCACGAGGATCCCGGATCCGGTCCGAGCGAGATCACCAGATCCACGGCAGAGCCCACAACGGCGACCGAGCCGCCAACCGGGTCCTGACTGATCACTCGTCCCGAGGCCACCGTGCTGCTGTACGCATGGTTGATCGTCCCGACGACCAGTCCTGCGCTCGTAATGGAGGACTGTGCCGAAGCCTGCGTCTTGTTGACCACGTCGGGAACCAGGACCACCGCCGGCGGCAGTCCGCTCGACTCGTAGGCGCCTTGATCGACCTGCCCGCCCTGGACGCGTGTATCGCCGTTGAGGTCTATGGTAAGACCCGAAGGCAGTAGAGCCTGACTCCCGGCGTCAATACTGGGCGAGCCCGCCTGCAGGGTGTATCCATCGTCATCGAAGTACCACTGACCTTCTATGGCAAACGATCCGGGGTTCAGGAATAGAGGGTCCTCGTCGATGTTCCCGGTACCGCTGAAGCCGCCGGCGCCACCCTCGATATTGTTGTAGTACAGGCTGACAATGCCCGGCTCGGTGCACCAGATCTCGTTGCCGCCGTTTCGGATGATGCTGTTCTTGACGGAGATCGTGTCCACGAAACCCGGGCCCCAGACGAGACTGGCGATGGCCCTCTCGTTCGGGGGAAGGCCGTGGCCGGGCCGATTGTCTGCGATGGTGCAGTTGGTGATGTCGAGACTGCCCATGATATTGACGATGGCGTCACCGCCCAGGATGTCCGCGCAACTGGCGGTATTGCCGGTGACCAAGCAGTTGGTCATCTCGACGTTGGCGTCGTCGTTGTACAGACAGCCGCCAAAGACATAGGCCCAGTTGCCGGTGATTTCCGTGTTGATCAGGGTCGGTGCGATGCCGTCGAGACAGGCGATGCCGGCGCCGAAATCCGCCTTGTTGCCCCGGATCTTGCAGGCTTCGATCGTGAGCGTCGAAGAGGTCAGAAGCGCGCCACCGCCGAAACGGTGGTCTCCCGAGCCGTCGGCGTTGCCGGCGGTGATGATGGCGCCGTCGAGCGTGCCCGACCCAGAGGCCGACACCACGTGATAGCTGTTCTCCGAGATGTTCAGAATCCCCCACAAATCGTTATCGTCCAAGTCGCCGCTCAGGATCGTGGGATAGGTGTCCGGGTCCCGCGTGTTCGGACTCGATGCGCCGTAGCCGGCAAAGCCGCACAGGACCGTTACATTGTCGGGAATCACGAAGGAAGCGGCGCGATCGCCTGAGGTGACGGTCGATCCATCGTCCGGCACGTAGGTGCCGTTGGCCACGTAGATCGTATCGCCGGCCCCGGCCGCCGCCAGTCCGTCCTGCAGGTAGTGGTAAGCCTTTGTCCAGCTACTGCCGTCGGGCGTCCAAGTCCATGGGGCATTCTGATCCACGCGAATGATACTGCCGCTGGTGCCGCCGCCGACCGTGAAGTGGATCTGAAACGGAATCAGGGAATGCACGCACTTGAAGGTCCAGTTGCCGGACGCGAGAGGCCCGAAATCGCCTCGAAAACCCACCGCGGGCTTGTAGATCAGGATGCACTTCGTAGGCGCCGGACCCTGGAACTTCAGCTCGATTGTCTTGGTGGACGTGCTGATGGACAGATAGGGCGTGCCGCCGTAAGCCATTTCCGCGCTGCAACTGTTTCCGTATGTCGTGTCGGTGGGCCCCGAGAAGGAAATCACGTCTGTCGTCGATGGGCTGGACGGACTGATCGACCATCCGGACGGAGCCACCGACCCGATCCCATCGATCCACGCGACACTCGCTGCATGGACAGACCCACAGAGCAATGCGGTCGCCACGAGAATAACTGCCGTTGTTTCCTTCATCGTTCCACCCTTTCCGAAAAGGTTGCTGCTCTCGCCTCTGCCTGCACTGCGACCTTCCCTTGCATCGCAGCCTCGGTACAGGAGTTTTCTCTTCAGTACATTCTGCCTGAATCGGGCGGCAAATGCAAGATAAAAGACCCGGCCGGGAAGCATGGGTGGGACGCTCACGACCCGCGTCCGAGTGCTACAAGCTCCGACCGAGGGCCTCGAACATGGCCAGGAGGTTCTCCGTCGGCGTATTGCATTGGATGTTGTGGATCGTGTTGAAGACGTAGCCGTTCCTGGCGCCGAGGATTCTGACTCGCTCGACGACCTGGGCGCGGACTTCCTCGGGCGAACCGAAGGGGAGCGTCTGCTGGGTATCGACGCCGCCGCCCCAGAAAACGATGCGATCTCCGTACGTGTCCACCAAATGCTGCGGGTCCATGCCTCGGGCCGAGGTCTGGACGGGGTTCAGTACATCGTAGCCCGCCTGGATGAAGCCCTCGATCAGCGGCTCACAGCCGCCGCAGCAGTGCTTGAAGGTCTTCCACTGGGTATGGGCATGGACCCAGTCGTTGACCTTCTTCGCGTGGGGCAGGTAGAGCTCGCGATACGTGTCGGGTGAACAGAACAGGCTGTTCTGCGAGGCCAGGTCGGTCCCGTCCATGAACACGACGTGGACCTTGTCTCCCACCGCCTGGTGGATTCGTTTGAGATTCTCGATGGCGATCTCGGCCTGACGCGCGAAGACCTCGCGGATGTAGTCGTGCCGAATCAGCGTGCTGACGTACCAGTCCTCGATGTCGCGGATGCCCTTGGGGTCCTTCATCCAGGGGCCCGGCACCAGGGCGATGTCGCCGAACGCGGTGCCGGGAAAGCCCGCAGCGACCGCCAAATCCGTGTTCTCGTGCAAGTCGTTCGCTCGCTGCTCGTAGTACTGAAGGTCCTCCTCGCCGATAGGCTGGAATTCTTCGAGATTATCGGCCGGATCGAGTTTGGCGTCATCGATGGGTGGCTGGCGGATGATCGAATCGAAATAGTATCCCCCATTGGGCATCCTGGCCGACGGCCTGACCGATTTGTCGCCCTCGGGGTACATCAGGATCGAGCCGTCCGGCTCCGGATCGGTGTTGAACCGGGCCGGGACCAGGACGTGCGTGCCGTCGAAGGTCTGCCAGGGTTTCCAGCCTGTGTTCTCGAAACCGAACATGTTCTTGCGATTCGGCAGGTGGACGACATCGATGCCCAGCACCTGGCGCAGGTCGGCAGCAATCTCGCCCAGCATCTGGTACGGCTCGGTCACCTTGACCCGATCGCCCGGCTTGTCGAGACCCAGCGTACGACGCAACCTGGCGACGACGCTGACCTGGGCGCCCGAACAGGCGGTGCCGCCCACATCGACAGGAACGCGGTCTGCGGGCTGGTGGTTCAGGGCACGAAGCACTCGCTCGCGACCGGTCAGGGTTTTCAAAGATGATTGAGTCGTCATGGCCTACTCCTGAAACGTTGAAGCAACGTCTTGTTCAATGGCCTGGGCCCGACCCGGTCGGACCCCTCCGGTGGGATTGTAACCTCCTGTGGGGACAGAGGAAATGCCATCTTCATCGAATCAGGTGCATCGCGGCCGGTAAAATCCCACGCCGCTCTTGACATCGGACACAGGGGCCGCTATAATCAAGTTCATGGTCGGGCGGGTCTTGCGCCATCCCAGTGAACGAGTCCATGGTTGGGAAAAAAAGGGGAATGATGAAAAGCGTGACGACTGTAGAGAACAGGAAAGAACGGCGCAGGGGTCTGCGCTTACGTTTTTTCACGCTGGCGGTCGCCGCCTTGGTCTCGGTGTTGCCGTTGGCGGGCTGTAGCCTGAGACAGCCGGGTGAGACCAGAGCGGAAGTAGACCGTCGGCACAGTCGGGTTCTTCGCGTCAACAATGAACTGATGTTGTCCGACCTCGACAGGGTGCTCGGACTCGACCAGCCCAGCAGGCTGACAGACAAGAGAATCCCGTAGCCGCCGTCCCGAGAATCCGCATTCCGCAGCCCGGGGCAGATTCGCAGCACGGCCAACCCCACGGAAGGGATCTGCATCGGTGTACACGCTTGTAGACTATTTCCACCGCATCGCGCACTACGAATGGTGGATTGTCCTGGTCGAGTTGCTTGCCATCGGTCTGGTCATCTGGTGGGTGGTGGATTTCCTCGAAGGGACTCGCGGGGAGAGGCTCTTTCGCGGGGTGATTCTCCTTCTCGTCTCGGGGGTCTTGATCCTCAATCTCGTCGTGGAGCGTCTGCCTTTCGATCGACTCCAGCTTCTGTACCGGGGGTTTTTGATCGCGGTGCTGATCGTGGCGGTGGCCGCATTTCAGCCGGAGATTCGACGCGTTCTCATCCAAATCGGTCAGCCCAGGATCTGGGCCGGCTCCTCGCATCAACTCTCACGGACCATCGAGGAGCTGGTTACCACGGCAACCGAACTCTCGGCGGCCCGGATCGGCGCGATCATCGTCCTGGAAAGGCAGGTCGCGCTGGGCGAGTTCATTGAGACGGGTGTCCGTCTCGACGCCCGCGTCACTTCCGATTTGCTCAAGACGATCTTCTATCCGGGCACTCCCCTCCACGACATGGGGGTCGTGATTCGGGGGGACCGGATCGTCGCCGCCAGCGTGCAGTTGCCGCTGGCGGAGGCAGGCAGCGTCCCGGGCGTCGAGCTGGGCTCGCGCCACAGGGCAGCGGTGGGCATTACCGCCGGGTCGGATGCGATGTGCCTGGTCGTCAGCGAAGAAACCGGCGCCATTTCCATCGCCCGCGACGGCAAGTTGATTCGCAACGTGACGGAATCACAAGTGCGTTCCTATCTGGCGGGCAGTGCGACCGGCGGAAATGTTCCCCTCGTGGGACGACTGCTCAAACTCCACAGGGAAGAATGAGTCAATGATCGACAAGTTCAAGCCAGGCAAGATATCGATTGTCGTATTCCTGACCGCTTTGATCTGGGTGTGGGCGGACCTGGCACAGGACGAGCGACTGTCGCTCTCCGACGTGCGGATCGAGGTGGCGAAGTCCGGCGATCCCGCCCTCTGGGTCAGCTTCGTCGTGGAGCGAGCGAACCCGAACCTGCAGAGTTCCGTGGCCCTCGATGAGGTCGTTCTCAAGGGCCCCGCGTCTCGCATCACGGAGGTGGCCCGGCGCAAGAACCGAGGCGACCTGGACCTCAATCTCTTCCTCGTCCCAGAGCAGGAGGGACTGACGCAGGCCGAACTCCACACCCTCAACGTGCTCGATTTCCTCCGTAAGAACGATGAGATTCGCAAGCTCGGACTGACCGTCGAAAGCTGCGAGCCGCAGCGATTGACCGCCATGACCCATCGACTTGAGGAGCAGGATGTCACCGTGGAATGCGTCGGGATCGACGCCTCCCTCCAGGTGACGCTCGATCCGTCGTCGGTGAGGGCCTACGTGCCGACCGACAGAACCTTCAAGGCGACGATCGGCCTGACCCCGCAGGAACAGACCCTGGCCAGGAGTGGGCCCATCGAGAAGACCCCGTACATCGATCTGGTTCCCGGACAGCGGCGGGAGGTTGCGACCAAAGTGAAGGTCACCCTGGCGACGGCGCAGAACGTCCTATCCGAATACGCGGTCCCCGCGACGCACGGCATCTGCTTCAGCCCCAATCTCCAGGGCAAGTACCGGGTCGAGGTGGTCAACGAAGCCACGGAGCTGGCCTTCGTATACATCAGGGCCACCCCACAGGCCGAAGAAGCGTACCGCAAGGCGCCGTATCAGATGGTTCTGTATATCGAAGACACGGACAGGCAGATCACGCAGTGGCCGGCCTCTCGACCGTTCGTATTCGAGTTCCCCGAGGAGTACGTGCAACGAAACGAGATCGAAGCGAGAGATGACCGGCCTCCAACCGCGAGGTTTACGCTCGTGCCGATTGCCACCGAGACGGAGACCGAGCCGGAGCCGTAGGCGCCAAGCAAGACGCCCGCGCTCGGAAGACGCAACCTCTCACGAAGCGGCATCAAGGAGAATCCAGGAGCGGATCGTCCCCTACGCCTGCATCTGCTCGGGCGGGCGGGCGACGGCCGCAAGAGCCCCTTTCCCAAGCCAATTCCTGAAGGTCAAGACGAGGATCCCCACCGTCATGGAAAGCACGATCACGTCGGCGATCAGCAGGCCGGCTTTGCCCGTCTGCCAGGCGGGAAGGTACTCCGTGACCAGCAGCCGAATGAGCATGGTCATCGAGGTCACGAACATGAAGATCGCCGGGATCAGCGCAAACCAATACTGGCGTCTCTTGCTCATCAGCCAGACCGTGCCGACCCACAGGGCCAGCGCCGCCAGGAGCTGATTGGCGGAGCCGAAGATCGCCCAGACCGCCTTGTATCCGTTGCTCAGGCCCAGCAGCAGCATCAGACCGACGGCAATGCCGGAATTCACCCAGTAGAACTGGAGAAACTGCAGAAGCGCACGCCGCACGCCGCGCGTAGGGATCATCGGTCCGACCGGTTCCACATGCCGCACAGGCGGTTCACTGACCGCCAGACCGCCGGCGCCCACCGGCTCGATCCGCTGCACCGCGCCGTCGCTCCCTCCGGCCTGGACGGCGACGGTCCCCGCCCGATGGGCGAACACATCGTACTGCCCGAAGAACGTGCTCCACCCCTCCTCGATCATGTACCGCGTCAGACGCACCGCGGTGTCCAGAGTCGTGACGAGGAAGCCCTCGAGCAGCAGCATGGCGCCCAGCGCGCCCGCCGCGACCGGCAGGCCCAGTCCCATGTGGACCGTGTGCCCGACGGCCATCGCGAAGGTCAGCACCGCGTTGCCGCCGCCGCCGGCGGGATAGCAGTAGTGCCTGTACGTATCGAGCGGCAACCCGCCGATCAGACAGCACACCACACATACCGCGAGCAGGCTCTCCAGGAGCATCGCCCAGTACCCGACCCTGCGTGCCGCCCGTTCGTTCGAGAGCTGCTTGCAGGTGGTCCCTCCGGCGCAGAGGCTGTGGAACCCGCTGACGGCGCCGCAGGCGATGGTGACGAACACCACCGGCCAGCCGGGCCCCTGGACCCGGCTCCCCTCGGCCCAGTTGCTCCAGGGAATCGCGGCGCCGGACGCCGCCATGCCCCCGCGAAGGCCCGCCGCCACCAGGGCCACCAGCAGGAAGACCAGGCCCGCGTACAGGATGTGTACGTTGATGAAATCCCGGCTCTGCAGGAAGAACCAGACGGGCATGCCCGCCGCCAGGAGCACGTAGCCGGAGATCATCAGCTTCCACGTCACCGGGGAAACCGAGACAGGCCACCACAACCCCACCAGAATCGAGAGCCCGCAGAGCCCCATCGCCAGGATCGAGCAGCGCCACACGGGCCATTGCCTCTTGATGTACAGGAATCCCATCAGGGGGGAGAACGCCGTAATCACGATCACGGACATGGAGGCAATGCCGCCGATCAGGGCATACGTCTCCGTCGCGCCCGTCTTCGGGTTGACGATCGACTGCTCGCGAAACAGGGTCTGCCCCGACTCCATTTTCAGGTCGGACAGCTTGACTTTCGACGTCAGCGCGGTGGCGGACAGATCCAGGAACGCCGCACAGACCAATACGAGGATCGCCACCAGCATCACGAGCATCATCACGAACGCTGCCCGGCCGATGTAACGCCGTGCGATGACCGTCACGTTCTTGCCGCCCTCGCGCATCGTGATGTAGGTCGCGACGAAGTCGTGTACCCCGCCCAGAAAGATCCCGCCCAGGACGATCCACAACAAGGCGGGTCCCCACCCGTAGAGAATCGCCATCACGGGCCCGATGATCGGACCCGCCCCTGCGATCGAGGCGAAGTGGTGCGCGAAGACCACCGCCGTTTTTGTCGGGACGTAGTCGCGGCCGTCGTTGATTTCGACCGCGGGCGTGGTCCGGGACTTCTCCTCGCCCATCAGCCTGGCGATGAACGGGGCATAGAGCACGCCGCCCAGGAGCAGCGCAACTCCGGCAACGAGCAGGATAAGGAGAATCGTCATTGCTGGTCCTTTCCAGAGAATAGAACGCAACCGTTGCGAGCCGCCGAATGGCCGCCACCGACGACCGAAAGCCATCACAACGCGTCCATCAGGGTCTTCCCCGAGGATCCATGGGTCCTCTTCAGCGAATATGAGTATACGACACGTCGGGGACCCTCTCAACAGCAAACCACGAAGGCAAATGAATCCCCCCACGCACCATCCTCGCTGATTCTTCACCACAGGGGCACAGAGGCCACAGAGGGAACCGCGACGGACACAAGGGTAGGGTGGGCTATGCCCACCGCTCGTCCAATTTGTGAAGCCACGAAGGGCACGAAGCGACACGAAGAAGCACACCACGCGCCGTCCTCCCTGTCATTCCCGCGAAAGCGGGAATCCACACTCCAGGTCGCGCCCGGTCCCACGGTTCATGGATTCCTGCTTCGCGCAGGAATGACAGGGTCGTGACGAGGAATTCCGACAGATTCGCGAAGGACTGTCCCTCGCCCGCGGTTGTCATTCCCGCGGAAGCGGGAATCCATCCTTCCGACGCACGACGCATCGCTTTTCACCAACGACGAACCAGTCACCACGGAGACACAGAGGCCACAGAGGGAACCGCGACGGACGCAGGCGTAGGGTGGGCTATGCCCACCGCTTGTCCCATTCGTGAAACCACGAAGAACACGAAGCGACACGAAGAAACACACCACGCGCCGCCCTTCCTGTCATTCCCGCGAAAGCGGGAATCCACTCTCCAGGTCGCGCCCGGTCCCGCGGTTCCTGGATTCCTGCTTCGCGCAGGAATGACAGGGTCGTGACGAGGAATTCCGCCAGATTCGTGAAGGACTGTCCCTCGCCCGCGGTTGTCATTGCCGCAGAAGCGGGAATCCATCCTTCCGGCGCACGACGCAGTGCTCCACCAAACGCTCCAACACTTCTACGCTTCCACACTCCAACGCGGCGTCCCGCCGCACCCGCTTCACGTTTCTTCCCCACTTTTCACTTGCCTAATCTGCATTCCCCCGCCACAATTCTGCCAGGAAGGCACCTCGGATGAGCCCGCGGCAAACGAGTGGAAGCCCGAGGCAGATTGTATCGTATGGAGAAGTGCAGTATGGCTTCGCGACTTGACCCCGATGAACAAGCCAAACTCAAGGAGATGGGCATTCAGTTCCACGATGGTATACCAGTCTTTCCGTTTGTCCCCGATTCGATTAAGGAGAGCCGGTTCTACGTTATCGAAGCCGGGGAAGTCTCCAATGACAGAGACATTCAGGACCTGATTCAGAGGCTGTGGCGGGAGCCTGAAGTGGACTTCTTCTACTTTCACGGCCACATGGGCGGTCCCCCGATTGACCCTGCGCTCTTGCGCGCACGTAAGCGCGGCGACATCCTCATGGACGAATCGGAGCGTCGCTACTACAAACACCCGGAGAATAGACGGGACTACCTGCGCATACTCCCGAAAGGCGAAGGTGCCTACCAGTGGGATTGGGAGCGGGAAGTAGTTGAGAAAGGCCCCGAATACTGGCGCGTCACATTGAAGCTCTCGCAGAGGAAGCGAGAGGAACTGGATGCTTGGCGGAAGATACAATTGGAGGAGCACTACCGACAGCAAGCTAGAAATGCGCGCTATGACTACGACGTATTCTTGAGCTATTCAAATGACGACACCGATGAAGCTAGGATGCTTCACGACAAGATTACCGATGCCGGGTGTAGGGTATTCATGGCTCCTAAGGTCTTGAAGCCAGGCGATGACTTTGCGGAGGAGATTCGCCTTGCGCTTCTTGGCTCACACGAACTTTGGCTCCTGGTGAGCCCCTCGAGTGCAAAGAGCGAATGGGTAGTCTCTGAGTGGGGTGCTGCGTGGGCTCTCGGTAAACGGATCGTCCCTATACTGCATCGATGTGCCCCGGAGTCTTTACCAAGTCGGCTGGCTAGACACCACTGCATTGACCTCCATCGATGCGATGAGTTGATCCAGCTTCTCGCTTCCTCCAAAGAGAACCGGGAACACCGGGGACGGTCGTCGGTTAGATGAGCACAAAACAGGGAATCGGGGGACACGATACTGAACTCAGGACCGAAATGAGCAAGCTGTCCCCGGGATTCCGGAGGTCTCACAAGTGACAGACTACTATGAGATGGAGCAAGAGGCACGGTATGAGCAGTTCCGCGAAGAACTTGTCGCCGACGCCTTGAAAGACATTTCGCGGAATCAGATCCATGCGTATCTGTTCTACTACGGTGATGCCATCGAGACCCGAATCCGCGAATCTATAGAGACCGCCAAAGAACTCCGCACAACTGGTTTTTGGGGCCCGTCGCTTGTCAGTTCATCCATTGCCATTGAGCTTACGGTCCGTTTCTTTATCCTCACGCCCTTAGTCCAAGGGATGTTCATCAATGAGGAATGGGCGGACATTCTCACACGGCACATCGTATCTGGCCACACTGCCAAGGACAAAGAAGTAGTGTTGCGAGTACTGAAAGCCTGGGATGTTGATCTTGGCCAAATCAGGTTGCCGTCCGGTGGCTCTCTTTGGCAATGTCTTACGGGCGTGATATGGCCGACCCGGAACAAGCATGTGCATGGAGGCGTCGTTGTATCCGACGACGTATCGCTGAGTGCCGTTGAGGCCGCATCTCTTCTTGTGGATTTGGCGGAAGAGGTTTTGAAGAAGGCATCCGGCCTTCGCAAGCACGGGGGAACATGGGGCAATCCGGAATGTGGCAGAAGTCCGTTCACGTAGATATGGCACGGGAATCAGGAGGTCGCATCCGGATTTAGGAATTAGAGATTGTCCCTGATCCCTCGGTGGGTTCGATTTCTGGCGACAACGACGGTGGGCACAGCCCACCCTACCGCTGACGCCGATTCTTGCGTTCCCTCTTTGCCGCCGGGGTTCGTTGTGCCCTTTGCGGCGAACGGCGCGTCTTTCGCTTCGCGGCAGGTCTCCTCTTCTTCTTCGCTTTCCTGCCTTTTCTTTCGTGCGGCACGTCTCCTGCACGGCGGTGGGCGTAGACCTGGGCCCTCCGCTCGGCCGGCCACTCTTCGGGGAAGTTCACGCAGGCGAACTCGCCGAACAGCTCGACCGCGTTGCGGTCGTAGGCCCGGGCCGCATCGACCTCTTTCTCGAAAAGCCCGAGATAGAACTGCTCGTTGTTGTAGTAGATCTGGGCGAAGTACTTCTCGCGTTCCTTGCGGTAGCTGACGCCTTTGAAGCGGGAGTAGGTGCCCTGGATCTTGGCGGCATTCTGCGTGTTCTCCTGATGCGTGCAGACGCGGAGATTGTCTCGGGTGTTGTCCAGGCGGTTGCGGTTTTTGTGATCGACGATCCTGCCCTTGGGCGGGTTCATGATCTGGCGGTGCATGAAGATCAGCTTCTTCTTCTCGTACCGGACGGCGTATCCGCCTTGCACGTGCCATTTCCACCGGCTGAGCCAGTCGTAGTCCGCGTTGTCCACGTAGGCATGGAATCCGTCACCCAGCGGGATCGTCTTGACCATCTCGCCTTGCGGCGCCGGCAGCCTGGGTCGGTAGTTCGGACAGATCCCGCGTGGAGGCGTCCGCTGCATCCGGCCGAGCGAATCCGGGTGGTTCGCGCAGGCGGGCCAGTGCACGAGCCCGGCCGCCATGCACGACACCGTGTGCTCACGGTCCCAGTACGAGAAGACGCAATTGTGACAACACGCGATCTTCGCCATGACATCTCCCGTTCATTCGGCGGCCGTCCGCTGCCGGCTCCCCGTCGCCGACGGGACAGCGCATCGCGACTCTGGTGGAATGGTACATTCACCATAGCATCACGTCAACAGCAATATCCATAAAACAGAGAATGTTGCGTGTCGGCTAAACCTGGACCGACCCAGGAGCGGGGGAGCATTCAGAGACTGCGGGAAGCTGGTGTTTTCCTGCGACACATTCTGCGTCTTCGTTAACCTTCGTACCAGACGGGTGCGGCCGCGTGGACGGAGGGCGTTCGCGCCTGGGAAGGGCCGTTGTCTTGCCATCGATATGGTACAACGTGGTTGGTTCGAGGAAGGGCGCTATGTGTGGAAGAAGGACAGGCTCCGCGTGACCCGAGCGGTAGAGGGGGCTCCCCGTTGCTCCCCCCATGCGTGAAACCGCGAATCCCCGCGTCCCGTCGCCCCACTCGCTTCACGCTTCACGACATCCGTTTCACGTTCGTTCCACTGTTTCCTTGTCCCTTTTGCCTTGTTCCCTATAATACTCTCAGGAAGATACTGCGGAATGAATCTGCGACACACGCGTTGGCACGTGGGCCGGGTCGTCTGGATGTGGACTCCATGATTTTCCCGTCCTCCCACATAGCACTCGTCACGGGCCACGAACCACCGTGTCCAAACGCCGACACCGGGCGACCTTCCGAAGCACTTTTCCCTTGTTTTCTCCACCTGTCTTCACCATAATATATTCTCAGGAAGACGTGTTGGACCACTATGCGGCAGGAGAGTGGGCACACAAACCGGGTTGTTTGGATGTGGAGACATGGAAACGGGCGCCGGAGCCGGCGAACCAGGCAGAGAATCAGATAGACGATGTAGCACATAGCTAGATGTCTCCATTATTCTGGGAGGACGGACAGATGAACACGCGGATGATGACAAACGCGACGTGTGTCTGGGTGGTGATATTGGCTGTGCCGGCAGGGATAATGCCCGTGCAGGAGGCGGCTGCCGCCAATATGTACACTCTGTGCGCCCCGGCTCAGGTGAACGGCAACCCGGGGGAGATGATCCAGTTCACGGCTCAAGTGTGCTTGCCACAGTCAGACGGAAACGTGCAGGGCTATGTCATTGGCTTGACGGTCAGTCCGTCTGCGTGTTCCATCGTCAGTGTGGACCTCGGGTCGGGAGCGAGCGGCGCGGACTATTTCGCTACGGACATCGTGACGCCCAGCAGCGCCTGGGCTGCCGTTTTGATGGATTACATCGCGCCATACAGTGGCCAGACGATACCGTGGGTGCATGCCGGAGACCCCCCGCAAGAGCTGCTGAGGGTAACGGTTCAGGCCGTGACGCCGTCCGCCGGCAGTTGTCTGACGTGTGTGCTGCAGTTCGTCGACGGGCTCGGCAGTCCGCCCAAGGAGAACATCGTCGTCATAGGAGGATACAGCTATTCGGTGTCCAAGAACGGGGCCTCGGTGAGTCTCTGTGGGAACCTGCCTCCCAACGTGGACGCCGGAGGCGATAGGTCCGTCGCATGCGTCGGTCTGCCCTGTGCGGTGCAACTGCAAGGCAGCGCCGAAGACCCGGACAATTCCCCGCTTCCGTTGACTGTCGAATGGAAGATCCTGAGTGGTCCGGGAATTGTAACGTTCGACGATCCGGCCGATCCGCAGACCCGGGCGTATTTCTCGGCTCTCGGTACCTATCAATTGGCTCTGACGGCAAGTGACGGGATGGACGCCGTTGCCGATCTGGTGGAAATGACCATAGGCGAAGGTCAGCCTGCCGTGCCCGGCTTGGTGGCCCTGTGGACGTTGGATGAATCGTCCGGTGGGATCGCACACGACGCCGTGGGCACCAGCGACGGTGTCCTGAGGGGCAATCCGGTCTGGCTGCCCGACGGGGGTCCCATGGGTGGAGCCCTGGCGTTTGACGGGCTCGACGACTACGTGGACTGCAGCGATCATCCCGCTTTTGACCTTGCCGGTTCGATCACGATTGCCGCGTGGATCAAGGTCAACGCCTTTGACAAGGCCTGGCAGGCACTCATTACCAAGGGGGACAGTTCCTGGCGGATCCAGCGCGACAACATACAGAATGGGCTCGAGTTTGCCTGCACGGGTGTGTCTGTGCCCGGCACAAGCTGGGGCAACATTCTGGGCGACATCAACGTCAATGACGGGCAGTGGCACCATGTGGCCGGCGTCTACGATGGCGCCGCGATGCGTCTCTACGTGGATGGCGTACTGGACGCATCTGCTCCGGCGTCGGGCCCGATTGCCGCCAACGCCTTTCCTGTCTGCCTCGGTGAAGACGCCGAGCGGGCAGGACGGCAGTGGAACGGGCTTCTGGACGACATCCGCCTCTACAACGTCGCCCTCAGTCAGGTTCAAATCGAGGCTCTGATTGCGATGGCACAAGACGGTCCCCCCATAGCCGTGTGGAGACTGGATGAGACGGAAGGGGACATTGCCTATGACACTGCCGGCCGCTATCATGGCGCACTTGCGGGCGGGCCTCTCTGGCGGCCCGCGGGCGGCATGTTCGACGGCGCCCTTGAATTTGACGGGATTGACGATTGTGTCCGGACGGGCTTCGTTCTGAATCCGGCGGACGGCCCCTTCAGCGTCTTTGCCTGGATCAGGGGCGGCGCACCGGGAGAGGTGGTCCTTTCTCAGGACGGCAGTCAGAACGGCGTCAATTGGCTCATGGCCGGTTCGCCGGAAGGCCGGCTCATGACCGATCTGAAGGGGCCGGGCCGGGCCGATCTGGGCCTGTCCTCCTACATGGTGATCACCGATGGCAACTGGTACGAGGTGGTCTTGGTGTACGACGGCGACAACAGGACTCTTTATGTCAATGGGATCACCGTCGCCCAGAGCAGTCAAGCCGGTCTTGTCGGCTCAACCGGAGGTCTTACCATCGGAGCGGGCACAAACCTGGCGCCGGGGACGTTTTGGACCGGCCTGATCGACGAGGTCCGTATCTACGACCAAGCGGTGAAGCCGGCGTACATGGACGTGACGCTTCAAGGCAACTGACACCCGTTGGAACAAGCCCCTTCGGAACGTGTATGAAGAGGCAAGTCGTCGTGGCATGGGCATCTTGCCCATGAGTCGCAGGGCCATCCTGGCCCTGCCAAGACGGTCTTCTCTTGCGGGCGGGACGTCCGTGCTACTTTTCATACACGTTGTCAGAACAACCAACTGAATCGCAGCCAGACATCGTGACGCTGGGCGGCCGATCGCGATATCATGGGTCACTGACAGTCGGCTTGTGCCTGAATCAAAGGGCGAATAGGAGCAGAAAATGGAAACACACAAGCACACCTGGGTACTCTATCTCTCGTCGATGCTCTTCATCAGCGTCGGCATCGTCTCTGCGGATTCACCATATCGCTTGACCGCTCTGGACATACGCCGGGTCAAGGTCGAGGGCGAGATCGGACGACGGATCGATATCACAGTCAACAACAACATCCTGGCGGCCGATGTGGACAAGGACTTTCTGTTGCCGTTCAAAGAGAGGAATCGCCGGGATGGGTACATCGGTCTGGGCAAGTTCATCGACAGCCTCGCTCGATTCGCGGCCTACACGAACGACGAACGAGTCCTGGCACTGAAGAAACAGGTCGTCGCGGAAACGCTCCGAACACAAGAGCCGGATGGGTACATCGGCCTGTGTGTCCCGGAAAGCCGGATGTGGGCCCTGTGGGACCTGCACGAGATGGGTTATCTGATCTTGGGACTGACGACGGACTACCGGTACTTCGGCGAGAAGGCATCGCTCGAAGGGGCCAGGCGACTGGCGGACTACATCATCGGGCGGTGGAGTGAGGACCCGCAGCGAAAGACGGATGGATGGATTTCCGTCTACGTGGCGACCATTGGCCTGGAAGAAGCCATGCTCGCCCTGCACGAGCGGACGGGCGAGGAACGATATCTGAACTTCTGCGTCGATCACCGGGGTCTGCGGGACTGGAACACGGAACTCATCGAAGGCCGATGGGGGAATATCGAAGGACATGCCTACTATCATCTATGCCGCTGTCTGGCGCAACTGCGGCTGCACGGAGTCCAGCCCGAGGCCGACTTGATGAACCAATCCCACCGGACCCTCGACTTCCTGCTGCGAGAGGACGGCCTGCTGGCGCCGGGGATCTGCGGCTACCAGGAGTGCTGGCACAGCAATCAACAGGGATTCTACAAGGCGGGCGAGACCTGCGCGACAGCGTATCTGCTTCGCTGGCTGGGCGCCCTGCTTCAAATCGAGGGCAAGTCCATCTGCGGGGACATCATGGAACGGAGCATCTATAACGGCCTGTTCGCCGCGCAGTCACCCGACGGTCGTCGTCTGCGATACTACGCTCCGTTCGAGGGAAGCCGCGAGTACTACCCGGGCGACACGTTCTGCTGTCCGTGCAATTTCCGGCGCATCATCGCCGAGCTGCCCGAAATGGTGTACTACCGCAGCGACCACGGCGTTGTCGTGAACCTCTACGCTCAGTCGTCAGCGACCGTGGATATCGGCGACGGCGTGTCTTTGGAGATCAGCCAGCAAACCGACTACCCGAATTCGGGAGACGTGGTCCTTCACCTGAACCCGTCCGAGCCCGCGAGGTTTCCCGTGTATCTTCGCATCCCAGGCTGGTGCGACAGTGCGGAGATCGTCGTCGATGCCGACAACAGCAAAACGACTGTGAAGGGCGGTTCCTTCTTCGCCGTGACCCGCCGATGGAAGGGCGGCGACGCGATCAGGCTGCACATGCCGATGCCGTGGCGGCTGATTCGGGGCAGGAAGAGCCAGGCCGGACGCGTGGCCGTGGCACGAGGGCCGATGCTGTTGGGCCTCAATCCCGACCGACAGGAGGGCCTCGACCCGCGGGAACTCAAGCTGCTTCGTCTCGATCCGTACTCTCTCGAATCCGGCGACCGGGATCAGTCCATTCGGCCGGATGGCCTGACGTGCCGAGCCCGTGTTTGGCCGTCCGGTGACTACAGCACCGCCGGACAGGCCAGCCTGAAGCTGACCCTCACGGAATATGCGGATCCCGGCTGCCAGTGGACCTACTTCCTCGTCCCCAACCCCAAGGTGGACATCCTGACGGACGACGAGTTGACGATACAGACAAGCGCGATTCGCGGGATGTGAGAGGGACGTACACTGACTGGGAGGGTGTCCTGGAGATCGACGGTTGTCCGATGTTTCCCATCTGACGATGACCGCGAGCGAGAGGAGTTCATCAGGTGACACAACTCGGTAGCGTCGCTCAGTTCTTGGGGACGATCGCAATACAGACATCCGGATTGCCCCGCTTGTTCGAGGTGAACTCGACGCGTTCGCCGGTCAGGTCCCAGCCCACATGGGGATGCTGGCCGCCCCCATAGATCCGGTGCCCCGAGGTCAGGATCTTCTTCTCGGTCGTCTTCGCGTTGAACAGGGCAATGACGCCGTGCCAGTTGTCCGCGGCCACCCATTTGCCGTCGGGGCTCCCGGATGCGTGCCACCAGTTCACCTGGGCCAACTGATACGCGGTGGCCTCCGGCAGCCAGGCGCCTGTGCCGATGATGCGGATTTCGCCGGTCTTGAGGTCAAGCACCTTCACGTTGCCCTCCTCGCGGTCGCCTTCGTGATGATGACCTCCGACGAACGTGATCTGATCGTTGACCCACCAGCACTCGTGCGTGACGATCTCACCAGGCACCTGGTAAAACGCAGGAACGGGAACGCGCGTCCGGACGTTCATGAACCAGATTCTCGCGTGGCGTGGCACGTTCGGGTCCAGCGGCGCGACGTCGCTGTCGTAGACGCAGCAGAAGGCGAGAAGGTCGGGCCGGCTCCAGTGGAATTGCAGGTGGTCGGGCTTGAAGTCCAGTTTCGCGGGAGGGAGGAGAAGGCCCGTCGCAGTATCGCAGAATCCAATGAAATAGGCTTCGCCAAGACGGTACCGGAAGGCAAGGAAACTCCCATCGCAGTTCTCCAACAGAAAGGAGCGGTCCTGCATTTCCGAGGGTATCTCCATCAGCTTCGTTTCGGTAATGCGCACCGCGGTCTGCGGCCTGGTGGCGATATCCAATTGCCATTTGTAGACGGCCTGTCCCTTGGAGACGAACAGCCGATCTCCCTTGCAGGAGACCGCGACGGATCCCGCCGCGGGCGCGTCCGGCGGATTGAGACGCAGCAACTCGCCCGTGTCCACGAGGCAGCCCATGACTTCCGTTCGGCCAAAACGATCCGAGAAGAAGAGCATCAGGCGATTGTCCCAGAGAAAGCATCGATTGTGGAAGTAGAAGTTGGTGTCCGCGGACGGCGCCGTCGTCACGAAGATGATCTTGGCACCGCTCTGAGGGTCCACCTCGACCTTCTGTTCGCAGGGGAGCACTTCGCAATCCCACGAGGACGCGAACGCGGCCGGCGCGTGGAAGAGCGCCAGAAACAGCAGTGCGGGAATCCGTTGTGTTTGCATCTCTCGTCTCCTTTCGATTTCGAGAACGCGCCCCAACGCCTATCGATCCTCATGGCGCCGCTGGTTTCGACTTCAGATGACCCCAGCGGTGGGCGGAACCCACCCTGCTGCTATCGCCTCGTCCACGTGCGCCATTCCCGATCCATGTGAGCGGCTCGTCACTTCGACTCTCGGCGGGTGCCCTTCGGGCGGGCCAGCAGGCGAATTGGCACTTCCGGGATCGGCAACAGGTCCCGCAGCCGGCCCGCGATGAAGCGACGGTGCGCTTCGTCGAACAGGCCGGGATCGTTCACGAACATCATGAACGTGACCGGATTCGTCGCCACCTGCGTGACGTAGTAGATCTTGGGCGTCTTCGCGGACGAGCGACGCGCCCCCGACCGCTCGGTCTTGATGATCTCGAAGGCCTTGTTCAGACGGCCCGTGCCGATCTGCGTGGTCGCCTGTTTGAACAGTTCCGCGGACAGGTCCAGCGTGCTCTGGACGTTCTTGCCCGCCGTCGCGGTCGTGAAGGAGATCGGAGCGTACTTCAGGCCGGGCAGCACCTTCGTCAGGTACTCCTCGTAATCGCCCGTCGCGGCCACGTCCTTGGCCAGGTCCCACTTGTTCACCACGAGGATGCAGGTCTTGTACTCGTCCGCGATCAGCTTGGCCAGGGCCTTGTCCGGCTGCGAGACCGGCTCCGTCGCGTCGATCAGCAGCCAGACGACGTCCGCCCGCTTGACCGAGCGGGTCGCGCGGACGCTGCTGTAAAACTCGATGTCGCTGGCCATCTTGCCCTTCTTGCGGACGCCGGCGGTGTCGATGACGACGAGAGTCTTGCCGTCCTTCTCGATTCGCACGTCCACCGCGTCGCGGGTCGTGCCGGGGATTTCGCTGACGATCACGCGTTCGCTGCCGGCGATGGCGTTGACGATGCTGCTCTTGCCCGCGTTGCGTTTGCCCACGATGGCGATCTTCATCACGGGTTCCGGCGGCACCCCGACCTCGATCCGAGGCGCCAGCCGGTCGAAGAGTGTATCGAGCAGCACGGTCTTGTTCAGATTGTTCTGCGCCGAGACGGGCAGGAACTCCCCGAAGCCGAGTTGGATGAACTCCCCTGCGGCGGGGAACATTCTGCCGCTGTCGGCCTTGTTCGCCACGCCGAGGACGTCGAGGTCGTGCTTGCGAAGCAGTCCCGCAATCTTTGCGTCCAGCGGCGTCACCCCCTCGCGGATATCGACCACGAACAGCACGAGGTCCGCCGACGCAATCGCCTGGAGAATCTGGCCCTCGATGTGATCGCTGAGCCGGTCGGAATCGACGATGCCGTAACCGCCGGTGTCGATCAGCTCGAAGAACTTGTCGCCCCGTCCGATAAATGTGCTGACGCGGTCCCGCGTCACGCCCGCCGTCGGGTCGACGATGCTGATCATCTCTCCGGCCAACGCGTTGAGCAGGCTGCTCTTGCCCACGTTCGGCCGACCGATTATCGCTGCTACAGGCAATCCCATCTGTCCATTCCGATCCCACCAGTTCTTCTGATGCCGTCAGGTTGCACGACTGTGCGATTCCACGGGTGTTTCAACTACGAGGCCGATTGTACCAGAAAGCGGCCCATCGCACAGCAGGCGGTCGCGCCCAGGGATCGGGAATTCGGATTTTCCCCTTGACATGGGGCTCGGATGCTGGTAGAATTAGTAACTCAATTGTCGCATGGAGGCGAGCAGCACCCAAAACAGCATCACAAGCGGTCTTTACCAGACCCTTTGCGATTCGGCCGCGGACAACCCTCCACGGCCCTTTTTGTTTCTACCCGGACTCGGTCCAGCGGCAAAGTCTTGCTTGACAAGGGGTTCGGCGAAGTCTATACTCACGCTGTTTATCCGTCGTCGCCTCGTCTCGTGGGCGGGGTGTATCTGTGTGTGCCCTGATCGGCTGGGTGCAAGGGGGGTGTAGCCGGGAAGGCCGATGCCGGCGGGATTCGAGTGTCTGGTTTGTTCTGAGGTGTAGCCAGTGAAAGCAAGCGAAATGAGGCCGGGAATGGCCTTCATGGTGGAGAATCATTTGTGCATCTGCACGGTCGCGACGCACGTGACGCCGGGCAACCTGCGGGCCTTCGTACAGGCGAAGCTCCGGCGGCTTTCCGACGGCACCATGATCGAGAAGCGTCTGCGCTCCACCGAGGAAGTGGACCAGGCCTTTCTCGACCGCCGCGAGATGGAGTATCTCTACTCCGAGAAGAACTCGCACATCTTCATGGACAACAAGACCTACGACCAGTTGGAGGTCTCCGACGAGCTGCTCGGCGATTCGATCAAGTATTTCAAGCCGAATACGCCGGTGGTCGCGTTGACCCATGACGGCAATATCGTGTCGCTCGAACTGCCCAAGGTCGTGGAGCTGGCGGTGGCGGAGACGACGCCGGTGCCGAAGGGCGCCACCGCCACGAATCAGATGAAAGACGCGACCCTCGAGGGCGGCCTGAGGATTCGCGTGCCGCCGTTCATCGAGGTCGGCGAGGTCGTCCGCGTGAACACGGAGGACGGCTCCTACGGCGGCCGGGCCAAAAGCTGAGAAGGCCGCGACCCGCCCCATCCGCCGCGGGGCCGTTCATCACGCATCCACACGACGAGGGGGGACTGTCTTCGCGCACGCATCCGAAGAGGTGTGATTCCGCGCAGAATCCCCGTCCTGTCTGAGACGAGCGGGCTCACGGTCAGATGAACGCCTGAAATATTTTGGCGGTTTTTCTGTTGACACACTCACGCCAGGTGTTTATCATTCACACAACATCGCATCGGTCGCGATGTCCGGCGGGCCTTCGGCCCGGCCGAGCGGCTCCGAGAGCCGAGAAAGAGACGACATGCGAGTGAAAGGGAGCGGTCATGGCCGAGCGGACTTGTCACAATTGCGCGTATGCGGTTTGCGAACCCTGTCGGTGGCTTCGCCTGATCTTCAAGGGCGAGCCGATCGTGCCTCGCTGCGCCAATCACCCCTTCTGGCCCGGGCAGTTGCACGACGTCCCAGGCATTCCCTGCCGGAACTACCGGCCCAGGCCTCCGGTGCCCGACAGCGACGCGGTTCGCCTGATCCCGCTGGGCGACGGCTGCTACGCCTACGTGGACGCCATAGACTATGAGTGGCTCAGCCAATGGAAGTGGCACCTGTGCGGGTCCGGATATCCGAGCCGGTGGGAGAACCGCAAGCGGGTGTTCATGCACCGCCTGATCATGAAGTGCCCCAGGAACATGCTGGTCGACCACAAGGACGGCAATCGGGCCAACAACTGTCGCTGCAATCTGCGACTCTGCACCCACGCGGAGAACGCGTGCAACCGGCGCAAGTACAGCGCCTCGGACTCGAAGTTCAAGGGCGTCTACTGGGACCGGCGTAAGCGCAAGTGGTTCATCAACTGCCGGTACAAGGGCCGGAACCACCGGCTCGGCTACTTCGGCGACGACGAGGTCGCAGCGGCTCGGGCCTACGACCGCGTCGCGGTCGAGCGGATCGGCGACTTCGCCAAGCTGAACTTCCCGGAAGAATGGCCGTCCGAGAAGCGGGCGGAGGCCTACGCCAAGTACCAGCAAGCGGAAGGCAAAGCCAAAAGGAAAGAGACAAAGGGAAAAACGTCGAGCCGCAGAACACACGTCGCACGACGCACGACAGGAAGAGAGAAGGTGGGAAGGTCGGAAGGTAGGAAGGTCGGAGCGAAACAACGCCGCTCAGCCGCGGGACGCAAGTCGCACACCGGCACCCGGAAGGGGCAACCGCGGTAGCGTGGGCTGTGCCCACTGTTGTTCTTGGCCTGTAGTCGGAATGAGTACCCGACGTCTTCGCGTTGCCGGTGGATACGGACGCGATGGTTGACTTGGCGTGACGTAAGCGTTACGATCCGTATGTACAGGATGTCTCACATACAGTCGGGATGGTTGGATTGGCGCAGAACGCTATGCTGGCACTGCGACGGACGAGCGAAGGAGCATCAGGAACCATCTTCGACGCTCCGAGCATGGAAGCAAGGGCGCTGAGAAATGCGGCTCACGGGTGCAATTGTGCAGTGGTGATGGCGGCGTGGGGACGATATGGCAGTCACGCAACTTGTTGAATCGCTTGGCTACCGGGAGTCCCGGAGGTTCCTTTCACCAGACAAGGATAATGAGCTTCCGGCGAGCGAACTCTCCTTCGCGCTTCGGCATACCGCTCAAGCGTGCAAGAAGCTGAGCGAGAAAGGCATGGGATGCCGCCTCCATGGAACGTACGTCTTGCAGGGGCAAGCTGGCTCCCCTGCAGTCCCTGTCGTCCACATCTTTGAAACGGTGTCTGACACAAGCGCGAAGGACATTCATCGGATGATATGGAACCAGAATCTGGTTCCTTTCATCATTATCGTATCTCCGTCGATGGTTCGGGTCTATCCTGGGTTCTCCTTCAGCCGGACGGAAGACAAGTCTCTGGTGTCGGTAGCTGCCGCGACTTCAGATGTGCTTGGCAGGCTCGATGCATTCAGTGCTCATGCAATCGACGAAGGGACGATCTGGCAACGATGGGGACAGGCAGCCGACCCAACGTCGCGCGTCGATGAAACGCTTCTCCGGGATTTGAAGTCGCTCGATGAGCACCTGCAAAAGGAAGGCGTGTCGCGCAGAGCTTCCCACGGATTGATCGGCAAGTTCGTCTATCTCTATTACCTGCGCCATCGAGACTTCCTGTCCGACCGCAAGCTCAGGAACTGGGAGGTTGTCCCATCTGATCTGTTCAGTCGCCACGCGACTCTCAAGGCATTTCGTGCGGTGAATGATGAACTGCAGCGGGAACTCAATGGCTCGGTCTTCCAAATGGGGGATGATGCCCTGACGACGATCACCCAACCACAGCTTCGACTCGTCGCGAGCGTCTTCTGTGGTGACGCTCCCACCGGGCAACTGCACCTCGATTTCGAGGCCTATGACTTCTCTCATATCCCCATTGAGACGCTTTCCTGTGTCTACGAGCAGTTCTTGCACGATACAGATGAGTCCGGGGGGCAGTCCCGAGGGCAAACCCTTGGAGCCTACTATACCCCCATTCCACTCGCGGACTATGTCATCTCGGAGTTAGAGCAGAAGTACCCCCTGGAAGAGGGGATGCGGGTGCTGGATCCCGCCTGCGGGTCGGGGACCTTCCTCGTTCAGTGCTACCGACGGCTGATCGAGAAGAAGATGCGTACCGAGAAGCGGAGTCTCAAGGCCACAGAACTGCGCGAGCTTCTTGTACGCCATGTATTCGGCGTTGACCGCGATGATGATGCCTGCCGGGTTGCCGAACTCAGCCTCATTTTGACATTGCTCGACTACGTCGACCCACCGGACCTTGAGAATACAAGCTTCAAGCTGCCGACCCTTCGTCAATCGAACATTTTCCAGGACGATTTCTTCGACCCTGATGCCGCGTGGAACGTGCGCTTCCAGAAGGAATCTTTCCATTGGATCGTCGGCAATCCTCCATGGGCAGAGGTCAGGGGCAAGCCGGCCGCGAATCATGAGCACTACCTCGCATGGAAGTGGATCACGACACGCAATACGACGCACCCGACGGGGGGAAACCAGATTGCCGAGGCGTTTCTGTGGAAGGCGGGCGACCACATGACGCCCACAGGGGTCGCCGGCTTGGTGGTTCCCGCCATGACATGGTTCAAGAAGGAGTCGGTGACATTCAGGAAGACCTTCTTCTCACAACGTGAAGTCTGGTGCCTCGCCAACTTCGCCAATATGGCGTATGTGCTCTTCGCGGGGCGTGCGGAGAGTCCAACATCGGTAGTCTTCTTCAAACGCACGTCACCTTCTGATGACCACGCCATTCTGACGTATGCACCCTTTGTGGCAGAACAGGTGGCCAATCGTCCGGCGAAGGTCAACGCGCGAGCGGGCACCTGGAACATCGCGGTGAATGGATCTGAGGTGCGCGATGTCCACAATGAGTGTGCAATCACAGGAGATGGCCTAACGTGGAAGCTCGCAATGTGGGGGTCTGGGCGTGACTCGCGACTTTTGCAGCGTATCCGGAAACGATTTGAGCCACTCAAATCATTCATCAGCAAACGTGAAATAGTAGCCCATCAGGGCTTCGATCTAAGGTCTCATACCGCAGACGAACCTGTTGAGTATCACCCAGAGCTAGAGGGACGCCTCAGGTTGGAGTTCTCGGAGTTGCGTAGATCCAACCGGATCTTCTCGTTTCCGCCTCGTGCGTTGCGGCAGATGAAAGCAGAGGAGTGTTATGTTCGCGAAGGTAGAGCAACGCTGCCTTTGAAAGTGTCAACGCCCCCACACGTAATCGTTGATGCCGCACGGCGTTTCGCGGTCTTTGCGGATGAGTTCATCGCAATTCCCTCACGCCAGATTGGTGTCGCCGCCCCCATGGAACCGAAGGACTCCTGCGAGCATTGGGGCTCTATCTAAGCTCCGATTTCTGCATCTACCACCAGTTTCTCGTCTCTCCTCAGTGGGGGATCGACAAGAACCTTGCCGACTTGGACACCCTCAAGCAGCTTCCAGTCCCACTTGAACAGCTCAGCAAATCAAAGATCGAAGACTGGAATACGATCGAACGAGAACTCGTCGCACTTTCGCAGAAGAGGTTCGCTCTCGTGGGATGGGACGCCGAGTGTGAACGGCGATTTGCCAGTCTCCTTTCTGAAGTGAACTCAAGAGTATTCGGGGCTCTTGGCATTCGTCCATCCGAGCAGTTGTTGATTGAAGATTTCGTTCACGTGAATTTGGAGTTGAACAAGGGCAAGGTGACTCGCGAAGCGACGCGGCCACCAACAACCGATGAGCAGGAGTTATACTTGGAGACTCTTCGTGACTGTCTGGATGAGTTTCTGTCTTCCCGGCGCGGTGTCCGACATAAGATCGAGGCAATCCGAGATCGTGAGTCAGCGTTCTTCTCCATTTCGCTACAGAGGGCGCCAGCACCGGTCAGACCCGTGATGTTCCCTGCCGATCATGGTGGGGCACGAAGCCTCCTAGCTTTGCGAGACCGACTGAGGCACAAACACAGCCAATGGATATACTTCGATCGCAGCCTGAAGGTCTACGACCGTAGGCGGGGCGTGCTGTATCAGTTCAAGCCGATGCAACGACTCCACTGGACGCGCCGTCAAGCAATTCTTGATTCTGATGAGATCATTGCCGAGACGGTTTCCGCAGGTGGGACCTCATGAGTGATGTCGAGCGAGATCAGGAGGGCAGCGTTCCAGCGCTCCACGACATATACATCGTCGAGCTTCGTGAACATGCCCTCATCCTCATCTGGCTCGGTTACCAACGGATGCAGCGGACTGATTTCTCGACTGCTGAGGAGGATGACATCACAGGGGAGTTGACTCGCCACATGGACGAGATCACACAGGCGGACGATGCTCCGGCTTGGGCGGAACGTTACACAGTCAAAGAGCAAGTCCGGTCCCATGCCCCAGACAGGCTTGGCAAGAGAAGGCCGATTGTAGATGTGGAATTCGAGCGCAACAAACGCGGCATCAGGCCGCGTCTCCGGTTTGAGGCCAAACGCCTCGGGCGTGGGGTGGGGGTCAGCGAGTACCTCGGAAGCGAAGGACTTGGAGCATTCCTGGACTGCTATTATTCACGAACGCACAATGAGGTGGGCCTGCTCGCCTACATCCAGGACGGCACTGAACAAGAATGGGCAGAAAAACTCGCCGCTCGATTGGTTCCCCCTGATCACGGTGTCCTTCCGGACGGAAGCTGGGAGCATCTGACGATTGCCGATGCGCCGCCGCATACCTATCGCACGGTTCACACGGACAATAAGAACACTCGTCTGCTTGTGTTTCATGTGCTCCTACAGTTTTCGCCACGTTAGGGGGAACGCCACGGTATCAGATACTTCCTTACGGGAGGGGCCAGACGGAACTGGTGGGTGATGCGCGGGTATCAAGCAACGCGTGTCCGCTGTGGATAGCTGGTCGGCGCTAATGGCAGCGGGCCCTGGCAGGCGCCGGAGGTGAGCGGTTGCCTTTCGCAGTTCGTGCAGCGGGGCATGGCCGTGATCCCCGTCCTGCTGCCCGGCGCTGCGAAGAAGCCGAGATTGCCCGTTTTTCTGAGTCAGTTCACCTGGGTGGACCTTCGAAAGGGCCTGACCGACGAGGGGCTCCAGCGCCTGATCTGGGGAATCCAGGGCATTCGCCCGGCATCGGCATAGGAACCTGGTGGCATCAGGCACTCTTCCTGGGTTGCGCAAGATCTTCGTGGGTTTCGAGCGACCTGCGTTTGTTGTGGATAGTTGACTGGCGGAAATACACAGGATGGCAGGCCGAGCGCCCAGTTTGCCCGATTATTCGCATTCCCAGTACTGATACGCAGGGGATTAGGGGCGCGAAACGCCTTGCGCCTGTACACCGGTTATCCACAAGTGCCACTTGCGAGGTGGATAACGTGTGAACAAGAAAAAAAAAACTCGCGCAAAGCCAGTGTCCTGCTGTCGCTCGCTCCGGTGGAAAAGAAAACCGCCGGATGCGTATTGATTCGCGTCCACTTCGCTGAATAATAGCACGCAGAATATGAGTGTCTCGTGAGGACGGAATGGGTCCTCCAGCAAGCACGGTTTTCGCTGGCGGACCTCCTGGCAGTTCTCCAGTGCAACCATAATCGAGATGCAGGTATCGACAGGGATTCGACGCAGGCTCTCTTGCGTCGGCTCGCCCTTGTCGGCAGGGAGACCTGATGCACGGCATAGTCACGGATGAAGGCGCCCGCAGCGGTGCGGGCTGCGACACGACGGCGATCACGGATGAGCTGGCCAAGCGGATCGGCGTGCAGAAGTATCGAATCTGGTTTCAGAACAGCGCCCGGTTCACGCTGGCGGACGGGTACCTGCGAATCGGCGTGGCGAATCCCTTCCTCGCCACGTGGCTGGAAGGACATTTCATCAAGGACATCCGGGCGGCCGCGGAGTCGGCGATGGGGCACCTGCCCCAGATCGCGTTCACGATCGACACGGAGCTGTCGGGCGAACGTCGGCGGTCGGGCGCCGCCGGGCCTCGTCGCACGCCGGCGGCTGCGATGCAAGAGAGCCGGAGCGCCGCGAAGGCCGGCGGATCGTCCGAGAGCGTCGACGGGCTGCGCCTGACGCTGGACACGTTCGTGGTCGGCCCTTCGAACGAGCTGGCGTTCAATGCCGCCAAGGCCTTGATCCGCGAGCAGCAGAGCCCGTTCAACCCGTTGTTCATTCACGGCGGCTGCGGCGTCGGCAAGACCCACCTGCTCCAGGGCATCTGCAACGGCGTGACCCAGGCCCGCCCGCAAACCCGCTGGCTGTACCTGTCCGCGGAGGAGTTCGCCAACCAGTTCGTCCTGGCACTCAAGACCAAGAAGCTGGAGGTCTTCCGACGCAGGATGAGGCAGATGGACCTGCTGGCCATCGACGACGTGCACTTCCTCGCCAATAAACCCTCGACACAAGAGGAGTTCCTGCACACCTTCAATACGATCAGTCTGGCGGGCAAACAGGTCGTCCTGGTCTCCGACGCCCACCCGAAGATGATCGCCCAGTTGTCGGAGAAGCTGGTGAACCGGTTCGTTTCGGGGATGGTGGTGAAGATCGAGGCGCCGGACTTTCACATGCGATGCGAGATCTGCCGGCAGTTCGCCCGGCGGATGATGCGGATCTCGCCCGGCGGCGAGCCCAGGTCCAGGAGCGACCTGCCCGAGAACGTCATTCGCTACGTCGCCGAGCGGGTCCGCACGAACGTCCGCGAGATCGAAGGCGCGCTGCTGAAGCTCATCGCCTACGCGACGCTGCAGGACGAGAAGCTCTCGCTGGCCATGGCCGAGACCGTGCTCGCGGAACACATCGAGCGGTGCGACCCGATCGTCCACATCTCGGACATCGAGGCCGCGGCGGGCGCCTATTTCGGCGTCACCCCCGCCGGCCTGCACTCCGCCAAGAAGGGCCGAACCGTCTCGCTCGCTAGGCACTTCAGCATGTACCTGACCCGCAAGCACACGAACATGTCGTCCTCCGAGGTTGGTAGGTATATGGGCAACAAAAATCATGCAACAGTTTTGGTTGCATGTAAAAAGGTCGAGGAGATGCTCGAGCGCGACGCGGAAGTCCACTGGGACGGCCCCCACGGGAACAAGGTGGCCAAGGCCCGCGAGATCGTCGCCCGGCTCGAAGAGAGTATCACCCGCTGAGCCGAGGGCCCCCGTCCCCGGCGTCGTGCCCTCCGATCGCATATGTCACGAGCACATGAGAAGGCCAGAGAGTTCCTCGAATGCCAGAAGGCGTTTCGCCTGGGCGAGTTGCTGACGGAGTCGTCGCACCCGAAGACGCAGCGGCTCTCGCAAACGCTCGCGACCGACCTGCCGGCGGGGATTCGCCTGCTCCAATCGGTGGATGACGACATCCCGACGGCCCTGGAGCGGATCTTCGCACAGGAGAGCTTCGACCGACTGGTCGAGGCCCTGGCCGGCGCGATCCGCACCAGGCATCGGATCTTCTTCACCGGCTGCGGCGCCACCGGCCGGCTGAGCATCCTCCTCGAGGCCGCCTGGCGACGGTTCTGGCGAGAGGCG
The DNA here is from genome assembly GCA_034678485.1 of Sedimentisphaerales bacterium. Lineage (GTDB taxonomy): Bacteria > Planctomycetota > Phycisphaerae > Sedimentisphaerales > Anaerobacaceae > PLanc-01. The sequence goes on along the minus strand of JAXDBU010000168.1, from coordinate 4,148 downwards.
GCACCCGAGCGACCCGACGCGGCACGGATGCGAGAGCTGTGCGTCAGCGTCATGGCCGGCGGCGACTTCGCACTCATCAAGTCCGTGGAGGGGTTCGAGGACTTCGCCGATTTCGGCCGGCGCCAGATCAAAGAAGCCGGCGTGCAACGCGATGACGTCGTCGTCGCCATCACCGAGGGCGGCGAGACCTCATTCGTCATCGGCACCGCCTGGCAGGGCCTCGACGTCGGCGCCCATGTGTTTTTCGTCTATAACAACCCCACGGATCTGCTGTGCCGGCACGTGCAGCGGTCGCGCGAGGTCATCGAAGAGCCGCGGATCGCCAAGCTCGACCTGACGACCGGGCCCATGGCCATCACCGGCTCGACCCGGATGCAAGCGACCACGACGGAGCTTCTCATCGTCGGCGCGGCCCTGGAGATGGCCTTGGCAGCAGAAGACAAGCGGTGGGCACCGCCCACCCTACAGGACTCCGCGACCGAGATGGCCCTGGCGAAGCATGTAGGGTGTGCTGTGCACACCATCTCCTCCTATCGCCAGCTCTTCGAGACTCTTCTCGGGCAGTTGTCGAGTCCGCAGGCTGTCGCGTCGATCGCGCGGGCCGTCGAGCTGGAGGAACAAGTCTACCGCCGTCACGGTCTGGTGACCTACCTCGCCGATTCCCTGATGCTCGATGTCCTGACCGACACGACCGAGCGGTCGCCCACGTTCATGACGCCCCCCTTCCGCAGGGCCGGCGACGCGAATTCGCCTGCGTCCTGGGCGTTCGTCAGGAACCCACGACATCCGACGGAGCAGGCATGGCGAGAGATGCTCCAGCGGGAGCCTCGCGGCCTGACCTGGGGTCCGGAGGTCTTCAGACAGTTGAACGCCCCCGCACACATCCAGAGCAACCCACCGAAACTGGACAACGCCCAGATCCACAAGTTCCGTATCGGCAACGAGCCCGACCCCTCGCGAACGAATGCCCCGGACTCGCTGCTCGTCCAGGTCGGGGACCTGTCGAGTCATCCATCATCCATCATCCGTCATCAATTCAGACGGACCGCCGCGATCACGTTCGGCCCCCAGGCCCAGGCACCCGGCGAGGAGTACGCCACTGCATTCGCACGCGGCCCCGCCGGCATTTGTCATGCTGAGCGAAGCGAAGCATCTGGGCCAGGAACGCAGCCGATGTCTGTCTTCGCGGACGAGCACATCCACGTCCCCTGCGACGTGCCGGACTCGCCGCTGCGGCTGTGGGAGCACCTGGCGATCAAGCTCATCCTGAACACGCTCTCGACCGCGACCATGGTCCGCATGGGCCGGGTGATCGGCAACGCGATGGTCTGGGTCTCGCCCAGCAACAAGAAACTCATCGACCGCGGCTGCCGGCTCATCGTGCTCCAGACCGGATGCACCTACGAGCACGCCTGCGAGGTCCTGCACGAGGCCATCGAGGAACTGGCCGAGCGGGCCCAACGCGGCGAGGAAGTCCCCTCGCCCGTGGCGATGGCGATCGAGCGCATCCAGGCTGGCGCCAAGGAGACCCCATGAGGATAAGCACGAAATCCGAAATCCGAAATCCGACACAAGCACGAATGCTCAAGACCCAAAACTCCAAACGGACCGCCCGGCGTGCAACAGCGTTTCGGTCATTTGGATTTGGGTCCTTTGAATTTGTTTCGGATTTCGAGTTTCGGATTTCGAATTTTGCCGTCGTCGTGTTTCTGTGTCTTTGCTCCTCCTGTCGTCTGGACCATGCGCCGCGCCTGAATCTGACCCAGATCGACAGCATCGTGCAGGAGGAGATCCAGGCCGGGCATTTCCCCGGCGCGGTGGTCCTCGTCGGCCGGGGCAACAAGACACTCTACCACAAGGCGTTCGGGCTGGCGATCTCCGAGCCGAACCAGGCGCCGATGCAGAAGGACACGATCTTCGACCTGGCGTCGATGACCAAGCCGATAGCGACTGCCGCGTCGATCCTGGTCCTCGTGGATCGTGGCAAGCTCGATCCCAACGACTGTGTCCGCGACTATCTACCCACCTTCGCCTGCGGCGGCAAGGAGGACGCGCGAATCCGACACCTCCTGACCCACACCTCCGGCCTGCCGGCATACACCGACGCGAACTCCCTGAAGCAGAACAACGGCAGCCCATGCCCGGAGAAGGTCATCGAGAGGATATGCAGTCTCGACGCAAAGTCGGTGCCCGGCGAGGAGTTCCGATACAGTTGCCTGGGCTACATCACGCTCGCGGAAATCGTGAGGGTCGTCTCCACTCAGAGCGTCGCCGACTTCACCCGCGCGAACCTGTACGTCCCTCTCGGGATGAAGGACACAACCTACAATCCGCCCGCCTCCTGGAAGGAACGAATCGCGGCGACGGAGATCGTGGATGGCGAGCCGCTCCGCGGGACGGTGCATGACCCGCTGGCCCGACTCATGGCGGGCACGAGCGGCAACGCGGGCCTGTTCTCGACCGCTCCTGATCTCGCAATCTTCTGCAGGATGTTGCTCAACGGCGGCTCGTGGAAGGGCAAGCGAATCCTCAGCCCCGCCGCGGTTGCGATGCTCACGACAGAACAGTCTCACGGCCGAGCCTATGGCTTCGACCTCAGTTCCAGCTACGCCTGGGTGAAAGGTCCGAACGCCTCGCCGCGGGCCTTCTGCCACACAGGCTACACAGGCACCAGTCTCGTCTGCGATCCCCAGACGGGCGTCTACCTGATCCTGCTGACCAATCGCGCCCATCCCCACGACGGCGGCGCCACCAAGCCCATCCGCGAGAAGCTCGCCCAGATCGTCTTCCCGCCGCGAGATAGCCGCTGAACGAAGTGAAGCATCCGGGCATCGGAGTGAGTTACTTTTTCCGCTATCAACAAGCGGAACTGTCCCGAATATCCCCTTTATCCCCAGCCGTCTTCGAACCCAATACCCCACCCGATTAAGCCTCCGCAATACAGCAATTGCCCCCACCGTCGCCTTTCAGAGCCGCCCGCCCCCGACCCGGCTCTTCCTCATGCGCTGAGATATGAGTCACGGTTTTCGGGAACACGGATCTTGACACCCCCTCGTAGTCCTAAGTATAATAGTGAAGGGGACGGTGTGGTATCGCGTAGTCGCGGCGGAGCATGTTCTGCTGCTGGTTCGGTTTCTACGCTTTGTCGAAAGGAGGAAGAATGGAGCGATTCCAGATGACATTTGCCGGGGGATATCGTACGTACACATCGGCCTTATTCCTGCTGATGGTGGTAGTGATGGCATCGGCCATGGATGGCCGTGCTCTGGGGGACGACGCACTGTACGTGGAAATACTCATCTTCGATACCGACAATGCTGCTTTGGGCTATATCAACAATGCCAACCAGTTCGTCTGGGTGCAGGATGAGTTCAACGGAACGCTCGTGACGAAGTCAATTCGGGCCAGTGATGGCGCAGCGGAATACGTCTTCCATGGCGATCTGAGTCTCTCTGAACTGCGCAATGGATCGGCTCCGTTCGTGGCGTTCGTGGGTTCACGCCCCGCGTCGCTGGTGGTACTGAACAATGCGAATCTCAGCGGCGTTGAATTCGACTTGTCAGCCTATGGTCCCCAACCTCGCGCCGGTGGGGGTGCTGGCGGAGTAGCCCACGTGGGCGGGGAAGGCGGTCAGCGTGGGGACGGCGGTGCGGCCGGCGCCGGCGGCTTAGGCGGTATCGGCGGCTGGCTCATCCCGGTTGGAGCGCCCGGCGGAAAAGGAGGCAATGGTGGGTCCGGCGGGGCCGGCGGGGCCGGCACAGCGGGGAGAGCCGGAATGGCTGGTGGCGACGGCTTCAACAACCCGGGCAGCGGGGGCGCGGCCGGAGCAACGGCCGGTGCGAGCGGTGCAGCAACGGCCCTCGCTCCGTACGGTGCAGGTGGCGTCGGCGGAGCGCCCAGCGGAGCACCGGGCGGGGATGGCAGCGATGGAGGAAGTGGAATCAGCGCTCAGTCCAGCATACCAGGTAATCCAGCTCCCGGTGCCGGCAGCCACGCCACGGCGGGAACGAACACGTCCTCTGGTGATTCGCTGGTCGGTGGCGGTGGAGGCGGCGGTGGTGCCAGTGGTGGCGGTGGAGGCGGCGGCAGCGGCGGTGGGGGTGGTGGAGGGGGCGGTGGCGGCGCGGGCGGCACCGCGTTCTACGTCG
>JAXDBU010000167.1:0-24286 GCA_034678485.1 Sedimentisphaerales bacterium | reverse complement strand
GAAGCCGCTTCGCGGCGGGTGGGTGGAAGAAAATGGGTTCATCGACCAGTGCATTCATAAGCTACGCCAGTTACGACCCTTGTGACAATTCTCCGCATCCGTTGTAGAACCCATTTTCTTAGGAGCGTAGCGAAGCAATCTCCCGCCCCTGGGATCGAGATTGCCTCGTCGCTGCGTTCCTCCCAATGACATTCACCCTTTTGAGATAGTCTCTAAGCCGGGACCTTCGTTGTCGTGCCGGTCGCCTGAGACTCGAGCGCAGCGGTGAACAGCTTATGCCATTGCACGCTTTCCTGCGGGGTAACGCACCCGGCGAATCGCCCTGGTGTGCGACCCGTGTCCAGTTCGGACAGGAAGGCCGCCCACATCTGCAGAATCGCGTCGCAGACGCCGAACTGGAAGGTCTCCGGCGAGACCGATGCGTAGGCCACCTCGTGACCCATGTCGATCCGCCGCCACGCTTGTTCGCCGCCGGGAGTGTACTCGAGCAATTCAAGCGTATTGGCCTGCCGGAGACTGAATCTCGCGGAGGCCCGCGTCCCATAGACTTCGACGTACCAGTTGTTTTGCTCGCCCGGGGAGATGCGCTCGGTCCTGAGATGATATGGAAAGACGCACCCCGAAGCCGGGTCCTCCGCTTCGCACAGCAGCGAGGCATTATCCCAGGTCTCACAGGGGACCATGCCTCCCCTGCCGTCCGGCCTTTCGGGCACGATGTCGGATAGAACCGCCCGGACGTCTCGCAGGACCCAGCCGGCTCGTAATCCCATGGTGCAGGCATGGGGGCCCAGATCGCCCAGGACGCCGTACTTGCCGTTGAATTCGAGCATTCGTTTCCAGTTGATGGGCTTGCGCGGATTCAGATCGCTGCTGTGCAGAAAGCCCGCGTTGACCTCGATGATCCGGCCGAACGCTCCGGCTTCGATCATCCGCCCGATCCGCTGGGCCGCAGGAAAGAAGAACCACTGCGATGCGCATCGGACAAAACACTCCGGGTGTCTCGCGACTGCGGTCAGGATCGCGGTGTTGGCCGCCAGATCGATGCCGAAGGGCTTCTCGCCCATCAGGTGCTTGCCGGCCTCGATGGCCGCGATGTAGAACTCCTCGTGAAGATGGTGCGGCACAGCGACGTAGACCACCTCGACCTCAGGATTCCGCAGAAGCTCGCGATAGTCTCTCGTCACCTGCCGGACAGTCGGGATGTTGTCCCGGAACCAGTTCATCTTCGCCGAGTCAAGCGTGCGATTGCAGACGGCCACGATTTCCGGCCGTGCCCTCATCTCCGGCAGGTGCAGCCAGCGCGCCGACGCACTGGCGAACTCCCGCCCCATCGTCCCACAGCCGATGATCCCGAATCGCACCGTTCGCATCCGTGCACCTCCACACGTTTTCGGACCCGGCCATGCCCGGTCTCCCTGCATCCCTCTGCAGGCGGGCGACCGCTCTGAGATAGTACAACAGCGTGGGCACGGAGACAACCCCGATACCCCTGGAGTCGCCGTGGAAATTCTCGCGCCAGAATCTTCGAGCAGTACGCTGCGGCGCCACTGCGAATGAGGCTCAGAAGATCTTGCGATAGACGTGGCAGTATGGAGTTCCCCGCGTCCTGTTGTAGTAGCTCTGATGGTCATCCTCAGCGGGCCAGAACGTGCCGGCCTGGGTGACTTCCGTCTTCACGTCGAAACCCTTGTGACGCAATTGCCGTACGAGTCGCTCGGCAATCTCCTTCTGCTGCTCGTTGAGATAGAAGATGGCGGAACGGTACTGTGTGCCGATATCCGGGCCCTGGCGATTCACCTGCGTGAAGTCGTGCGTCTCGAAAAAGAGCTGGGCGAGTTGTTCGTAGCTGGTCTTCGACGGATCGTAGACAACCTCGGTCGTCTCGGCGTGACCGGTCCGCCCGGTACGGACCCGCCTGTAGGTTGGGTTCCGTACGCGGCCGCCCGTGAAACCCACGGTCGTCGAAATCACGCCGGAGGCTCGCTGGAAGTGGTACTCCGTACCCCAGAAACACCCGGACGCAAAAAGCGCCCGCTCGGTCTTGGTCGAAGTCCCGCCCACGCGGTCTGTTGCGTCGAGGGCCTCAGCCTGGGCGGTCGCCTGGCGCTGCTCGGCGGGAATGAAGTCCATCGAGATCGAGTTCACACAGTAGCGGGTGTCCTTCTCGGTGAGTCGCTCGCCGAGGAATACGTGTCCGAGGTGGGCGCCGCAATGGTTGCAGACGATCTCGGTCCTCACGCCATCGAAGTCCGGCTGCTGCCTCACCGCGCCGGGGATCTGCTCGTCGAAACTCGGCCAGCCACAATCGGAGCGGAACTTGGATGACGACTCGAATAGTCCCGCACCACATCGCCGGCATGTGTAGACGCCCTTCTCGAAGTGTCCGACGTACTTGCCGCTGAATGGCGGTTCGGTGCCCTTGTGGACGATCACCCGCTCTTCCTCTGCCGTCAGTTGTCTGTACATGTGCCCTTCTCGATGGAGTCCCATCTCGTCAATGTGAAGATCCACACTGGATTCCTTGCCCGCCGCGACGATCGCGATACTTGTTAGTTCCGCCGGGTTCAACGGCTGCATCACCGCGGCCGGTACAAAGCTCGCGAACGGCAGCTCGATCTCCTCCCACTGCCCGCTCGTCGCGAACTGCGATTGATAATACTGCTTCGGATAGCGGGTGTCTCGGGTTCGCAGTTGAATGGCGTAGGTTTCGCCATTGCCCTTGGCGACCAGTCGAATCCCGGCGTAGAACCGGCCATCCAGGGGGCGACGCCTGACGATTAGGGACCGTCGAACCTCAATCCCCCCACCCGCGCCCGGAGAAACCGCACCGCTCACATGCAGGCACGTCCGGCCGTCGGATTCTGTGATCTCAACTTTCCGAGCCGTCCCCTGGTTCCCCCGGCCGCCGACCAGATTCCATCTGGCCGCTGGCAGCCCGGCGCCCCCATCCAGCGCGAAATCATCAATCCGTAGTCCATCACCGGCAAATTGGCCCTGGCTGCCCAAGGCAACCATCACCGCACACCCTATAGTGATTCCAAAGACCGCCGTCAGGACGGCGGGCCAGTGTCTTCCTGCACTCACGATTCGCCCTTTCACAAACAACCAGCACGGTCTATACAGCTTCAAGGCAACAGTTGTTTGCCGATTTCCGGCGAGTGAGTTCTGGTCGCAGTCCGGAACGAATTCGAGGAACGGACGATTCCTCCCAGGCGATTGGGCCAGTTGTTGACTCACTGGGGGCAATCCGGCTCCCACGTGTCCGGCCAGGCATGGGGCGTTCCCGGCGGCCGGATTGTTTTGCCACCAACGTGGGACGCAGATAGAATCCGTGGATCAACGAGAAATGGCTGTGGTCATGCGTTTGCGTGGTGTAGAACCTGCAGGAGGACATGAGGTGTTTTCATTCGGCCGTGTTATTCGGGTGCTGGTTCTGGGGGTCTCGACGAGCACACTTGCGCTCGCCGGGGACGAGGGACATATCTTGGTCGGCAATGAGCGGTCCCTGGAGACGGTTCAGAGGGCGTATTCGGAGATTCCGCCGGTGCGGTACTCGCCGCCGGCCGAGCGATGGGAGGGACTGCCCAAGACTCGCCAACTGCTGCTCGAGGGTGGCGTCCTCCACGTCGTCATGCTGGGGGACAGTATTGTCAACGACACCAGCCGGTCCGGGTGGGATTTCGTCATTGGCAGGCGGCACCCTCGCTGCACCCTTGAGAAGACCACGTCCGTGCGGGGTTCCACCGGGTGCTGGTGGTACAAGGAGCCCGGGCGCGTACAGAAGTTCGTTCTGGACCACAAGCCGGACCTCGTCATCATCGGCGGCATCAGCCATCGTGACGATATCGACTCGATTCGTGAGGTGATTGACCAAATCCGCGAGTCGGCCCAGCCGGACATCCTCCTGATGACCGGAGCGTTCGGGTCGACCAACCCTCTGGACAACGCGTTTCTCGACGCCGATGGTGTACATGACACACCCTACAGTCGGAATCTGAAGACGCTCGCGACCGAGGTCGGAGCCGCGTTTCTCGACATGGAGACTGCCTGGGGACTGTACGTGCGGGATTCCAGGCGGGAATTGAACTCGTTCAAGCGGGATGAGGTCCATGCCAATGCGCAAGGCGAGCAGATCCTCGGTCACATCCTCGCGAACTACCTTTCCTATCCGCCCCGTCCGGGGCAGTCGCCTGCGGACCAGGAGAGCGATCCGCTCGTCTGGGACAAACTGGACCGGTTCCAGGACTGGAAGTTCGGGTTCATGATGTGCTGGGGGACCTACAGCCAGTGGGGCTGCATCGAGTCCTGGCCGCTGGTGGAAGCGGACCCCTGGGCTCGGCCGGACGACTTGCCCGCCTGGACCGAGCGGGGCAAGGATTTCCCGCGGTTCTTCCGCGACTACGTGGCCCTCAACAGGACGTTCAATCCACAGAACTTCGACCCGAGCGAGTGGGCAGCCGCAGCCAAGGGGGCCGGCATGAAGTACGTCGTCTTCACGACGAAGCACCATGACGGCTTCTGCATGTTCGACACGAAGCAGACCGGCTACCGCACGACGCATCCCTCCTGCCCCTTCCACACGAACCCGAAGGCCGACGTGGTCAAGCAGGTTTTCGACGCCTTCCGGGCCCAGGGCTTCGGCATCGGGGCCTACTACTCCAAATCCGACTGGAACCATCCGGGATACTGGGCCCCCGACTGGCCGCACAAGGACCGCAACGTCAACTACGACATCACGAAGTACCCCGAGAAATGGGCCGCGTTCGTCCACTTCACGCACGGCGTCGTCGAGGAGCTGATGAGCGGTTACGGCCCGGTGGACATCCTCTGGCTCGACGGCGGCCAGGTCCGCCCGCCGCAGCAGGACATCGACATGCCGAGACTGGCGACAACGGCGAGGAGCCACCAGCCAGGCCTGATCGTCGTGGACCGCACCGTCGGCGGCCGATACGAAAACTACCTCACGCCGGAGCAAGAGGTCCCTGAGAAGGCCCTGCCATGCATCTGGGAAACCTGCATGACGATGGCCGGACAGTGGTCGTACAAACCCAATGACCACTACAAATCGACGCGGGACCTGATCCACCTGCTCGTCAACATCGTCGCGAAGGGCGGCAATTTTCTCCTGAACGTCGGTCCCGACCCCAACGGGCAACTGCCCCAGCCGGCGCTGGAGCGGATGGAGCAGATCGGGCGATGGATGCAGGTCAATGGGGAAGCGATTCACGGCACGCGTCCGCTCCCGCCGTACAAGGTCGGCTCGATCTGTCTGACGAGAAAGGGCGAAACAGTCTATGCGATCTGCCTGGCCGTGGAGGGACGCCAACTCCAATCAGTGACCCTCACTGCCGTGCGAGCGGCCAAGGCCGTGCGAATGCTCGGATCCGATACCGCCCTCGAATGGGAAGTATCGGCGGATGGCCTGTCCGTCCGCATTCCAGACAAGGTGTGGCAGTCCCCGCCTTGTGAGCACGCCTGGACGCTGGAGATCGCCGGCGCACGAGTCGAATGAAGCAGATAGAGGACTTCCACAATGCGGATCGGGATCATTGGCGCCGGACACGCCGGCGTAGAGGCGGCAAAGACCATTACGGACAAGGGCGGCGAGGTTGTCCTGTACTCGGACGAGGCGGTTCTGCCGTACATCCGGCCACGCGTGGTGCTGCTGGCGTTCGGGCGGGTCCAGCTCGACGGGATCGCAATCAGGCCGCAACGATGGTACAGCGACCGCAAGATCGACCTGCGGCTGGGCTGCCCCGTCACGCAGATCGACGCCCGCACGAAGACCGTAACCGCCAAAGGAAAACGGGAGAAGTTCGATGCGCTGATTCTCGCGACCGGCGCCGGCCCATTGCTCCTGCCCTTCGTCGAGAAGCTGCTGGAGGACGTGATCCCCATCTGGCGGGCGAAAGACAGCCTCGCGATCCGACAGCGTCTGGGGAACGTCCGCCGTCTGACGATCCTCGGCGGGGGCATCAGCGGACTGGAGGCCGCAGTGTACAGCCGGGGGGCGGACATCGAAGTCACGGTCATCGAGAAATCACCTCACGTCATGTCCCTGCAGTTCGGCTCCGCCGCCGGGGAAGTCCTCGCCAAATGTCTGCGAGATCGGGGAGTCGATCTCAGGACGGGCCGCTTCGTGACCGACATATCAAAGAGCGGCGGAAAACTCAAGGTGACGTTGGACGACGCAAAGGAGATTCGCAGCGACCTGGTGCTCACAACTGTCGGGGCCGTCTGCAATACCGCGATGTTCGCCCAGGCCGGGTTGCGGACCGACAAGGGGGTCATCGTGGACGAGTGCCAGCGGACCTCCGAGCCATGCGTCTTTGCCTGCGGCGATATCTCCCAGCGAGATCAAATCCGCACGGCCAGCATCGTTCGAGCGGCCGAACAGGGTCGCGGCGCCGCGATCAATGCGATGGCGACCCTGGCGGGCGGGGCTTTGGAGCCGGTCGCCGATCACCCAATCCCCCTCTCGTTCAAGCACGACCCGATCGAGTTTCACGCCGCCGGCGTTCCATCCGGCCCGGGTCTCGAAGAGAGAATCCTCTCTGACGACGGACTGGGGATCTACCGCTCCGTGGTTCTGGAGGGTGATATCCTTCGCGGCGTACAAATGGTCGGCAGTCGGGAGGGCTTTCGTCAGTTGGCCGACTCCCTCGGTCGGCCATATCGTGATGGGACCGGGCCACATCAAGGAGATTGAGCCTGCGGCAGCTTCGTTGGGGTCTGGTATTTGCAGCCTGCCCGCCTTGTGTCGGGTTCGTTTTGTGGAAGACAGGTTCGTACTATCGCCATGTTGATCGGACTGAAACTCGATATCGGATTTGCGTATGAAGAACTGTACCAACGACTCTACGGAGACCGCGAGGTTCTCCCGTTTCTCAAGGCGCTTGGCTTCGGCGCGGTCGAGACCCCGGTGGGACCGGAGACGGACTCGCAGCGACTGAGAGATCACATCGCCCGCTGCACCGAGGCGGGCCTGAAGACCTCGCTGCACCCCTACTCCGAGACCACCATCTTCAATCCGCTGCACTTTTCGCCGGATGCGGACAATCCCTGCCGCCGGATGCACGAGCGCTTCTTCGCGATAGCCGAGGAGGCGGCCCGGATGCAGCACTGTCGGACGGTCGTGAACCTTCACGGGGCCGCGGGCACCTCCGACGACGCCCGCGAGCATATGCTCAGCCAGTCCATCGCCTTCTTCGCCTGGGCAGGCCGATGGTGTCGCGACAACGCTCCCGAGGTCAACGTCACGGTGGAATTGCAGATGGCTCCGAGTCCCGGCGAACCCCGCCAGCGGATCGGCGACACGTACGCCGAGTTGCTCGATGTCGCGACAAGAAGCAACGTCCGCGTCTGCTGGGACTTCGGCCACGCCTTCTGGAACACGCGTTTGTACGGCTGGCCGATCACGCCGCCCGAGGTCCTGCTCAAGCGGATCGTCCACGTCCACTGCCACGACGCCTCCACCGAGGACCATCAGCCGCTCGTGCATGACAACGTCCCCTGGCGGACCTTCATCCAACTCCTGCGAGGTCACGGGTTCGACGGTCGAGTGATTCTTGAAGTCCCGCCCGACCAGTTCCTCCGCGCCGGCGGCATCCGGACCGTCATCCAATCCGCCGAGGCACTGATAGGGATCAGGAATAATCCATGCGCGGACCAAGACATGTCATCCTGAGTCGCTGAGCCGCATCGCGGGCGGTGTCGGGAAGGACACGGGCACCTCACAAGGCTCATATGCTTGGAGGCCCACCTCTTGTCATCCGTTCACTCTGTGAAGGGCAGGCTCTGAGCAACGCGAAGGTACCTGGCAAGGGACTCGACCTTGTCGTCCTGAGCGACAGCGAAGGACCTGGCCCAGGAGTGGAAGATGCGTCTCGACTTCGGACGCCACGTCTCCTGCGCGGCCCAGATGCTTCACTTCGTTCAGCATGACAAGAAAGGCAGGGGCGTCTCACAAGACCCATGTCGTCAGGACTCGCTGAGCCGCATCACGGACGTGTCGACATCCTGCCGCCGGGTCACGGGGGTGAAGTCCCGCTCCTGGATCGCCTATTCACAGCGACGCGTCGCTATCAAAGCGTCGCGTAGCAGGACTCCCTGCGGCCGGGCCTGGACGAACACGCAACAATAGGCACATGGGCCGTGAACGGCTCGGCGGAATACGCCGCCTGCAGGGCCTCCCAGTTTCGCGTGCCGCTTTCCCGCGTGACGAGCCAATCCCGGGTCCGCTGCCAGCGAGGACTCAACCAGTCCCGCACAGGCAATTCCCAGATCTCCTGCGGGAACGGTCTGTCCTGACGCGTCTCGAGGACCTGTCTGGCGCCGCTGTACTCGACGTAGGCCAGGGTCCAGCGAGACTGGAGTTCCAACCGACGGAGAAGTCCGCCGTGCTCGATGCACCCGAGCAGGGCCAGCGTCCAGGCCGCCTCCACGCCGAACTCACACTCCACCTCGTCACGATCGATCCGTTCGAGCAACGCGACGCAGGCCGCGACCACCTCGCTTCGCAGCGACGGGTCCGCACCCACCGCCAGCTTGGTGAGCCGCCAGAGTTCGTCCCAAGCCGCGGACGACGCGGTTTCATCGATGACCACGCCGAAGACCAGAGGCAGAATCACCGGGCCCATGGTGCCCGAGGCAGCCAGCAGGATCTCCATCATGAGGTGGTCGTCCTGCTCGCCCGCTTCAACAAGCCGGGCGATCAGCGACTCACCGATCTCCTGCCGGCATCGGTCGTCAAGCTTCGGCGCCGCGAGAGCGAAGATAGCCGGCACGTAGAGATGGGCGTAACAGACCCGATCGAGGACCGTTTCACGGGCCTCGTCGTAGGCTTGAATCAATTCGTTCATCAGATCCGGCTTGGCGACCAGGGCATCGGCAACAGCCTCCAGCGCGGACCACGGAATATCCACTTCACTGCGATGCAAGGCATCCCAGAGAGACTGCAAGGATTCATCGTTCACCTGCGGAACTCCTACCTGTACCCAGAACCCTGCCGGCGGCACAAGATCATCCGCAGACAAGGCTCCGTTCAATTATAGATATCGACACGCGATTGGCAAGAGGCTTGAGTCTTTTCCAGAGGGAGGGCCTTCGGCCTCACGTAGTGGCCCCCATGTGTTATTTTATAGGACGCATGCCGACACAAAGGGTGAGCGGGCCACCAGAGAACGTTGCCGCGTTCTGGGATATCTGCGACGGGATGGGCCGGGTGGGACGAGCGGCTGATCCGTGTCCTCTCCGAGAATTGTGTAGAAGCAAAAAGAAGAAACGGGTGGCACCTGCCTGCGTGCCGGCGGCGCCACCCGCTGGGTTCTGTCGTTTGGGCAAGTTACTTGATGCCCGCTTTGTCCTTCGCCTGGGCCAGGGCGGCCTTGGCACGTTTGACGAGGTCTTCGCTCGCAGCATTCCGAGCGGCCTTGTCGAGCGACGGGATCAGCTTTGCAGCAAACGACGCCGCATCTTGAGCCTTGAGCAGCTTCTCCGCCACGCCCACCGTTGCCAGTGCCGCCTCCTGCCGGCAGCTTGCATCATCCAGATGAGGTGCAATCAGTTCCACTGCTTCAGGCGATTCGATGTTGCCCAGTGTGCCCAACAGCAGTCGTTTCTCCTCGTCGCGGACAACCAGGCCCGCCGCCTCCCGGCACATCGCCAACCGCTCTGGAACGGGTAGATCACCCCGAGCAGCCATGCTGATGCAGCCGCGAAGGAAGAGCGTTTTCTCCGCCGGGGCACTGGTCTGCTTGGCCATGCTCAGCAGGATCGGAGCCGCATCGACCGTCTTCCACGTGCCCAACGCACGGGCCGCCGCCGAACGCACATCCGCGTTGTCGCTCTTGGCGCAGGCGACGACCGCCTGCAGCGCATTCGGCCCGCCCACGGCACCGAGCACACGGACCAGAATCGCCTTCTGCGGAGGCTGCGCCGCGTCGAGTTGGGCAATCATCGCGTCGGCCAAAGGCTTCGAATCAGTCGCCTTCAGGCAGATCGCGGTCATCGCCTGCTCGACGGCGCCAAGGTCTTGCGACTGACTGGCGTTCTTGAGCAGATCGAGGACCGCGGGCAACTGCTCGGGTCCGCCCAGGTCGCCGATCATCTTCGTGGCGTCCGCGCGAACCTTCGAGCCCGACTCGCCTGCGGCCTTCAACAGAGCGGGGATGCCGCTGGTCATTCGTCGGCGTCCCATCAGGTCCAGGGCCAGCCGTTGCTTGTCCGTATCGTTGCCTGCGAACATCCGCATGACGACAGTGTCGGCCTGGGAACCGGGGAACGTCGCGAGTGCATCCTGAGCGGCCTTGGCAACCTCGCGGTCACTGTCGTCCAACAACTGGACCAGCATGGGCACGGCGGAGGGGTCACCCAGTTCGGTGACAGCCTGGATTGCCGCGACGCGAACCCGCGGGTCGCCGCTCTTGGCGGCATCGAGCAGGGCCGGAACCGCACTCTTCTCGCCCCGAACGCCGAGGGCCTGGATCACGACGATCTGGCGGTCGGCGGGCAGGGACTTCATGGCGCCGGTCAGGATAGCCGTGGCGCCGGCACTGGGCATCTGGTGCGATGCCTGGACCGCGGCGGAGAACAGGATGTAGTCCGTATTGGGGAGCTGCTCCTGCAACAGCTTGAGCCCCTGGGTCTGGCGGACGAGAATCGCGGCTCGCAGCGCGCCGCCACGGACGTGATGCGGCGCTTCCGACTGGTACAGCGGATCGTAGATCGCGATCGCATCCTGGGTCTTGCCGGCAGCGGCCAGAGACTCGGCGCAACGGAGCAGCCCCTCATAACAGTCGAGCTTGCACTCGGCCGGGACCTTGGGCAGCGCCTGGCGAAGGGCCTGGACCGCCTCGCCGGTGCCGATGCTGCCCAGCGCCCGCGCCGCAGCGCTGACCACCATCGGATTGCCGCTGTTCACAAGCTCGCCCAATGTGCCGACCGCCTTCGCATCGCGCCGATAGCCGACCGTGTTAATAACGCCGACCAGCGGACGGCCCTTGACGGTGCCCAGCGCACTGCGCAGGGCCTCGTCCACCGCCGGGTCCGGGTTCATCTGCAGGGCATACCGGGCGTTGTGTGAGAGCTGCTCGTCGCCAAGCAGCGCCGCCAGCGGGGCAATCGAATCCTTGCCCCCGACGATGGCAAGCTGGCGGCAGGCGTCGATCCGAGCCTTCAGCGGGGCCGATGCGTCCTTCACAACGGCGATCAGCTTGGGTTCGTCGCTCTTCGACGCGACGGTCTGCGCGAGCGTCTGGGCGGCGCAGGCCAGCAACAATGTAACGATCAGGATCAGGTGTATTCTTGTTCTCGACATATCAGTATCCTCGCTTGTCTGAATCCACGTCCAACTCATATGGTCCACGGCTCGCGCATCGCACGCGAACGGAAACGGTTGGCCTCGGCGTCGTTGACGAATTCCTCTTTCGCGGGATCGAACTTCATATCGCGTTTGAGCCACATGCAGACGTTGGCCGCGTGAACGGTGGACATGGAGCGATGCATCACGACCGGGTTGGCCACGGTCAGCCGACGCGACTTGACGCAGTCGAAGAAGTTGCGGACGTGGTTCATCGGCCGCTGGGTGCGGGCCATGTAGTCATCGACCAGCTTCCGGAAATCGGCCATCCAGGCGGGGTTGGAGACCTCGCACTTCGAGTAGCCGTCCGCGATGGCGACCCAGCCCTGGTCGCCCTCGTAGCGGACGCCGCAGGAGCCGTGCCAGATCTTGCCGGCCATGTCCCGTTCGAGAACCAGCTTCACGCCGTTGGCGAAGGTTGCGACCATGCCGTCGCCGCTGTCGTTGGCGACGTACTTGTACTCGACGGGCGACGTGTCCGCCAGCCCGGCCGCCACCTGGACCTGGGCGAACGTGTGGGCGCCCCATTCGCCGATGCAGCTCGTGTGGAAATCGTAGTGGTTGCGCCAGCCGCCGCGGGTGTATTCCGAGTTGTAGGGCCTCCAGGGACAGGGTCCCAGCCAGGCGTCCCAGTCCGTCTCCTCCTTTGGCGGCAACGGCTGCTCGGGCAGCCAGTCGTGTCGCATCTCCGCGGCGTCCCACGGCGCGATGTGCGCACGCAGGGTGTGGAGCTTGCCCAGATAGCCGAGCCGGAGCAGCTCGTTGGCGAAGGTGAAGTTGCCCTCGCTGAGCCGTTGGAGGCCGCTCTGGTAGACTCGACGGTGCCGCCTGGCGGTTTCGACGACGCCCTGTCCCTCGGCGATCGTCATGGCCGACGGCTTCTCCGAGTACACGTCCTTGCCCGCCCGCATGGCCATGATAGCCGCGAGAGCATGCCAGCGGTCGCCTGTGGTGCTCAGGACCGCGTCGATGTCCGTACGGACGGCCAGGAACTCGCGGATGTCCGGATAGAGCTGGCAATCGGTGTTGCCATACCGGGTGTCCACCATCTGTTTGACTCGTTGACGCCGGGCCTTCTGCGGATCGCAGGTGGCAACGAATTGGATATCGCGTTCCGGCAGCATCCAGTTCAGGACACCCGAGCCGCGGTTGCCGATCCCGATGCCGCCCAGGATGATGCGTTCGCTCGGCGGGACGGCGCCGTTGCGGCCAAACACCGTCGCCGGCACGATGTGGGGAACCGCGATCGCAGCCGCCGTGCCGAGGAAGGCTCGCCGCGAGAGGTGGGAACAGTTGTGTGACATGGCATTCTCCTCTTCACTGATTGTAGATTCTGGATGATCGCGGGTCGGCACGAACCGTCGCCGGCCCTCAATCCCCGTTGCCTTGACCATAGGCAGATTCTACAACCCTCGCGTCCCTGCGCCCACCAGAAAGGAAAATCATCGCAGACAACCTGCGCCATCGAAGCCACACTATACGGCCTGCGTCCCGGCAGGTATGATGCCCCTCTGTGAACGAAGATCCATTGACCCATGAGGCATCGTGATGCATTTGAAGAGTGTGCGGTTCCATCCGGACCTGTATCCGACGCGGGAGCACTACCCGTTCAATCTCGATATCTTTCGCGAGACGACCGGGCTCGCATTCACCAGCCCGGTGACCTTCTTCGTCGGGGAGAACGGAACCGGCAAATCAACGTTGCTGGAGGCCATCGCCCGACGAGCGGGCATCCACATCTGGCGCGAGGGCGAGCGGACCCGCTGCGTAGTGAATATCTACGAGGACAAATTCTATCGCGGGATCTCCATCGAGTGGGTCGAGGACATTGTGCCCGGTTCGTTCTTTGGCTCTTCCATCTTCCAGGACTTCGCGCGGCTCCTGGACGAGTGGGCGGCCGCCGACCCCGGCCAGCTCGATTACTTCGGCGGCAAGTCCCTGCTCACCCAGTCGCACGGCCAGTCGATCATGTCTTTCTTCAGGGCCCGCTATGCGATCAGGGGTCTGTACCTGCTCGACGAGCCGGAGACGGCCCTCTCGCCCAAGACGCAGATCGCACTACTCGAGCTGCTGACGCAACTCGGTGCTGCAGGTCACGCCCAGTTCCTCATCGCGACGCACTCGCCCATTCTCCTGTCCTGTCCCGGCGCGACGATCTACAGCTTCGACCACAGTCCCATCGCACGGATTGCCTATGAGGACACAGATCACTACCGAGTCTACAGGGGTTTCATGGAGGACCAGAGCCGACGAGAGCCGCCAGACGCTTCCTGACGCCCGAGTTCAATTGGATCTCACACAGAGCCACGAAGACACAAAGGGATGCCAGATGGAGCGATATAGAAAGGTGCTTCATGACTCTGCATCTTCATGTGAAATCCTTCTTGCGATCACTCAACTTGACCGTTCAGGATGCGAGAGATTCCGTCCTTCATCAGTCCCTCCCCGAAATTGAGCAGGTATCCCAACTTCAAACCGGTGAGACGCAGATAGGTCAAGACCTGCTTCTTGTGTGCGTTCGTCGTCTTCTCGACCGACTTCAGTTCCAGAACCACCCTGCCTTCGACAATCATGTCAGCCCGGAATCCCTCATCAAACCGGATTCCGTGGAAAGTAATAGGAATGGGAACCTGCCGCTCAACGTGCAAACCGCGCTGCTGCAGTTCGTGCGTCAACAGAATCTCGTACACGGTTTCCAGAAGGCCAGGGCCGAGCTCTTTGTGAAGACGAACGGCAGAATCAACGACGATCTTGCCAATTTCGTTTTCCGTCATTTCTCCGTGCCTTCGTGTCTTTGTGTGAGATCCCTCTTCTCGTCACAGGGGAAGGCGATTCAGGTCAGAACTCGTCCTTGATGCCGGCCATCCAGGAGGGCCACATGTCGTCGGTGACGCCACCGGCCGGGGTCCATGTGCCGCTGATGTTGAAGTTCTTGTGCCACTTGAGCTGCCAGAGCTGCTTGAGGGAGACCTTCTTGACCGACCAGTCGGCAAAGACGCAGAACTGGGCGCCGCCGTGGCGGTCGACGCACATCCGCTGCATCTCGTTGCTGCTGAGCGTCGGGCACCTCTCACCCTGGTCGGCAGGACTGTCGGTGTGCAGGGGCCAGCCGTCCACCCACCAGGCCTCCGTGAAAACCGGGATATTGTCCGCTCCCTTGACAAGGCTGGTCCGCCAGTAATTTGCGGCGGGACCGCGCCCCCACATGGTCGTACTGCCCGAAGGGATATTGCACATCCAGCCATTCGGGGCGTAGCTGCCCTCGTCGCCCCCCTGGGCAGCGGTGACCCGCCAGGCGTCGTACCGGCTCTCCGCGGGCGCCGTCGAGTTAACCGCAACTCTTGATCGGCTTTTGAACGCCGTCGGGCAAAGCCACATCTTCTTGTCTTTGGAAAGCGGTCTCATGGTCTCGCGCCACCATTCGCCATCGGCCACGCCGGACGAGGTGTTCTTCACGAGACCGCTGTAGAAACTGCCGTTGTTGTCGTCGGTGTACATCGCGTAGATCAGGCCCCACTGGTGCAGGTTGGCCTTGCAGGCGACGCCCCGCGCCTGGGTGCGGACCCGCTGTAGAGCGGGCATGAGAATCGACATCAGCATGGCGATGACTGCAATGACGACGAGCAATTCAATCAATGTGAATCCAAACCGTTTGTGCATGATAACACTCCTGCAGAACCCGACCACCCTATCCGCCTATACCACTTTGTTATACAATCATACACGGAAGACCCCGATAATGCAAGCAACACCGGCCCAAAACAACGTTTGCGGCTTGCAGTCCAAGGTTCGACGGCAAGCCCGATCGTCGTAAAGCCAGAAAAGACAACGGATTGCATCGCCGGAGTAATATGATCCTCGATCTGCACCGACGCAGTTGACTGCCCGCGTGCATCCCTATACGATTCACTCGGCAAGGTATATCGGTTCCGCTGTTCGCAAAATGGTGTCTTGAAGGGCGAGAATGACATGGGCAGCGAGCGAAAGGGTAAAAGGCGAATCAACACTCCAGATGTTCTCCTGTGGGCTGTCGTCCTGCTTTTGTCGCGTGGACACGCCATAGCTGGAGACCAGTGGCGTCTGATCCCTGTGGAAATCGATGGCGAGAAGAACACGATCGTCGCAGACTTCGCCATAGGGTCGGATGGAATTCCGTGGGTGGCGCTGGCACGCCCCGAGCATACGATCTGCTACTGGCACAACGACCGATGGCACAAGCTCGCGGGAGGTTTCACTGTCCTGGGGCACGGCCCTCAGTTCATCGTCGCGCCGACAGGCGAAGTCTATCTGATTCAGGAAAGAGCGCCGGACAAACTCCGAAGTGATCGGTCCCCCAACAGGGCATGGTTCGGCTCGGTTCATCTGCTCGAAGACAAACGTGCAGAGTACGTCACGGACTTTTACCGCACCCCTCCCGGCTATCGCGTCAATCTGCTCTTCGACCACCGGCAACGCATCTGGAATTGGGGCGACACGTTCCTGGCCAAGTTCGAGGACGGCCAGTGGGAACGAGTCGAGGCCGATGTCGGACCCTACGCGCAGGTCATTGAGGATCCCGCCGGCAACGTCTACTGCTTCGGCAAGACTCTGTCCTGCTATCGCGATGGACGATTCACGACCAATGCCCCGTCCCCCTTTCATCTCTGGGAACAGCAGGAGCCGTTAAAAGGGTATCTCTGGGGGACCGACAGGGCGCTGTTTCTCACGCCCGCCAAGCCGGGAGTCATGGTCGTAGACCTGAATACGTTGCAGCGAAGTGACGTGCTGCACGCCGACCCGCTCACCGAAAGCGCCGCACGCAGCCTCCACAGTGCGATGCACCGTGGAAACGCGGAGGCGGCCCAGAATGTGCCGCTCTTGCTCCGTACCTCCCTGTGGGACGCGTTTCGAGACGGCCAGGGCAACATCTGGGCGTTGGGCAACAGCCCAACCCTTTGGGATTACGTCTACTTCCAGATCTGCGCGGCGGACAACCGCGTCATGGAGAGGCCGGAGACAGTGGACATCGATTGGGGCGATGGCATGGGCAGCGACCGCAAGGCGGTCTTGTGCGCCAAGGACGGCACCATCTTCATCGGCGGCGAGAGAAGCGGCGTCTATCTCCTCCGCGACGGCGTCCTGACGCACATGGACTGGAAGCGAGGGTTGGCGATCAACGAAGCCCAGTGGGTCCACGAGCACCCGGATGGAACCATCTGGTTCGCCTCGCGGCGGACCGGAGTGGCCGTCTACGATCCGCACGGCACCCCCGGCGACGGTCCGCCCTCTGTGTTTCAGACGTCCTGGCAAGAGTATCCGCTGGCGGTCGCCCGGATGGTGCGGGACTTCAAGGGCAATCTCTGGTGCTGCCTGAAAAGCGAGCCATGCAAAGTCTCTCGCTGGGATGGACATGCTTGGGAACACTTCGATCTGGGCTTCGAAACTACCGGCGCCACCACACTGGCGGTCGACAACCTGAATCGCCTTCACATCCTGGCCTTCACGGAGCGCGCTGTGACAGCCTGTCGCCTCGCGGACGGGAATGCCCGTCGTTTCGCGGATTTTCGAGAGATGCTCGTCGATTCCGTTGCAACGGGGTCTCGTGAATTCAAGGGCGGTCACCCGGATATCTCCAGCATCCCCATCGTCACCCATAATGGACAGATCTGGTGTAGAGACCCCATGAATTCGCAATTGATGCGACACGTCGACGGCAGTTGGCAGGACTTCCACATCGAGATGCACCGCAAGGGAGTCTTCACACAAAAAGGACAAGTCATGGTCCGCACCGAAACCGGTTTCCTGACGCCTGATCGGGGACAACTCGTGGCGGTCGCCGATGACAACGCGCGGAACGGGAAATACCTCCTGGGCGAATCCGGGTTGCGCCCGTTCGATCAGGACTTGTACGCCGGAAGGCCGGAGGAGTTCTTCCCGGCGTGCAAAACGACGGACGCGCTGTACGTCTTCGACGATTGGGCGAGTTTCCGCCGTTTCCAGGAGAATGACGTTCCAACCCGAGCGGTCAAGTTTCCGAAGTACTTCGACCGGCTCTGGCTGGCGCCCGGCGGTTTCTGGGCCCACTCCGACAATCTGTGCGCGTTCCAGCGGTACTATCAAGGACTCCTCCTGACGGTCGATCTGGCTCTCACGCCGGTCGCATCGAGTTTGCACGCGTCTCAGTGTGATGTCTATGAGGACTCGAACAACGGTCTTTGGATTCATCGCTCCGGCGTGCTCTTTCACATCACCCGACCGACGCTCGACACGCAGATCACCTCGCCGCAAGTCGCCGAGTGCGCTTCGCCTGCCCTGCGGGTCGAGTTCGCAGGGATCTCGGACGGTCCGGTCGCAGAACCGCTGACATATGCCTGGCGATTGGACGGCGGCTCCTGGTCTGAGCCGACGGAGCGGACGTATGCAAACCTGGAGTTCACCGAGCCGGGGTCTCACGAGTTCGAGGTCCTTTCCATCGGCGCGATGGGCAATCTCGACACGACGCCTGCCGTGATGGATTTGAGCGTGACGTTGCCGGTGCCGGAAGTGCGAATTGTCTCGGCGCCTCAGGAAATCGTGATGGATCTGGATGTCGCCATCACCTGCGAAGTCGTGAAACAGACGGAAGGGACTACGCTGACCTTCCAGTGGCGACTGGACGGCGGCGACTGGCTGGATACCCAGGAACGCACTCTCAGGCCGTCCCGTCTGGAGGACGGCGAGCATACCGTTGAAGTCCGCGCGATGGCAGATGGCAAGTATGTACAAGCCCCGCCGGCATCGGTCAAGTTCGAGATTCGCACCGACCACGAGCGGCTGATTACTTCTGCCATTCTGCAACTGCATTCGGACGACAGCGAGCAGCGGGAGGCCGCGGTACGCAGACTCACATTCCTGGGGCGACGGTGTCTACCGGCGTTGAAGAAGGAACTCGAACGGGCCGATGAAAACACAAGATGGTGGATTCAGGCGACCATCGAACAGATCGAGAACTGAGGAGGCGACGGATGGACTGGATCGTGGACGCCGACCGCCTCCGCGAGTTGGAGACGGCCGGCATCATCCCACGATCAATGGCTTGCCCTTGCGGGACAGCCCAAGAGAGCTGTGAGAATCAGGTTCTGTACTTCTTGAGGTTCTTCAGGCAGATTTCGATGGCTTCCATCGGCGGATAGACGTCTTTTTCTTCCTCGATGATGTACCATTCCGTGCCGCCGATACTCCGGCAGAGCTTGAAGACCTCGGTCCACTTCACATCGCCCTCGCCGAGCACGGCGTTCTTGTTTGTCGCGGAGTACTCTTTGAGGTGGACCGTGACGGCCCGGCCGGGATACTTCTTCAGACAGGCGACGGGATCGCCCCCGCCGCTCATCGCATTGCCCGTGTCGATCTGCATGATGACGTCTTGGCTCGTGTTGCTGAAGAAGATGTCCCACGAGGTGGTGCCGTCGAGCGGGTGCAGGTCGTGGGCATGGGCATGGTAACCCACCATCATGCCGTGCGGCTTGACCTTCTCCGCCAGGACGTTGAACCGCTCGGCGTACTTGAGCCAGGAGTCTTTCGGATTGTTCGGATCTCCCTGGAGCCAGGGCACGATGAGGTACTTGTTGCCCAGCGTCTTGTTGAATTCGATGGTCGCAGCCAGATTCGCGTCGGAGAGCGTATCCATGGCGGTATGCGTGCCGCAGCAGACGATGTTGTTGTCGTCCAGCATCTTGCGAATGTCTTTCGCGCTGTGGCCGTAGTAGCCCGCGAACTCGACGCCCTGGTAGCCCATGGCCGCGATCTTCGCAATCGTGCCTGCGAGGTCCTTCTCCGCTATGCTGCGGACCGAGTAGACCTGCACGCCAACCGGAATCCTGCCTTTCTTCATGCTCACCACGCTCTTCCTTTCCTCTTTCGTGCAGCCCGAGCCGAGAACACTCAGGGCCGCAACCGATGCGGTGGTCGCCAGAAATCCGCGACGGGACAGATTGGGGTGGTTCGATTGTGTTGTCATGCTCCTTCACCTCACCTTGATTTACATGGACCCGGTTTCGGCGGCGGATCCTTCGCCTGATCCTGAACCTGGATGCGCGAAATTGTAGTCACGTCTCCAACATCCGTCAAATCCAAAAGAATGCCGGCTCATCCGGGGCGCCTGACCGCTGCTGCGCCCCCGGAAGAAACGATGGGGCATGAGCCCGACCCTGTCATTCCTGCGTCAAGCAGGAATCCAGGAACCGCGGGCCCCGACGCAACCCCATGAATGGATTCCCGCTTCCGCGGGAATGACAAGCGCGGGGATCGGACGCAATCCGGGGATGACAACCCGACACGCGGCACGACTCTGTCATTCCTGCGTCAAGCAGGAATCCACAAGCCGTGGTATGCGACGCATCCCAGGAGCTGGATTCCCGCGTTCGCGGGAATGACAATCCAGGGTCTCGATGAACCCCTATTGCGTGCGCGCAAGCAGGGTCGCACGCCTCCGCCGGGGGCAAAGTCACGCGGGGTCGTCACGGGACCACGTGCCCGCGATCGCGCCGTAGACGATCAGCATCTGTCCGATGCCATAGGTGATCCAGCACAAGTCGCCAATGCTCTGCCAGTTGTCCTGGAAGAGGCGGACCGCCAGAAAACCATCGCTGACCAGGAAGAGGAGGCCCCCGATCCCCATCGGCAGAAACCGCTTGTCGAGAAGAGCCACGGTCGCCATCACGCCGGCGGCGGTTGAAAGGAAGACCGTGTACCCGGCCGTCGGCAGGTGCATCTCCGGCAAGTCGTCCGACGGATGAACCAGCACAGCCCACAGCGCCAGACCCGCGAGATTGCAGGCCACGACGGCGGTCATCCAGGTTGCGTTCCACCGGACCCGGGTGGTCAGTCGCAGACGGCGAGCCAACACCAGCATGCCCGCGATGTAGGCAACGTGTCCCAGGGCGAACAGAGGGATGATCATCGTCAGCGGCTCGGTGAAGCGGAGGACCCTCCAGGCGCCGTAGAGATCGGCCAGCATGCCCAACGTCATGCCCAGGGCAAGCAACGCACACACCGGACCGAGCCGATCCCGACGATGAAAGGCCCAGTTGACCCATGCACTGACGCAGAGTGTCAGCGAGGACATCCACCAGAACCGGCTCCAGTTGCTCTGGCCCGTGATCAGAACGGCTGCAAACGTCCCCGGGAGGAGCCCGAACCACAGCACCCACAGAACCGAGACCAGCACACGTGCCAATGGCTTCTTCATTGCATCCAGACTACCAGAAATCCGCACCGCCGAGAATGATTACCCGATTCCGACCGGCGGCCAACGGATGAGCGGGACGCAAGTTCGCCTGCACGGGTCGGCAAACCACGCGGAAAGAGATCGTAGGTGCGACAATCGGCTCGGCGCACTATAATGGCGCCCGGCGGCCGATCTTCGAGGATTTCGAGGATGGCGTCGGACGTCAAGACGTGATCTTCATCGGTTCAATAGCAGGAGTCAGACGAATGCCACGGAATCTTTGCAGTGGAGCATCCATCGTTCGGTTTTGTGCCCTTGGGCTATTCCTCTTCAGTTCTGTCTCGGTCCGTGCGGAGGAGACGGAGGAGGTGGTAGGGGCTCTGGCGCAGACCACCTATAACGTGCGCACCTTCGGGGCTCTGGGCAACGGCAGGACAGATGACACCGCCGCATTTCAGAAGGCCCTGGATGCCGCCGGACAAGCAGGAGGCGGGACTGTTCGCGTCCCGCGAGGCAACTATTTCTTCGCCGGACATCTGAACGTGCCCAATGCCGTGACGCTGGCGGGCGTCTGGCAGTCGGTCCCGGCGCACAACGGGCTTCGCGACCGCGGAATGCCCAAGCCCACCGACGACGGCACGACGTTTCTCGTCACCGAGGCCGCTGGCAGCGAGGAGGGCCCCGCTTTCCTCACGCTCAACACGAACAGCACGCTCAAGGGCGTCGTGCTCTACTACCCGCAGCAGATCGCCGACGACGTGCCCCAGGCCTATCCCTGGGCGGTCGCCATGCGCGGCAAAAACCCTGCGGTCCTGGACGTCGAGCTGCTGAACCCCTACAACGGCATCGACGCGACGCACAACGAGCGGCACCTGATCCGCAACGTGCACGGCCAACCACTTCGGAGGGGAATTCTCGTCGATGCGATCTACGACATCGGTCGGATCGAGAACGTGCACTTCAATCCCTGGTGGAGTATGAAACCCGCTCTGTTCCAGTGGCAAATGGACAACGGCGAGGCCTTCATCTTCCAACGCTCCGACTGGCAATACGTCACGAACACGTTCTGCTTCGGGTACAAGGTGGGCTACAAGTTCGCCGCCAGCCGCTCGGGCGTCTGCAACGGGAATTTCCTGGGCATCGGCGCCGACGATTGCCAGACCGCTCTCGTCGTGGAGCAATCCGCCCCCTTCGGCCTGCTGATCACCAACGGCGAGTTCGTCTCCTTCCACGGCCCGGACCCAACCATGATCGAAGTGATGCAGACCAACACCGGGACGATCCGCTTCGTGAATTGTGCCTTCTGGGGTCCCTGCAACCAGATCGCCAAGATCGCAGGCAAAGGGACCGTCGGCTTCGGCGACTGCACCTTCACCCAGTGGGGCGGCAAGGAAGGCACCCTACCGGCAATCCAGGCCCAAAGCGGAACCCTGCTCATCCGAGGCTGCGAGTTCCGCCAGGACCGCCCGCAGATCCGGCTGGGCAAGGAGGTCCGCCGGGCCGTGATCGCGGAGAACGTCTTCACCGGCGCAGAGCGGATCACGAACGAAGCCACAGGCAACGTCCAGATCGGCCTCAACAGCAGCAATTGATCGCGGCTGGATGCGGACGCCGCCCGCCGGGCGTCCGCGATTCAGTAGTCACTTGAAGACTTGGGTTGGATGCCGTATACTCGACCCGCTGGCAAATGACCAACGACTGTGGAGGTACAAGCCATGGCAGAGCAAGTCGATCGTCGCAGCTTCATGAAGGCATCGGCGGCCGTCGCAGCAGGAGCCGCCATCGGATTGAGACCCCAACCGGGCACGGCCCAGGTCGGCAACGCGCCGCCTGCAAGCGAAACCGGTGCGAACGGCATGCCGATGGGACAGATCAAGAACCTCAAGCTCAGCCGTCTGCTCTCCGGGGGCAATCTCATCAGCGGCTGGTCCCATTCGCGGGACCTGATCTACGTACACCACCTGATGGAAAACTACAACACGCCGGAGAAGGTCCTCGAGACACTCGCCCTGCTCGAAGACCATGGCGTCAACGCGATCATCGCGGATCCCCGCAAGAAGCCGATGGACGTCTTCAAAGCCCACTGGAACCGCGGCGGCAAGATCCAGTGGATCGCCGAGGGCCATCCCGAGCCGAACGATCTCAGGACCAACATCAAAGCCTCGATCGACTGGGGCGCCTCCGCGGTCTACATCCAGGGCGTCATCGGCGACCGCTGGCTCAAGGAAGGTCACGTCGACAAGCTGGGCGAGTGCGTCGAGTTCATCAAGTCGCAGGGTGTCCCGGGCGGGCTCGGCGCCCACATGCTCGACGTGATCGTCAATTCGGAGGCCCGCGAGTTCGATCCTGATTTCTACGTCAAGACGCTGCACCATTCGAATTACTGGTCGGCCCGTCGGCCGAACCAGGGGATGGACGTTCTTGCCAATGACGCCGACAACTTCTGGGAGCCGACGCCGGAGAAGACCATCGAGTTCATGAAGACGGTCAAGAAGCCGTGGATCGCGTTCAAGACGCTCGCCGCCGGCGCGATTCACCCCAGCAGCGGATTCCGGTACGCCTTCGAAGGCGGCGCCGATTTCATCTGCGTCGGCTTGTTCGACTTCCAGGTCCGGGAAGACGCGATCATCACCAAGAAGATTCTCAACGAACTCAAGGGACGGGACCGTGCCTGGTATGCATAGAAAGCCTCTTGCTGTCACAGTCGTCGCGGTTGTATCGCTGGCTCTGCTCTGGGGATACGACCGGGGTTCCACTTCTCAGGCCATGGAGAGGGGCACGCGACCGGGCATGCGGATTCGAGACCCCGGCATGGACGCGCCCCCCCCGCCGCGACAGGAACGGGCCTACCGTTCGCCGTTCGATCTGGCGTTCTCACCGGACGATGGGACGCTGGCGGTCTCGGATCGCACCGCGGGCTGTCTGTACGTCCTCGACGCTCGGACCGGCGATCTCGGCAAGACCATCCAGCTCCGAGGCAGACCTTCCGCTCTGGCCTGGACCTTGGCCGAGACGGTCGTCGTCTGCGAATATGGCGCCGGCAGCGTAGCCCAGGTGAACGCGCGGACGGGCGAGATCGTTCGCCGATTCTTCGTAGGACCGAAACCCATCGGCCTGGCAGTCGCACCGAAGAAGGGGCTGCTGGTCGTCTGCGATCACGGCCTGCACAGCGCGTCCATCGTGGACCTCCGCAGCGGCACGCAGCGACCACCGATCTCCTGTGGAAGCCATCCGTTCGCCGTCGCGATCACGCCGGACGAGCAGATGGCGGTTGTCGCGAACCTGTTGCCCTCGGGTCCCGCCGTCGAGCACGCCTCCACAGCCCTCGTCAGTCTGATCGATCTGGACACCGGCCAAAAAATTGCAGATGTGCCCCTGCCCGACAACTCCGCCAACGTTCGCGGGGTCGCCGTGTCCCCCGATGGCCAATGGGCCTACGTGGTCCACACGCGAGGCCGGACCATGCTGCCCACGACGCAGCTCGACCGGGGCTGGGTCAACACAAACGCTCTGAGCATCATCGATCTGGCCCACAGGCAGCTCTATGCGTGCGTCCTGCTGGACACCGTGACCGAAGGCGCCGCAGACCCCTGGGGCATCGCCCTCTCGCCCGATGGCGAAACCGCCTGGATCAGCATCGCAGGCGCCCACCAGGTCGCAAAGATCGAACTGGGTCGGCTCCACAAGTTCCTGGCTGCGGGATCGGAAAAAGGCAGGTCGGGCCTGTATTCTTCAACGAAATC
>JAXDBU010000166.1:0-67001 GCA_034678485.1 Sedimentisphaerales bacterium | reverse complement strand
AGATCAACGCCCGGCTGATCCCCCAGTTGAGCCGGCTCAAGGCCGGCTCGCGAATCGTGTCGCATGACTTCGAGATCGGGGACATCACGCCGGACAAAACTGTCGAGATGACCTCCCGCTCCGACCGGCGCAGACACAGAATCTATCTCTGGCGTTGCCCGTTCCTCCAGGACCGGAGGTAGATCGGAACGGGGCGATGGCTCATCCGGTATGCCGCGGAGACAAGCCATGTGCAGGCTACTTCGTGAACCCGTTCGGCGGAGTCTCGCCGTCCCATTCCAGACCCTCTGCGGCCACCCTCACGACGATGGTCTCATATGAGCCGGGAGGAGCCTTGCTGACCCGGAGCATGACGGTGCCGTCGGGCTTCGTCCTGCCGGACAGGGTCATGTGCATCCGTCCGTTCCGCTGGACGCGGATCAGGACGGAGGCATCTGGCACAGGATTGCCGAGGTCGTCCTCGACATACAGCGTGATGGCCAGATCGCGATCGGACCAGAAACCGCTGCTCGCGCTATAGGTGATCGACTTCACGGACACAATGGTCCCTGTAGTCGGCGCTGCATTGTTTACGGTGACGGCGATGGAATCGCTGGCGGTCCGCCCTCTTGCATTCGTCACCACCGCCTCCAGGGTGTGACTGCCGTTCGCAACGGCGGTGGTGTCCCATTGGACGAACCAGCCGTCTCGGCTGTGTCTGTCCAGGCCAAGGCTTTCGCCGTCGACCAGGAACTCGACGCTGACCACCCGTTCGTCATCCTCGGCGGCAGCGACAATCACGATCGTGTCGGACACGGTCGCTGCATCCAGGGGACTCGTGATCTCAACGGTCGGCATACCGTTCGAATTGTCCACGGTGATTGTGACCGTGTCGGTTGCGGTCTGACCGGTGGTATCCGTGGCGGTAGCGGTGATGGTATGCTGGCCGTCGGATACGGTGGTCGAATTCCACGACGCCGTCCAGCCATCGGCGCCTTGCGTATCGACTCCAATCAAGCTGCCGTCCACGAGAAACTCGACCTTGGCAACACCATAGTCGTCGCCGGCGCCGGCCTTCACAGTCACTGTGCCGGAGATCGTGGCCCCAGCGGAGGGCGATGTGATGTCCACGCTCGGCGCGTTGTCCGTGGGCGCGGTGACAACTCCCGCCGCTTTCTGGGCATCAACCAGGCCATATCCGAATCGGACATCGAAACCCCTGGCTCCCAGATCCTCTGCGGTGCCGGTCAGACGCGCACGGACCGCCGTGTTCGAGGAAAGCCCTGAGGCCCAGGCCAGCGCAGCCGCTCCCGCGACATGGGGACAGGCCATCGATGTGCCACTCATGGACGCATATCCACCATCGTTGTACGTGGAGTAGACGCTCACGCCCGGTGCGGCTAACTCGATCTGGCGTCCGTAGTTGGAGAACAACGCATAGGCGTCAGTTGAATCCGTGGCCGAGACCGCAATCACCGACGTATAGGCCGCCGGGTAGTCGACTGCGCTTCGGTCATTGCCGGCGGCCGCGACAAGGAGCACTCCGGCGGAATATGCCCTGGCACATGCATTCCTGAGACTCGTGGTACCCCTGCCGCCCAGACTCATGCCGGCCACCTGGACTCCGTTGGCGGCACACCAGTCGAGCCCCTGGATCACGTCGCTGGTGTAGCCGCTGCCGTCGTCGCCGAGCACTTTCACGGCCCAGAGCTCCACGTCCGGCGCAACGCCGATGACGCCAATGGTGTTGTCCCTCGCGGCAACGATCCCGGCGCAGTGGGTCCCATGTCCATGACCATCGTTCCAGGCGCTGGCGCTGGTGCTGCCATCCTCTGCAGAGCCGCTGAAGTTGATACCGCCGGCCACGACGAGATCGGGGTGGTCGGAATCGATGCCCGTGTCGAGGATCGCGACTCTCACGCCGCTGCCGGCATTGCCCGCCGGCCACGCGAGATCGGCGTCGATCCGGTCGACACCCCACGGCGTGCTCTGGCCGAGGGCTTTCAGGACCACATCGTCTTCGACGTACTCAACGTCGGATCGGGCCCTGAACCTGTGGATGGCATGTTCCGGCAGTGTGGCAGAGACCACCGGCACGATGCTGAGAGATTTGTGGATGGTGCCGCCCCCTTTGCGGACGGCCTCCGCGCGTGCATGGGTCGTCCGCGGACCATTGGACGACCGGAAGCCAATGAGGACCCTTCGGCCCCCGGACGCTTGCTCACCGAAAACGCAGGGCGCCGGGCCCAAGAGCAGGATCAAGGATAGTGACAACGTCAGTGCACGACCCAGGCAGTCCGATTTCATCGGTGAATTCTCCGCAGGAAGACGCGATCTCCAACCCCATTCCCTATCATAGCATGTGCCGCCTGAGAGTATCGCTGCGACCAGCCAGACCCCCAGCGGTCCCCGTGCAAATCAACAGGATTCTATCTCCCCTGAGCGCCAAGAGTCAACTACAGGCTCTTGCAGCCACTCCATTGGCGCTATCTTCCAGGGTCGTCGGACCGCCTGTGCCCTCCGCAGAGCACGCATCGACGGTCCTGTTCAACTCAACTCTTCGCCTGATCCAGGATCAAGTCTTTGACCTTCTGGCTCGGCAGATTCAGGGCGCCAAAGGCCGCCGCTGCCGCCGCCCGCAGGGCAGGATCGGTCTCTGTGGATTGGATCAGAACGTAGACCGCACTGATGGTCGCATCGGGGACCATGTTCCCATTGAGTTTGGCTGAATCGACCAGAGCGTTGAACGCAGAGATCCGCACAGACATCTCGTGGCTGTTGTCCATCGCCATCTCTGCGATGGCGCTTTGGGCGTTCGGGCTGCTCAGATAGGCCAGGGTTTGGGCGGCCAGGACCTGAATCTCCTGTTGTGCGTCGTTTGTAGCGGCCACCAGCGCAGGCAATGCCCGCGATAGATCGATCGCCGGATTGCGACTGACAGCCACCTTGTGCAGAGTCTGGGCCGACCGCAGTGCGTAGCTCTCCGCCAGTTCCGTTGTCCACGTCTCGGAAGGCACACCAAGCTCGCTGCTGCGTCCGAGCGCCTCCGCGAGATTCTGGACCACCACGCGGCTCTCGGTGAACTCCTGCCGCGGTCCGGCGTTGCCGAGTGCAATCGCGGCGCTGTATCGCACCGCAAGGTCCTGGAACGTCAGAGCCTGCAACAGGGGTTGAGACGGTCCCAGCGTATACATCAAGGACTTCTCGCCGGCGGTGGTCGCCAGCGCCTCGACGGCGCCCAGCGCCACGGCCGCATTGCGATCATTGACGCCGCGAGCGAGAGCCTGATGGAGATACTCGGGGCCTGAGGTCGTCGCATAGACCATCGCTCCGGCGTGGTTCTCGCCGAAGTACTCGGGCATCGGCAGACCTGTGGCCTCCGCCTTGAAGAAGGATGCCAACCACAGCCCGATGGCCGCGCCGAACTGATCGTCGGATTTCAGCGACCATTCACAGCACCGCATCGCCATCAACTCATGGAAGAACTCCTGGTCCACCGCGACGGGGGCCAGACGCTTTGCCTGGGCATCCCAGAACCACACGTTCGCAAAGTTCACGTCCTTCGCAGGGGCGAGGGATTCATCGTGATAGTAGTATCGCTCGCCAAGCTGGTAGAACAACGCAGCGGCGGGACTGTTCTCCGCACGCGGATCGATTTGACGAATCCCCGCGGACGCCAGCAGCCGCAGCTCCTCGGCCTGGACCTTCTCGACGACGTACTTCAGGTACGGCAGTCCCTGAGGATAGCCGATCCTGCCCAAGGCACGGATGACTTCCGCTCTGAGCTGGTCGTCGCTCACCTGGAGTGCGGCGGCCAAGGGGCGAATCGCGGGTCGGCCGATCTTCGGCAGGACCTCGATCAAATCCGCCAGCTTGACTTCATAATCCGGATTGCGGATCGCTTCGGCCATGGCGTCGAGCATGAAGGGCACGGCGTACTCGCCGGCATCCTGGAGCCGACGGGTCGCCGTCATCTTACCTCGCAGGGTGCTGCCGAGCCGTCGGATCTCCTCGACGATGAGCGCCGGCTCCGTCCGTCTCAGGAACCGACCCTGATCGACAACCTTCAGAAGCTGCTGCGTCAACTGGGCGAGTTCGTCGTCGTGGGCGGTCTCGGCCACCTTCATCGCCAGCGCATAGCCTTGCTGGTTCTCCTCGACGAGCTTGAAGAGTCCCGCCGGGTCGGGATTGGCCTGGAGAACGGCTTGCGCATAGCCCTTGGCGAGGTCAAAGCGGCCGATCTTGGTATAGTGCAGGAAGTCGTTCCAGTTATCGGCGAGTGTCTGGGGTTGATTCTGTGCAAGACCAGTTCCGACGAGGCTACATCCGATAATCAGAACCCATGCGACGGTTCGTCCGCTCAACATCAAGACGTCTCCAAATTCCCGTAGTCCAGTCATAGGACTGTGCCCGACTACGACCGGCGCGAAGATGGAATAAGAGGCCCTTACCTCGCGGCGGTTGCAGCCGGGCTACCCATCCCTTTCGTAGACGGTTACAAACAACAAGCCGTCGTAAGTATTCGGCTCCAACGCATTTATACTAAAGTTAAATACCGGCGCTGTCAATAAAAAACCCCTTTGCCCGGAATCCCCTATTTTGGCACAAACCAGTGTGCAGACAGGTAGATAGGCCGAGAATGCCAGCCGGGACAGCTTATGAGGGGTTCAGGCGGATATGTACGCTCCCTGCCGTCATAGCCCATAGGGGTTTGACACGAATCGTGCGGCCTGGTTTCGGGACCTGCTTCCTACGAGTCCCTGTAGCGCCGCGATCTGTCGTGGGCAAGCCCTTCGCCGATCGGGGCCAGCAGCAACAGTTCCGCCGAGATCACCAGGTAGAACGGACCCAATACGGCGCTGCACGCCAACGTGCACTCCCGCGTCGCTCGGTCCCAAGTCTGCCGCTTGCGGTGCAGT
The DNA here is from genome assembly GCA_034678485.1 of Sedimentisphaerales bacterium. Lineage (GTDB taxonomy): Bacteria > Planctomycetota > Phycisphaerae > Sedimentisphaerales > Anaerobacaceae > PLanc-01. The sequence continues at coordinate 62,103 of JAXDBU010000166.1, read as the reverse complement.
ACTGCCGCTTCCGTGGCGAAGTAGGCCAGTACGCCCGAGAAGATCCAAACGGACACCACCACCCCTGCGAGAGCCATAGGCACGTCCTCCAATGCCGGGATCATGATGGCTTCGACAGTGCGAACGTCAGTATCCAAATGACAAAGACAACTCTCTCTCCGGTACCTGTTATACCCGCTTCCGCGACAAAAAGTGCATTTTGCGAGCTTTTTTTGCAGGCCGATCTGCATTCCACTGTGGAGTTCAGGGGCCATGGCTCTGCCGACAAGAGGGGGCTGGTGTGAGCCTATGCTGTGCCGGCTATCCGAAGCATGTGGGGTACCTCGGAAGGTCATTCCGCCTGACGATGCAAGAAGGTGTTGCCCGTCCGGTCCTCGTCTTCTTTGAGACTGCTCCGAGGGCCGGACGGGCATTTCTTCGCTCTGCTGCTATTTCAAACCTGTCATGCGCGCCCACTCGTCCTCGGTGAGGTCGTCGCCGAGGGTCACATCGGGGACATCGGTCCAACCGACGAGGTTGAACAGCTTCACGCGGGTCCCGTAGGAGGCGTGCGCCGGGAACCGTACGACCAGACTCGTGAAGTCCACGCGGCCCGTTGCCTCTACGATGGCGGTGTAACTCGCATCCGGCTTGGCGGCATCGAAGGAATCAGCACAATCGAAGTCGTCGAGCCAGACCGTGTCCTGCACGTCGGAACCGTCGCGGATTTCCACGCACCACAGCTCGGGGTAATCCCCGGTTGCAATCAAGTCCAGAATGCTCGCGGCCTGACGGCTCACGTCGGATGATTCGTCCAGGACGAGGACGCTGAGAATGGGCGTCGCCTGCTCACCCAGCGACACGAGCCACTCGGCGGCCGCGCTCACCACGGTCGGGTCGCTATCCGCCAGAAGAGATCGGATCGCATCGATGGTCAAGGGGGTAGGCGAGGGTTCGTCGCTCTCGAGCTCCTCGAAGATCTCCGCGTTCTGAACGACACTCGCACTCCCGTTGATCTGTCCACCGACGAGGAGCACGGCGCCGGAGTCGAGACCCGTCGCGGTGAAGCCCGACCAGTGCGGATCGACCGTCAGGCAGGGAGCCAGTTCGAACGTGTCACTATCGGGACAGTAGATCTCGACTGCTCTGGCGTCATAATTGCCGCCGAAGAAGGCGACGCGCCCGCTGGGCAACACCACCGCTCGGGCGCCGCTTCTGGCCAGGCCCAGACTCGGCCCCTCGGTCAGTACCGATCTGTTCGGATCGAAGATCTCCGTGCTCGCCAGCAAGGAACCCGAACTGGAGGCGGCGCCGCCGGCGATCAGGATCCGGCCATCCGACAGTCTCACAACGCAGTGCGAGTGTCTGGCCTGAAAGAGGGCGGTCCGAATGAGAGCGGACCCGCCTCGGTTGGTGTCGAACAGTTCGAGGGAATCGAGCGACCCGCCTGCGCCGTAGCCGCCGACGACCAGCACCTGGTAGTCGTTGATCAAGACCGCGGCGTGATAGACGCGCGGCACCATCAATTCGCCCAGGGTGCTGAACATCATTGCCCGCGGGTCATAGACGTCACACTCGTTGTTGACCACGTAACTGAGGTTGTATCCACCACAGGCAAAGATCTTGCCGTCGGCCAGCGACACCAGGACCGGGAACCGGGCAAGACCGTCCGTAAAGGTGTTCTGCGCGGCGATGTACGCGTCGCTCACGTAGTCGTAGACGCAGTCATGCAGGCCATCGACCAGCAGGGTGCTGCCGTCGGGAAGCGCGACGCCCGCAAAATCGTTGAACGACTGCGTCGCTCGGCTTGCGATGAACTGTTCGGTGTTCGGATCGAACACCTCAGCGTCCGTCCGCCCGGAACCTGCGAAGATCCCGACTTGACCGTTGCCCAGCTTCACCGACACATGGTTGTACCGCGCCGCGTTGGGCGAGTACTGCGTCTGGTGTGTCTCATACCGGTATCCCGCGTCGCTGCTTGAGACGCCGATGGCAAAGACAATCACCGCAAACACTGCCAGACGTAACAAGGAACCGCTTCTCTCACCGTCAACTGTTGACCGACCCATCATGCAACCTCCGTCCCCCCGGGAAGACCGGGGCTAAACGTGAATCATTACCTCATAGTGCCATTTGCCTCCCTGGGCGCAACACAAATCTCCACGGGTTTCCTTCGGTCCGTTCAATTATACACTTTAGCGGACGATGACGCTATTCCAATATGGCTCCGGCCTGGACCGCGAAGTTGTCCAGCCAGGCGTCCGCGCCGTCGAAGGCCAGGCCCTCGGAGCCGCCGCCCAGGATGACGTAGACCGGCTCGCCTGCCCAGCGGCCCTTCAGAAGACCCGTCACCGTCCGCCAGGCGTTCGGCTTGCCGTAGCCGGTATGACTGAAGTACAACTCGTCCATAGCGGGATTGTAGGACACGTAGAGCGTCCCCTCGTCCGCGGACCGCTTGCTCGTCTCCTCGCGCACCCAGCCGTCATCCCGCAACTCATACAAATAGAACGGACCGGAATCGAAGCAGCCGACCTCGAACTCCGCCCACTGCGTGACAGGCATCTCGATACTCGGGAGCAGCCCAATGGTCACCCGGCCGTCGCCGCCGCCCTTTTCGGTGAAGTGGTAATCGACGCGGATCGCGAAGTCCTGCGTCACGTCCAATCGCCAGTCCTGAGACACATAGAACGCGTCGACGTTCTGTGCCGCAGCAGACGCGGAGACCTCCAGCCTGCCGTTCACTTCCTTGATCTGCACGAGGTCCGGATCGACCTCGAACACCATCCACCGTGGTCCCGCTTCACCATCCTCGAAGTCGTCCCCCAGCACCTTCTCCCACCACAGATGCGGATAGTCCCTCCCCTCCAGAATCCACCAGATGTCCTCGACTCCGTCGGTCAGTTCGCCCAGGAAGTCCCATCCGGCGTCAAGGTATGTCTGGACCATCTGCATTTGAGCCGTGGTCTTTCCCTCGCCTCCAACACTCATAGTCTGACCTGAGGTCTGGGCGTCCCAGAGACACCCCTCTGCCTTGCCCAGCATCCCTGTCAAACCGCCGACATTCTCATTGCCGGTGACCGCACCGACACTGTAGCACTGGGTCACAGACTTGTAGTTGCACCCGACCAATCCGCCGACAACGATGCCCCCGGAGACCGCCGCAGTGCTGTAGCACTGGGCGACGGCACCATCGCTGGCTCCGATCAATCCCCCGGCGCCCCATCCGGTGCCACGGACAATTCCTGCACTGAAGGACTGAGTCACGCTCCCGGAGGGCCTGTCCTTGCGATACTGAGTGCCATTCTTCCCCGCCAACCCACCGACCGCCTTCGTGCCGCCAACCGCACTTGCGCTACAACAGGCGAACAGGCTTCCCGAGTAGTTCCATCCCACGAGTCCGCCGACGTTCTCCGTGCCGTTGACCACGCCGGTGCTGTAGCAGGCGGTCACCGCACCGAAGTTGGATCCGACCAAAGCGCCTGCAGATGCGCCCCCGGCGGTGATGTTTGCGCCCGTCACACCCAGGTTCCAAACCTCGGCCCCAGACTCCAGGCAACCAAAAAGTCCGAGGCAAGAGTCGCCGTCAATCGTCAGGTGCAAGACTGCGTGATTGTCGCCATCAAAGGCGCCGACGAAAGAAGTCCCCACGATGGAAACGCTGTTCGGATCCGAAACGAGTGTGATCGGGGCGATGACGGCCTTGTCGAAGACCCTTCCGCCGGGCAGGTTGGGGTCCAGGTCGATGTCGGCGGTCAGAATGAAACACTTGTCGTAGTCGTCGGGAGTCTCGCCGAGGACGATCAGATCGGCGGCCGTCGTGATCTGGTAGGGATCGTTCGGCTCGCCGACGCCGGCGGCGTACTTACGCTGGGCGACCGCGTTGAGACTGAACACGAAGAAGTCCGCGCTGCTGGGCGGTGGAGTGGTGCCGCCGGTCAGGTACGCGAGGTCATCATCGAAAGTCACCGTGAGCAAGACGCTGCTGCCGTCATCGACCTTGCCTGTGAACCGAATGGACGTATCGGAGACGACCGTGCCGGTCAGGCCTGTCATATTGAACACACCGTTCGGGTCCAGGGTCCGGCTGTCGCCCGCCGCGTTGGCGTCCACCAAGGTGAACGAGGCGATCCCCGCATCAGGTTCGACCGCGAGACGGAATCGACCGTCAACGGTGTACGTCCAGTGCACGCCCGCGAACCCACCCGTCTGGGTGATCGTGCTTTGCCCGGTGATGAAAACGTATTCGCTCGTCGCGCCAAGTACCGCCTGTCCAGCGAGGACAAACAAGCACCCGACCCATACACAATACAGATGTCTCATGGTCTCGATCCTCCAATTCGAGGGCGGTCGCACGCCGGATGCCGGCATAGAACCGCCGCTGCACCGTCATTATACCAACTGAGCCAGCTCTTTCCAGCCTTGTGCTCGCCCCCCAGGGTAATTGCATGTACAGAAAGCAAACCGGTTCGCAGTGTGCCCGTGAGGGCGTATCTTCCGTGCGTTCGGAAGATAACGCCTTACGGCGCCACTACGAACCACGCGGTCCCATCCTCTTCACCCCGCGTCCGTGCAGCAGAAGGGAGCATGCAACTGCCCTGCTCGCTCCTCTCCCTCACGACTGTCAGGTCAGGCCCAGCTCTTTCGCGACCTCCGCGAACTTCCGCGCTGCGAAGTCCAGGTCGTCGCGCGTGTGGGCGGCGCAGACCTGCGTTCGAATGCGGGCCTGACCCTGCGGGACCACCGGGTACGAGAAGCCGATGCAGTAGACGCCCTTTTCCAACATACGTCGGGCCATCTCCTGCGCCAGCGCCGCGTCGCCCAGCATGATGGGCGTGATGGGATGGTCGCCCGGGAGGACCTTCAGGCCGGTCCTGGCGATCCGCTCGCGGAAATAGAGCGTGTTGTCGCGGAGACGGTCCACAAGTTCCGTCGAGCGTTCGAGCATCTCGATGGCCTTGAGGGAGCCGGCGGCGATCGCCGGCGCCAGGGTGTTCGAGAACAGGTACGGCCGACTCCGCTGACGGAGCATCTGGATGATCTCTCTGCGGCCCGAGGTGAAGCCGCCGCTGGCGCCGCCGAGGGCCTTGCCGAACGTGCCTGTAATGATGTCCACCCGACCCATGACGCCGCGGTATTCCGTGGTGCCCCGCCCGGTCTTGCCGACAACGCCCGCCGCGTGGCAATCGTCGCTCATCACCAACGCGTCGTACTTGTCCGCGAGGTCGCAGATCTCGTCGAGTTTGGCGACGTAGCCGTCCATCGAGAAGACGCCATCGGTGGCAATCAGGCGGAACCGCGACGACTTGGCGGACTGGAGTTTCTCGTCGAGGTCCGCCATGTCGCTGTTGTTGTACCGCAGACGCTGGGCCTTGCACAGGCGCACCCCGTCGATGATGCTCGCGTGGTTCAACTGGTCGCTGATGATGACGTCCTCGGGTCCGAGCAGCGTCTCGAACAGGCCGCCGTTGGCGTCGAAGCAGGAGCCGTAGATGATCGTGTCCTCGGTGCGGAGGAATCGCGAGACCGCGGCTTCGAGATCCTTATGGAGCTGCTGGGTCCCACAGATGAACCGCACGGAGCCCAGGCCGAAACCCCATTTCTCGTAGCTGGCCTTGGCGGCCTGGATCACGTCGGGATGGTTGCCCAAACCGAGATAGTTGTTCGTGCACATGTTGATCACGGACTGGCCGGTCAAGACCGTGATCCGATTGCCCTGGGGGCTCGTGATGATCCGCTCGGGCTTCTCCAACCCCGCCCGGCGAATCTCGTCGAGCTGCCCGACCAGGTACGTCTTCATGTCGCCAAACATATTCACATCCTCCCGACAGCAAGCCTGCCTGCTGTCAGAAATCCGAAGCACGAAACTCGAAATCCGAAACAGATGCAAAGCACAAAACCCAAATGTCCAAAACGCTGTCGCGATCCGGCGGGAGCCGTTTCGGATTTTGCGTTTCGGTCATTCATGCTTGTTTCGGATTTCGAGTTTGTTTCAGCAATACGGGACATACGGGCGACATGCCCGCGTCACATTCCGTTCTTCCAGGTCAGCACGACTTTGCCCGAGTTCCCGGATCGCATCGCGTCGAATCCCTTCTGGAATTCGGCGTAGGGGAATCGGTGGGTAATCAGCGGCGTAATGTCCAGGCCGCCCTGGATGAGCATGGTCATCTTGTACCAGGTCTCGTACATCTCCCGACCATAGATGCCCTTGATCGTCAGGCCGTTGAAGACCACCGCGTTCCAGTCGATCTCCGTGGGAGGGAGGATGCCGAGCAGAGCGATCTTGCCGCCGTGAGCCATGTTGGCGATCATGCTCCGCAGCGCCTGCGGATTGCCCGACATCTCCAGGCCCACGTCGAAACCCTCCTTCATGCCGAGCTTCTTCTGGGCGTCCTCAACTGTCTGGGTCCGGACGTCGACTGCCAGCGTGGCGCCGGCCTTCGTGGCCAGTTCGAGACGGTACGGATTGAGGTCGGTGACCACGACATGACGAGCGCCCACTTGCTTGGCGATCCCCGCGGCCATGCAGCCGATGGGACCGGCGCCGGTGATCAGGACGTCCTCACCCACAAGGTTGAAGCTCAGGGCAGTGTGGGCCGCATTGCCCAGCGGGTCGAAGCAGCTCAGAACGTCCAACGGAATCGAGGGGTCGCAGTACCAGAGGTTCGTGACCGGCACGGAGATGTACTCCGCGAATGCACCGTTGCGATTAACCCCGATCCCACTCGGGGCATTGCACAGGTGCCGCCGGCCGGCCAGGCAGTTGCGACAACGTCCGCAGACGACGTGCCCTTCCGCACTGACGAGGTCGCCCACATGAAAGTCGTGTACGTTGCTGCCGATTTCCACGATCCGCCCGACGAACTCGTGTCCGACGACCATGGGCACTTTGATCGTCTTCCGGGCCCAGGCGTCCCAGTTGTAGATGTGCACGTCCGTGCCGCAGATCGAGGTCTTGACGACTTCGATCAACACATCGTTAATATCGATTCGCGGCACAGGCACTTCCTCCATCCAGAGGCCGACCTCTGCCTTGCGTTTGACCAGAGCCTTCATGTCCAACTCTCCAAACGAACAAAACTGGAAAGCAGCCCGCCGGCGTCCGCGCCGCGGAACGTCTCCTGATGAGGCGTATTGCTTTCCTGCCGCCCGGTATCATACGACGCGTCCCTTTCTCCGACCAGAGAAAACCCTCCCGCCTAAGCCCGGCATGGAATCAGACGGTGTCCACGGTCGTCGTCCTATTGACACTGCGCAACGATTACCTGCGGACCTTGCAGTGTACCGGGCAGGATGATCCACTCCTTCTCGCGGTCGATCCGGTCGTAGGGTTTGCCGTTCAGAAGGACCTTCTGAATCGGTCTGGCCTGCGGATGGCGGATACGGAGGTAGATTGTGTCGGGCACGTTGCGGCTGGGTGGATCGAGCGTGACCTTGACAATCCGATCCGACACGCGGGACTCCCAGTGCACCGAGAGCGGGCCGAAATGCGAGGCAGCCCGCTCGATGCCGATTCGGTTGCCATTCGCCAACCAGTAGCGAGGAATCGCCTGGCCGAGATAGAGGTCGCTCCCCTGCTCGTTGAGGAACATCAGCCGTAACCAGTAGGTGGACTGGGCTTCGTCGGAGGTCTTGAAATGGTCGCCGCGAGGGTAGCCCAGCTCGGGCAGCGAGTGCTCGTTGCACATGCGGATTTCGGGATAGAACGCGGACGCGAAGCCGTTGAAGTACGCGCGCAGGAACTGCTTGATATCGTCGCGCCACAGGTATGGCAACGGCCCGTCAAGCAGGTTCGCCTGCATGGAGAACCCGCCGCGGGAGAACCAGAAGGTGTCGTAGGCGGGAATCGCGTAGCCGTAACGGTCGGAGATGTAGAGGTTGTCCTCGTAGTCCTTGAGCACCCAGCGGGTCTCGGGGGCGTCGGGCGCCAGCAGACCATAGGCAGGCAGGAACAGCGGTCCTTCGAGCGTCTCGCGGAGCCAGCCGTGGGCCCGGCCTCGCTCGTAGAGTCGCGAGGGGATCTTCGGGACATAGGTCCCGTCCCGCAGGCGGACCACAGGACACTGGATTCGCGATTCCGTAATGCCGCGCATGAAGTCGTCGTAGTAGGCTCGCGCCTCGGCCTGCAATCGTTTGCCCTCGGGATGACCTGCATCCGCAAGGGCATCGGCGAGCGCCCGGAATCCCCATACCGTCGCGCTGTTCGTCGCGAGCCAGTGCCAGTAGTCGGTGACGTCTTCGAGCGAGCCGGCAGGCAGCCACCCGTACTCCAGGGGTCTGCTCCCGTCCGGTCTGGCGGTCATGGTGGCTCGTCGTTCGCGAATCACCCACTCGCAGGCCTTGATCATGCCGGGCGCCGCCTTGTCCATCCACCGGCGGTCGCGAGTGAACCACCAATGCTGGGCCATGCCCCACATGACGTAGCCGTGGCTCTTGTTGTAGCCGCCGGTCTCGTGGCCGCCGGCGCCGTAGAACTGGCCTTCGGCACTCTGGAAGTTGCCTGGCATCGAGACGGTTCCCTGGTAGTGCAGGAACGCGTCGTAGTTGCGACGCGCCTCGTCGTGATATCCTCGCCGGTCCAGGTCGCTGACCATCATGATCGACTCGTTCGGGTAGACCCCGTAGTGGAACGTGCCCACGTGCGCGTGGAGGGAGTCGGTGTCGAGTTCCTTGAAGCAGTTGACGAGCAGATGCCGGAGATGGGACTTGTAGAAGTCGTTCAGCCAGGGCTCGGGCGTCGTGATCTGCGTGCCCTGTGCGGTCAGGTCCCGCCAGAAGGCACAGACCCGCGAGGCCTCCGCATCAAAATCGAGCTTCGCGACGGTCTCGATCTCCTCGTCGCTCGCCAACGTGATCGAGGGAATCGCGACGTGGAGCGTCCTGCTCTGGCCTGGCTTGAGGTTCGCAGTCCACTTCACCGCCCGTCCATCCTGTGCAAGGCCCTCCTGCCCCTGCGTATCGACCAGGACGCGCAACCGCTCGCCCTGACCGGAGACAGCCAGGACGCGATTGTCCTTGAGAATCAGTCTCTCATTGCCTCCGGCGTGGGTCGTGAATCGCAGGCCGGCGTCAGCTTCCTGCAAATCGGATGTATTGACCACACGCACTTGCACCAGCAGGACGGTCGGCGTATCCAGCGCGATGTGACTCAGTTCGGGGGCGGTCAGCAGGGTCCTTTGCTCGTAGTACAGGGGGCCCTGCTGCCACCAAGTCCGCAGGACAGGCAGATAGCCTTCCCGCAATTCCCGGCCCCCACGAAGCGCTTCATCGGGCAAACCGAGAGAGACCTGCAGGCGGTCCCCGTTCCAGAGCTTGCGTTCGCTGTCGCGGGGACTGCGCTGCACATCGAACCATCGACCGACCGAGGTGACTTCGATCTCGCCGTTGGGATTCTGGCGCATCGTGTTGCGATTACCCGGCAGGCCGTGCACGAAGTACAGCGGACGCTTCAGAGGCATGTCGTTCCAGGCTTCCGACAGCGTCTGCTCGCCTTCGACCGCCACGCGATCGTAGACGGTCTGGCCGCCGAACTCCCGTTTGAGGGCAGCCCGATAGTCCTCCAGGGAAATGGAGTCGTCCAAATCCGTCACAAGCGTGCCCAGGTCGTCCACGAGAATACGGTCACCTCTGGCGACCTCGTCGGCCGCGAAGGAGAAGGGCCTGGCACTGGAGCGGACGGTCACAATCGTCCGGTCGTAGCGACCGTCGATAGGATCGGCGGCCGTCACAAGATCGACTGCAATCCCGGCCGCCTCCGGCGGCTTCAAGGTCCATCCGAGATCGGCTGCGACGTCGGCGGTCGCATCGATGGCCCGGATGGAAACAACCTGGCCGTTGAAGACCTCGATCCGGCCTGATTCCGTCCCGCTGGCCTGGAAGGTCGGCTCCTGGGGCCGGCCGAACTGGACTCGCACTCGCAGGGGTTTGCAGACGGAATCCGTGTACACGCGGAACCGAGACGGAACGGACGGCCCCGCGTTGCAGATACGAATCGCCAGGGTCTTGCGGTAGCAGACGCCCTGATCTGCGACCTTCTCGATCTCGTCCGAGGAGGTCGGCGCGAAAGTGAACTCGCATCCGCTGGGAGTCCTTCGGACCTCGCCCTTCGCGGTGATCCAGCGACCGTTGGTCCAGTCGTCCATCGCGTCCCAGCCGACACCGCCTGCGCCGCGCTCGACGATCAGAGGGTCGGCCTTGCCGTCCCAGACCCGGTGCCAGTACTGGACCTGGAGATTCGCCCAATCCACAGGGATCTGTCCCTCGTCGAATTCGACCACGACGCGACGAATTTTGCGTGGCTCCGCCCAGCGGATCTCATGCGCAGCGTCCCGCGCATCCGTCGTATGGAAGCCGAACGGCGCAGCGTCGAACGCGGCAACGCCGGACGATTCGCTCGCGTGGAGCCCCGCGGGAATCAAGAACAACAGCGACGTGCATACCAGAGTAGTCCTCATCATTGCGATCCTTTCGCCAGACAGTCACTGATCTTGGATTCAAGGGATAACCTCTACCATCCTACCGATTTGCCGAACCGCATCAAGATCGCACATCCAGAACCTCTGGACTTGCGGAGTCCGCTGTCGCCTGCTACGCTTGGGTCCACGGACGTTCAAAGGAGGTCGTCATGAGCAGCAGGTTCATCGGTCTATTGTTGGCAACCACGATCGTCTCATCAACCGCGTTGGGCGCAGTGAGTTCCGCTGACGGCGCGTCTGGAAAAAAGCGGGTCCTCTTCCTCCTGGGGCATCAGAGTCACGGCTGGAGCGGCCATGCCTATACCGCGGACGGCAAGCTGTTGGCTGGAATTCTCAACGAGAGTGTGCCGCAGATCGAAGCGAAGGTGGTCGAAGGCGGCTGGCCGAGAGACACCGATGTCCTTGCCGGCGTCGCCGCGATCGTGATTGCCTGTGACGGCAACAGCCTGCTCGGTCCCGAATCGAACTGGAATACCCTCGACGAACTGGCCCGAAAGGGTGTGGGGATCGCCTTTCTTCACTACGCCCTTGACCCCGGCGACGAGTACGGCAAGTACCTGCTCGACTGGATCGGCGGCTACTACAAGCAGCATTGGTCGGTCAACCCGTCGTGGCTGGCCGAGTTCAAGACGCTGCCCAGGCACCCGATCACACGAGGCGTCAAGCCATTCCGCATCCATGACGAATGGTACTATCACATGCGGTTTCGCGACGAGATGAAGGGCGTAACCCCAATCCTGACCGCCGTGCCACCCGACAGCACACGCAAAGGCGCGGACGGTCCGCACAGTGGCAACCCGGCGGTCCGCGCCCGCATGGGGATGCCCGAGCACGTCGCTTGGGCCTATGAACGCCCGAACGGAGGTCGCGGCTTCGGCTGTACAGGCGGTCATACGCACTGGGTCTACGCCCAGAACGATTTCCGCAAGCTAATGCTCAACGCGGTGTGCTGGATCGCCCGAGTGGAGGTTCCCTCGGAAGGGGTCGCCACGAGAACGCCGACGGTGGCCGAGATGGAATCGCATCTGGAGGGAGACCGCCCGCAGGACTGGACCACCGAGAAGACCCGCGAGATCATCGAGCGGGTTAATCTCCGACGATAAATGGTCGATGAATGGCGAGATGAACCCAGCCTGCTGAACTGAATCAAAGGGATGAGCCGTGGAGACGATGTTGCTGGAACAGGAAAATCGAGCCTCTGAGGGCAAGAAGTGCCCTTTCTGTGCTGAACAGATCCAGGCCGAAGCGATCAAATGCCGCTTCTGTGGTGAATTCCTGGATCAGTGCGGCGCACCGCAGCCGAGGTCGAAATGGTACTTCTCGACGTCTGCTGTCATAATGGCCGTGCTGTGCCTCGGGCCGTTGGCCCTGCCGTTGGTCTGGCTCAACCCCCGTTACCGAATGGCATCGAAGTTTCTGACAACGGTCTTCATCGTGGGGCTTACCATCGGCCTGTGCTACCTTACGATGAATGTTTATACGAGACTCGTCGAGCAGATTCGTCTCCTCGGCCTGGGGGGATGACCGTCCGAGCGACTGAGCCCGGCGCCAGGCGAACCTTGGGAAACGGAGAGGTCGTGTTAGCATCTTGCCGGCAGTTTTTCTGTTCTTCTCGGTCATTTTTTTTTCGCGGTTCGGATATGCCATGACCAGGTCGTCATTGACCTTCTTGCAGAAATCCCCCTTGTCGTGTAGAGTAGAACAGGCTCGCCGGGGGCAGGTTCGGCGCCATGTCGCTCGGATCGCCGGCGGGCCAGGATGGAGCAGTGGCCGAGTGGCTTAAGGCGACGGTCTTGAAAACCGTTGTGTCGAAAGGCACCGGGGGTTCGAATCCCTCCTGCTCCGGTCTCCCTTGCGGGCTGATCCCACGTGTCCATGTGGGTATAACACATTGTATATCAGGAGCTTACGAGCATTCCGATCGTTGAAACCCTTCCGGGAAGCAGAGACGCCCCCCAGGCATCCGGGACAAACGGTTCGCGCTGTTGCGTTAGACGAAGCCGCACCGGACGGGCGTACCGGACGACGGGCCTGATCTGGGCCGTGATGTGCGAGGAGCGAGCCAGTGTTGGAGACCGAAGGCCCCTGTCGTATCATTCATATGCAACACAATTCCTACCACCAATAAGGCATGTCTTGCGGACGTCTCGTGTCATTTGGCTGCTCGCACCCCCAGAAAAAACACAATGCTGCGTCCACAAATTAGGTTGACAAGAGTCTGTGTGAAGGAGTATATTCGGGTAACCTCAAGGAGGAGGTACGGGTATCAACCGGAAGTGATCCAAAGGAGCGTGTGCCTGTGTGTGGAGGCGTTGCGCATCCTTGTGCAGGCTTGTTCTATTGAACCGTTGCCTTGGAAGGGAAGTGCGTTGACAAAAAACTTGGGGTCCAGCAGCCCAGCCAAAATAGACAGACAGGGCGCTCGGCTGCTGGGGCGGGAGAAACCGTCGAAGTGACTCCACTTCAGAAAACGTGCAGGATCGTGGTTGTAGGATTGGAGGTGATGAAATGACAAAGATGAGTGTGTGTGTGCTGTTGGCTTGTTTGCTGATGGCCGGCTCGGCGGTGGCTACCCCCACGGTCTCCGTCAAGCGAAACACGGGTTACTATGCTGGGGACGGCGGGGAGTATACGCTCACGCCCAATGCGGAACTCGCGGCTCTCCTGGGGAGTTCCGAGAAATTCGGGAGCTTCTGCCTGGAAATACCGGAGCACGTCAGTTCCGGGGGCCAGAAGTACAAGGTCGAGATCAATGACGAGGCGCTGGGCGGGGGCATCATCACAGACGAGCCGCTCGGCGATGAGGGCGGCGATACACTGAACGATCTGACGGCCTATCTGTACTCCGAGTTCCGTGCCGGCACGCTGGCCGACTACGACTACGAGGTTGGGGACGAGCGGGCCGCTTCGGCGGGAGCCCTGCAGAACGTGGTCTGGTACATCGAGGATGAGGCCGGCAAGACATGGACTGACGGCGATGATTCGCTTGAGGACAAGTTCTACCAGGCCGCACTGGACGCCATCGCGGACGGCTGGGAAAACGACGGCAGTGTCGTTGTCCTGAACCTGTACACGGTCAATGTGGATGGCTCGATCACTCCGAATCAGAGCATGATCGGACTGATTTCAACGATTCCGGCTCCGGGCGCCATTGTGCTCTGTGCTTTGGGCAGTTGTGTCGTCGGATTCCTGCGACAGCGTCACATGTTGTAGAATCTCTCTCGTAGAGGTGTTTGCCAAAGGGCTGCGGAGGCTTTCGCAGCCCTTTCTTCTTGCGCCGGGCACGAGGTCGGCGCCACCGGGATGTCACGGCCAGATCTCGTCTCGGAGCCATTCGGCGGCCAGCACTGCATAGTCGTGGAGATCGACCTTCTCGTCGGCGTTCAGATCGGCTGCGCAGGCCGGCCTCTCGAAGAGACCGACGCCGTCGGTCGCCACATAGGCGACCTCAGCAGCCGAAAGGGCATAGTCGAAGATCTGAACATCGTCGATCAGGCCGTCGTAATGGCCGTACCAGCCGGAACCGATCTCGAAGCCGGTGATGCCGGTAATCGGCGTCTCCGTTCCGCTGGCCCGGTCATAGAGCGCCCCGTTGAGGTAGATCTCCATATAACCATCGACGCCGGCTTGCTTGGTAAAAGCCCAGTGATTCCACCGCCCTGTCCAGTCGGACTTGTCCTGATGCGCTCCCGCCAGGCGGTTGTCGAACGACCATGGCGAGCCACAATCCCAGCGATACTGCCCGGGATCCCGCCAACACCCGAGGTGAATGGCAATAGCCGGGTTCGACTGGTCGTAGGTATAGTTCGAGCAGAACAGCGTATCGTTCAGATGGCCTGAATCGTCCCCCTTTTGCCAGAATGCAATCGTAATGCCGCTGTGGATGGCTTCAAAGACGCCGGCCGCGTCCGGGATCGTCACGACATCGCCCTGGCTGGCGAACTGGATAGCCTGCCCGTACACGCCGTCTACGAAGCTGCAGTGACCGTGGATTCGGCCGTCCGCCCGGCCCATTCGATCTCTGGCGTTGCCGTCGAATTCGTACCAGACCACCGGCTTCTTCGGCATGGCCGTCTCGTAGACGCAGGCGGGCTCACAAAGCCAGTCCGCCGCGATCCGTTCCAGGTCTGCGTAATCCACCTTGCAGTCCTGCGTCAGATCGGCCCGCGGTCGGTTCCCTTCAGGACACACCGCTCCGTACAGTCCGATCTCGGAAATCCAGAGAGTACCCTGGGAGGAGGTTCCTGCCTGGGCGGACGACGGGGAACGGACCCCGAGAATCACGCCGCGAATTCGTGTCAGGTCGATCCCGGTCAGGTCGCCGAGCGCGATTCGGCAGACACACCAGGGCGACAGATCCTCAATCTCTGTGATAGCAGGCCGGCACACTACCTGTGAGTTGGCGCCGTCGGTGAGAACGATGTAGAACTCGCCGCTCTCCAGGTCGGGCAAGTCCCCATGAAGCAGCACTTGGAGCACACGGGCGTCGCCCCGCGTCCAATCCTGGTCTGTCGCGAACGACCGCGACATCGAGGCCTCGCTGGCTCGGTCACAGTAGTAGCTGAACACCAGGGACTGCTGGCAGGTGTCTGAAACCTCCTGCTCCAAGGCCAGTTCCGCATACTCATGGGGTCGCCACGCCTCCCAGAGGGCCGGCAGGTCGGCATACACCTCAAAGTCGTCCACTGCAACGTGGTCGGCGACGGTGAAGGACCACACATCCCCTTCGTAGACGGGATCTGCATCCGTCGATCCCAGTCCGTCCACACGCCAGAAATATGTCCTGCCCAACTGGAGCGACGAGGGATCGAACGTATTCACATCGCCCGATCGAGGACCGGAGCGAACAGCAATAGCCCCCGCTTCGACCTGGGGCGCTGCGCCGCTGAAATACACGACGTGCCGCTCCGTCGTGGCCCCCGGCGTCCAGCTCAGGGGTACGTTGGGATCGATTCCCTGCACGCCGCTGATTGGGTTGGGACACCCGGCCTGCAAGCCACACTCATGCGATACGCGGGCTTGCGCGCCGACCAGGTCGAATCCGGGCGACTGGCCGCCCATATCCAAGGCCACCAAGCGAATCGCACGAGGCACGAACGGCAGCGTGACTCCGGCCAGATCACCTCCGACATGACTGAGTTCCTGAGTCATCGAGGACTCGATCACCACCTTGGTCAGCAAGTACTCCTGCTGCCCGCCATCCGTCACGAACAGAAGTGCCTGTTCCCCTGCCTTGCCGGTTTCCACGAGAACGACGTCGTCGCCCTGGCCGTCCACCAGTTCGCCTGAGAACCCCAGGTCCAGCCAGTGATCTGCCGGGAGGGTGACCGCCGACTCCGCGGAGGGCGGCGGACCCACCAGCCATCGCTCCGGAAGCACCCGCGCCGGGTAGTAGCCGAAGGCGTCGATTCCCGTCCAGCAGCTTCCGTCGGCATCATGCATGTCGAGAACGGTCGTTGGATACTCAAGGACGGATGATCCACACCACCCGCTGCGAGCGCACAATGCGAGCGCGATCAGCAGGATCAGGCATACACGTTTTCGCATCGTGCTCCTCCAACCTCGGGCATCACGCAGACAGACCTGTCATCTTGTACCTGGCACCAGCCATTATACCATATGAGCACGGCCGGAAGGCAGTGATACTTCGCCAAATGACGCGGGCGGCTCGCCACGCGCAACAGGGTCTTCGCGGCATCGAGACCGATCAGCGATCCTGCGTGCGAGTTCCATCGCTCGGCAATTCGAAGAATTGACCATCGTAGGAATAGTCGGCGGACGGATCCGACCACAAGGTGCCGTAGAAGAAATCGAGAATGCTCTCCAGCACGTGCTCGTTCTTTGGCAGACTCATGTGTGCAGCGTAATCCGGCCCCCCCCAGACCACGGTGGATATCGTACGCGGATCCGGGGCATAGAACTCAGACAACCGACTGGCACTGAGAAGAGGCACCGTTCCATCACCAGGCCCTTTGACCTCGACGTACTCGTGCCAAAGGCCCATGAGGCTCTCTTCAGCAACCACCTCAGTCGTCGTGTCCGGATCGAGCAGATCGCCCACGATATGGTAGTACCAGATCTGCGTGGAATCGTAGCGCCAGTCGTCTTGATCCGGGGAGTGGAACTTCTTGTTAACCTCGGATGGCTTCTCCGCTCCGGCTGCCTGGTGGGGACGCGCCGCCTCGTCGACAAAACCCCAGTACTGTGCATCGGTGTAGGGTCCATCGAGAGAATCGTGATTGGCATCCCAGCCGTCCTCGCTCATGACCGGCCTGCCACCGTGGGCCAGATAGGTATCAGATGGGAGGAGCTGAAAGAAACCCGGCATCGTGCACAGCGCTTCGCTGAACGCGTCATTGTCGACCCAGTCCAGGATGTCCTTCACACCGGAACCGAAGAACTCGCCTTCGAGCATTCGGTAGATCGCCACGGGCGCTCCCCAAAACGGGGTGCCCATCGTAGCGACCTTCCCGATTCCCTCCGCGTTGTCGAGAATACAGCGTCGGGCGATGAGCCCTCCCATGCTGTGCGCGACGATAAACACGTCATGATCCGGATGCAACTGGCGAATCCGGTCGATGTACAAACGGAGTATCGTGGCGTTATACGCGTTATCAAGGCGCCAGTCGTAGGGGAAGGGAAAGAGCGTCGGCTTGGGGTCAAGACCGGCCGTGAGCATATAGTCCGACGTCAGCCGCTCCGGATCTCCTTTCAGATCGAATTCAACAAACCCCTGAGCCACGAGGAAATCGATCAACGGCTGATAGACGCTTTCGACCGGGCAGTTCAGGAAGGACGGCAGATCGGTGTCGATGAAATCACTGAGCTGCACCTCCCGGAGAATGTCGACTGCCCGGACATCCTGCGCACCCGATGCGTTCACCCTGAGGCATCCCACATCCGTAGGCGAGATCGTGGGCCACAACAGCTCCATCCCGTCGTCGCCAGTGCCCATGAGGACGCTCCCGGCTATTCCGGGTACGAAGACAACCACTGGTTTGGCCCCGCAAGGCAAGGCTGGAGGCAGTGTCTGTGTCTCGTCCCTGACTTCGGCCGGGACGATCAAACCCGAGTTGCCTGAGTTGCCCGGTTGGCCGGCGTTGGCTTGCGGATTCGACGGGTCATAGACAGCTCCCGCCGCACCTGCGTTGCCGCCTGCGCCGCCATCACCCGGTTGATAGCCATCATCCTCTGCGGGGTCTTGCCAGTCCGTTGCCCCGGTATCGTCCATCCCATCCGAACGTGAGTCACCGCCATCGGCGCCCGCGCCCCCATTCCCGCCGTCCCCCGCCACTACCGAACTGCTCCCTCCGTTGCCACCGTTGCCTCCTGCGCCGCCATCGCCTCCATTCAGACCGGCGCCTCCACTTCCGCCGTCGCCGCCATTGCCGCCGCGATCTCCTCGCCCGGGCACGCCATCCATACCATAGGGATCGCTCGCGTAGCCGGATTCTCCTCCGCGCCCCCCATAGCCTCCACTGCCTCCGTTGCCGCCCGCGCCGCCGTCCCCACCGAGGCCGTCATTAGCGTCTTCCACGACATCACCCGCGAGCGGCACGAATCCATCGACCCCGGAGGAGTCGGGGACGCTCTCACACGCCTCTCCACTTCCCATGAAGCGATATACGATTTGGCCCGCTGCCCCGCCCAAACCGCCGTCACCGCCGGAAGCGCCGCGCCCGCCATCGCCACCCGGGGCGCCGTGCCCGCCATTGCCGCCGGAGTCTCCGCGACCTCCGCCGCCCCCGCTTCCCCCGCGACGTCCAGCACCACCGACTCCGCCACGTCCGCCGCAGCCACCGTCGCCTCCTTCGACCGTGACAATGGGATCAAAATATATGGAATTGGCCAGACACAAGCAGAGACCTCCGACGCCGCCCTGCCCGCCGTGCCCGCCGGCGGCCCCATTCCCACCGTTGCCGCCACCCGTTCCGTCTTCGCCATTGCCGCCCGTCCCGCTGGACGCGTATTCTCCAGACGACCCGGAGATGCCATACGCACCGTCACCGCCTGTGCCTCCATTGCCGCCATCTCCTCCCCGGCCGCCCTCCAGGCAAAGCATGTGGCTGTCGATCAACTCTCCCTCGATTCGAATGCTTCCTGCGTTGCCGCCATCCCCTCCGTGGCCGCCTGGTTCCCCGGCCGTTCCCGAACCGTCCATATCCGGGTCCGTCTGCCCCCCTGTCTCATCGGACTCACCGGTCTTTCCCCAATTTCCGTAAGCGCCATGTCCTCCATCGCCGCCAACGGCGGAGCAAACCACGCGCAGGACTTCATACTCCGACAGGATGTCACGATCCGTCAGCAGACCTTCCGCATCGGGCTTGACGGGGAAATCGGGATCCGAGGCGGCCTTCAAGGCGATCTTGCCGCCATTTCCTCCATGGCCGCCATCACGTCCCAGAGCTGGGCCGTCGGCTCCGTCCCCTCCGTCGGCGAGACACGATCCCAAACTGACACTGTCGATATTGGCGAAAATCCGCAAAGAGCCGCCATTGCCGCCGTTGCCGCCATCGGCGCCGTCGCCGCCGCAGGCACTGACGATAGGCGAGATAGCCCCGAACTGCGTCGTATGGAATACCACTGTCCCCCCGCGAACAGGCTCGTTTCCATCGGGGGCACCCAAGGTACAGTAGACCATATGATTCCGGTACGGATACGGCACGGAGAAGTAGCCAGAACTGATGGGCTGCGTGCTCGGTGGTCCTGCATAGATTTCAACACAAGGCGGTTCACCATCGGGGTCGGCGGCAGTGACCACCGCACAGAACATGGTTTGACAACGGATGATCACATGTCCGCTGACCTTGATCTCCGGGAACCAGGATTCATCGTCATCGTAGGTCAACCAGTCAGACACTGCCACATGATGGTACTTGTACTCGCCGGGGCCCAGAACGACTGGCCCTTCAATGCTTCCGTCCGACCCATCGCCGGTATCTGCTTTGACTCCGGAGAATACCTCGATTGTGCCGCCGGCGCCCCCGTCGATCGGTGGAGGCGAGCCGGCGTTGTCTGTGCCAAAACCCATCTCGGTGCTGCCGACAGCATTGGATCCATCCACGGATATCGCACACATCACAGCAAGGAAGGAATCGTCCCCATCACCATGAACCAGATCCCCTGGATCGAAAGGGCGAGATTCCTCTGAGCAGCATCCAATGTCGTTTGGCCCGGAATCCACGAGAGGCGGGTGTGGCACAACCTGAACTCCTCCCGAGCAGGAGATGCACATCACGACGGTTACCACGTACCCCAGGTCACTTCTCACAGTCATCATGCAGAGATCCTCCGACCCTGAGTTTTCCCCCATCCGTCGACGAGCGACAGTGAGAACACCCGCGCTGCTGAAAAGACCGTGTGTCGCTCAATGTATTCTACCGAGATGATGTCACCACGCAAGCACAATCGTGCCCCGATGGTCTTGGCAAAGCGCTCGACACTCGCAGGAAGCATCGGGGTTCGGATACGCGACACGCAATGCACGCCCTTGCCGTTTGGCCTGTGGAAAGGGCGCCGTCGGCCGGCGCATCCACGCCACTCTTGGGTATGAGCGGTTCTCCCGGCAACCACACCCGGATTGTCATGCTGAACGAAGTGAAGCATCCGGGCCCCGCAGGAGACGTAGCATCCGAACTCGATGCGCATCTTCCACTCCCAGGCCAGATCCCTTCGGAAGACTCAGGATGACACCGTATCGACAACTCCTTGCGCCCAATCGAGTTACAGACCACCAGAAGGTGTGTTCACCCCTCCGCTCCTGCGGTTCTGAGAAAAGCCTTGCGATGGAGTTGGTTCCTGTTAGACTCGTTCCATACGTCACGCCGGTGCAAGAATCACCGGCGTCGGATCGTGAGGTGAACTGCTGACAGGTGGGTTTTGTAAGGGCAGAGAGCATGAGCGACTACTCTGTAAGTCCGGCCGGGGAGGAATTCCCGTTGCCTCAGCCGCAGGACTACGCGGCGGAGTTCCAGCGTATCGAGAGACTGACCCAGGCTGCACGGGCCGAGAGCAAGGAGATCGTCGTGGTTATGGGCGTCGGGTTCGTCGGCGCCGTCATGGCGGCCATCGTTGCCGACACGGTCGACAAGACGACCGGCAAGCCCGGCAAGTTCGTCATCGGCTGTCAAAGGCCCAGCACTCGCAGCTATTGGAAGATCCCCATGCTCAATCGCGGCGAGTCACCCGTAAAGGCCGAAGACCCTCACGTCGATCCGATGATCGCCCGCTGCGTGAAGGACAAGAAAACTCTCGTCGCCACCTACAACAGCGACTGTCTGAAGCTGGCCGACTGCGTCGTCGTGGACGTACAGTGCGACTACAGCAAACAGGAACTGGGCAACATGCGCTCCGGCGAGGCCGAGATGAGTGCCCTGGAAGCCACGATGCGGACGATTGGAGAGAAGATCGAACCCGCGTGTCTCGTTCTCATCGAGACGACCGTCGCGCCCGGCACGACGGAGTTCGTCGCCTGGCCGATCATGAAGAAGGCATTCGCCCAGCGAGGCATCAAGTCGGTCCCGCTGCTGAGCCACAGCTTCGAGCGGGTCATGCCCGGTCGGGAGTACGTGTCGAGCATCCGCGACTTCTGGCGGGTCTGTTCGGGTTGCACTCCTGAGGCGCGTGAACGGGTCGTGAAGTTTCTCACCGAGGTGCTCAATACCGAGAAGTTCCCGCTGACCGTCATGGACCGTCCCATCGAGTCCGAGACGACCAAGATCGTCGAGAACTCGTACCGCGCGACGATCCTGGCCTTTCTGAACGAGTGGAGCATCTTTGCGGAGCGCAACGGCGTCGACCTGACCAAGGTCATCAAAGCGATCAAGGTCCGACCGACGCACAGCAACATCATCTTCCCCGGTCCCGGCGTCGGGGGTTACTGCCTGCCCAAAGACGGCGGACTCGGTTACTGGGCCTACAATCACATTCTGGGCTTCGAGGATGGCGACGAGGTGTTCCGGATCACGCCGACCGCTATCGACATCAATGACACCCGCGGCCTGCACGTCGCGGAGCTGACCCGCGATGCCCTGCGCAACATGGGTCGCTACATCGCGGGCGCCGAGGTCCTCATCTGCGGCGCCAGCTACCGACAGGACGTTGGCGACACCCGCTACAGCGGCAGCGAGATGGTCGTTCGCAAGCTCACGGAGATGGGCGCCGAAATGCGCGTCCACGACCCCTATGTGGACCACTGGTACGAACTGGAGCAGCAGGACATCTATCCCTCGCCGGGCAGCTCCTGGTCGCGGTTCTTCCGCAATCAGGATCATCTGACAAATATGACCGTCCAAAAGGACCTTGCCAAGGCCCTTCGCGGCGCGGAGGCGATCATTCTGGCGGTCCCGCACGAGCCGTACCTGAAGCTCGAACCGGATCAGGTGGTCCGGTGGGCCGGCGCGCCGCTGGCGGTCATCGACTGCTTTGGTATCCTGTCGGATGACAAGATCCGCCGGTACTTCGAATTAGGCTGCGAGGTCAAGGCCCTTGGCCGAGGTCACATCCAGCGAATCAAAAAAGAAGTCAAAGGCCTTTCAGCAGGCTGACCTGGCTGTTAGTGGACCATACCCTTCGATTTCCGGGGGATCAACCGTCGCGATCAGCCGGGACGGCGATTTGTCAATTGCCGCCCGACCTTGCCGTATCGTATACTTTCCATTGAGGTGCTTATGAAGACCTTCTGGCAGCATGCAAACGGCAAGGTATACGCAGTTGAGAGTGACACATTCGGACGGATCATCGGAGCAGCGGGCCCCTTCGAGATCGACGAGCTTCGCGATCCGGAGGAATACACCTACCAGTGTGGCCTGGTCGGGTGGCTCAATCGAGCAATGGCACAACACGCACTCCACCGAATCAACCCTATCCTGCGGCAGAAATAGGATCCTCCCGGCGTCCCTTACCCTTCGGATCGCAGATTCATCTCCACCTGCCCGGACACGCGCCCTCGGACGAGAGTTCAACGCTTTGGCGAATCCCCTTCGCGTCCTGATGTCCTGGCATGACAAGACAATAGCATATGATCTTCAACTTTTTTCTGGACAAATCCAGCGGGACACATATACTGAGTACCGCTGACAGGCGGAATGGTCGGCATTGAGTTAGCGACGTAGTGTGACAGCGAGATGGACGTCACGGATGGGCTTACGGAATGAGCCTGTCTTCCGGATGAGCGATTGCGCCGGCAGATGGCCGGTACTACAGATACTTGCTTGGAGAAAGGCCAGGTAGGTCGAGCGACGGGTGTGCGCTCATCGTTTGTCCGCAACCAAACAATGAAGAGAGGAAAAAGGAGGGATACCCTATGTCCAGACTGCATCTTGCCCAGGCAGTTTTCGTTGCCCTGTTGCCCGCCTGGGGGACGGCCGAAGTGCAGGTCAACACTCGAACCAGCGGCGCCCAGGCCGATCCCAGGATCGCTCTCGATCCGCGCGGGGGCGCACTCGTCGTCTGGAGCAGCTACTACTCCACGGGCGGACGGTCCAACGACATACTCGCCCGACGTCTCGATGCGACCGGCGCCCCGATCGGCGATGAGTTCATCGTGAACACGCTGGCAGAGGGCAGTCAGACGGAGCCCGCCGTGACCGTGGATGACCGGGGACGTCTCGCGGTCGTTTGGCAAGGGCCGGGAACTGAGGAGGACATCTTCCTGAGGATGTACGGTCCGCAGGGTATTTCCCTTGCGGACGATTTGCTCGTCAACCTGGCCACTGACGGCCGACAGATCTACCCGTGTATCACGACAGGTGGCTCCGGCCTGTTCCTGGCCGCCTGGGAGAGCCGAGAAACGACGGATGACGGCGACCGGTTCTTCATCTATGCACATCGGTTCGACCCGAATGGCGCCGGGCTCGGCAACGACCTCCTGGTCGATCCCAACAAATATGATTGTCGCTATCCGGATGCCGCGATGGATGGGCAGGGCAACGTCGCAATCGTGTGGATGCGGGACCGGTCGAGCCACCCGATCATGGCGCGGTTGTTCGACCCCGACGGCGTTCCTCGCACGGATGCCTTCGTGGTCAATGTGGCGAGCATCGCCTCAGTCACTCGCCCATCCGTTGCGATGAATGCCCTTGGGTACTTCGTCGTCACCTGGGATGGAGATCCGAACGCGGCTACGGACGATGACATTCACGCAAGGTTGTATGAGCCGAACGGAGTTGCGAGGGGCGATCCATTCGTCGTGAACACAATCCGCGCCGGCGCGCAACAATGGCCGCAGGTTGCCATGAACGACGCCAATGAATTCGTCATCGTCTGGCAGTACGACACCGATGACCCCAATACAGCGACCGATATCTTCGCCCGGCGTTTCGCGCCCGATGGCCGGCCTCTAAGTGACGAGGTGCAGCTCAACGCACATAGAGCGGATAAGCAGCAACACGCGGATGTGGCGATGTCTGCAGACGGCTCATACTTCGCGGTTTGGGAAAGCGACGACCAGGACGGCTCCGGCTATGGCGTCTTCGTCCATCTCGAACCGCCGACGGACCCGAATGAACCCGTCGTGGACGTGAACGACCTGTAAGCGGTCCCGAACGAACGGCCGTAATGCAGGTCGATCCGCACCGGCGAGGAAGATGTCTCCTCTGCGGCCGCCTTGCTTATTGTATCAGATGACTGGCGGTGCCTCGTCACGCCGGGTATTATTGTGCATCGCCGGGTCTGATACCCGTTGCTGCGCCCGGCGACGGAGCACGATTGCATTGCGAAGGAGAATGAAGAATGAAGGACCTGCATCCGATGGATCAGACGATGAGCCGACGACGACTCCTGGGTGACACCGTGATGGCGGCGACCGCCGGTATGGCGGGAATCTCGGCATTGTCCGCCTCCGGCTGCTCCCACTCGACGAAGCGGCCGTCGACCGGGGCAACCGCCGGCCTCATCGGCAACGGCAACGTCGTCCTGTTTCAAGGCGACTCGATCACCGATGCCGGCCGCGACCGAGGGCGAGAGAACGACGCCAACGACGGACGAGCCCTGGGCGGCGGATACGTCTATCTCATTACATCGCGGCTGTTGGCCGAGCGGGCCGACGCCAATCTGAAGATCTACAATCGCGGCATCAGCGGCCATAAGGTCTTCCAGCTCGCCGAACGATGGGACAAGGACTGCATCGCACTGAAGCCCAACGTCGTGAGCATTCTCATCGGCGTCAACGACATCTGGCACAAGCTCAACGGCCGATACGACGGCACCGTCGAGGTCTACGAGAGGGACTATCTCGCCCTCGTGGAGCGGACAAAGCAAGAGTTGCCTGGCGTGAAGCTGGTGATCTGCGAGCCCTTTGTGCTCCGCTGCGGAGCCGTGGATGAGAAATGGTTCCCGGAGTTTGACGGCTTCCGGGCCGCCGCGAGGAAGGTTGCGACAAGCTTCGGCGCCATTTTCGTCGCGTTCCAGTCGGCGTTCGACGAGGCGGCCAAGAAGGCGCCGCCTTCGCACTGGGCGGGCGACGGAGTCCATCCCACAATGGCCGGCGCGGCTCTCATGGCCCAGACCTGGCTGACCGTCGTCTCGCAAGCCAGTGCCTGAATGCGCCGCCGTCTTGTCTTCCGACCGTGAAGTTTATGCACGCCGGGTCTTGACGTTGCACTCTCCGGCAGGTAGACTGCTTGCTTTGTGCCGTCTGATGACAGACCCGGGTTTTTGGAGGTATCGATCATGACCGTTGGCAATCGCTTGCGTACGTTGTTGGTATTCGGTGTCTTGGCTGTGACGGTCCCCGCCGGGCAGGCAAAGGCGGCCGTGGATCCGAACGAGTTCAAGACAGACCTGGACAAGATCAGCTATATCATCGGCACGCAGATTGCGGGACAGGTCGTTCGGAGCCTGAAGGCCCAGGATATCCAGGTGAATATGGATCTGTTCATTCGCGGTCTCCAGGATGCCCTCTCGGGGCGGGAGTCGCCCTTCAGCACGGAAGAACAGACCGAGATCATGGCACCCTGGCAGAAGGAACAGCAAGAGAAGATGAAGGCCCGGCAAGAGGAGATGCGAGCCAAGCGGGAAGAACAGGCCAAGCTCAGGGCCAAACAGGATGAAGAAGCCCTGGCCAAACTCGGCAAGGAGAACGAGTGGAAGATCAAGCTGACCAAGCCCGAGCAGCGGCAGTTCGACGCGACCAAGGACTACATCTGGGTCCTTGAAACGAACAAGGGCGCCATCAAGATCAAGCTGATGCCCGACGTGGCGCCGATGCACGTCACCAGCACGATGTTCCTGACGGAGAAGGGCTTCTACGATGGTCTGACATTCCATCGCGTGCTTGAGGGTTTCATGGCGCAGGGCGGATGCCCCGTCGGCAACGGTAAGCACGGTCCCGGTTATCAGTACGCGGGGGAGTTCAGGGAAGATGTCAAGCACGACCGCCCCTTCCTGCTGAGCATGGCCAACAGCGGCCCGAATACCGATGGCAGTCAGTTCTTCATCACGTTCAAACCCACCCCGTGGCTCGACAGCAAGCACACCATCTTCGGCGAGGTTGTCGAAGGCCAGGGCACGGTCAAGAAGCTCGAAGCCGCCGCAGGTCCCCCGCCATCGGGCGTGCCGCCCAAGGAAGAGCTGAAGATCATCAAGGCCACCATTGAAGTGAAGGCCAAGGGATGATCCAAGCTCCTGGGCGTGGAAACCGACGATGCAAGACAGAGCGTCCATCCATGGTGTGATCGCGGGTTTGCTGATCTGGACCTTGTTGCCCATGCTGGCAATCGGGTGCCAGCGCAGAGGAAACGAGTGGAAAGTGAAACTGACCAAACCACAACAGAGACAGCTTGATGCAACGAAGGACTACTTCTGGGTCCTTGAAACGAACAAGGGTGCCGTCAAGATCAAGCTGATGCCCGACGTGGCGCCGATGCACGTCACCAGCACGATGTTCCTGACGGAACAAGGCTTCTACAACGGCACAACGTTCCACCGTGTGATTCCAGACTTCATGGCGCAGGGTGGATGCCCCCTCGGCACCGGCACCGGCGGCCCAGGTTACCAATACGCCGGCGAGTTCAACCCGAACGTCAAACATGACCGTCCGTTCCTGTTGAGCATGGCCAACGCGGGCCCGAACACCGACGGCAGCCAGTTCTTCATCACCTTCGCGGCCACCCCCTGGCTCGACGGAAAGCACACCATCTTCGGCGAGGTCGTCGAGGGCCAGGACACGGTCAAGAAGCTCGAAGCCGCAGGCACCCCGCAAGGAAAACCCAGAGAGCCGTTGAAGATCCTCAAAGCGACCATCGAAGAGAAGCCCAAGGGGTAACCGCAGGCCGCTCCTGTGCCTTATTCATGCACGGCGTCTACTCCTTGAGGCCATGGCCGAGGTATTCGCGTTACCGGGTCTCTGCGGGAGAGTGCGCGGACTCCGCAGTCTGTTTCGCTCTTCGACGAAGGAAGACGAGACTCTGGATCATCCGTGAGACGACCGCGTAGACGACGCTGGCGGCCACCAGCCAGACGGCAATGCGGGTCCGGCGGGATAAACCGCCGGCCACCAACAGGATGATCCGTAGGAATCGCAGGGACAATCGTTCCTGGAACTTGACCTCGCCTTTGGTCAGGCTCTCGACCGCTGCGTTGATGTAGGTTGCCAGCGGAATGCCGACCATGGCTGTGATGGCGGGCATCGGATGGGCAAGCCCGCCCAGCAGCAATCCGAGCAGAAAGACCAGATCGGAGTATTTGTCGATGATCTTGTCGACGAATGATCCGAATGGCCCTACGGTGCCGCGGGCCCTGGCGATGCAGCCGTCCAGCATATCCAGCAGGCCATTGGCGACGATCAGGAGGGCGCCGACTGCCGGCATGCCCAGCCAGAACGCCGCACCGGCCCCCACGGCTGCCAGAAGGGACAGAACCGAAACAACGTTGGCCGAGACGTATGGGGCCAGCCTGGCGGCAACCGGATTGACGAGCTGGTGTTCGAGCTGGCGGAGCTTGTCCATCATCGCTCTCCCCCTTGAGCCGAACGGAGTATGTTGTCGCACCGGTCACAAATGCTGCCGGGGCTGAAGGTCCCCGTGAGCATCTCCAGCCGAAATTGTCTGAATTCTCCGCCGGCCCAGGTTTCGCGAAATGGGCTTGCCTCGACACTTCCCATGGGCAACCGCCCATTGACATCGAGACAACAGGGGACGACGGTTCCGTCCGCCAGAATACAGCCTTGGGAAAAAGGAGCCGCACAGGGTTTGTATCCCGGAGACGCGGATCTTCTCTCAGGCTGACGTCCATCCACCAGACCATGCCACGTCGTGTGGTCCGCGACGTGGACACCGTCCACTCCCTTGCCCTGCCACTCGCTTATGAAATGATCGAGCAATTCAGCGGTTTCCTCCATGCGGATGATCTCCACAGTGGTATGGGGGCCGGCGCCGCCTCGCTCTCGCCGCAGGGCCAGGTACTGCTCGATATTGGACTTGACGCGATCGAATTGAGCCGGCGGGCGCAGACGCTCGTAGACCCCCGCTGAGCAGCCGTCGAAGGAGAAACACAAGAAAGTCAGCGAGGATGCAAGAATCCGCTCCGCCGTCTCCTTCGTGAGGGCCGTCGCGTTGGTGTGAATCATCGTCCGGCATCCCTTGGCTCCGGCGTATTCGATCATTTCGAAGAGCCCCTCGTGGAACAACGGTTCGCCCGACAAGTACAGCTTGACCAAGGGCTGATTTTCGCAGACATCGTCGATCACGCTGCGGAACAGCTCGATGGGCATCTTCTCACGCAGAGGCTTGAGCCCCTTTGACTGGGGACACATGACGCACTTGAGGTTGCACACGCGAATGATGTCGAACCAGTAGACCGTGGGCAGTGGAGGGATATAGTAGTCCATCAGTTCCGCAATGTTGTTCCATAGTGGCATTGGGAGCCTTTCCAGTCGGGCTGCCGAGTAGCCTACCGTCTCCTTGGCGGTTCCGTCAAGTGGGACGCCAGGAATGCGAGGCGATTTCGCGAGGAAGATTGGCATTTACTGTTTACTATTTCCTATTTACTATTTGGCTGCGAGGTCGCGACTGGGTCTCGCAGAGCGCGGCCGGTGCAGTGGACGCCGCAGAAACAGTAAATCGTCAATCAGAAATCGCAAATAGCAGATAGCAGACGGGTCTTATGGCAAAAGAACACATCGATTTGGCAGCGTATGTCCGTGCGATTCCGGATTGGCCGAAACAGGGGGTCCTGTTTCGGGACATTACGCCACTGCTTGCAGATCCGAAGGCTTTCCCCACCGCAGTGGACGCGTTGTGCGCTCCGTTCTTCGGGGTCGGCGTCCAGTATGTAGCGGCCGTCGAGGCCCGCGGGTTCATCTTCGGTTCGGCGGTTGCGGAGCGACTCGGCGCCGGCTTCATTCCTGTCCGCAAGAAGGGCAAGCTCCCAGGGCGGACCGAGAGTGCCACATACGAGCTCGAATACGGCGTGGATACACTGGAAATGCACCGCGACGCCATCCCAGCCGGAGCGAAGGTCCTGATGGTCGATGACCTGCTCGCCACGGGCGGTACGATGTCGGCAGCCTGCGAACTCGTCGAGAAGGTCGGCGCCCACGTCGTGGGCATCGCCTTTGTCATCGAGCTGGCCGATCTCAAGGGACGCGAGAAGCTCGCGCGTCACAGAATCCATGCGCTGATCAGCTACTGACGATGCCTGCGCCCAGTGCAGCAGCCGCTCGGGCCCGCCGATCACTCGTCGTTGACCTCCACCGGCAGACTGACCGGCTCGGTGCCCTTTCCCTCGTACAGGACGTAGTACGTGAAGGTGTAGCGGCCGACCGCCGGGGCTGTCCATAGATGTCGTGTGGGCAGGGTCTCGCCCGGCGACAGAGACTCAATCTCGTCGGTGAACGTAGCGATGCGCAAACCGGTGGAGTCGTCGATGCCGAGCTGGCTGGCGCCCGACAAAGGCACCGTGCCGGAGTTCTCGATTGTTGCGTCAATCGTGATGGTCTCTCCCACGGACGCAGACTGCGGCATCGCAGCCAGGCCAAACACCCGGCAGTCGCAAAGCCCCAGTTCGACGGTCCGCACGCTGGAATCGAGCAACAATCCATCCAGCGACCGCAACTCCGCGCGGAGGACGTGGACGCCGGCGGGGACGTCGGTCGTGTCCCACAGGCAGACGTACGACGCCCGACCCTCCAACGCGTGCAGGCAACGCAGGGGCAGGCCGGCCACGACTTCGCTGGCCATCGAGTCGAGTACGACCGTCTGTACGACCGTATCGGCCGCAGCCCCATCCCGAGCGAGCGAGAAGTCCACGTACACGCTGTCGCCGAGTTGTGCGACGATGTCGTCCGCCACCATGTCCGTGATCTGGATGTCGCTGGTGGTCGCCTCGACCGCAAAGCGGAACGATCTGTGGAAACGAACCTCATGTGTTTGTGCATTGTACCGAATCGGAAAGACGGACAGAGCCAGCACCATCTCCGTCGGCGTCTCATGGACCTCCCAGTCGAACAGCTTGTCGGGCCACCAGGTGGGCTCGGCCCCGGCCATCGGAGCATCCACGCCGCCGCCCGGCAAGGCGCCGGTCGCTAGCGCCAGATCGATGCCCGTGGTCACCACCGGGCTCGCCAGTTCCGTCAGCAGCACCTGCTGGATCTGCGTATCGCGCGGATAGCTCCGACGGATCGCGACGTAAGGCACGAGCGGCATATCCGGAACCGAGAGGATCAGTCCGTCCGGCAGGGTCAGGTAGACTCCGCCATCCACCTCGGTCGCCTCGTAGTCGCCGATTTGGACGTCGATCGGCTCCGACTCATTGACGTCGGCGCTGCACATCGCCACGTTCGGGAGGCCCACGCCCGGCGTGGATGCAATATCCACGGCCCCGAACTTCGGATCGCCGAACACATGGTATGCCTCGGACCAGATGTAGTCATAGAGTTCCGTGCCGAGGCTCTGCTTGGTCTCCCGGACGCCCAGGCCGATGGAGTCCCCCAGATTCCAGACTTTGAAGAACAGATCGGAGTACGCCCCCCACCCGGCCGAGTCTGTGGCCCCCAGGTATGCGGTCGCACCCGCTTCGAGAAAGGCCTCCGCCAGGCAGTAGGCCCCGACGTACCGTCCGGTCCTGCAGGAGTGCGCAAATACGAACGGGCCGGCGGTCCCGAAGAGATTGGCCCGGCCAGAGACATCCGTTGTCGTCAGATTGTCCCACACCTGGACATTGCCGTGGCCGGCCAGAAAGATCACGTCCTGGTCCGCCATGTCGGCAAGCAGCGTGGCGGTCGCAGGCTGGTCCAACGTCGTTTGCACGATTCGCGGAGGCACGAACTGACCCGCCAGGATTGCCACGGCTCCATCGACCCAGCTTTTGAAATCGATGGCATGGTAGCCTGCACCGGGGGCGCCGCTGACCAGCAGGGAATCGGATCGGTCAAACGCCTTGCCGCTCAGGCTGGCCTGAAGGGCAGTCCCCAACAGGCCGGCCGAGTTGCCGATGATTCGTCCGGTGCACAACTCGGGCCGGTGTTCATCGCCGGAGGTGCTGGCGTACCGGTAGTCGGAGACGTAATTCCAGACGTACGGGCCGTCGGGGTAATCGAGCGAGTACTGCTTCTGCTGGGCCGGCACGATCTCGGTCTCGCCCACGATCAACAGATATCCACTCGACGCCCAGCCGCTCGCGAGCTGGCTGCTCCACAGGCCGCCGACGTGCACGAGCTGGACCAGACTGGCGATGTCGTATTGATCGTTGTAGCCCAGCGTGCCCTGTTTGGCGAAGGCCAGTTCCGCCATGAGGGACAACACCTCGTCCACATCCGCAGTGGCCTGCGTGGCGCCCTGGTAGAAGCCGGGATTGAACACCGCGTAGAGCCGATATGGATTGGTCGTGATGAGGTAGTCACAGACGCCGACCGCTGCCTGATGGGCCTGCTGCACGTCCTGCGTTCCCTCGGGCGACGTGACCTGAATCACGGGCCACGGGTCGGATCGGGAGTAGCCCTGGCCGTACGCGCCGGGGTCGCTATAGTCCAGATAGATGAAGTGGCCAATCCTGGGTATCGGCGGCGATGGGTTCTGCAACACGGGTACGGCATGGTAAGTGAAGGTCCTCTGAGCCGAGGCGGGAATGGCGTCGCTGTGGATCTCGCAGTAGCCAAATCGGCCACTGGGGTTGTAGCGGCCCGTCCATTCCGCGCCCGCACTGCCGCCGGAGATGGCCTGGAATCCCGTCAGGCCGGACTGAATGACGACATTCTGCGCGATCTGCGTGCCCTGGTTCTCGACCACCAGCGAGATCTCGAAGTGGTTGCCGGTCCTTTCGACCGTGTGTCCTATGACCTTCAGCCAGGGATACTGTGGTATCGGCATAATGTTGCTGATGAGCAGGCGGACGACGTCCGCCCCGTCCTGATTCGCGGTGTCCCACGCCTGGACCGCGATGTCGTGCGGGTCATCCGCAATCTCCTGGGACACCTGGCGCGTGTCCAGGGCAAAGTCAACCGTCCTTTTCGTTGGTGGGGTCAGACCGCCGAACACCTCCTGCTGCAGGAGTTTCCCATCCACGTAGAACTCCGCCTTCCAGAGACCCTTGTCGTCATTGATGTCCGCGACAACCACGATCTCGCCCGAGACGGAGTCCCCGGTCTTGTGGGATATGATGCGGACACTCGGGCCTCGGGTCTCCAGCGGATTGCTGATGTCCATGCCCTGCGAGATCACGGTCTCCTGACCCGTCAGGTCGTAGGCCCTCGCCTCGATGGTGTGGAGACCGTTGTCGTGCTGCGTCGTGTCCAGGGGCGCCTCGTACGGGGGCGAGTAGTCGATCAGGATCTGGGCGTCGTCCAGGAAGAAGGCGACGCGATCCACGCCGGTGTCATCCTCGGCCTGGGCAGAGACAACCACCACGCCCGCCGGCCACCCGGGCGCTTCGATCGTCAGGCTCGGAGGGTTGTCGTCCGGTTCGGACAGGGTCTCAAACAGCAGGTCCCGGCTCGTCAACCGCCCTCCGGCATCGTCCTCGCAGACGACCCTGTAGTGGTAGACCGTGGACGGACTCAAATCGGTCAGCGCCGCGCGATGGCCGACACCCGAGGTCGCATCCGCAACCTCGTGAGGGTACAGCCTCGCGTCCCGGCCGTAACTGACGACGCCCGTGCTCTCCACATTGGTCTGCCATGTGATCGCCACCTCGCGCGGCGACACGTGCTCAACATCCGGCCCGGAGACGAATTGCAGACCGTCCCTTTCGTCGGGAGTGTCGCCCGTCTGGAGGTTGCCAAAGTCCACCCACGCGACCTGACCAGGCTCGACCGTCACCACGCACGCCGTGGGCTCGCCCATATCGTTGAGCGGCCAGACCTGCTGCCAGCCGTCTTCGACCACCTGATCCACCCGGTAGGTGCCCGGGTCCAGATCGAAGAAGGCGAAGTCGCCTTGCGCATCGGTCCACTCCGTCATTTCGAAGCCGTCGCGCACCCCGTCCCCATCGTCATCCAGGAAGACCGTCCAGCCCGCCAGGCGACTCTCGCCCGGATCGATCTGGCCGTCGGCATCGAGATCGTGGAAGACCGTGCCGTGGATCTCGCCCTCAGGCGGGGTCTCCGCCAGGACCGTCACCGTGACCGTCGCGGTGTCCGTGCCCCCGCAGCCGTCGCTGATGGTGTATGTGAATGAGTCCGGGCCGACATAGCCGCTGTCGGGCGTATAGGTGACCGCCTGCCGACTGAAGACCGCGGTGCCGTGCGGCGGATCGCTCACTGCGGCGATGGAGAGCGCGTCCCCATCCGGGTCCGTGTCGTTGGCCAGCACCGCGATATCCACTGGCGTGTCCGTCGCGGTGGCCGCATTGTCGTCGCAGGCTGTCGGCGGACGGTTGTCGCTTCGGTCGTAGAAGTTGTTGTCGGCGGTCAACCCCGTCAACAACTGCCCAAGGTCGTACCGGATCCAATCGGCCGAGACGCACGTGCCTCCGACCGTGTGTGACGCGACGGACGTATAGCCCGGCAGGTTCGTCTGCACGATGTGGAAGAACTCCGCCCCCTCGGAATTGCGGAGGTGCAGGTGGTAGTATCCTCGCTCATCGGTTGTCGTGCTGAGAGCCCGTTCCCCCAGGATCATGGCATCGTTGGAGACGTACAGATTCACGGTCACGCCGGCCAGCGGGCCGATCACCTCGCGGACCTCGCCCTCATAGACGTGCCCTGAAAGATCGACCGAATCCGCCAAGGCCCCGAAAGTCAGCGCCATGCAGATTCCCGCAACCGCCGCAACCCGACGTACTTCGCCCATCTTCGTCGCCTCCTGTCTCGATGAAGGCCGACTATGGAGACATGCGGTCACCGATTCGACAAGGTCCCGCGTCTGTCATGAAGCCACGACGCGCCGCAGGTCTTCGAGGTCAAGCCTGTTACTCAGCGTCCCGGATCTGATGCGTGTAGTATACACCCGCCGCGAGGCCGCGGCAAGCTATTTCCGGCCATCTTCCGGCAGGAATTCTCTCCTGGCGACGACAACCCGGTCGTGTTGCTGCAGGTCCTCTTCCACGCGGATTTCGGCGAATGTGCCGGTTCGTTCCAGCAGCGCCCGGACCGCCGGACCCTGCTGATAGCCAATCTCCAGCAGGAGAACTCCGTCGGACTTGAGGAACTGGCCCACTTTCTCCGCGATCCGGCGGTATACCTCGAGTCCCCCTTCTCCAGCGTACAGGGCGAGTCGCGGCTCGTAATCCTTCACGTTCTTGTCGAGCATCTCATACTCCGCGGCGCTCACGTACGGCGGATTGCTCACGATCAGGTCGAACGGCGACACGTCGAGCTGCGGAATCACCGGCTCGAAGAGGTCCCCTTCCAGCAGCTCGACCCGGTCCTGCAGTTGGTGCTTCGCGACATTCCGGGCGGCCACGCGAAGCGACGCCTCGGAGATGTCGGTCGCAACGATCTTCGCCTCGGGGGCGTTTTTCGCCACAGCCACCGCGATAACGCCGCACCCGGTGCACAGGTCGCACACGCGCTGGGGACCGCTGCGCTTGCGGAGAAACTCGATCGCGCGTTGCACAAGCAGTTCCGTCTCCGGCCGGGGGATCAGGCAATCGCAGGTCACCTCGAACTCGATGGAATAGAACTCCGTCCGACCGACGAGATACACGACCGGCTCGTGCAGGCCGGCACGCTTAACCAGGTCGTGCAACCGGTCCAAATGCTCCTGCGCAACCTGTTTGTTGTACTGTGTGTACAGCTCGATCCGTCTGAGACCCAGCACGTGAGAAAGCAACAGTTCGGCACTCAGACGCGGCGAATCCACGTCCTTCTGCGTCAGATACCCGGTGATCCACGTCAGTAATCTCTGGATCGTCCAGTCGCTCATCGCTGTCGCCTCGCCACGAGAAACTCCCCTTCCTTGAGAATCCGAATCGCAAAGTCGTACTTATCGATCTCCAGTGCGATATCGAGGTCCTGTGGATGAAAGTGCGGCTGCGCGGGGTCGTGAAACTTGGTGGTCTCGCCGCCGGCCAACACCAGTTTGCGAACCGCTTCGGGGTCCGGCCTGCGACCCTGCAACAGGTTCCGCAGGTACAGCGCGCATAGCTCGTCCTCATCGGTCCGCACGGCCGCGTTCCAACCCATCGCCACCAAGGTCACCTGCGCCGGCGAATCCCGCCGAATCGCCTTTGCCGTCGCGTCGGCGACGACGAACGACCCGCCGTAGATCCGGTTGGCCTCCGTAGCGGCCGCCACCCCGACAGTCCCCGCCCGAGTAGATTGTATCACGACTTTGTCCTGTAGTTGGGCCTGCATGAGTTCGTAAGGCGAATTGCCGAAGTCGAAGCCCTCCGGCCGGACGCCGTTGACCTCGCCGACACAGACCGCTCCGATGCCCCGGTCCCGCAGTTGCAGCGCCTCGTCCGGTTCCGGAACGATGACGATCCGAGATGCCCCGCGGGCGAACGCCACCGCAGCGGTAGTGAAAGCCCGGAAGACATCCATGATCACGACCGTTCCACGAGCCCGACGGGCCCCGTCGATCAGACTTTCGATCCTGATATCCATGGAATGCTGCTCTGCCATCGCAGCAGAGGATACACAGGCTTGGCTCACAGGCAAGAAGAATCCCCGGCCGCCGTGACGCAATCTCTCGCCGACAAATCGACGAGATACAGGTCTGCCTTCGGGCGTCCTTCTAATGAGTCTTGACAGACAGGTTCGGTAGCATGTGCCGCCGCTTTGGCGGACTTCGTGCGCCAGGTTCGGAGTTCCTTCCGGCGACAGCAATGTAGCCCAGCCGCCCCCGGCTGGGATCACCCCCGAGGGCGGGGGTGCCACACTGCCGCACGGTTCGATTGCCGATCTTCCTCGTCACAACGCATCAGAAAGTCCTTGTCCCACACGGCTTAGCGGCGATAATGGTGCCATCGGGCCCGGGCGAACCGCCGGGTCAGGAGCCGATGGTGACTCAAACTGAAACGCAGTATGCACCAACCCGCACAGTAGGAGACCTGCCCCAATGAGCGAACGCACGCACAAAAACACGACTCGTCGCAAATTCCTCCAGGCGGGCGGCTGTCTGGCCGCCACGTCCGTTCTGACTGCAGGGCTGACGCCCCGCATCTATGCCGGCGAGAACAACACAGTCAAGGTGGCGCTGATCGGCTGCGGCGGACGCGGGACGGGCGCCGCCGACAACGCGTTATCCGTCAGAAACGGCCCGATCCAACTCGTCGCGATGGCCGACGTATTCGAGGACAGGCTCAAAAGTAGCTACGAGAACCTCGTGAAGCGGCACGCAGGCAAGATGGACGTGCCCGAAGGCCGCAAGTTCGTCGGATTCGACGGGTACAAGAAAGCGATAGACTGTCTCGATCCCGGCAATGTCGCAATCTTTGCCACGCCGCCGGCCTTTCGCTGGGTCCATTTCCAATACGCGATCAGCAAAGGGCTCCATGTATTCATGGAGAAGCCGGTCACTGTGGACGGCCCCACGACGAAGAGGATGCTCCGACTCTCCGACGAGGCAGACAAGAAGAACCTGAAGGTCGGCGTCGGCCTGATGGTCCGCCACTGTCGAGGCAGGCAGGAATTGCTCGAGCGAATCCGTGGCGGCGAGATCGGCGATATCATCCTGCTTCGCGGATACCGCATGAGCGGCCGGTCCGCCACCGCCCGGCGCAGACCGAGCGGCATGAGCGAGTTGCTCTGGCAGATCCGCACGTTCCATAGCTGGATCTGGGCCAGCGGCGGCTGCTACAGCGACTACTACATCCACCAGATCGACGAATGCTCGTGGATGAAGGGCGCCTGGCCGGTCGAGGCCCATGCCCTGGGCGGTCGGCACTATCGAGGCGATTCGCTCGATCAGAATTTCGACATCTACGACGTCGAGTACACCTATCCCGACGGCAGCAAGCTCTTTTATCAGGGCCGAAACATGCAGGGCTGCAAGAACGCTTTTTGCAGCTTCGCTCACGGTACGAAGGGCTCGGCCGTCATCTCAACCAGCGGCCATTCGCCGGGTAAGGTCCGCACGTACAGCAGCCAGCTCATGGAAGGCGCTGAGCCGATCTGGCGGTATCCGCAGCCGGAGAAGAGCCCCTATCAGCTCGAATGGGACGACCTGATCGACGCGATTCGAAGCGACAAACCCTACAACGAAGTCAAGCGAGGGGCCGAAGCCAGCCTTGTGACCTCCATGGGTCGCATGGCCGCCCATACCGGCACCGTCGTGACCTATGAACAGATGCTCAATTGCCCCCATGAGATGGCGCCGGATGTGGCCAAGTTCACCATGGAGTACGCGGCCCCGCTGCGTGCCAATGCGGAGGGCGCCTATCCGCAGCCGCAGCCCGGCACGGTCACGGACCGCGAGTACAGAGAATTCGCGTAGGGTGGCGTCAGAACTGATCGACTATGGTGCTCTCTCCCCCACGAAACGCAAAAAATACGTCGATTCAGCGGAGAATCAGCCGACGATCTGTTAGAATGGTATTGTCAGGCGTCCAGTGCTGCATGACGCGTGCACACGCCAGGATCCAGGCAAAAGGAAGAGAGCCCTCATGAAGAAGCCGTCTCCTCACTGGTGTCGTTTGCTGGTATTCGCATGCGCGGTGATCCTGGGGTCGGCCGGCCCTGGCGCTGCCCTGGTCGTCAGCGAGATCATGTACCACCCCGTCGAGGATGCCGCAACAGGGGACGAATTGTTCGAGTTCATCGAGTTGTACAACAACCGAGCCGTATCGGAGGACCTCGGCGGCTGGGCATTCACGAATGGCATCGAATACACATTCGATCCCAATACGACCCTGGGTCCCAAGTCATACCTGGTGATCGCGAAAGACCCTAACGCCCTGTCGGCAGCCCACGTCATCACGGGTGTCCTCGGCCCGTACACGGGCAGACTAAACAACGACGGCGAACGGATCGAGCTGTCCAGTGCCGCCGGCATGATCGTACTGTCCCTGCGGTACAACGACGCCCATCCGTGGCCCGTTTCGGCAGATGGGGCCGGACATTCGCTCGTCCTCGCCAGGCTTGGCGGCGACCCGGAGCAGGCGAGTTCCTGGTCGCCCAGCAGTCATATCGGCGGTACCCCCGGCGAACCGGATGAAATTCACGTCCAGGCGGAGGACCCGACGTTGATCACTCTCGTGGATGTCGGAACGCAGGGCCGGTATTTCAGAGGCACCAAGGAGCCCTCTCCCGGCGCCACAGGACAGGCGACAACGGCCTGGACCGAGATCGGTTTCAACGATGCCCCCGCGACAACCGGCTGGATGGATGGCGCCAACGGCTATGGCTACAGCAACGACGTAGACGAATTGCTGTATATCAGCACCGCGCTATCGGACATGTCGGGCAACTACATCTCGATCTACGCCCGTTTGCCCTTCACCCTGACTGCGGCGCAGGTCGCCTCCTTCACTCAACTGCTCGCTGAGGTCCACTACGACGATGGTTTCGTGCTCTATCTGAACGGGGTCCGTGTCGCGGATTCCGGCACAATGTCGGGCCACCCGCCGGCATATAACGCCAGCGGAGGAACGGGCACCGATCCCGACGCCGCCGTGATCGATCTGACGGCCTACAGCGGTCTATTGGTCGAAGGAAGCAACGTTCTGGCCATTCAAGCCCACAACACCAGTATCTCGGGCAGTACCGACGCGCTCGGATGTCCCATCCTCAGAGGGGTTATTGCGCAAGCCGATGCCGGCGACAATGGGATCGCTCGCATCCTCATCAACGAGCTGCTCGCCAACAGCGAGGCAACCGGCGGAGTCGATTGGATCGAGTTGTACAACCCCGGTCCGATCACAGTGGATTTGAGCAACGTCTATCTGAGCGACAACCGTCTGAACCTGCTGCAATACGAGATCCCGGACGGCGTCGTTCTGCGGCCGGGCGAGTTCTGGGCGGTCCAGCAAGGGATGGAGCCGGAGGGTTTCCCCTTTGGTCCGGACTCTTCCGGCGAGACGGTCTACGTTACGGCGGCAAGAAACAACGGCCGGCCCACGGCTGTTCGCGTGCTCGATGCAATGCGCTATGGGAACCTGGAACCCGACGTGACGTTCGGCCGGTGCCCCGACGGCGCCGATTCGCTCGACTGCCTTGCCATGGCTACGTTCGGTGCTTCGAACTCGGACAGGCTGGTGCGAGATGTCGTAATCAACGAGATCATGTACCACCATGCGTCGCGCGAAGAGCGATACGAGTACATCGAGCTGTACAACCGCGGCAAAAGCGAAATCCCGCTCGACGGCTGGTCATTCACCGACGGGATCGACTACGCGTTCCCCACAGGCGCCGCGATCGCGCCGGGCGGCTATCTGGTCGTCGCCAAAGACCCCGACTTCCTCGCAACGGTGTACGACAACCTGACCGTTGGGGTCAATCTGCTGGGCCCGTATGAGGGTGGCCTTGACGACCACAGCGAACGACTGCGGCTCTCTTATCGGTTCAAGCAGACGAGCGACGAAAGCGGCAGATTTGTCGAGGAGTATGATGTGACAGTCGACGAGGTCACCTACTTTGACGGGGGCCGCTGGCCTGCCTGGGCCGACGGCATGGGCGCCAGCCTCGAGCTTCGGGACCCGCGCAGCAACAACGACACGCCCGACGCCTGGGCCGACAGCGACGAGAGCGGAAAGAGCCAATGGCAGCAGTTCTCGGTCACGATCGGGTCCACCGACGGCCGGTACACACACAGCACCGTCTCGGTCTTCGATTTCATGTTGCTCAACGCCGGCGAGGTGCTGCTCGACGATCTGCAATGCGTCATCGGCGGGACGAACTGCCTCAGCAACAGCGGCTTCGAGAACGGCGAGACCTCCTGGCGAATTCTCGGCAATCACACACGGTCGTTCGTCGGCACGGAGGATCGGCACGCCGGATCCTGTGCCCTGCACCTGATTGCGACCGGCCACGGGGACCCGGGAGCCAATCGGATCAACCAGTCGATCGCCGGCGTCAATGCGACCACAGTCACCTTCAGCGGATGGGCCCGCTGGCTGCGGGGCAGTCGATTCCTGCTTATGCGGACCAGCCGGGCGCAGTCTCCGGTCATGCCGCCTTGGCCGGCCTGTCCTTTCGAGTTGGACATGCCGCTCGACCTGGGCACGCCGGGCCGGCAGAACACCGCATTTGTCGCCAACCGCGGGCCGGACATTCTCGACGTGCGGCATTCGCCCACTCGGCCCGCCGCCGGGGAGGAGATCATGGTGACCGCTCGTGTCCTCGACAATGACGGCGTTGCATCCGTCATGCTCCGTCATCGCATCGAGGGCAGCAGCACGACGTTTGCCGCCGTGCCCATGCTGGACGACGGGTCCGGCGGGGATGAGATCGCCGGTGACCACTTCTACACCTGCGCGATCCCTGGCGCCACGGCCGGCAGAATCCGTGCGTTCTACATTGAAGCATCCGATGGTCTGGCCTCCACGCGGTTCCCTACCAGGCTGGAATCCACGGCGGAAGCACCCGAACGGACCTGTCTGATCCGCGCGGGCGATCCGCAAATCGCCGGCCGGCTGGCCAACTACCGCATCTGGATGTCCAACGACGTGATGAGCGCGTTTCAGGCCCGTCCGAACCTCTCGAACGAACTGCTGGATTGTACGTTCGTGTACCACGACACCGAGGTGTTCTACAACTGCGGGATTCGCCTTCGCGGCAGCCCGTTCCTTCGCAGCGGCTCGGGCTGGACGCCGCAAGTCGGGCGGGGACTCCGCATCGAGTTCCCGTCGGACCACAGGTTCCGAGACCGCCAAGAGATCAATCTCGACTGGACCGAGGAGAGTTACCGCGGACCTCTCCAGGAGCGCGCGTCCTATTGGTTCTACGCCCAATTGGGTCTGCAACACTCCAGGCAGGAATGGGTGCGTTTGTTCGTCAACGGCGTTAGTCTGAGCAACTACGAGGACGTCCAGAAGATCGACGGGGACTACATCGACGCCTGGTTCCCCGAGAACAATGAAGGCTATATCCACAAGATCGACGACTACTTCGAATACAATGCTACCGGCACATCCCACAGCGGCGAGCAGGCGGACGCCGGGCTCCTATACAATACCTCGCATCCGCTGATTCCAGAAACCTATCGGTGGCACTTCGAGAAACGATCTCACCCGGAAGACGATGCCTGGGAGCACCTGTACGGGCTGGCGAGGGCACTGAACACCTCATCGAGCAGCCCGCTGTACGAGCAACTCGTCGAAGCCCAGATCGACCCGCGGCACTTCGCCAAGATGCTGGCGCTGCGTCACGCGGTCGGCGACTGGGACAGTTACGGATACACGCGAGGCAAGAACGACGTGTTCTACTATGCCCTGCCCGAGGGGAAATGGTATCTCTTGCCTTGGGATATCGACTTTACGCTCGGATCGGGACGGGGATCGTCCTCCAGCCTGTTCGAGGTGACTGGTGAATTCCCGGAAATCATCCAATTCCTGAACTACAGCAAGTACAAGCAGATGTACTACGATGCGTTCCAGGAGCTGGTGGACGGCCCATGGAACACATCCTACGGAACGAGCGATCCGCCGACACCGTTCGATGCGTTCCTCGACGAAGCGGCCGACCTGCTGACTTCCGAGGGGCTCGGCGACGGACGCCGCGATACGATCAAGCAGTTTGTCCGCAACCGGCGGACGTATATCCTGTCGCAGATCCCGACAGGGGACAGCAGATCGAGGCGATGACGGATCTGCGGAACCGACAAGTCCTGGACGATCCTCGGGGTCTACGACAAGTCAAAGACTCCGAGACCTTTCGCAACGCCGCGAACATACTCGGCGGCCTGCCTGTACTCCTCGGCGCTCGATAGATGTTCCAGCATCAGCGGCGTGCCGGGATACCGGCTTAGCTCTTTCAGGAACACGGCGTAGTCCAGCCCGCCCTGGCCCGGACGGGCCTCGTCGAGATGCGTGGTCAGCTTCGTCTGCAGGAGAATGTCCTTGGCGTGGCAACTGCGAATGTGCGGCCCGAGCTTCTCGAAGCACTCCCGAATCAGCTCGGCGTTGCCGTAATATCGTTGCGGGCTGCACACCAGATTCACCGGGTCCAAGTGCACGGCAAATCCCGGACGGTCGATGGCTTTGAGCAGCCGCAGATAGCAGTCCGGCGAATCCGGATAGGCCCACGGCATCGTCTCGAGGGCATAATACGTCCGTCTTGGCTTGACCGCATCGATGATCGAGCGAGTCGTCTCTACGATCAGGTCGAAGGCATCCTGTGTGAAGTTCTTCGCGGCCGGTCCATCCCACGTGTCGCCCAAAGAGCCGGCGATGTTGACGCAGCATCGGGCGCCAATCCGGTCCGCCAGGGCCAGATGCGTGCGGCATGTCTCCAGGGCCGCCTCGCGCGTCGGTTTGTCTCGGCTGATCGGATTGCTCCAGGCTCCGACCTCTGCAATGGGGATGCCCGCCTTCTCCGCGGCCTCCTCATAGGCCCGGACCTCGTCGTCGCCGGCGTTGACGCCAATCGGGCAGTAGGCCGCGTGATAGCCGAGCCGCCTGAGGGCATCGATCCAGCCCTGCGGATCCTGGTACTTCTCGAAGACCGGCCCTCCAAGCCGCAGGAGCCTGTTCTGCTCTGACCGGGCCCGCGCGAGGATTGGGCCGGTGGCCATCGCCGCCACCCCGGCAAGGGATTTCTTCAGTACAGTCCGTCGCGAGAGATCATCCGTCCTGTCCACGATCGACACCTCCTTTGTAGCCGCGGACATGCAAGGTCCGCCTTGAACCACGATATGGACAATACTCTAACCGGACGACGTGTCGTCTGCAATAGCAAACTGGAGATTGGAGCCGCACCAGGCGTCCCCCCATCTCCAGTTTGCAGGAAGATGACATGCTCCTTGCGG
This sequence comes from Sedimentisphaerales bacterium, assembly GCA_034678485.1. GTDB lineage: Bacteria > Planctomycetota > Phycisphaerae > Sedimentisphaerales > Anaerobacaceae > PLanc-01. The sequence goes on along the minus strand of JAXDBU010000166.1, from coordinate 19,367 downwards.
AGGTTCAGGCCGCGCCGGGCTACGGCGTGTAGACATAGAACGCGATGCCTTCGTAGGTGTAGATGCTGGAGTATTCCTTGACCAGCAAGGTATACTCCGTCTCGCTGATCGTGTAGAAGTAGCTGTTGTCACCGGTCTTCACGAAGCGATGAACCGGCATGGTGCCCGCAGGCTCCGATCCCTCGGGATACGCGTAGAACACGATCCCTTCGTAAGTCCAGACATCGGAGGATTTGGCGATGAGCGAGTCCTTCTCGTCCTCATCGATGGTGTACAAGTGGGCTTGGTTCTTCTCCGCCCAGAACCGGTAGACCGGCGACAGACCCGATTCGAAGGCCGAGGTGGCCGCCTTGAAAACCACGCCTTCGTATGTCCAGGTATCCGGATATTGCTTGATCAGATAGTCCCGCTCCGTCGCGTCGATCGTGTAGAAGTGCCGACCCAGGAGCGACGACCAGAAGCGGTAAACGTCGCTGAAGAAGCCGGTCACGGGACTGTACAGGGTACCTGTGTCGATGCTGAAATCATCGAACCATGCATCGCCTGAAGCCACGGCCAGACCGTTGGCTGCACCACCGAGGAACACAACGACCGGCACGCCGTCCCAGGAATCCTGGAGTATGTCCGAGACGGTCGCCCAGGCATTCTCCTTGCCGTAGCCTCTGGCACTGAGGTACAGCTTGTCCAGCGCCGCGTCATAGGACACGTACAGTACGCCGTCATCCTGCTGACGGCTCGTGCTGCGGACCTGGCTGAACGCGCTGCTCACTTCATACCACAAGTACGGTGTCTGCCCTTCGCATCCGACGCCAATTCTAATATACTGGGAGTCCAAGTTGTTGGCGTCCGGCGCAATCCCAAGGAAGATCCGCCCGGATTCGTCGCTGACCAGACCGTAGTGATAGCTCACTTTGAACGAGAAATCCCCGCTTGGATCGATTTGCCAGTCGTTGGCCGCGCAATAGGACGCGAGCCCCTTGGTTTTGGAGGTCGCATACAGCTCCAGTCGCTGATTCCGTTCCGTGAGCAGGCAGTGTGTCAGATCGTTGCCGGAAAGCGCCCAGAAATCCGAGAGACGGTCGTCGTCGAAGTCATCGGAGAAGATCGTCGCATCGGCCGGCTCCTCCTTCTTGGTCTCGGCTGCCAACGCCACGCTGAAGTAAAGCCCACCGGTGACGGCTTCGAAATCGTTGCCGTCCGGGGGCGCCGCCTGTCCCCAGTGGGGGTGGACAGTGACATCGGTTCCCGCGCCCCAGCCCACGAGCGACCCATCCTGTTTCAAAGCCAGACCGTGGAGATAGCCGCCCGCAATGGCGACGAAGTCCTCGCCTCTCGGAACAAGGTCGAGGTCGTAATCGTGGGAATCCTCACCCCACCAGAGGAGAGAGCCGTCGTCGCGGACAGCTATGCTGAATGCCCCGCCAGCGGCGATTGCCGTGAATGTGCCGGTCGTCGGCACGCCTTCAATTGCCGCCCAGTACCCCCAGGCGGCCAGCGACCCATCGGATCGCAGGGCGACGGCATGATCGTCGCCGGCAACGACGGCCACGAAATCCGTGCCGGAGGGGACGCCGGAGACCTGTCCCCAACGGTCGTTGCCCCACGCGACGAGAGAACCATCGGACTTCAACGCCACGGCGAAGAACTCTCCACCATCCACTGTGACGTAGTCCGTGCCGTCCGGGACGTCGGAGACCTGTCCCCGTCCGTCATAACCCCAAGCGGCGATGGAACCGTCCGAACGCACGGCCAGACTGAAATCGGCGCCTGCGCCGATTGCTCGGTAGACCCCGGTCGGAATGTCGCATTGGCCGTCGCGGTTCCGGCCCCAGGCAACGACAACTCCGTCGGAGCGCATGGCCAATCCGTGCGCATCGCCGGCGGCGATCGCAACATAGTCCCCGCCCGAGGGAACACTCGTCACCTGCCCATCCCCATCCAGACCCCATGCCCGCAGCTCGCCCGCTTGGGACAAACCGGCCGCGCAGAGACTCCCGAAAACCGCCGCCACCAATGCACGATGAATTGTCGGCCACTTCATGGTTGCTCCTCCTCACTCCCTTCTTCTGATGAACTCCTCCTCGGTTGTCTGCGCGCATCCGGCGCGCAACGACAGTACTTGCCGTCCACGGCTGGGACCTGAAGATCTCCGCCACGGGCGCACGATTCGCTCGCGTGACTGCCTTTCACGGAACTGGGTTCCATCCCCCAACACGGCTGTGCCATCGGGAATTCAATTGCACACGACCGGTTTGACGAGAACTGCGCTGACGCGCATTCCCAGATTATCATTATAGCGATCACGTCCGCTCAATGCAAGCCGATTTCACTGCACAGGCGGATTTCCACAGGAAGGCGATAGGATCTATCGATTCAGAATCTGGCCGTCCGCGAGCAATCTGCCCCGCAGATTGCGATGCTCCACACGCTGAACAGCGTAGCCGGCGTCAACTGCCAAGGCGGCGAGGCCCCGACGCCGCCCTCATTATCACGATCCCGACTGGGGTCCTGATCGAAACAGGAATACCAGTTCCATATACTCCTTTGCTTCTTCTTCCCTGCCGGCCTGTTTGTTGATTGCAGCCAGGAGCACGTAGGCCTCGACGAAATCGGGTTTGAGCGCGGCCGCCTGGACCAGGTGCTCGGTGGCCTTGTCCATCTGTTTGAGCCGAACGGACTGGATCCCCAAGCCGATGTGAGCGAAGGGACTCTGCGGGTCGAGCTCCGCTGCCCTGGCAAACCACTTCAACGCCTCGGCAGGCTGATTCTGCTTGGCGTAGTAGTTCCCCATATTCGTGACGGCCAGGACCGAATCGGGGTCTCGTTCGAGCGCCGTGTCCAGGTGTTGCTTCATGGCGGACAGATCGCTCCGCTGCGAGGCGGCGGCCGCCTGGTTGACCAGGACATCGAGGTTCCCAGGGTCTATCCGGCTCAACTCGTCGTAGATCGCGGTAGCTTGGGGGATGTTGCCCTGCTGTGCGCAGAAGCTACCGAGCGACAGCAGAGCGTCCTTTCGCGTGTAGCGGTCCGGCGTCTGCCTGGACGTGAGCACCTCGATTGCTTCGTCCCTCCTGTTGCCCTGGACGAGGACCTCCGATAGCGCAATGCGAATCCGCATGTCGAAGGGTCGTGCGTCGAGAGCCTTGCGGTAGAGTTCCATCGCTTCCCTCGGCCGGCCGGCTGCAACCAGGAAGCGACCGTGCCGGCCGATCAGATACGTGTCGCGCGGCCGTCGCAGGACCGCGTCGAGATAGAGGCTCTCCGATTCTGTCATGCTCCGCTCGACCCGACGCAGGCGGATCAACTCGTCCCGCAGACCTGCCAGTTCCGCGTCGTGATCGAGTTGCCCCGTGAAAGGAGGAATCGTCTTGCGACGATACATATCCATGGCCAGTCGATACGCTTCCCGCGCGTCATACAACAGACGCCGGCGGCATAGATCGAGCAACTCGTCCTCGGAACTCTTGACTTCGACCAGGCTGTCAGCGGGCATCATCGTTCGAATCTGCCTCATCGCAGCACAGGCCGCGAGGAAATTGCCCTTGAAGTCCAGATGCACGTGGTCCACAAGGAAATCGTCGCCGAGCAGATGATCCGTGGTCAGCGCCTCCAGGTCCGCGTCCAGGTCGAGCAGGCGGACGCCCTTCGCCGACCACGCCTGCGCCGTCTCGCGGATCACGCCCAGAATGGAACTGTCGGCTCGAAAGCGAAGTACGTCCTGGTCCCTGGCCTCGATGAAGGCACGCCGGGCCTCGTCCGTTCTGCTGAGGGCCATCAGGCACGTGCCCATGCAGAAGGACAAGTCCGCGTAGGACCCGTCGATCTGGCGGGCTGTTTCGTAGGCCGACAAGGCGCCCTTGAAATCGCGCGCCCTTTCAAGAGCCCTTCCCTCCTGGAACGCCTGATTCCACCGATCCAGAGCGTCCGGTGTCAGGCCCGGCTCGTGTTGCGAGCCGAAGGGCGCGCACGACTGAATGTTGATGGGGACCGTGCAGAGGAGGACTCTGGCTCCACAGTCTTGTGCGGTCTGAAGGATGTCGTTGAGATTCTCGCGGAAGTGACGATAGCAGTCCTGGAGCTTGGGGTCGTCCGCCGGCATCCGGCTTGTCAGAAAGCTCTCCATGCCCTGCCACTTCTCCGGGGTGGGCCCTCTCACGCCGAGGGACCTGCCTGCATTCCTGAGAAGCTGGCCGATTCGCGCCTGCTTCCTGGCCGCGATGCAGGCATCGACGAATCTCCGGCTCGAATAGAGCGACGCCGGGAGCGTAGGTGGACCGTACGGACCGATCACCTCATTGTTGCCCATGAACACAATGAACAGATCGGGTTTCTGAGCGGCGCAGTCCTTCGCAATCCGCCGGGCGACATGGGAGTTCATGGCCGTCACCGCGGCATTGATCACCTCGAAGGACGTCTGCTCCGAATGCTCGTTGAGCAGCACCTCCAACTGTCTGCAGAATCCGAAGGCGGGCTCCGGGTCGCCGTACGCAGCGGAACCGCCCAGGACGAAGATGCGGATCGTCGACTCGCCCTTGCAAGCGAGTACGCATGGCTCCGGCGACCGCGACAGCGCTTTGGGGACAAAGTGCTCGCAGTAGTGCTCGTTGACCAACTGCAGCGTTTGCCCCGCGCACTTCCAGGGAATGAAGAAGCCCGCGGGGTACCCATAGCCCACAAGCCTCAAGACCAGCTCAGCAAACACGAGAAACAACACCGGGCTGACGATCATCGCCAGCAATCGCTTCCACAGCGCCGGCTTCTTCGTCCGCTCGGGATGTTCCTTCTTGTCGTGTGGCCTGTGTTGGGTCGCCATGTCAATCGCGAGCACCCGCTATGATTCCAACTCTTCAGAGCCAGGCAGGGTCTTCCCCCCGGCTTCGAGCGCCCCGAGGCTCATGCCCTCGATCTGCGGGAGCGTGCTGCCGATGATGCCCTGGAGATCGCCGTAGAGGCCGGACGTGCTCACGAGCACGCGTTCGAGCTGTTTCTCCCGTTTCTTCCAGCAGGTGTTCAAAGCCCGTTTCTCCGCCTCCAGTTCCTGTCTCATCGTCATGAATGCCTCGACGACGCCCGAGACGCGGTTGTAGAACTCCTGGCCGATCAGGTAATTGTAGACGAGTTCCATCTTGGTGTGTTGGCCGTCCAGCGCCCGGCGGCTCTTGGCAACACCGATCAGACCTTCGCGGAGCATGACCGCCACCGGGTGGACACAGGGCCAGCTCGCGACCCAGACGCCGTCCACCTGGCCGAAGTGGCGGATGTGCTCGGGCAGTTGCTCCGTCACGATAATGGAGCGCGACGCTCCCACCATCCGCAGGTCGTCGCGCAACTTGGGGAGCCACTCCTTGGACCAGTGCCGCGTGCGTTTGGACTCCCACAGGATCAGGCCGCAGTCCGTCCCGCTGTCGTCGAAGACCCGCTGGATCACGTCTGCGCCGCGAACGCCCTTGGGCACGGGCTCGATGGAATCGGTCGGGAACAGGCCTTTGAGCAGTTCCTCCAAGGCGATCTCCAGGACCTCGCCTTGCGCCTGCTGCGAACCCTGTTCCGCCTTGCGTTTGAGCTCGTCGATCTGCTTTCGAAGACCCTCCACCTGCTGCTCCTTCTCCATGAGCTTGAGTCGGTGCTGTTCGTCCAGCTCCTTGAGGGCCTGCTCTCGGACCTTTTGCAGTTGCTCGTGGGTCCGTCGGGTGACTTCCAGTTCGACAACTTCCACCTTCTCCTGGAGCTCCCGTTCCCTTTTGAGGAAGGTCAGCTCCTTCTGGTTGGCCGCCTGGACTCTGGCCTGCAATTCCGCGATCGTTGTGGCCTTGTCCCTTAGTTCCACGTCACGCTCCTGCCTAGCCTGCTCGCGAATCGTCCGCTCCAACATGGAACGCTCCTGGGCCAGCTTCGACTTCACCTGCTCCTCGACGGTTTCGACCTGCTTTTGAAGCTCACGCTGCCGCTGGGCCAGTTCATCCTGCTGCTGCTTGAGCCGCTGACGGACGGGACCCAGTTCCGCTTCGACCTCCGCGAGGATGCTCGCTCTCAGTTGGCTCGAAATCACCTCGGTGATCTCGATCTCGGTCTGGCAATTCGGGCAGGTTATGCGATTGTTCACAGGGCTCTCCTTGGTCTATGCCCAGATCCTTCGCGGTCGCTCAGGACGACAACCTCAAGTGTCTGACACGATGGATGGATCATCCAATCCGCAGGGCCCATGCCGTACATCGTGTGCGTTATTCAAAGAGCGTGGGTTTCTCTCGCCAATCCTTGTCCGGCACATGGTTGTACTCAATGACTCGCGGGCGACGCTCTCGCAGGCGGACGGACTCGATGCCCAGGTAGTATCCGTCGGAAACGGGGGCCTTGCCCGCGCACGCCAGACGCAGCGTGTATTGGCCCGGCTCCGGCCAGAAGTCCAACAAATGGTGTTCCCAACTCTTCACCTCGGGGCTGTACAGATCGACTACGCCGCCGAGTTGGATGCCGTTCAGAGACACCTCGTACCTGCCGTAATCCGGGGCATGCGTCGCGACGAGCAGAAGCCTCAGCGGCTCCTTCTTCTGGACCTCGAACGGGATCTCAAGCCAGGCATTCTCCTGCCGCTCGGGCTTGTACAGCAGATGTCCCTCGGGATAAAAGTCCAGGCTCTGCGCGACAGCCTCGCCCTGCCCATGGTGCGGCTCCGCAGCGAAGTCCCTGGCAAGAACCGTCTTGCGCTCGATGCTCGGCAACGCCCGTTCGCGGGCGTGCGGCGCACGGGCCGCAAACGTGGGCGTGCCCGTCTGATACCAGAACGCCACGCTCGAATAGTCGTCCTCCCGCTCGTTCCAACTGTCGGTCTTGAACTGGGGGTTCTCGTCGGGCGAGATCCAGCCGTAATGCTCAAATGTCACCCTGATCCCCGCATTGAAGACGAACGGGTCGGCAATGTGCCAGCGGTAGGCAGAGGTGTGGCCGCCCACGATGCCCCACTGATCGAAGTACGGGACGCCGAAGTACGGCGTGCTCGTCGTCTTGAGGCCCCAGGCCGAGAGGAAGTAGTCCTCGGTGCCGGTGCCCCAGATGGAGGGCTTTTCCTCCCCGTCGATGTAGACCTTCTCGTCGCCCTCGCCGAACCAGGAGGGACTGCGGGTCCGCACGCTCAGGACCGTGCCGACGTAGTGGCCTTTGCCCTTGGTATCGAGAACGACGTAGTCTTTGCCCTTCTCGGCCGGGTATTCCTGGCGGTACTGGGCGTAGAAGTACGGCGTGTCCTCCGGAATGCTGTTCTTCTTCACCCAGTCGATGTTGTAGTACAGCAGACTGATCTGCTTGTCGCTCTCGTTGACGATCTCGACCCGCGCCGACTTGCGGAACGGCATGTGCCAGAAGCAGTTGTACGAGTCCGCGTCCTCCACGATCACAGGTAGACTGACGACCGGACTGCGCTTGCCGAAGCTGTTGGCGAAGAAGTCCCCGACAGGGGCCTCCACGCCCGGTCGCTGGGAGCCGTCCCAGTAGATCCGCAGGAGCATCTCCTGGTGGTTGGCGGAGCCCTTCTTGGCCCAGCCCTGCGGCTCGGGTCCGAGGAACGTGATCCACATGTGCGTAATGACGCCGGGACCCTTCACGTCCATCAGGACCTTCCGCTGTCCAGGCGGGACGTTGCTGTTGTCGTAATTGCTGTTCGGATCAGGCACGCCGTTCGGGTCGGGTTTGCCGTCGGCGCCGATCTTGCGCGTCGAGGTCGCCCTCATGCTCCGCCCGTCATGAGGCTTCGCCAAATCCCCCAGCACATCCCCGGAACAAGCCGACCCGCCCACCAGCACTAAACCAGCCAAAGCCAGAAGACACACCACCCCGCTGCCAGAACGATTGAAAAGGCCCATAGTGTCAACTCCGCAACAACACAGTTCTCCGACACACCTGCTGAACACGAATCAACCAGGAAAGTGTACCCTCCTTCCCGATGCCCCGCAAGCCCGTCACCAATCCCGTCCTTCACTATCTGCGCGTCGTGAGGTGGCCATTCAGTTCGACCTCCTGAGGGCTGCCGTCAGCCCCAGAATCACTATGATCTGTCAAGGCTTCCAGCGTCCCCCTGTTCGTACGGCCGCTCATGATGATCCCTGCATTCGATGATCAGTAGTCTACCCATCTTGTGTACAGTTGGATACGAATTGCGAGCCTCCTCTCTGTATGGAGACTGACAACGGGCGATCATGACGCAATCGGAAGCACCTACCTTCTGCGGCGAACTGCCTATGTGGTTCTCTGCCCACGTGTTGAATACACCTGTCCACTCATCGAGCGCCTTCACCATCCTGTCCGACCCCCATCAACTCCACCTTTGAGTGTAGTCCTTCAGACCCAGGGTCCCTGTTGCTTCGGAGAGCCAATGCACTGCCGACCATTCTGCCGGCGGCATTTCAGGAATCCGGCGGAACGGGCAAACCCGGACGCGGTTTGGCCGTAGTTCCATATAGAAAAGGAACGGGCCGCCAACTCGTGATCGGGCGGGTCGTGACTGGGGTGCTTGAAGCTGCCCTGTCATTGGAGTGCAGGTATATCATGAGACGCGTGGTGCTGTTGGTGTTCATGGTATTATGTGCATGCATGCCTTTGGGGGGTTGTGGTACCGTGGGGATAGAGAAATCCAAGTACTCAGTCCTCGAAAAGGACGGTCGGTTTGAACTGCGGCTCTATGAACCCTGCATCGCCGCCGAGACGGTGGTCGAGTCCGACTTCGGCGAGGCCGGCAATATCGCCTTCCGACGGTTGTACAAGTACATCTCAGGCGAGAACCGCACGAGTCAGTCCATCGCCATGACAGCCCCGGTGAACCAGGAGGCCCGTTCGGAGAAGATCGCGATGACGGCCCCGGTGAATCAGCAGAAGTCCGGCGGCAACTGGGTCGTCAGTTTCCTGATGCCCGCCAAGCACACGATGCAGACGCTGCCCGAACCGTTGGACCCATCCGTGACGCTGAAAGAGATCCCCGCCCGGAAGATCGCCTCGGTGAGGTATTCCGGAACGTGGAGCCGGAAACGCTACGAAGAGCATCGGATGCGCCTGGTGCAATTCATCGAAAAACGAGGCTGGAAGGTCGTGGGCGAGCCGGTGTTCGCCCGGTACGATCCGCCGTTTCAGTTGCCCTTCCTGCGCCGCAACGAGATCCTGGTCCCGGTCGAATGAGCTATGGACATCTGTACGGGAGAATGCGGTGCCGGCCCTCGTGCGCTCTCCTCCGCACTGCCCTCTCAGCGTCTCTGCGTGAGTGGACCCATTTCTCTTCGTGCGCCTTCGTGTCCTTCGTGGTTTGTTGTTTCGGACCAGCGGTGGGCAGAGCCCACCCTACATCTCCACACCTCAGCAGCCGCAAGCGCAGCCCTCACGCGCTGGTAGAGTACGAGGGAATCAGAAGAGCTTCTTCGCCTTGGGTTTTGGGCCCGAACGTTCGATTGAAACGATACTCGAGACTGGCTTGAAGCTCGTCCGTCAGTTGCGGCTGCGCGCTGTCGCCATTCTTCGTGACGTAGATGGTGACGGTAGCGTCCTTGGTCCGCTCCTGACAGCATTCAAAGACAATGGCGTCGCCGGCGGGCGTCGTAGCGATGAGCTTGAACGTCCACGAGTTGAGGAGTTCCTGGGAGTGAGTCCAACCCTTCTCCGTGATGAAGCCGCGAATTCCTTCGTCCGCTTCCCAAAGGTGCAGGCGGGTCTTGATGACTCCCGGATTGCTCTCCAGCACAGTAGGCGACGGGCGTGCCTTCCTGCAGCCGCAAATTGGACTGCACACCACAATGCACACGATGAGCCGGAGCAAGCATTCTCTCTTCATGGCCAGTTCCCTCTGTTGTATACACGGTTATCCGCTCAATGGCTCCGGATTCGCGAGCCTTGTTCGACATGATACAGCACGCTCTGGGCTTTTGTACAGGATGTAATCCAGGATTCGCCGTTCCACCGGGTGCATGACCGCAGTTGCGACCTCCCACAGAGTGACGAGACGTTGCCGCGACTCTGTCATTCCTGCGCCAAGCAGGAATCCATAAGCCATGGTTTACGACGTGCCCAAGGAACTGGATTCCCGCTTTGGCGGGAATGACATTCCAGAGTCTCCATGAACCCCTATTGCACGCGCGCAGATACGGTCATGCACCCCATTCCACCCCGTAAACCCGACCGCTATGGCCTTTTCACAGAATCCATCCTGTATCCTCCGCCGGGACCCTGCAAAGCGGTAAACGCCCTCGATTCCGACCGAGGGCTGGCCTGTGGTATAATGCCGGCCCATGGATGCCAAGGACAGGCAATACAGGCGGGCTTACGTGTATGCGCTCGCGGCGGTCGTGTTCTGGGGGACAGCCGCGTCCGCGTTCAAGCTCTCGCTACGTTACGTGGACGGGATGACGCTGCTGCTGGTGGCGTCGGCAACTTCCGCAGCGGCGTTCTTCCTCTACCTCGTCGTGACGCAGAGGCTGGGTCTGCTGCGCACCTTCACGAGGAGGGACTGGCTCCGGTCGGCCGGGCTCGGACTGCTCAATCCGTTCCTTTACTACCTCGTCATCTTCAAAGCGTACTCCCTGCTGCCGGCGCAGGAGGCGCAGCCGATCAACTTCGTCTGGCCGCTGACGCTCGTGCTGCTCTCAATCCCCCTGCTGGGCCAGCGGATCAAGGTCGCCAGCATTCTCGCGATCTTCGTCAGCTTCAGTGGTGTGGTCGTCATCGCAACTCGTCCCGAGAGACCCGCGGACATCCTCGCCTTTCGATTCAGCAATGGGCTGGGCGTCGCGCTGGCGCTGGGCAGCACGGTCATCTGGGCGCTGTACTGGGTGCTCAACACGAAAGACCAATGTGACGAAGCCGCGCGCCTGTTCGTCAACTTCCTGTTCGCCTGCGTCTACATCCTCGTCCCCATGCTCCTGGTCGGGAAGCTGGACGTCCCCCCATGGCAAGGGTGGCTCGGCGGCATCTACATCGGCCTGTTCGAGATGGGGATCACCTTTCTGCTCTGGCTCAAGGCCCTTCGAAGCGCCAAGACGACCGCCCACGTCGTGAACCTGATTTACCTGGTCCCGTTCCTCTCGCTGCTCGTGATTGCCCTGGTGCTGGGCGAGGAGATCCGAGCCTCCACCATCGTGGGTCTCACTCTCATCGTCACCGGCATCGTGCTCCAGAGAACATACGGTTGAGCGGCTGCCCCTGGGGCACGCGACCCGATTGCGTGGCAACTTCAAGCGAAGCGGGTTCGTAGTGTGCCCGTGCGGGCATATGGCAGCATGGGCGTCTCGCCCATGAGTGGCATGGGTTTCCAGCCCATGCCACATCGGCAGGATGCCGATGCCACGACGAATCACGGGCAAGATGCCCGTGGTACCGGGCTCCCAGAACGCGATCTTCGCACTTTGGGAGCCCTCACGGCCGGGACGGCCGTGTCATGAAATGCCTCGCGGCGTCACGACAAACAGGGACGGCGGTCTGGCCTGTCCCTCCGTCAGACACGATCCGGCACCGCGAACGGCTTGCGATACAGCCGCGTCAGCAGGAGATCCGCCTGCGAATTCCCCACGAACTTCTCCGCCTTCGGGTCGAACGTCAACATCGGTCCAAGCTGGTACGTGTTCTGGGCGACGTCGAGATCGATGGCGCCTTTTACCGTCGTCAGGACCCTCTCCCACGACCTGGCGATTTCCTCGTGCTTGTCGAGGACGCCGGGCCTGGTCGCGCCCGATACCTGCTCGCCGAGACGATAGGAGATGTTACCCAAATGACAGCAGGCCGCGGAAAGATGTGCCGCTTCGATATCCGCGTTGAGGTCCTCGACCTTGCGGCTCCGCATGGCGCGAATGAAGTTCCCGAAATGGTCGGTATCCATCTGGACATCAGGAACCGCCAGCTCTTCGGCAACATCCGAGTCCTTCGGATAGAACTTGCCACCCCGGATCGTGCCGGCCTCCAGGTAGAACTCGTTGCCTACGTTGGTCGGATACTTCTTGCCGTCGACGCCCTCCCGGTTCACCAGGCCGATGACCTCGAACACCAGCAGCGGCCCGCCAAAATCCATGATCGTCAACTGGCAATTGGGTGTTTGGGCCTGATCCGTGAAGGGCGGATGCCCTTCCGTCGAGTTCACCCAACGGCCGCCCAGGCTGATCACACTCTTGGGCAGAGTCGCGCCGGGAATCGCCCAGCGGGCGATGTCCATCTGGTGAACCCCCTGGTTGCCGATTTCACCGTTCCCGAATTCCCAGAACCAGTGCCAGTTATAGTGTACCAGATTCTGGTGGTACGGCTGCTCCTGCGCGGGGCCGAGCCAGAGGTCGTAGTCCAGATTCGCCGGCGGCTCCTGGACCGGCTTGAAGCCGATGCTCCAGCGGCCTTGTCCGTTCTTGGAGGCCGCGCCCTTCGAGACCAGCAGCTTGCCGTATTTGCCGCTGGCGATGGCGGCCACCTGTCGGGCCCAGCTCTTGCTGGAACGGCTCTGCGTCCCGTGCTGGACGATCCGGCCGTACTTGCGGGCGGCCTCGACGCACTTGCGACCCTCGAAGATATTGTGGCTGCACGGCTTCTCCACGTAGACGTCCTTGCCCGCCTGGCAGGCCCAGACCGTGCCCAGCGAGTGCCAATGGTTCGGCGTGGCAATCGAGATCGCGTTGATGCTCTTGTCGTCGAGCAGCTTGCGAATATCGACGTATTTGTCCACCGCATGGCCGTACTTCTTCTCGAAGGCCGCGGCCTTGTCGTCGAGGACCTTGCGGTCCACGTCGCAGAAGGCCGCGACCCGCACACCTTCCATCTCCTCGAACTCGCTGATGTGCGACCCGCCGCGACCGTTGACCCCGACGACCGCCACGCGGATCTCATCATTAGCCCCCCGCACCCGGGACATGGGACCGACCATTGCGATGCCGAGTCCGGCCGCGACCGACCCCTTTACGAATTGCCTGCGTGTGACGTGCTTCATACGTTGCCTCCTTCTGATTGTGTGTTCAGGCAAGGTCTGCCCGCATCCACGATACGAACGCCATCGTCTGCCTCAGTCTGCATTCATCTGCCGCTGTTCTGCCGCAAGACCATCTGACGGCTCTCCAGCAGTGTAGCCGACCCGACCCCCGACGGCAACCCCCGACTCCGCCCGCCTCGAACGGGCGTGTGCGACAAGATCTTGCCAATACAGCGCTCCCCCCCCGATGGGTGCCATGCCGAAACACAGCCTCAGGGATCGACGGCTCCACGCTGACTGTTGATCGCCTGCGGCTGGCGGTTCAGTTCTGCACTTGTCCAGAGCCCGTCCTTCGGCGTCAGCACCTGTATGCAAGGCGTGCATGTTGTATCGCCGGATGGTGGATGAACCGCCGGGAATATGTTACCGTGTGCGGGTTCTCCCCGTCTGGGACTGGGCCAAAGCAGCCTTGGATAGTGCTCTTGAAAGGACGTGACCATGGGGTATCGCAATGCAGACCTACAGCAGCCCAAGCCGAGGCATGATGGGCCGTCCCCGTATCGGCGCGTGATTGCACTGGCCATGTTGCTGAGCGTGGTGGTGGCCGAGGCCCATGGGACTGACGTCGGTGGCCAGCCGCGGCTCAAGATCGAACAGGTCACCCAAGCGGGCGGCTTGCGGGACAACATCGATCAACTGCTGCCTTTGCCACCGGTGATCGGCGCGTGGTTTTGGACACAGAAAGACCTCGAAGCGGAGGGTTACGAGTTCTTCCTCGACGCCGTGGCCACGTGCTCACCGTACACGCTTCTGTCCACCGCGTGCCGCCGGACCGAGGTTGTCGATCTGCACTACCACACTCAGGTCGATAAGGCCGTGCGCTACGCCGCGAAGCTCGGACTGAAGGTCGCCCTCGAGGTGGACATCCGCCTGGCGCGGCAGGCCTTCCGCGATAAGTATCCCGACGAGCAACAGGAGGAGCTGGTGTTGCGATTCGTCGACTTCCCCAACGCCCAGCCTGCGGAGGTAATTTTCGAGGGCGTCGATACGCGCGACCACATGAACGGCAGCCTGCCGGACTATGACTGCCTGGCCACAAGGCTGGCGCGGGTTTACTCGTTCATCCGAACCGAAGGTGGCATCGACCCGGCCAGCGTGCGGGACATCACCACCGCCGGCGTCAGGACGACTGCCGACGGGCCGCGAAAGCTCACCGTACGCGTGCCCGCCCAGTCGGATCGCAGCGCCTGCGTGATCGCGTCGCACACGTATCTCACGCCCGACGTCTTTGCGCCGCACTTGATCGAGTATCAGCGAGGCATCATCCGGCAGTACATGGATGTGCCGCTGGCGGGCATCATGAAGGACGAGTGGGGTTTCCCCCCGGACCACTCGGGCAATCCCTCGCACGACCGCTACTGGTACTCTGCTGGGATGGCCCGCGTCTACTCCGAACGCTCCGCCGGCGGGGACCTCATCCGCGACACGCTGCTCATGTGCGCCGGCGAAAAGGACCGGCAGCGCGAACGGCTGGCGGCGATCAACCGCTACGGCACAATGTGCCGCTGGCGCAACGCCGCCATCGAGGACGACTACTACCGCGCCGGGAAGGAGGCTTTTGGCGAGGACGCCCTCATCGTCACGCACGCCACGTGGACGCCGTATCCGGGCCCGCAGGAGTTCCGCAAGAACGGTTTGTCCTGGTGGCAGGCAACGCGTGACATCGGACAAACGGACGAATCGACGCCGTATCCGTGCCGGACTTCGCTTGCCAAGCGATGGGGCTATCCGCTCTGGTACAACCAGTTCTACGCCCGTGAGGTTGAGCCATACGTGCGCGAGCTGTGGGCGGGTGTGCTCGCCGGCGGACGGCTCAACGTGCATCCGCTCTATCCGCGCGAGGACCTCAAGACCGGTCAGCGAGAGACGCTGCTGATGCAGAGCGGCCTCATGGACGGAATGACGCGGATTCGCATGCTGGACTTCATCACGCACGCCCCGCTCGACTGCCCGACGGCCGTGGTGTTCGGACACGCCTGCGCGATGAACTGGGCCGGACCGTCGTACAACCGCGTCGGCCTCGAAATCACCTCCGCCCTCTGTGCCGAGGGCTACCCAACGGACTTGGTCCCGTCGAGTTTGATCGAGGATTCCGCACTGCGGATCGACGACGATGGCTATATCTGCCTCGGGCCACAGCGATACCGCGCCGTCGTGCTCTATCGACCGGAGTTCTGTGGACAGCGCGAGCTGGCGTTCTTCCGCCGTGCCGCCGTCGGCAAAACCGCGATCTTCCAGGTCGGCCCATGGACATGCGATGCCGAGGCCCGTTCGCTCGACGTGGCCGGGCGATGGGATGACAAGATACAGTACTTCGACGACGACAACGCCTGCGCGACGGCGGTCAAGCGCCGGCTTGCCGAGACCGGCGTGCCTCGCGTTACCGGCTGGATCGGCAACGCCACGCACCCGTGCCCGCCCGTTGCCGGCTTTGCCGCCCTGACCGATGGCACGTACATTCGTGCAGCCGGACGGGACCACCCCGGGGGTGATCCGATCGATGAGACGTTCACCTGGCAGGGGCACGCCGTCGAGATCGACGCCATCGGCATCGCGGCGGTCCGCTTCGACATTGCCGGCAACGTGATGGCATTCGCAGCCGGGGGACTCAAACGCGTTAAGACCGGCGCCCTGGAGATCGAGCTTCCTGAGCGAGCTGACGTGGCCTTCCGCCGCCGGCCAGGCGGCGCCTGCGAGGGCGTGATTCAAGGACTCTCTGGCGACATTCCCGCGCCGCTGCGCGCGATTACGACCTGCTGGCAGCGTCTGGCCGTGCCCAGATTATACGCGGAGCCTTGACTCGCAGGACACTGTGGAATGGCGGTCCGTCAGGACAGCTCACGCCATTGCGGCCGGCTTCGGCTCTGTGTGGCCAGAGCTATTGACATATCCGATAAATGGGGATATCCTCTGCCGCATGTGCAGGAGAGTGCGGATGTTGCGAAGATGTGAACTGGAGGATCTGAAATCATGCGAGCCACTTGTTCCAACTGCGTACTTGCCGCGGCGTTGTTATGGCTTCCGAGCCAGGCCTTCTTCGACGTTCGGCTCACAACCGTCGGCCTGGCTGCAGCCAAGCCGGAGACTGCTGCCGCTGCGCCCTATCTCTGTCACGGCGTGCAGTTGCTCCTGGACGACTACCTGATCCGCCAAAGCGAGAACGTCGCCAGGGTGGTCAACAGCCCCCAGCGAGATTCGAGTCTGCCCAATCCGCTCATCACAGGCGACGAGGATCGTTGCTTTCAGCCCTTCTTCACCGTCCTTCGCGATCCGCAGACCAAGCGATTTCGCATCTGGTACGGCTCCTGGTATGACGACCAGCGAATCGACCGGTCGCACATCGCCTACATGGAGTCGCTCGACGGCATTCACTGGATTCGCCCGCATCGCGTATTGAAGGACCCCGGCACCATTCAGTTCGGTTCCGAGGTCCTGGACGAGGGGCCGGACTACTTCGACCCGAGCCAACGATACAAGTACGGCTACTGGTTCGACGGCGGACTGCACATCGCGATTTCGCCCGACGGGCTGGACTTCAAGCCGCTCGTGGATCGCATGGTCCTCAAGCACGACCATGACATCGACAATATCTCCTGGGACCCCATCCGCAAGTGCTACGTCGCGATTGTTTCCACCTACACGACCGACCCCGAATGGGAGGGCCTGCGACGAGTCACCAAGCAGAGTTTCAGCAAAGACCTGGTGAACTGGGAGGAACCCTGGTACGTGGTGCGGCCCGACAAGGACACGGATCAGGGCATCACGCAGTTCTATGCGATGTCCGCCTTCCTCACGCGCGGGCCCCTGCGGATGGGCATGGTCAAGGTCCTGCGAGACGACCTGAAGGCCGACGAACCGCCGTTGATCGATCCGCAGGCCTATGGGATCGGCTATACCGCCCTGGCCTGGACGCGCGACGGCCGGCATTGGCATCGGGAGCCGGGGGCCTTCTTCGATCGTAATCCGCAGCCGCAGACGTGGGACCGCGCCCATGCATGGGTCGACGAGCAGCTCATCGTGGGCAACGAGGTCTGTCTGTATTACGGCGGGTACAGGCAAGGGCACAAGATGAATCGCTTTCGCGAGCGGCAGATCGGTCTGGTGAAAATGCCTTTGGATCGATATGTCGCCCGCAAATCGCTGCCGGGCAAAACCGGCCGGCTCTCGACAATCCCGCTGAGCGTAGGCATGATCCACGAACTGGTCGTCAACGCGGACGCGTCGAAGGGAACACTCAGAGTACAGGTCCGCAACGATCGAGGCGACGTTGTCGAAGGTTTGTCTTTCGCTGATTGCGTGACGGTCGCCAATGACGGCACAGGACTACCGATCCGTTGGACAAACGAGCAAGAGACGACGAACCGATTCGCCCAACTCCAAGACAAACAAATCAGCCTCGAATTCGAATTGAAAGACGCAAGCCTGTTCGCCTTCGAGTTCTTGGAGTAGCGGGAAACAGGACGGCCTTTCGGGGGCCCGATTGTCATGCTGAACGCAGTGAAGCATCTGCCGTGGGCGTCATAACGTGCGTTGTCTTTCCGTGATCCGTGGCCGGTGGCCCGGGGCAGAAGCCCCCAGCCGGATGCACCCCGCTTTTTGTTGGATGCATTATTGACGCGTCCGATAGATGGGGATATCCTCTCCTGTATATACAGGAGAGTGCGGATGTTGCGATGGTGTGCGCCAGAGAGTCTGAGCCGAACACCTGCGGTGTGCATGGTTTCTCCACAGACAGCCCCTGGGACCAGTCCACAAGGTAGGCCCAAGTGGACGGGCCGGTCCCTGCACGAGCAGGTGCACCCGGATCGGACCGAAAAGAGACTGGGCCGTGTGGCCCGACCTGTCAAACGCGGCCCCAAGCCAGAACACGAAGGGGATTAGGTATGGTGTCCCCGGCCCCCACATCTATTCATTGCGTGCGGCTGAATGACTGAAGGAGAAGTTGTCCCGCTCTCAGTTGGAGGTGCGGTGGCCACTCTATAGTGAATCCTACGCGTTCTTGAGCTTCTTAGCAACTCCCTGTTGCTCGTCTTGAGTCTGTAATTTGGCCTCCAGCATCCACAATTGCTGATGGCCCATGATCCGCCGCATCCGTTTCTCCAGCGTCAGCAGCGACGAGGCGGTCCAGCGCAGCACCATCTGCCCGTCCCGCCAGCGAGTCACACGCCCGGTCTTTTCCCGAATCCCGGCGTTGGGCGACTCGATGATGTTCGTGCTGGCCAGGCAGCGACGCAGTTGGCTCGGCAAGTCCAGGCGGTTGATCGTGAATATCTCCGCCAGGCCCTCCAGGAGGCTGTCGGCCGCCGAGGGGTATTCCTGAGCCAGCCACTCCGACAGCTTCTTGAGTTTCGCCGTTCCCTGCTCGGCCGGCAGTTGGAACGCCGCCTTCATCGCACAGCGGACATTCTCGTGGCGGTCCTTCGGCAGGTAATCCAGCACGTTGCGGATCTTGTGATTGCGGCAGCGTTGGATCGGGTTCTTGGCGCCGAAAACCTCGTCGATGGCCGCCCGCAACGCCTTGCTGCCGTCGATCACGAACAGCCGGCGCCGCTTGGGATCCAGGCCGCGAGAGACGACGTCGGTCAAGAGATCCTTGACCACGGTGGCGTTCTCGGTGGCGCCTTCGCGAAGACCCAAGACGTGCTTGTAGCCCTGGCTGTCCACGCCCAACGCCACGATCACGTGGATCTGTCCGAACTGGATGCCGTCGAGATAGACGATCAGGATGTCCTGGTCCTCGAACCGCCGCTCGCAGAGTTCCTTGAGCGTCTGCTCGCTGGCTTCGATGAATTCCCGACTGACATTGGATTTGCTCACCGCGACCGTCTCGGCCATCTGGGGCAGGACCTTGCGATAGTTTCGCGTCGAGACCCCGTGCAGCAGGATCTCCAGCATCCGCCGGCCCAGACGCGAGTTGCCCAGCATCGCCTCGTAGGCCGGGATCGTCACCTCCTTGTCCGGCCCCGATCCTTTGCGTCGCAGCCGGGGTTTCTCAACCCGCAGCTTGCGTTCGGCCAGGGGGATCGTCGCCTGCTGGCGGCCATACCAACCGATCTCGCCGGCGGCCTTGCCCGGATGCTTGGGACCGGCGACCTCTTGGGCCGAGAGCGTCAGGACCGCCTCGACGGCGGCCCGGCCGGTGACTTCGATCAGTTCATCGATGGCCATCTCGGCCCCGGTGATCAGCTCGACGATCGGCAGGAGGAACTGCCCCTCCTGACAGAGAAATTCCGTGAGTTTGCGGCTATCGGTTTTGTCGGCGATCTGGTACGTTGTCGGGTCCATGGCTACTCCTTCAAATTGTGAATAATCAGGTCGGCCTGATGGTACCTGCCACCAGGCCGGAGTAGCCACCGCTTTCCTTTCAACCTTCAACTACCGATGGGACAATCTC
>JAXDBU010000165.1:0-81592 GCA_034678485.1 Sedimentisphaerales bacterium | reverse complement strand
AAGAATGAGACAGCGTATCCCTCGGGCGATTCCAGCACAGGCGCCCCGTTCAGGCCGGCCACCGTGATGGCTTTTCCCTGGAAGTCGATATCCTCCCTGTAGACCCCGGGAGCCACTGCGACCGTGTACCCTTCCGGAGTGACACGGATGCCTTTCTGGATTGTGGCAAACGCCTCCTTCGGGCTCCATCCGCTGTTGAGGTCGTTGCCCGTAGCCGCGTTCACATAGTAATAGAACGGGCCGTTGAATTCGAAAGCGCCCATGTCGATGCGGCTGTTTGCGATCCGGCTCCTGCCGTCGAGGTCCATCATCATGGAAGGGAGGATCGCTCCATTGCTGCCCATATCCAGACAAGGCGAACCCAAGGAGAGTCGCAGGTCGTCGTCCAGCGTGCCTCGGATCGCGTCGGCCCCGGCCGGGTCGAGGAATTCCGGATCGCTGTGGATGTTGCCTTCTCCCGTCCATGTGCTCTCGATATCGCTGTAGGTGATGTTCGCCGTGCCGTTCATGAGGTAGACTTCGTCCGGGTGGTCCCCCCACAGGATGCAGTTGGTTGCCTTCATCATGCTCTGGCGGCCGTAGATCGCGCCTCCGTTCCGGGCGGCCACATTCCCCGATATCGTGCAGTTGATGAAGGTGGCTTCCCCAGCGGATTCGATGAACGCGGCGGCGCCGTTGTTGGCGGCGTTGGCGGAGAACAGGCAGTTCAGGAAGTACGGACGCCCCAAACTGTATACTGCCCCGCCCTCGTTGGCGGCGATATTCCCCACGAACAGGCACGCCATCGTGGTCGCGGTGCAGTTACCTGCGTTGTGAATCGCGCCGCCGCGTTCGGTATGGGCTTCGTTGACCAAGAAGATGCAGTGCGTGATCCTCGGGCTGCTGGAATCGTCGTTGCAGATCGCGCCCCCGGAGCCCGCCAGGTTGCCCTCGAAGACGCAATCCGTGATGGTTGGGTGGCTTCTGTCGTGATTGTAGAGGGCGCCCCCCTTGGATCCCAGAGCCATGTTCTCCCGAAAGAGGCAGTCCTTCATCGCAGGATTGCCGGCGTAATTGGCGATGGCTCCGCCCAGATACTGCCCATCCTGACCGGCGGCGGCGTTGGCGATGAATGTGCAGTCGGTCAGCACCGGACTGCTGCGAATGGCGCGGATCGCGCCCCCCAGACTCGTTCCGCCGACGGCCAGAGCGAAGTTCTCCTGGAATCGGCACTCCGCGAACATGGGCAAGGTGTTGGCCAACAGGACGCCGGCCCCCCCGGCGGCGTCCCCCTTGCTGGCGAGGGTCGTGTTGAGCTCGAAGGCACAGTGAATGAACCGGGGACAGCCAGCCACGATGAACGCTCCGGCCCCGTCCGTATCCGCCGACGCGGAGGAGTAGTCCCCCGTCGTGTGGGCGCCGGAGTCGGTTGTCGCGTGTCCGCCGGTGATGGTGAAGCCGTCCAGCACCGGCGGGCTGCCGGCCGTGTTCACCGTCACCACCGACCGGCTGTTGTCCGCTCGGCTCTCATCCAGGACGAAATTGCAGATACTCTGCCAGTCGTGGCCCGCCAGCGGGGCGTCGTTGGAGGCCAGGTCCCCGCTGAGAACGCTCTCATACGCGTCGATGTCCCTTCGATCCGGGTCGGCGGCGCCGTTGCCCGCGTAGCCGCCTCGGAGGGTGACGCCCGACGGGAGGACGAAACTGTCGGTGCATCTTCCTGAGGCGACCACGCGGGCTCCATCTTGTGCAACTTCAAAATGTCGATCGGGCTGGTAAATGCCCTGCGCGACCCGGATCTCGTCGCCGGCCCGTGCGGCGGTCAGTGCGCTCTGCAGGCACACGAACGCGTTGGTCCAGTTCGAGCCGTTGTTGAGGCCCGTTGCCCGCCCGTCACAGTAGAGCACCGAGGACGTCGCCAGACAGGCGGTGCCGACAAGCTGCGTGAGGACCAGAGCGGTCGTACCTGCGATCCTGTGGAATGGGGTTCTCATGGCCTTCGGTACGGTGTTCTCAAAAAAAAAGCTCAGGGAGCTGCTCCATCGCGCATCGGGAGCAACTCCACAAGCCACAGCATTCCCTGAGGATTTGCCTTCGCATTGTCCGACGGGCTGACTGGCGGTTCCACGAACGTCGTCTCGGGGGAATCCGCATCTTCGGAGTACGTGAACGTGAGTTGTCCTGCAACGGCGGGGCTGCTCTTGGCTCCCTCCGAACTCAGTTCCACGCGATCCACCAGGTCCTTCTCCATATCGATCGAGTAGGTCAGGACCGCCGGAGCGGACTGTACGATGATCTGGGCCTGACCTGTCCGTGCGTCGTATTGCGTCTGGAACCACAACTGTTTCTCGGCCGCGTCACGCCGGAGCGTGTCGATCGAGTGCAATCCCAGCCAGGGGCGCGCAAGCCCTTTGAAGAAGCTGCCGCCTGCATATCGGGCCACGACGCGATTGTCCTGATTGTAGACGACCGCTCCGTCTTTCGTGTCCACGGCTCGGAATCTGTTCCCGACGCGGATTTCGAGCCAAGGCCAATAAAGTCGGCTGGCCGCATACACCAGGGGCAGTCGTCCTGTCCCTGTGAGCGTGACTCCGTTGACTTGCCCGTGGATACGGAAGAACGTCCGGCCGTGGCGGTGGATTGCGTCCCGCTCATCGATCCGGCGTGCGCTCTGCGGCCAGCCGAATTGGAAATACTCCTCCTCAAGAACATTCAGGTGGCGGTCGACCTCTTGAATTCTCTGTTCTTCATCTCCGTCCCGTCGGCACATGATGAGCACGCCTCGTCCTGAGGAGGGCGTCGTGTCACCATATCCCGCTGCGACCCGCGATGCGACCGAATACCCCTGCACCTGCGAGAGGAAGCGGCTCAGGCTCGCGGAATCGGTCGGCAGCCGTCGGACGCTCAGATCCTCCTCCCAGGCACGGTGATTCTTGATCCGTACGGTGTTCGTGCCGTAGTCGAAGTAGTAGTTGGCGTATTGGTTCTGCAGCACCAGCGAGGTCGGCTTCTCACCGGAGGGGTCGAACTGCACCTGCCTCATCATGACGGCTCGGTTCGGTCCCTCCGGGAAGTAATACCATCGATCCGAGGGAGACAAATCGGTCGAGTGTGTCGGAAAGGCCGACCGGGGATCGGGGATTTCGGAGGGAAGACTAACGCGGCGACTCAAACCTTCCCTCGTCGATCCCCAATCTCCGATCGACCCGACCCCCACCACGGCCACCACCACCAGCGCGAATATGCCGGTCTTGCTGGTAGCCGTTGCCAGTAGGGTGGCGGTCGGACCCACCGACAGCGTGGACGCTGGGATGGAGATCTCCGCCGCCGCCGCCTTGCTGGCCGCAGTCATCTTGCCGAAGAGGACCAGGGCCAAGACCAAGGCGCCCTTGCCAAGTCCGTGTCGGGACAACCGGCTGGTGAGGGCCTTCTTGGCACGATAGAACAGGGCACGCGCCCCGATCTCTGAACAATCCATCAGTTTGCCGATATCCGCGTAGGACATCTGATCGTAGCATCGCATCGTCAGGATGGCCCGGTGTCGGGGCTCCAGCGACTCGATGCAGCGCAGGACGATCTGCTTGAACTCGTCGGTGACCACGTCGGCCAACACGTCGTTGCCGCTGCGCCGCTCCGGGAAGCCGTTGTCCTCGTCCTCGCGCCGGGCCGGCAAATCGCGTTCCGTGATCTGGGAGAGGCTTCGCGTCTTGTGGCGCCATTGCCGGCCGAAGTGGTTCCGCACCTTGTTGAACGCGATGCCGTGGAGCCATCCCCAGAATCGATCGGCTTGACGCAACTTCCCAAACAGCCGCAACATCTCTAAGATCGTCTCCTGCACAATATCCTGCGTCAGGTCTTCCTGAAGCGTCAGGCGAAACACGTACTCATGCAGGCGGACACCCACTGTCTCGGCCAGGCGATTCAGACTCTCCCTATCGCCGAGCTGCGCCTTCCTGACCAACTCGAGGGTATCGCATTCACACGAGTACATTCGTCACCTATAAGTCTGGCAACCAGCAGGAACGTGACGGGGGTTTTTCTCCGTTTTTGTTTTTTTTCGACTGAATCAGCATCGGGCTCCCAGAGATTCTCTTCCGACGGCGCGGAGCGGGGGATTCCGCAGGTGCTACCATCCTTGCAGGTCTTATAAACCCTGCAAATCCTATCGTAATCGTTGTTCTTGCAGGAGTGCTCTGGAACGCCCCCCGTCCGGATGAGCCGGCTCTTGCAGCGATCAGAAGCCGGGCGAGGGCACTGCGGCGTACCAGTCGTTCGGATCGTTGCCGTCGGCCCAAACGTCGCCGCGATTCAGAGAGCAGCCCATCCCATCGGACGGATCGAACCAGTCGTCCTTGTACTCGAAGCTCTCGATCACCTCTCCCCTCGCATCGACCAGAACGATCCTCTCCCCGGCGTTGCTCAGACCGCCTGCGAACTGTGCCAGGATGGGCAGGTCGTAGCCGTAACGGGCTTCGAAGGCCGTGAGGTCCTTCACGAGAAGGCAATGGCCTCCTGCAGGCAGCTCGAACGGGGGGAAGGTGAACTGGACCCCCGTGGTGAGCCGAACCAGGTTTAGATCGACCGTCTCGGCGCCGACGTTGGTCAGCTCGATGAACTCCGCGTTGGGATCGTCCGCAGGGTTGTACTGGATCTCACTGATCCGGAGGCTGTCGGCGACGGGACCGACCGCGAACGTCGCTTCGTTCAGAGCGCTCCAGACGCCATCGCTGAGCATGCGGGTCTTCACCTGTGTGCTGGCGGTCAGCTCGATCGGCTGTGTGTACGACCGCGCCGAGATCAGGTTGACGGCGCCGCCGGGAAGGCGGGGGTCGGAGCCGTCCAGGGTATAGTAGATCGTGCGGTCGTCGGCCGCGAGCTGCACGAAAAAGCCGCCGGGGACATGGCCGCCTCGCTGGTTGAACTCCGGCGGATCGATCTCGGGATACCAGCCGACCGCTCTGAACTGGGCGAGGACCGTTGCGGTTCGCATGGGCAGGTAGTTGTTGACGATGCGGCTGATCTCGGCGTCCCAGTCCGCCTTGGTGAGAGGCTTGGACCGCTGCGCGTCGCCCCAGCGGGCGGACTCGGCGATGATCGCCAGCTCGATCTGTGCGGCCCGTTTCTCGATGCGAGCGATCGAGGCATCGGGCGTCAGAAGCCCGTCGTGGAAGAAATGTCGATAAACGTGATCGGCGAAGAGCGTCCGATACTCGACGTTGTTCCTCGCCAGTTGCTCGTGCAGCCAGTGTGGATTGAAATAGGCCCATTGCGCCCCGGCGGTCGTGTACGGCGTGACCATGTTCGTCTCGCTGTACGAGACGCCCAGCGTGTGCTCGCTGTCGTGCTGGAACCATTTCCATCCGTCGGGGTTCTCCCGATTGTAGATCCCGTAGGTGTTGTTGGGTCGGTTGACGAATCGCGACCCGGGACCGTCCCGGTCGCCGGTGTAGTAGTCGATGATCATGAAGTCGATCAGGTTGTCGGGATCGAGCAGACGTTCGTAGTCGGGATGGGGTGTTCCGTCGGCGTTCAAGCCTTGGATCTGACAGTACCGCTCGTTGTTGCCCAGGCCGGCGATCGCGGCATCATAAAGACGCCGGTAGGCGACCGTGTCTCCGTCCGTAGCCACCATGGAGTACGAGCCGCTTTCCGACTTGACCACGTCGAAATCTTCCTTGTCCCCGTCGAGGTAGGAAGCCGCATAGGATGCCTCCGACCGCTCCTGGGTCTGGTACAGGCCCCAGTATTGGGCGTTGAGGTACAGGTGATAATAGCGGCTCCGCGTGTAGGGATGGCCCATCTCGCCCTGGAGGTCCCGCGAGAAGACCTCGCGGACCATCGTGTTCTGACTGTTGCCCTGGTATGCCCACGAGTAGTTCTGACTGGTCCGCAGGTCGACGCAATCGAATTCGTCGGTCCCTTCCTCCTCGAAGAGGGGAAATCCCAGCTTGGCTTGGCCGTACTCCGCCCGGAAGAACAGGCGAAAGGCGTGCTTGGGATTATCGTTGCTGCGGCTGAACCCCCCTCGAATCCGCAAGCCTGCGTCGATCTGAAATCCTTCGCTTCCGTCGGGGTTGAGCAGTTCGACGGAGACCGGCCTCTCCCCGGCGTCGCCCTCGTTGCTGGCGTGCGTGTAGATGCCGTTCTGGGCGCCGAACAGATTGTCCAGCGATGTCACCAGCGAGAGGGAGGGAATTGCCAACAGGGCGTCGTCCACCAGATCCGCGTACAAAGGGTCCTCGACCACGTCCGGGTCCATGCCGTAACTGATTACCTGGCCGTTGACGCTGCCGGTGGGCCAGGCGGTGCTGGGCGCAGTCCCGCCCAACGATTGGCGGACGATGCTCTGGACGAGAAGATACGTCTGCGTCGCGATGGCTGAGGACTTCCATCCGGATTTGATGGCCTTTGCCCGAAGACAGGTCGGCTTGGTGATGCGCACCGGCTGTTGATAAAGCGTGCCGGTCGGGACCCGGCCGCCCAGGACGTACGGCTCGCTGCCGTCGGTGGTATAGTAGATGGACGCCCCTTCGGTCGCCGTGGTGCAGGTCACGACGCACTCGCTCTCATAAAACCCGCGCTCCGGCGAGCACTGCGGTTTCTCAACGATCCCTTCATACACCGCGACGTTCGCGGCCCCCGGCGTGGGCGGCGAGAACAACTGCCAGGCATCGCCGCCGTCGGGAAGGCGACCCAGCGAGATATCCGCCTGTTGCGGGTCGAAACCGACCTCATCGATCAGGGTGACGCCGTCCACGTCGAACAAGGCGACTTCGTCGCCTGCGGCGCTCAGGCCGAAGCTCGCGTGCAGGCCGGAGTCGTCCACGTCATTGTCCGCCCAAATCAACAGATGCCCGCCGGAAGGGAGGGTGGTCAAGCTGGGATTGTCGGTCGGAATCTGCCACTTCCTGGGCTCTTCCAGGTCGTCCGTGAGGTACATCCCGCCGCAGTCCACCGCCTGTGTCCCGGCGTTGTAGATCTCGATCCAATCGTCGTAGTCTCCCTGCGGGTCCTTTGCGGACGTCGCATTCGAAGCGAGGACCTCGTTGATGTACAGTGGGCCGGCGGCCTTGGCGGAGACAGCCCACAGCAGAGCGGCTGCGACCAGGGACAACAGGACGATGCGGCGTGCACTCATTCGAGCTCTTTCTTCAACGGCGTTCAGCAGCAACCCCCGCAGAGATTCTCGGCAGAAACCACTGCAATTCACCTATTTTAGCAGATTGGGGGTGTCCGAGTCAATGCGTCGGCGCCGAGATGCGGCATTGACAGTGCCGCGGCCCTGCCTATACTTCGTCGGGCATGAAACCGAGGGTATTATTGGTCAACCCGCCGATCTATGATTTCGCCGCCTACGATTTCTGGATCAGGCCGTATGGATTGCTTGGTGTCGCCGGCCGGCTGCGCGGACAGGCGGACTTCTGCCTCTTCGATTATATGGACCGCCTGGCGGACTCGTGTGCCGCGCCCTCGGACAGGTGGGGACGTGGGCCGTTTCGCAGCGAGCGGATTGCCTCGCCCGCGCCGCTGGCGCACATCCCGCGATACTTCCGCCGATTCGGATTGCCACGGGAGCGGTTCGGGGATTACCTGCGGGAGCAGGGGCCGTTCGACTATGCGCTGGTTCAAACCATGATGACGTACTGGTATCCCGGCGTGCAGGAAGTAATCGAGGACCTCCGCCGTTTCCGTCCAGAGACCCGGATTGTCCTGGGCGGCAACTACGCGATTCTGTGCCGCGAACACGCGCGGGACTTGGGCGCCGACCTGGTGATTGACGAGCTCGACCTGCAGCCATTGTGGTCGTTCCTGCATCTGTCGGCGGATGCGGCGCAGCCGGCGCTGTGGGAAGTCTATGATCGACTCCGAACCGGTGTCGTGAAGCTGACCGACGGCTGTCCATTCCAATGCAGCTACTGTTCCGTGCCGCGGGTCTATGGGCGGTTCAAGCAGCGCCCGCTCGAACGGTCGCTGGCTGAACTGGAGCTGCTCGTCGAGCGGGGGGCTACGGACGTCGCGTTCTATGACGACGCACTGCTGTTCGATGCAGACCATGTCCTGACGCCTTTTCTGAGCGAGATTCTCGAACGGCGCATCCGCGTGAACCTGCACACGCCCAACGCGCTGAACGCTCGCTTCCTGACGGCCGAACTGGCGGATCTGATGGTCCTGGCCGGTTTCAAGACATTCTATCTCGGCTTCGAGAGCGCCTCCCGCCGGTGGCAGCAGGGCACTGGCGGCAAGGTGTTCTCGGAGGAACTGGCCGCTGCGGTCGAGCATCTGTTCGCCGCCGGCGTCGATCCCGCGGATGTCACTGCCTACCAGATCCTGGGCCATCCTGCCTGCGACGCCCAGGAGCTCGAGTCCTCCATGCGATTCGTGCACAGTCTCGGCATTCGCGGCATGTTGGCCGATTTCGCGCCGATTCCCGGCACCCCCGATGGCGAGGCCTGCCGCCCGTGGGTGGATCTGGACGAGCCCCTCCTGCACAGCAAGACCGCCTTCCCCATCCTCCGCCTGGGTTTCGACGAGGTCAACCGTTTCAAGGATCTCCAGCGGAAGCTCAATCGCTCCCTGAGTGAGAGAGGCGGATGCGAGTGAATCATTCCAGATCGGTGTCACGCGGTTGGCGCGTTGCCCGGGACGGGTGTGGAGGCCGTCCCGTCGGACTCGGTGTTGTGCGGTGCTGGTGCATCGACAGTCGCGGCAGGCTCGGCAGGCTCGGATGAGCCCTCGCCAGACGGCGATTGCGGCTCCGGCGTCTTGCGTCGCTTCTCGAGGATCTCCTGGATCAGGCTGAAGCCCACGGCCAGCAGGGTTGGCCCGATGAAGATGCCGATGAAGCCGAAGGTGGCGACGCCGCCGAGAACGCCGATGAACATGACGATGAAGGGCAACTTCGAGCCCCGGCTGATGATGATCGGCTTGACCACGTTGTCCACGCTGCTGATGGCGAGGACGCCGTAGACCACCATGAAGATGCCCCAGCCGACGTGGTTCTGGACGAACAGCCAGATCGACGCGCCGATCCAGACGATCGGCGGACCGAACGGGATGAAACTGAAGAAGAAGGTCAGCACCGCCAGCAGCATGGGCGAGGGCAGCCCAGCGATGATGAAGCCGATCCCGCCCACGAGACCCTGGGCCAACCCGGTGCCGATCACGCCGTAGACGACGCTGCGGACCGTCGTCTTGACCACGTCCATCAGGTGCCGCCCGTATTCGCCGCTGATTCGCTCGAACCCTGTGCGAAGGCGGACGACGAGGTTCTCGCCGTCCCGGTAGAGGAAGAACGCGATCAACACGCTCATCATGAGTTGGAAGACGCCGCGGGCGAAGTCGAGACTGTGGTTCAGCAGCCACAGGCCGACCGTTTGCAGACGGGGTTTCAGCCAGTCCAGGACGGGCTTGGCGTCCACCGTGGATTCGAGCCAGTAGTCGCTGATCTTCTGGCCGACCAGCGGGATCTTCGCGACCCAGTCGGGCGGGCCGGGGATTCCGGTCTCCCGGTACGAGTCGAACTGCGCCATCGCGCCGCGAACATTGTCGGTGAGCGTCAGGCCCACGACGAGGAATGGGATGATGAGCACCAGCGACAGGAGGATGGTCATGATCCCGGCAGCAAGATTGCGCCGGCCACGAAGCCACCTCAGGAGCAGCTCATGCACCGGCCACGTCGCAAAACACAGGATCGCCGCCCACAGGACAGCGGAAATGAAAGGCCGAAGCACGAGCACGCAGCCCATGACGATTGCCACGATGAGGGCGATGCCTGCGATCTGCTCGATTGTCCTTTGGTTCTTCACCATGTTGTGCCGATTATCACAAGTCAACCGTCATCCATCAACCTTCCAGTTTGATTCCTCGTCGCGAATCTCTTATCCTGTGATCGCCATGAGAGATCGTGCAGTACATATCAAGAGTTTCGGCTGTCAGATGAATAAGCTCGACACGGGACTCGTTGCATCCGCGCTGCGGGACGCGGGGTTCCGTCTGACCGAGGGCGTCAAGGACGCCGATGCGGTCGTCATCAACACGTGTTCCGTCCGCCAGCACGCGGAGGATCGGGTCCTGTCGAACCTGGGCCATCTGAAGCATCTGAAGCAACACCGGCCGGGCCTGGTCGTCGCGGTCATCGGCTGCATGGCCCAGCGTCTGGGCGACAAGCTGCTCGAACACGACGCGGTCGATATCGTGTGCGGCCCGGCCCAGATCCCGCAGCTTTCCGCTCTGATCGCGGACGCGCTTGCCCACAAGGAGAAGCGGCTGGCCGTCACGGAGCAGATTCGCTCTCCTGCGGTGCAGGGCGATCCGGTCTTGGACGAGTTCGAATCGACGTACAGCATCCTCGACAAGCAGATTCCAGGCCAGGCGTTCGTTCGCGTGATGCGCGGGTGCAATTACTTCTGCACGTATTGCGTCGTGCCCTATGTCCGCGGGCCGGAGGCGTGTCGCTCGCCCCGCGCGATCCTCGAACAGGTGCGGAGACTGGCAGGCACCGGCATCAGGCAGGTGACGTTCCTGGGCCAGACCGTGAACTCCTATGAGTGCCGCGATGGCGAGAAGACCTGCAGCCTGGCGGATCTGCTCGATATGGCCTGCGAGGTATCGGGGATCGAGTGGATCAAGTTCGTGACCAGCTACCCTCGCGACGAGCACTACGAAGATATCCTCCGCGTGATGGCGGATTCGCCGAAGGTATGCCGGTATTTGCACATGCCCGCCCAGAGTGGGTCGGACCGCATCTTGCAGGCGATGAACCGCCACTATACCGCGGCTCACTACTTGGAGATGCTCGACAAGGCGAGGGCCATCGTGCCGGACATCGCACTGGCAGGCGACTTCATCGTTGGATTCCCCGACGAGACGGAGGAGGACTTCCAGGCCACTGTGGACCTCGTCCGCAGGGCCCGGTACAAGAACTGCTTCGTGTTCAAGTACTCGCCGCGTCCGGGCACGACCGCCGACCGTCGCCTGGCCGATACGATCCCGGAACAGGTCAAGCAGCGACGAAACGTCGAGCTGCTGGCGGTCCAGGAGCGGATCAGCGACGAGCTGAGCCGGGACTTCCTGGGCGTGGATGTCACGGTCCTGGCCGAGGGCCTGAGCAAGAAATCGCATGTCAATCCCGTGGACGGCCAGGACCATCCGCAGTTGATGGGCCGGACCTCGACTGATCATATCGTAGTATTCAATGGTCCTGCTTCGTTGGCGGGCCGATTCGCCCAGGTCCGCATCGCGCGGACCTCGCCGCTGACGTTGTTCGGGGAGTTGACTTCTTCGTAGGCCGCGCGTCCCCGTACGACATGTTTTTTGAGGCGAGCGGGACGCTTGCCCCACGCAGACACATTCCGCCGGTTACTCCCTCATTGCCGATTGCACGCGGTCGCTGAAGGTCTCGTGCTGGGAGGACAATTCGTTGCCCGGCGTCGTCAGCGACAGCGCGAAGTCGAAGTCGGGCAATCTCGTCGCTGTGTGGGGCAGGGTGGACAATCGCGATGCATAGGTCTTGAATCGTTCGCCCCACGGCTTGATTGTGAGGTCTGAGTGGACGAGTCCGCCGAACTGGCTCATGTCGGTAGATTCCGGCGTGTCCGCCAAGGGCCAGGAGAGCCAGCCGGCTGCCAAGCGCCGCGAGGCATCGATCTCCGCGGTGATCCAGTGAGCCTGCTGATCTTCGCTCAAAGGCGGTTGTCCGCGCGGCGCGCCGCCGCCGTACCAGCCGTACTCGCCCAGAACGACCGGCTTGCCGACGTGGCAGTAGGCCAGAGCGCTCTGCAGGTATGCAAGGTTTCTGTCCCAGGCTTCCTGGGATTCGAAAGGCCGACCCAACAGCGGATAGAAGTGCATGCAGAGGAAGTCGAGCCACTGGGCCTGTCGTCTGGGACTGAACGCGGAGTAAAGGCTCGGATTTCCCGGTCGCACGAGCGGATACGACCACTGGATATAGCCCACGGTTACCAGATGCGTCGGATCGGCCTTGCGGATCGCCTCTACCTGCCGGCGGACCCATTCATCCGCCAGATGCTCGCGGAACAGTTGCCAGTCGAGCAGACGTGGATCGTTTTGCACTGCCTTATCCTGCGGCACGGCGACGTCTCCTGAGGACTCCTCGTCCCCGAGTGCGCCTGCCCACGCGGATTGCAGGTCCTCCCGGTCCTTGTGCCTTGCCTGGAGCCAGGCGTTCCACTTCGGGCGCCACGTCTCGACGAACCAGGGCAGATGCGGTTCATTCAGCAGGTCCCATGCGAAGATGGCGGGTTCGCCGCGATATCGCCGACCGAGGGTCTGCCAGAAGCTCTCCAGGGCTCTGAGCGCCTGCTCGCCCGCGAAGCGGTCCGGCTTCCAGTACGCCGGGCTGCCTTCCCAATGGTCGGGCCCGGTGAGGATCAGCCGGATGCCCGATCCGCGGGCGATCGCGATCATCGCGTCCAGTTTCTGCAAGGCCCCTTCGTCAATGGTGTCCCCTTCCGGCTGGAACGTCGCGGCGGTCAGGAAGACCCTCGCACAGTTGACTCCCAGGTCACGCATGATCTCGAAGTGGCGGGTGACGCGGTTTGGATCGAATTGCCGCCAGATCCTGGGAGCCCAGCCGGTGTGGGGGTCGTAGTAGTTCGTGCCGAATGGGATGAACCGTTCGTGTGAAGACTGCTCGACGAAGCCCTCGCCGTCGGGGGCGACCACGATTAGACCCAAGGCCGGACCCGTCGCGGATTCAACGCCCGACACGGTGCAGACCAGACAAAAGACCATGCACAGCCCGAGCCGAACTCGTCCCGTGATTTCCATCCTGTGGTTCCACGAGGAGCTCATATTGGAGTCTCAGTAGGCGTTCCACAGATAGAGCACCTGCGGCGTGCAGAGCTCGAACAACTTGCTGCGATCCAGAGACAGCACGTTCGTCTTCTTGGCCTGGGACATGAGGAGATCCATGAAGGACAACGGCTTGCGATACTCGATGACCTGCGCTTCCTTGATCCCGGCCTGGTTCTTGACCATCGTGATGGCGTTGTCCAGGTAGCCGATCTCGTCGATGAGCTTGACTGCCTGGGCCTGGTCGGCCACGTAGATGCTTCCGTCGGCCAGCTTCAAGACGTCTTCCTCGGAGAGCACGTATTTGCGTCCCTCTTTGACGACGCTGATGAACCGCTGGTAGGCCGGTTCGAGAAGCCGGTCGTCGATGTAGGCCAGCTCCTCATCGGTCGGTTTTCGGAACGAGCTGGGCCAGTCCTTCTTCTGTCCCTTGGTCAGAAACACCGGCTGGATTCCCAGCTTGTTTTCGAGCAGGTCCTGGAAGACGAAATGGCTCATGACGACGCCGATGGAGCCGGTGATGGCCGTGGGCTCCGCGACGATCTGTTCGCACGCGACACAGGCGTAGTAGCCGCCGGAGGCCGCCATCCCCTGCATGAAGGCCACCACGGGTCGGTTCCCTCTCTTGCGGTAATCTGCAATCTCGCGGTAGATGCGGTCGCTCGCGGAGATTGTGCCCCCAGGCGAATTCACACGAACGATGATGCCCTTGACCGCGGAATCGTCCTTCGCGGCTTTGATCTGGCGATGGACCGCGTCGGCCTGCGACCCGTCAATAATGCCGTCGATGTCGATCACCGCGATCCGGCTGTGTCGTGGGCCTTCTCGCACGACGTTCGTTCCGTATCCTCCGGTGCCGCTGCCTGCGAGAACGACGACTGCACCGAGCAGCAGGAGGAACAAGCCGATGTTCGCCAGGACGGACAGGCCGAAGAGAATGCCCCAGAGGACCCGCCAGCCGCTGAACCGCCGGCGGCGTTCTGCTGTGGGCGGGTACGGCGGGTAGGGCGGGAGGCTGCGAGGAGGTTCCACGACGCCGGGTGTCGGGTCCTGGGATCTTGCGTCGGAGGGAACACCGCCTTGCAGATAGTCGTTGTCTTTCAAATCCATTTCGCGGCTCCTTGAAAAGAACGTGTGCATTATAAGGGCGGCGGACCGCTCGGTCAATGCGAACACCGGAAGTCGGCAGGGCCATCGCATGGGGGTTTGACGAAGCAGCTTGTAGTGCGCCCGCAAGCGCCTGCCCCATCCGACTTCGCTCAGGGCGGGTTCCGAACTCGCGGAAGGGGCGTATCTTCCAGGGCACTGAAGATAACGCCTTACGACGTCGCTACAGACTGCCTCAGGACGCTCAGTCCATCCGGTGCTGACACGGCATGAAGGAACTCGGGTTTGCCCTGTGCAAGGCGCGAGTTGTCATGCTGAACGAAGTGAAGCATCTGGGCAACGAACGCAGATGTGCCTCGTTCTCCTGGGCGGCCCAGGTCCTTCGCTCCCGCTCAGGAATGACAGGGTCGGGCCAACGCATTGTCGTTGATCGAGTTGCAGGCCTCTC
Organism: Sedimentisphaerales bacterium; assembly: GCA_034678485.1. Lineage (GTDB taxonomy): Bacteria > Planctomycetota > Phycisphaerae > Sedimentisphaerales > Anaerobacaceae > PLanc-01. The sequence goes on along the minus strand of JAXDBU010000165.1, from coordinate 67,245 downwards.
GATCAGTACTCGTTGAACCGTTGTTCATACATCGAATAGCCGACTTGGCGGGCGGCTTCGACGATCTCCGGATAGGGACTGTCGCAGATGTCGACGAATCCGATCTGGTAGTTCTCGCCGTCGCCCCGACCGGTGGTGGGCTGGTCCTTGTACTGGAACCAGTGCGTTCCGACGATAAAGGGATTCCGCAGGGCGCTCTCCAGGTAGCTCCTGTACTTATTGGCGCGATCCTGCTGGTTCTCGGTTCTGCGAAGGCCGGTATGGAACAGGCCACGATCCAGGGCGCCGAAGTGAAACTCGCCGATGACGATCGGCATGTCGAGTTCATCAGGCAGTTTCAAGCTCTCGACGCTGTACTCGTACCGGTTGTAACTGACGACGTCGCAGAACTTCGCGGCGGCCCGCGCGGCCCGGTCATTCACCCAGGCGAACCGGCAGCCGAGATAGAGATGCCTGGGAGCCACTTTCTTCAACTCCCTGCGGATCGTTGCGAAGTAGGTTTCTGTGGTCTTTGTGTAGAAGTTCTGGAGGTCTTCGCGGGCCTTCGTTCGATCCGGCGTCTCGCGGCTCTCCAGCAGGGCCGCCCAGGATTCGTAGGCGGTTCCCCAGACGCTATTGAGGTTCTCGATGGTTTCATACCTGGCCTGGAGGTCGTTGACGAAGACGATCTTCGCCGGCTGGTCGGATGGGGACACCAGCGCGGCCACCGCCAGCGACGTGTCGTCGCCCCACGACAGTTCATTGTGCACGAAGTAGCCGATGCACCAGGGGTCGTCCGCCGTCTTGCCCTGCTCGGATTCGAGCCGTTTGCGCAGGTTGTCCTGGAAGCTCTCATCGAAGACATCGTAGAATTTGCCCCAGTAGCCTTGCGAGCCTTCCAGCTTCCGCGCTTCGAAGTGGATCGTTCCGACGTAGGGGGTCAGGCGCAGCAGATACACGTGCTCGTCGGACCAGTTGGCGATCGTATTGATGCCCCAGCTCTCGAAGCGCCGGTGCGTGATGTCGGCGAAGGCGGTCTCGAAATCCTCGCCGTACTTGTGCAGGAGATTGGCCCGACTGAAGTCGTAGGTCTTGTAGGGAGAGTGCTCGCTGTAATAGCCGTGGGGGGCCCAGGAGCCCCGTCCGTAGAACGGTGCGAAAGGCGAGTCCTGCGCGGGCAGACCGTGAAAGTACGCTTCGCGGTCGGTGATTGGCGTGGCGTCGCCGCTGTTGACGCAGTCGATCCCGTGCGACCAGAACAACCTGCCGATCGGGTCCACGAGCCACCACTTGCCCTTGTGTTTCTGGACGTGGAAGTAACCGGTGGCCTTGAGTCGTGGACCGTCGGCCCAGCCGCCGTACTTGTTCCAGTCCTGCGGCCGGGCGTGGGCTCTGAGGTCCTCCAGCTCCTCGCGGTTCTGCGAGATCAGCCCGGCTACCGAGCGGACCTTGCCGGGCCATTCCCTGTGGACGTACTGCCCATACTCGTCGATGAACGGAAGGAACGTGGAAGCATCCAGGACTTGGATGCCTCCAGCGGCACGGATGTTGTCGATCTCGATGGCACGGTCCTCCATCGGGCGGGTCAGGAAGATCACCAGTTGGGTGACATTGGCTGGATCGAGCTTGCCTGTATGGACGGGATGGCCCCGCATCCCGATGAGATCGAGCGGCTTGTCCAGCTTCCACGGAACCGGGAAAATGCGGACGGTCAGCGCCTGCGAAGCCCCCGGCTCGATGGAAACCTGATCGGTGACGCAATGGTTCGTGCCGTCGGCGCCGGGGTTGTCCACGCGGCAATGGACGGTCAGTTGCCTGTCGCTGCGGTTGGTGACATCGACCGAAACATGTTCGTATGCGGAAAGGTCCCATCGGCCCTGAGGGGCCTTGATCGCCACGCCCGGCCAGGGTCCCTGATGTCCCAGCTCGATTCGCAGCGCGCCGTCAGATGTCACCGTTGCCCTGGCGTCGCTCGTTGCGACGGCGCCGACATCGAAGCCCGGTCCGAAATCGAACAGAACCACGGGTTGCTCACTGCTGCCGGCCGAGATCGGCCACGCCGCGGCGAGAATCACAAAGCCGACCGTTGTCAGATGGTTTCTCATGGGTATACTCCCAAAGCACGTCAAATTGCCGACTATGATGGCTGCGCGTACCGCACTTGTCATCCTGAGCGATAGCGAAGGGCCTGGCCTGCGACCGGGAGAAACCTCCTGGTTCTCCGCCGGATTCTTCGGCTTGGCCTCAGAACGACAAAGTCGGAATTACGCGACCATCTTCCTGAATTCCTCATAATCACTCGCACCGGATTCGGTAGGCGAATTCATCTCGACGAGTCACAAACCGGAGCAGGTCACCCGCCCGTTCGAAATCGACGGGACGAATCGCTTCTCCGTTGGGATGGATCGCGGTCATTGATTTGACAGCGTCCGCACCCGACAAGCCGAACCTTGTGAGTCGCAGAGCTACCGGGATGGGACCCAGGTGCGGCAGGGGGGTGACCACGAGTCCGTCCTGTGCCCGCTCGCAGCGGAACGCACCCGGCGTGATCGCCGGACCGAAATCGACCAGGGTCCGGTCGGTGTTCCATGTCGCGACCCCGGTCTCCGCTGCGCTGTTCTGAATCAGCCGGATGTCGTCGATCCGGTCGGCTGTGCCCTCGACGACGAGTGTCCCGAGACGGTGCCGCATAGTGCCGTCGTCGCTTCCGAGCAGGCCATAACGCCGTCCCCCGGCCGGGTCCCACAAGCCGACCAGGATCTCGTATTGGCCTGGGCCGCACTGCCCGGGGACCTGTACGATCCAGTTGTCGCCCAAGCGGATCGTGTCTGTCCAGCGGCTTGTACCGGGCGAGGGCGACCCGCCGCTCTGGAAGGCGATGCCGTCCGAGCGACCCGACTCGTCGCTGGTGAAGTGGATGAAAACGTGCAGGTCCTTCGGCGCCGGTTCGTGGGCCTGCCAGTTCGTGATGAGTTTGAACCGCCGGTCACCGAGGTATTCGACGCTTGCTGCCTGGGGGTGAATCGCCAATTGACTCTCCGGCCCGAACCCTCGGGCATTGAAGTACCATCGAGCCGGCCGGCGCGATTGCTCGACCACGACACCACCGATTTTCTCGACACTCGATTCGATCTGGCTGTTGATCGCGTAATAACCGTACTGTGGCAGCGTCTTGCCGGCCACGTGCCAGTCGCTATCGCTTCGATTGACGTAGACCCTCGCGCCGGATTGCCACGTGATGATCTGCCGGTGAATATCGCCGTCAACGAACTGCACATCCGCGATGCCATCCGTCGCGATGCTGCGAATGAAGTCCTGAGCGAGCCAGTACTTCCGCACCGCGCCTCGTCCGAAGGCCTCGGCGTCGATCATCATCGCGTGGCCTTCCAGGACCTCGGCGCTGAGGTAGTCGTCGCTCTCGATCCCATGCTCCTGTCGGCTGCGACCGCCCTGGTAGCGTCCCGAGTAGCCCACGCCGTGCAGGCTGAACTTGTCATGCAGGACCGCGTCGTACCACGGGACCCGTTCCCAGTCCTGACAGGGAAGTCGGTTGCAGAAGGACTCATACTCGGGCGACAACTGCAAATGCTGGCAGTCGGCGCCGTCCAGGTAGCCGATCAACTGGTCGTCTCCGGCCTCCGAGGTCATCGGGGCGTTGCCGCCGAGCGTGTCGCGAATCCAGGCGAAGGCCTCGCCCCAGCATTGGCGGGTCTCGAGCATCGAGTGGTATTGCCCGGCGCGGTCGTAGTAGTCGAAGCAGTCGATCGACGTAAAGACGTCGATGAAATAGTGCGTGGGTTGGAGATTGGGCTTGATGATCGCGAGGTTCCGCTTCAGCCATGGCAGGAAGCGATCCGGTCGCCAGCGGTAGCTCTGCGCATCCCGACCTTCGTTGAGCCAGGCGCGAATGGGTTTGCCGTCTTCGGTGAAGCAGATGTTGTCGTAGCTGTAGCCCTGGGCGTCGGGATAGAAGTCGATGTAGTTGTCGTGCTGACCCCAGGGGATATCGTGCTCGGCGCAGACCCTGGCGATACGCTGCATGTCCTCGACGGTCCCCAGGCTGGGCAGCGGCGGATAGATGTCCGGCAGGCGGTAGTCGTACCCCCATCGCTGCCAGACGTGCACCGTCAGAAGCGAATCGGTCAGGCCGTAGCGGATCATCTCTTCCATCGTTTTCGCGATCTGGGCATAGTGCCCGCCCCAGATGTCGAACACGAACCGGCCTGCCTTGCGGGCGAAGCCGGGCGATGCCTTCTTGTCGTATAGCGGACGATACTTCTTCGCGCAGTCGAATGCGCCCGCGGTGCTCGGTACGAGTGTCATCGTCGCGTCGAGGTGCGTGTGCAGCGCGTAGGTCCGACTCTGCGGGTCTACCTCCAGGAAGTCCGGCGGGTAATCGCAGGCGACCAGCAGCGACAATCCCTCGTCGAAGTCGAAGCCGACGTGACTGGTCGAGAGGTTGTGCCCGCCGAAGCCGGCTCGGAACGCCTGCGGTTCAACGATGCAGTATCCATGTCCATAGTAGACGCGGGGGGCTTTTCGATCCGCCGGACCGAGAGCGAAATCCGTGATCCGCTTCGGGCAATCCACTTTGATCCGCAGACCGTTCCCTTCGGGTCGGATTCGCACGGTCAGGTCGAACTTCTCTCCAGCGAGCTCAAGAGGCTGGGTGACATTCAGGCAGTGCCCGTCGTCCGCCCAATCCATCCTGCCCGCCAGATTGACGGCGGAGGGACTCGACCCGGCCGCGTACCCGAGGAGGGAGACCCGCAGGCCGTCGAAGACGACGCAGGCCTCTCGGTTCCCGATGGCGATGGCGCCGTCGAGAAGCCCGGCCTTGCCCGGCAGCAGGGCGGCACGATAGCCGTCTGCGAGCGAGAAGAGCGCGCCTTCGCCCTCGCCTGCTCTCACGAGTGTCCGGGCGGCGTCTCGTCTCTGTTGTCTGTCCGCTTCGGGGGTGGGTTCGGGCCGTGGCCCTGCGATGAGGACGGGCTCGGCCCAGAAGCAAGAGTCGCACGTCGTATCGCGTTTCGGTCCCGGATGGCTCTCCAGTCGAAGCAGCACGGTTTGTCCGCGATACGCCGAGAGGTCCGCGGTGCCGTCGAGCCACAGCTTGCTGTCGGTGTGCCTCTCAAAGAGCTTCTGTTGGTCTACCCAGACGCGGAACGTCACGCCGTCGCTGGCCGGTTCGGTTGCGGTGCTGTCGCGGATGGCGTTGGCGAAGGTCAGCGTCAGAGGCGTCATGTTGGGCAGCGTCACACGGTACTCGACGAAGATGGTGCCGCCTGCGGGTCTCCAGGGCGGGTGCATGGTGATCGCCTGTCTGGTGGCGCCCCGCGTGACGGGTCCTATGCTCAGATAGGCAGACGATTCCGAAGAGGATCCCTGCCAGCCGACCGGCATGTAGGCGAGCGGCTTGTCGAAGAACTGCCAGGTGACGCGACAGGTGCGCAGGGACCACAAGGGCAAGACACCCCGTGCGGAGAGGACATTGACCGGCAACCCCGTTGGCGTGAAACTGGAGACGACGGGTGTCTCGAAGTCCGACTTGAAGATACGGATCGCATGGGCTGTCACGTCCTTCCCGCCGTGCCGGAACGAAGCGTAGACGTGGATCGGGTACAACGCTGACAACACGCCCGACGACGCAGCGATCTGGAAGCTCATCTGCGTCTTGGCCTGCGAATCGATCCGCACGTGTCGGTTTGTCCGGCCGACCACGCGCCATTCGTCCACGAGATCGCCGATGCGAACATCGACCTCCAGGGGACCGGCGCCGGTGTTCTCCAGCGTCACCGCGACATCGACCGGCTGATCGATCTGCGTCACACTGGCCGGCTCCTCAATAAAGAGGACCAGCGGGCCTTCCGTGACGATGTGCCCGTTGAACGCCATCGCCGGACCCCATGCCCATGAGACAACGAGGACCAGCACGATCGCCATCCGTGTGGATAGCGTCCGAGAGTCTGCAAGAGACTTGCTTGTCTGTTTCATCTGTGTCACTCACTTCGTTTGTCGTTCCAGCAGGTACCACATCGTTGCATACTCGGGTGACAGGGCCAGTGTGCCTCGCCCGTTTTCGTATGCAACGGGAACTTGCTGCTTCTTCGTTCCATCCGGGGCCAGTGCCCAGCAGGTCCATAGCCCGTCCGGCAGGGCTACGGTCCCTTTCACGGTTTCGATCTGCACGGGCGCGGCGCCCCAGTTGCGTCCGACCGTCTTGCGGTCCGGCGAGAACTGCATCCCGACGTTCTCACACCGCCCGCAGGCGGTCACGAGGACGTGATCGCGTCTTGCCAGGGGGATATAGTCCTCACCGTCCAGAGCGGTGATCGTCAGTGTCACGAGATCGGGCCCGTCTATACGGATCTTGCCGTCGCTCGCTTCCTGGAATCGTGCTGCATGTCCGCTGTAGACCGACCCGCTCCAGCTCTGCACGCTGTACAGTCCCTTGCCATCCTCGACGGTCCATTCGATCCTTGTCGTCGAGCCGCGGGTGTCCACGTTCCTGCGAGGTTCGGTCAGCGATGCGATATGCGGCCTGTTCAGCAAATCCTCCCGCGAGAAACCGGTGGCCGCCGACATGTTGCCGCCGTATTTGAGGTGCAGCGCCGCCATCCCGGCGGCCACGTCCTTGTCCTGCGTCAGTGCCGAGTACGTCAGGCCGTTCAGCGGGGTGATGCAGCGGTTGCGGAACATCGCAGTCCCCGCTCGCATGAAGCCCCACTTGGCCGGGTTCGTGTCGATGTCGAAATAGCCGCTCATCTCCTCGCGGGCCCAGTTGTCGGTGGCGTGCGAGTAGGTGAACAGCCAAATGCCGTCCCAATCGTGCGCCGCCGCGAACGACGCGATCATCGGCACGCACTCCGCCTGCGCGTCGAGCGGAGCACAGTGGTTGTACTCGCTGAGCGTGAAGGGTTTGCCTGCGAGCCGTTCCGCCGCGATGCGAAAGACCGTGGCCTGCTCCGGGTGGTCGCTCATGGGCTTCTGCTGGATGAACCAGTTGTTGCCGTCCCAGGACCGGCCGGGGAAAGCGGGATGCTGCCAATACGCGTGGCTGTCGATGTAGTCCATATCGCTCTGGGCGTACAGACCCAGCGGCCCGAAGACAATGGTCCCGGTCACGAGGGCGCCGCAGCCCAGGTCGTTCTTGATGTAGGACCGCATGTCGTCGAAGTATGCCTTCTCGGTCTGGGCCAGGAAGATCAGTCGATCCAGGGCGCGGGCCGTGCTCTCGCAGTCCTTGAACAGCTCGACGCTGCCGGTCTTCGACGATTCGCCCTCGGCCAGACCCACCTGTCCGCCAGGTCGCAACTCGACATGGGCGAGCTCCAACGGCGTCGCGTTGCCGCCGAAGGCGATGCTGATCCTCGCGTTGTCGTCGGCGCCCGTGGCGACGAAGCCGAACCGGAACGTCTGCCATTGGGTGCCCACGTCCACGCTCCTGGAAAACCCGAGGTTGCCCCAGGGGGCGTGCGCTTGGCTCACGACGCAGCCGATCTCCCGGTCGGCGCGGGAGGCTGCTTCGAACGAAACCGTGTAGTATCGACCCTCGGTGATTCTGAATCCCCCTTGCGTGAGCTGGAGATGCCACTGCGTCTCGTCGGCCTTGGCGATATCGATCCGCATGGCGTCTTTGGGCACATCGGCAGGGCGGGACAAGGTAGCCCGACACTGCTCATGTTGTTCGAGATTCCAGTGCATCGGCGTGCTCGTACCGTCCTTCCAGTCCAGGAAGCTGCTGTTTTGCAGCATGTTCTCGCCAAGGGGTTCCGTGCCTTTGCCCCAGGCGGCCGCCAAGGCATCGTCGGAGGCGTACCGTTTGCTCAGCCAGGCGTTGAACTGGCCGCGGAGAATGCCGGCGTAGTAGGAGGGCAGCGTCCGCAGGGTGTCCTCGGCGCCCCACATGAAGAAGCTGTCTTCGTTGGTGATCTCGACGAACGCCACCGCTGGGTCATCGGCGTAACGCACTTTACGATAAGGGTTTACGTGTGCCAGGATATCTTTGGCGTACTGTTTCTGGGCATTGATCAACGCCGGGGTGAAGATCCCGTAGATCTTGTCGAATTCGCGGTCTGTCGCCGGCAAGCCGAGGGGCTCGCTGTGCTTGTAGCCGACGTGCAGATTGACGTTGATGAAGATGCCTCTTTTGGCCATTTCGTTGATGAAGAAGTCCAGCCTGTCGAGGGCCTGAGGCTCAAGGGTCCGGCCGTCCTGGGCGTTCCAGATCCCCCTCGGCCAGCGGGCGCTATCCATGTGGTGCAGACGGACGGAGTTGACCCCGGCGGCGGCCAAGCGGGTCGCAATGACAGGAGCGTCCTCGTGGGTGGGGAAGTTCGCGCCGAAGCACAGGTTGACACCCCAGATGCGCGTCGCCTGGCCGCGATGAAAGCGCCCTCGGTTGATCGTGAGTCGCTCGGAATCGACAGCGATAGGTTGGCAGTCGGTTGTCCAGATCGCCTGGCTTGGGTCGATCCGTGAAGGGATGACAAGGGGCACGAACTCCTGACCGTGAGCCGGGCTGAGGGCAAGGCAGGCCAAGCCTACCGCTGTCAGGGCAGCAAGTGTTCTCCCCAGGCTGCGCCTGCCGTCCAGGCGAGAGCCGATTCGACACGCGAAAGCACGCATCCTCGCACGACCCGTCCGGAGGGAAGGAGATACTCGTTCTGCGCGGACAGGCTCCACCCCGATTGGCGTGGAGACGCCGCAGACGTTGTTCGCCGTTGCCTTCCTGCCGGAAATGCTTGCAGGACATGATTTTACGTAAGGAGCAGATGATGATGGGACGCAGTTTCTCATGACGGATCTCCGAAAGAATGGTCTTAGGAATTGATATCAGATCAAGCGGTTCCCGGCAATACAAAAACCGTTGCAGCGTCCGGCCCGGCGGTAACCTTGCTTGGCCCCGAAAAAATCTGGGAAAAGTTTGGGAAATATGCTTGCCGAGACACGCGATGCGCGCAGAATATCGCGTTCAGCGGAATCTTCATGGCCGGTTCGAGAGCCTCTTTCGCGGCCCTCGACGCAGAAGGAGAGCATGGATGAGTTCAATAGACGTGGTACAGAAAAGTATGACCATGACGGAGATCAAGGCCAAGGCCAGGCTCCTGGGTGTGGAGCCGGGGAAGAAGAAGAAGGCCGAGTTGATTCACGCGATCCAGATTGCGGAGGGGTGCACGCCTTGCTACGGCCACTCCAATGGAATCTGTCCGTGGACGCAGTGCTGCTGGCGAAGCGACTGTTTCAAAACCAAGGCGTGATCCCGAATGCGGCAGAATTGCGTTGACTTGGCCGTGACATACGAGTACTTTTGTAGTCGCGTGTCAAGGCGTATACTTTCCTCCCTCGGAGCATACCCCTGATAATCAGTCGAGGGAAAGGGTGCCCGGGCGACTCGTTTCGTCGGGGTCCCCTGGCCTGCTGTGTGGACCCGGCGACGGTCCAAGGAGAAGACAACGTGGCAAAAGGTACGGTAAAGTGGTTCAACGAGAAAAAGGGGTTCGGTTTTATCACGCCTGATGACGGCGGTGAGGATTTGTTCGTCCATCATTCGCAGATCGCAGGGGAGGGCTTCAAGACTCTTCAGGACGGCCAGGCAGTCGTGTACACTCCCGCTCCCGGCCGCAAGGGTCAGGAAGCGACGAACGTACAACCCTGCTGATCGGCCATATCAGCATCGCTAAACGAAAGGCCCCGTCGGTTTTCTTGACGGGGCCTTGCTATTTGACCAACTCATGCTGTCTGCAACGAGTCCTTTCCTCCCGGATTGCCCGTCGCGGACCGTCACGGCATAGACCGCACTTTCGGAGAAACCACCGCCAAGCTGTTTCCCGCTCGGCGCCGAGGGTGGTCGAGATCGAGCGAGTTACACGGGGTACGTCCGAGCCGGTTCATTACCAATCCTTGCCGTCATCGAAGTCCTCGTCTTCGTCTTCGTCCTCGTACTCCTCTTCTTCCTCGTCGTCTTCATCTTCCTCCTCGTCGAGGTCTTCGTCGTCCTCAAAATCCTCGTCTTCGTCCTCGTCCTCGAGCTCTTCCTCCTCTTCGTCGTAGTCGAGCACTTCATCGATTGGCTCGCACATGCAGTTGCCGGGTTTCTCGCCGCAACTCGAGCATACCCCGTCCTCGACGGGCGCGCCGCACGTGCTACAGGGGATGCATCCACATGAATCACACATTCGCTTACCACCTTAAAGATATTCTCGAATGGACTCTCCAATCCCGCGGGCCCCACGCCGAGCCCGACCATAAAATGTCGGAATTATCGTATGCTCGACTGTACGAAAAGCAATACCATTTGTGCAAATTTTTTCGCGTACATTTCCCGGCCTCGGAAAGCCCGTTCCCTCCCCGTTTCTGACGAGTTGCCCGCCTGGTTCCGGGTGTCGTCGGCCTCCCCGATACCGATCTCGAGGGTTCTTGGGTGCCGCCGGGCTCAATCCAGCAACTCGCTGAGAACCAGGACGGCCTCCTGACGCACAGTCATCAGTTGGCGAAGGTCTTGGCGGGCCTGGGCGAGGTTCTGACGGGCTCTCTCCTTCGCGGTTCGCAACGCGGTCAATGCGACCTTGATCTGTTCGGGCGGGGCATCCTCGTCGGCTATGAGCCGGCGGAGTCCACTCCTGCTCTGATCCACCGGGCTCGTCGGTTGGCTGGCTCCTCGTCCGAACTGCGACTTGGGGTGCACCAGGTCGTAGACCGCCTCGATCCTGGGCTTGATGACCGCCCACTCCGGGTCGGAGACGCCCAATTGCCCCTGGAAGTCTGCGATGGCTCGACTGCGTTCCCAGGCGCTGCGCTCGGCCATGATCTCTGTCCGCTCCTGGGGGCTGCCTGCGTTTCGCAGCCGCTCGAAGAACGCCCGCGATTGATCCATCCGCGCCTGCACGTCCTGGGGCATTTCCGGCCGTCCGCCGTGCCTACCTTCCTCCCGCGCGAGGGCTGATCGGCACAGCACCGCCAGAACCGCTACGCCGGAAGAACCCACAACCGCCCGGCGGGATATTCCTGCATCGAATTGTCCCGGGTGTTTGTCAGTTGCCTTGGAGGTCTGTAGTCTCATTCTCTTGACTCCTATTTGCCCCAATGGCCTGCTTCATTATTGTATCCAGTCGTTTCTTGAGAGACCGATGCTCTCGCGATGGCTCGGCTACGCCAGCGTACGCCCGCTCCGCCGCAGCCAGAGTGGACTTCAATTGGGCCAGGAGCCGCTCTTCGTCCTCGCCCATCAGTACCCACCGGACCTGTGCGATGTCGAGTTCTCTGTCGATCCTATGATCGGGGTCGGACGCCATCTGGTGAATGCCCGATAGCGCGAGGGCTTGATATGCTCCTGCGGCGAATCGCTGGTCCACGGACATCGTGGGATTCGCCAGGACTTTCTCCATGAGCTTCGCCGTGGTCCAGAATCGCTTGCGTGCGAGATTCGCGGAGGCGAAGTCCAGTAGTGAGTTGGGATCGTTTCGTGAGAGAGCCGCGTCCAACCACAATGGCAGGAGCCTGTCCGCGGCGCGGAATTGGGCCCAGCGTATGGTCGTTTCGATCACGTTTTGCCCGCCGAAGAGAATCATCCGCCCGAGACCGTTCGCTGCCAGCAGGGAAATGTACTCACGAAAATCCTTTTCCAGTGGGTCTGTATCGTCCAGCATCCAATGCAGTTGGAGGAGTGCGTTCACTCGCTTCAATTGTTCGCCTACGGTGGCGTCGGCGACGGACATATTCTGAGAATGTGTGCACAGTCCTCGCAACGAGTTGGCATCCGATGGCGAAACATCGCTCGATGGTTTCATCCAGTACTTCAAAAGAAGATCGCGGCAGCTCACGTCGTATGGATCGAAGTCACCGAACCGGTGTGCTTCGGCCTCGATGCGATCGGCGTTACTCATCTCACACAGAGCGAAGTTATACAAACGCGCGGATTGCAGAACGCGGGTGTCATCGCCGGAACAGACGACAGTCCGAACTGGCATGGATGCTTCTTGGCCGGCAATCTTTAGAGTCTCGTAATCCACCGTATAGTGGCGACCTCCCTCACGGTCGATGGTCTCAAGCTCGGCGTACTCGCGACTCTCGCCATTGACAGTAATCGTCGGGCCTCTTCCGCTGAAACCCACCGTGATCGGCCGTTCGGGTAAAACGATGTGTCGCGTGCGAGATTGCTTGCTTTTGGTGTTGTTCTCACGCTTATCTTCCACGCCGTTGAGCAAGTTGAGGGTTTCCTGTTCTGCGAAACGGATATCAGAAAGAGAATAACTATTGAATCGGTGCCGGAAGGGACCGCGAAGGCCGACTGGCTTGGAATGGACGCCGTCGTACGTGTGCACCAGTTGATGGTTGATCGCAAACTCATTCGGATCACTGGCGACGTTCAAAGTCGGAGGATAGATCGGGAAGTTGATCGCACTTGCGTGCGGTTCCGCCCACACTACTGCCGCGCGATAGACATCTGTCGAGACCCAATGGCGAGCGAACAGGACCACATGCATGCCGCACAGAGGAGCATTGAGTTCGATGATGGCATCAAAGCGCGCAGCCTGTGACTGTTGATCCATTGAAACCGAATCGTCGGGGAGCGAGGTCTGAACAAGCAGTGCTGGTGTGAGCAGGAAGTCCGTGTTTTCTTTCATCTCCAGCGATGGGGCAAACCCCGCTGTCACTGTCCTTGTCACCGCCTCCAGGGCGGTTGCCTTCACTTGCTCTTTCGCGCCGGACTTCATATTGGAGCCTGTCTCAGCCCACAATTCACCACATCTGTTAGGTGACGGGATCATCAACAGTAGTGCCCTCAACAGGATGACGATCCCCAGACAATGCAATCGTACCCTGTTTACGTTTGACTTCATCATCATGGTACCTCACTATATACGTAGTCGGTCATACCGTCTCCAGGGAACGCTTATACGCGCGGTCTTGTACAGATGGATGGCCTTCTACCTCGATGCCGGGAGCGCCCGCCACGGCGCTCCCGACATCACCGACCCATACAGCGGGCATCTGTATTCTGTTGCTTCGCCAGGTCTGACTATGTCCAGGTAAGCTCCAGACACAACACAGAGTACATGGCGATTCGAATCTCACCACGATGTGAACGTAGCAGCAAGCCACGCATCTGCGACCGTGTAGGTTTGTGCCAGCGCTTCGGATTCCGAGCCGGCGCCGCTGGCAATAGCCTCTACTTCACCGGTGCAATATACACCTGCCAGTACCCAGAAGGTCGAAGTGCCAATCAGAATGACATCATAACTGTCAGCAGAGAGTGTCCAGTCGATGAAAGCCTCATAGAGACCTGGATCCGCTGTAGTAATGGGGAGACCATCTTCCTCGGCGCTGCCGAATACAGCGGCGTTAGGGACGCCTGTGTTGTCATCTGTCACATATCCTTCCGCAGTAGCGCCACCAATGAACGGATACTCCCCCCTGCGTGACACCCACGCCAGGCCATGTCCATAGGCCTCGCTGTACGCCGAACCTCCGTTCCCTGGATCGGATAATCCCCATGCGTCGGCACGGCCCTCCGCGGTTATTGCCCAGTTGAGAATGCCGCCGGCTGGGGTACTCGGCGGACCTTCCCATTCCCAGGACACCTTCCACCACGGCTCGCCCATCGCATCCGTTGCAGCACTGTCTACCGCTGTCGCCCAGGCTCGAGTGTACACGTCACTATGACAGTACCCCCATTCTTCTGCATCCGTATCAACATCGGTATACTCAAGCATGGTGGAAGTCTGGACATCTGTGGGATCATCCACGACCACGCCAGTGTCCGGACCTGTCGGGACATAGGCAGCCTTCGTGGCTCCCGCAGTCACAGCCGTCACCACGACCAGCATCCCCAAGAACCACTTGATTTCAGATTTCATCCTTGATCTCCTTGTTTCTTGGCTTAATGAAATGGTCCCGATAGACTCATAGTCTGAGACATGTCTTGCATGTCACGGTCCTCGTATCACGATTCTCACCTCCTTTCGTCTATCATCCCCTGAACGAGAATGGCCCTTTTCTGAATGTGCGCACATCTCCCACCCTGGCTGTTTCAGGTTCTCTTGGAGACAGCCTCAGACTCGCGTCTGCCTCGGAGGTCCCGATTCACCTTTTTTCAAAAGTACCTGACATATCTTGCTCACCTTGCTACGAGAAGATGGTCAGACGTCACCCAACGCTCTTGCAGTATCTCAACAGAATGCTCAGTAGTCCCTGAATCCTCTCATCCACTCAGGCCAAGCCTCGGGCTGTACGTCACCGGCGAGGGTCCAGCGTCCGTTGGTGTCATAGCCTTGGTACCATTGCAGGGTCCACAATTCCTTGAGGCCGATTCGCCTGACAGACCAGTCCAGGAATAAACCATTGATGTACCCGGTATGTCGATTCACGCAGAAACGTGCCATTTGGTTAAGGCGTCCGCCGTCTTCTTCTTCCGGCGGACTGTCCGAACTGAGGGGGTTGGAGTTTGGACGCATGGCGTCAAGCAGCAAAGGAATATCGCCCTGTCCTTTGACGCCGGTCACGTTCACATTTTGTGGATACACCCCATGAGACCACCGCTTGTACCCCCCAAGCAGCCATGTATTGAACCCATAGCTGCCACGGATAGTCGGAGAGGGGTACACAAGTTCCCATGCCTGAGTAGTCGTAAATGCATCACGCCATTGTACGATAACGGCATCGTCTCGTCCAAGCGTGCATGTACCCTCGCCCATGACATCTCGCGCAGCGATGGGACAGCAGCGAATTCCCTCTGTATCGATGGACAAGGACAATGATCGCGACGCAAGGTCGGCTTCCTCGAAGGGTGTGTCTCCCCGAAAGAACCATGCAGCGGCAGTCAGCGTATAGGAACTGCCATTGCGCCCAAGCCGGCCGTCGTTCTCCGCCGTGTACGTCGCCAGGATCTGCCCCCATTGTCTCAGGTTCGACCGGCAGATCACTGCCCTCGCCTGCTTGCGGACCCGGCCCAGTGCCGGAAGCAAGACCGCCATCAGCACCGCGATCACCGCAATGACCACGAGCAATTCGATTAGCGTGAAGCCGTGGGAATTGATGATGGATAATGGATGATGGATGATTGAACGGACACGCTGCGTTGGCGAACGCCTGCCTGTCCTCCGAATCCCTCTTTGCCTCTCGTTGCAGCCCACCGCGTTCGCTCCTTTCTCCCCAAAGAGCGCCACTGCACTCGCACAAACGGTCCCTTGTTCGCCGCTGCAAGGTCAAAATCACTTCGCTCGACTGAAGGCGCCGGTCTCGGCTCGCCCACACACTTATTATTGTGAATACCCCCCCCCCGCATATGTCAACACAATTCTGTAGGGAGAACTACATTTTTTTGCTGTCGTGCAGGAAGGCACAGTACCTCCCCGTGATGGCATGACATGGAAGTGCCGCCGGATTGACGCGGATGGCGGAGCGTCAGGGGGCCTGGGCCAGTTGGGTGGTGATTCCCTCGCGGGCCGGGCGAACGGTCCAACGACGCACGCTTCGAAAGCAGTACCGGCGCAGAAATCTGGTCGAACGGTTTGTCAATCGGATCAAACATTTTCGCCGAGTCGCCACGCGCTATGACAAGACCGGTCGCAATTTCCTGGCATTTGTCCAGCTTGCGGCGTTTCTCTGGTGGGTGCCATGAATGTCAACACGACCTAATGTAGCCCGAACTGATGACGCCCTGAATCTTAGCGTTGACGCCACTCACCTGCGAATAGCCGTCGCCGGCGTAGTACCACAACTGTGATCCACCGGGTGCTGTCCCCGCAGGGCCATCCCATTCCCAGTCCTTGTCAGTCTCCGCTATGCTGACCGCGCTCGCAGACGCATCGTCTCCACTCATTCCTGCTGCAAACGTTTCCGTGGTACAGGAAGCACCGCCCTCACTCGCAGTAGCTGTCTGGTATTCTTCTTCGCAGCGTGTGGAACTGTAGTGGAAATATTCATCAGGTGCGGAGGTCCATGTGCTGGAGGTCACGACGTAGCTGTACGCGCCCGCAGTGTTCACACATGTTGCGACGACAATCAGCGACACAACGCAAGGCACGAATGTACTCACTGTTCACGACTCCATGTTCTTTCCCTCTCAGTAGACACGGTCCTTTGGGCAAATGACTCATCCATGGACAATCTGTCCTGGCGGCCCTCGATTCATGCGTTGCCTCCCGTTCACAGCCCGCCTTGATGTTGTTGCAGAGAACGCACTTGCATTGCGTCAATGCCATCGAGTGCCTGGTCTTGTATCAGTGGTGTACGCGAGTCCTTCGTGGACGATGGTGAGTTCCTCGATGGAGCCATTGAGAGTCAGACTCGCGGCCCAGCCCTGCTCGAAAGTCCACTTGGCAACCTGGGACCTGTTATTGGCCTTCAGCATGATGACCACGCCGTCGCGGAACGCCTGCTCTGCATCGCCATCCTGCGCGGCCTTGCGCCAGGCCCAGACCATATTATCGATCACGCCTGTTCGTCGCAGAGTGATGTTGTACCAGCTAAAGGCGCCCGGCGTCTTTGTGATCACGGTATCGCCGGACTCTGAGACCGTCTCGCTTTCGAGAATCTCATTGCTCGATCCCAGGCCCGAGCACTCCGTGTATTCTGCCACGGTGACGCCGTCGAGTCGGAGCTCGAAGATGTACGACGTGGAATTACTATCCGACGCAGTGACTGTATCGCTGCTCTGGCCGGACAGGCGGACCTCGCTGATGACCACGAGAGTCAACACAATTGTGCTGCAAATGAAGATATGAGTCCATGAATACTCGCGTTTCATATTCGCACCTCTCTAATCTGTGAAAATACACTCTGACCGACTTGTTTTCTCGATTCCGTTCGGTTATTCTCCACGTTCCATCGATTCCGCGTCACCTCCTTTCAGCCGCCGTCGTTGGCGTGGCAGTCAGTAATCTTTGAGTCCTCGCATCCACTGTGGCCAATCCTCGGGTTGCACGCCGCCGGCCTTGGTCCATCGCCCGGCGGTGTCGGAGTTGTGTTGCCACTTCAAGGTCCACAACTCCTTGAGCCCGATTCGTCTCACAGACCAGTCCAGGAACAGACCGTTGACGTATCCATCGTGCCGGTTCAGGCAAAAGTGTCCCATCTTACAGCCAAGGCCCACATCCCCGTCCATCGCCGGCGGGTTGTCGGTACAGTCTGCGCACTCGCTCGGGCGCTTCGAGTCGAGAAGGACAGGCACATTGCCTTGCTCGCGGATGTTCGTCACGTTGATGTACTCAGGGGTCACTGTGTGACGTGTTCCGCTGTAGTCTCCGGACAACAACCACCCGTTGAACCCATAGCTCCCATGAACGGATGGAGACGGGTAGACGATATCCCATGCCTGAAAGGTGGTCATCCCATCTCTCCACTGCACAAGGACCCGTGAGTCCCGACTGGCCGTGCCCAGACCGTCGCTGGCGACATCTCGCGCAGCGGTGGGACAGCAGCGAATTCTCTCCGTATCGGCCGACAGAGACAATGATCGCGACGCAAGGTCGCCTTCCTCGAAAGGTGTGTCTCCCCGAAAGAACCATGCAGCAGCAACCCCAGAGTAGTCACTGCTGCATCCAAGCCGGCCGTCGTTCTCCGCCGTGTACGTCGCCAGGATCTGCCCCCATTGTCTCAAGTTGGACCGGCAGATCACTGCCCTCGCCTGCTTGCGGACCCGGCCCAGTGCCGGAAGCAAGACCGCCATCAGCACCGCGATCACCGCAATGACCACGAGCAACTCGATGAGCGTGAAGCCATGGGAATTGATGATGGATAATGGATGATGGATGATTGAGCGGACACGCCGCCTTGACGGACGCCTGTCTGCCCTCCGAATTGCTCTTTGCCTCTCGTTGCAGCCCACCGCATTCGCTCCTTTCTCCCAAAAGAGCGCTACTGCACTCGCACAAACGGTCCCTTGTTCGCCGCTGCAAGGTCAAAATCACTTCGCTCGACTGAAGGCGCCGGTCTCGGCTCGTCCACACATCTACCATTGTGGATACCCCCCCCCGCACATGTCAACACAATTCTGTAGGGAGAACTGCATTCTGCTGTCGTGCAGGAAGGCACAGTACCTCCCCGTGATGGCATGACATGGAAGTGCCGCCGGATTGACGCGGATGGCGGAGCGTCAGGGGGCCTGGGCCAGTTGGGCGGATGGGTCTGTCTGACGGGGATTGTGGATCGCGATGGTGCAATCGAGCAGGGCTTCGTTCGTGGGATCTCTGCGGATGTGCAGGCTGCCGACCCGGACCACGGCGTCCGCGGTCTCAACGGCGGTCAGAAAGGTGATGAGCTGCTTGGGCGTGATGTCCTGCATCTCGATGGTGACGACGGTTTCGGAGTAGTCCGGCTGGGGCTGCAAAACGTCCTGCCGTTTGGTGGTGTGGCCCGCCAGTTTGTGACGCGCGATCATCGACTCCAGAAAGGACAGCAACTGGAACCCGGGGTCCTGCGACGCCATCTTGGCCCGCAGGTCCTTGAACTGATTCTCAAGAGAGATGTATTCGATCCCCTTTGTCTGAAGGTCACGCACCTGCGTCTGCTTCTCGGGCAGGATGCGTTCCAGCGTCCGAATCCGGTCTTGCGCCGGCTTGATGGCAAAGGCCCAGAGGCCCCATATCCCAAGCGTTGCGGCCAGGCCGATGGAAAGCTGTCTCTCTCTGCGGTTCATTCGGATCATGAGGCCTTCTTCTCCGTGGTGGACAGCGAGACGGTGAACCGCACCTTCTTCGACTGGGGGTCCTCCTCGGGTTTGGGGGTGCCCGACAGGTGCAGCCCGGGTGTCTTTTCCAGCAACTGCTGCCACGCGAAGAAGGTCGCGAACGAATCGCACGTGCCTTGGATACGGACGCTGTCTCCCGTGATCAGCGTGTCTTCGAGTTTCAGACTGCCCTTGTCGGGCATCTGCCGGCTCAGCATGGACAGGACCTCGAGCGGGGCCGGCCGGCCGGGATTGAAACAGGTGAACAGCTCGCCGTCTTTGCGGAGGGCGTCGAGTCGCTGCTGGAGCTGAGCAGCGGGGTTTACGATGGTCCGCTCGTCCGGCGCCACGCGTCGAAAGATCGCTGCCTCCTGCTCCTTCAGGTTCGCGTACTGGGATTCGAGAGACGCAAGCTGCATGAACAGGGAGACGATCCAGAGGACCACGGCCGCCGCGGCCAGGCCGCCGCAGATGGCCAACTCTCTCTTGGGCCGGATGGGCGGACGGGTCCGGACGCGATAGGCCGCCAGGAAATCCACGCGGTCCGACGTTCGGGACTGAACTCCCCGTCGTGCCACACCTTCCGCGATGCACAGGGAGAACTCGGCTTCGACGGTCTCGGCCTTGGCGGCGCCGGCGTACGGATCGATCGGGATGACCTGGCTGTCGATCCTCTCCGCGACCGCAGGAGCGAGCACGTTCGCCATCCGCTGGGAGGCGATCAGGAAGATGCGAAGTCCCGCATCCGGCGTTTTGCCGGTCAGGCGCTTCCAGGTGATTTCGATCTCCTGGGTGATGATGTCTGCTGTCTGTCGCGCCAGCGTCCGGGGGTCCTGGTCGTCGGCGGACAGCATGGGCAGGTTGCGGACCAGCAGGACATTCCCGTCAAGCATCACGGCGAGACTGAGCGTGGATTCGTCCACGTACAGCATGACGGCCAGACCCTTCGCACCCTGAGGATGATGTGCCAGGACGGTCGCGTACGCCGCGGTCGTGGGGGTCTGCACGCACGACGGTTCGATCCCGGCCTCGCGAAGCACGCTCAACTGCTCTCGAAACGATTCACAGGACGTGGCGGCTACGAGCACGAGGTTCTTGCCTGCCTTGCCCGGCAGCACGGAGCAGACTTGGGCGATCATATCCTCCGCGGGGATCGGAAAGTAGTCCTTCAAAGGGGCGGTATCGCCGGCTCGGATCGGCTCCACGTGGGCCGGATCGGTTTCGACATCCGCGAAGAAGAAGACATGATGGGGCAGCGAAACGGCGACCTCAGCATGGGCATCGAAGCCATGCTCGTGTGTCAGAGAACGCAAGACCCTCGCCAGGGAATCCGTGCTGCGCCGGGTCTGGATTCCGATTCTCCTTTCGACCTGGATTCCTTCCGGCGTTCGGGCAATCTGCACGGCGTTCACATGGAAACGTCCGATATCGATGCCGATGCATCGTTTGGGCGATCTCTTGTTCTTCCCGAGGTCCAAGCCGGACCTGCGAAGAAGAACCCGCGGGTCCATGTTCTTGAGGGACATCAGGCCCTTGTTCTTGAGTGACATCATCTTCTTGACGGCCCCGAGAATACAGGCGTTCTTCGTCCTGACCGGGCGGTTGCCTGGTATGCAGGAGAACTCGCGAAGGAGCCTTTGCCTGTTCAATGCGGATCGAATGCCCATTGGGTCCAAGTCCATTGTCAAGATCAGGCGGGAGGTCATATCTCCCGGTACATTATCATATCGACCGTTCCGGCCTCTGTGTTTCTTTGCAGCAGGGCTTCGACCGTGCACGTGCGATCCGCCATGCTTGCCTGCGACCGGACGCGGTAGAACCGTTCCGTCGGACGGACCACGATTCGGTCCTTGATCGCTCGGTATGTGTTATCGGTCATGCCCGGCATGTTGCGGAGTTGTGCCAGGTTCTCGAATGGTCTGAGCTTGCGCTGGTTGAGGATCATCTGGGCGACGGCACCGTCCATCAGTTCCGACAGGGATTGGATGACGAGACTCGGCGCCGTGTTGATGTTGATCCTGCCGTCGCCTGCACACGTCAGGTACGGGCGCAGGCGGCTCAGGACCTCCGGCGTGATTCCTTTGACGCCGAGCAGATCCTCCACCGTGTCGAGCGGCTGATTCCTACACGAACGGGAGGGTGATTGCGACGCGTAGTCGTTGCTCTCAGCTCCGGTGTTTTCGCGCTGGATGAAGGGCAGATGGGTCACCTCGTCGTCGGAATCGACCCAGTCGATGAGGCATGGCACGATGCCGTAGCCGATTCTCTTGGCGCCGTCCTTCTGTTGAGTGTTCAACAGGTCGATGAGCCGCAGGAGCTGGTCGACGCTCCGGCGGTCGATCTGCCCGTTCGCACCCTCGAGGCGGTTCACGTTGATCAGGCCACTCTCGTCGATCACCGTGATGGTGTACTGGATGTCCTCGACGGAGAACGTGCTGTCGCCGGTGAGCAGTCTGGACAACTGCGAGTCCGTGCCGAGGTCGTCCGTGTCCCGGATCGCTGCGAGGGCGATCTGCACACCGGTCCGCGCCCCATTGGCGATTTGCTCCATTCTGTAGAAGCTGTCCGCGGTGTTCAGTCGGGTCCGCACCGTCTGGTTGAATCCGAAGAGCAGGCCCGAGAGGATCAGAATCGCCCCGAGCACGACGATGAGAATGAACCCGTCTCTTCTGTAGCCTACGGAAGATCTTGTCATGTCCGTCCACCTGCCTTCTTGGCCTTTTGAACCTGTGAGATCCGTCGACAGACGGTTGCGACTGTTGTGCCGTAGTGATGTTCGCGCCCCTGTGCGTCAGTGACCGAGATTGCGACCCTCACGGCCTTCGGCAATTGGCCGCTCGCCTTCGCATCCCATCGCGGTTGCCAGTCGCGCCCGTCGTAGAAGCCCAGCTCGACACCGGTGACAGCAGTGAGTATGGGCTGCCATGCGTCTGCGTGTTGCAGGTTACCCGAGCGGCCCGTCCAATTCTCGCAGCAGATCGAGAGAGTCTTGCCTGATTCGTCGTAGCGATAGCCGATGAGCGAGATGCCCGTGGGACCGTCGAATCCCTGGCCCAACCCGCCGGTCGTTGCGAACGAGAGAACGTCGCCTCGGAGGTTCCGCTGTCCGCCTTCAAACACCGGCTTTGAGGTGGCCGGCGCGTACGCGCAGCGGATTTGGCGGGCCAGGAGACGCAGGACGAGATGGGTTCTTTCGGAGCAGGCGGTCCGACTGCTGTAGACGTCCAGAGATCGGGACGTGGCCGCGTAGCTGCCGTACACCATCGTGACGATGGTGGCCACGATTGCCAGCGAGACCAGCATCTCGATCAGGGTAAACGCTCTATGTTCGGTCCTGCATTTCACGGATCTTGTTCTCCGCCACGCACGTGCTCAGCTGGACCTGTGGTCCGCGGGGATTGTCTCCGCACGTCACATCGACCGAGACCCTCCGCAGGCGGTCGAGCCGGACGCCCAGCAATTGCCGCTGCGCAGCCGGTGCGTCCGTGACCTCGGTGCGCCAGGTGAGCCGGAGGCCGTCGGCTTCCGCGACGCCGGACCGGGTCCCCAACGATGGGAACCCGGATGCCAGTGCCTCTGCCATCTTCGCCTGCGCGAGAAAGACCGCCTGCGTGGTCGCCTGTGCCTTGTCGGCCATGCGCATGCTGACCAGGTGGAGCTGCAGCAGCCCGAGCAGGGCGATGGATACGATCGCCAGGGCTGCGACAGTCTCGATCAGCGTGAAGGCACTGGCTCTTGCGAGTCTCATTTCACACACCTGCGGCCTCCTCTGCTCTGTCATGTTGAACGAAGTGAAGCATCCGGCCCGCGAATGGGCGTCCACACGGGTGCCGTCCCCTTCGTCGGCCGGATCCTTCGCTTGCGCTCAGGATGACAAGGGCCTGTATCCAGGATGACAAGGGCCTGTGCCCAGGACGGCAAACACTGTCACCCAGGGTGACGCGCGTCGTCGCCCGGTCATCCCTCGAGGTTCCAGCTTTCGATGTCGGCGTCCTTGTCCGCACCGCCGTCGTTGCCGTCCTTGCCGAGCGACTCCAGGTCGTAGTCTTTGCTGTGAAGACCCGGGCTGAGGTAGATGTACGGATTGCCCCACGGGTCGTTGGGCACTTTCTCCAGATAGCCCTCGGAGTCGTATCCCTTGAGTCCCGGATTGGCGACCAGCGCCTGCAAACCCTCGCCGGTGGTGGGAAAACGTCCCGTGTCGGTCTTGAACATTGCCAGAGCCGACTGAATCGCGCGGATCTCGACTGCTGCTTTCGTGCGGCGGGCCTGATCCGGCTTGCTCAGGATCTTCGGCATCACCGTCGTCGCCAGCAGACCCAGAATGACGACCACGATCATCAATTCGATGAGGGTGAAACCCTTCGCAATTGATGATCTACGATTGATGATTGATGATTGACGCATAGTCCGCAGTCCTATTCAATGATCCTTAATCAACTATCCATAATCAACATCTATAGTGATTGGTTGATCTCGAAAATGGGCAACAGGATCGCCAGCACGATGAACGTCACGATCCCTCCCATGACCAGCAGGATGACCGGCTCCAGGAGCGAGGTCAGCGTTCGCACGGACGCTTCCACCTCGGCATCGTACATTTCCGCGATGCCGATCAGCCCGTCTTCGATATTGCCCGACATTTGACCTGTCGCGATCAGGTGATACACGACAGGCGGGAACATGCCGGTGGTCTTCATCGCGCCGGCGATGTTGTCGCCTTGGTGTACGGATTCCCGGATCGCCTTCATGGCATCCGCGATCAGGCTGTTTTGCACGGTTCGCTGTGTGATCTCCATGGCCACTATGACAGGCAGGCCGCTCTTCATCAGGGCGCCCAGCGTACGCGTCAGTCTCGCCAGCTCCAGTCGAAGCAGCAGGGGACCGAACAGCGGCATCTTCAAGACGACGCGGTCGATCCAGGCCCTGCCCTCGCGGCTCTTGTACATCGCGGCGATTCCGATCACGGCAACGCACAGCAGGCCGATGAGGATCGCGATGTACGCCTGGGTGAAGTTGCTGATGGAGATCAGCAGCCGGGTCGGCCAGGGCAATTCCTGTTTCATTTCGGTGAACAGACGCGTGATGCCCGGGACGACATAGGAGATCAGGAAGACGACAACCCCGGCGGCCACCAGCGCCATGACCATCGGGTAGGTAATCGCGGCTTTGACCTTGGCGACGAGCTGAACGCGCTTCTCCAGGATGTCCGCGACGCGCCCCAGCACTTCCTCCAGGGCGCCGCTGCTCTCCCCGGCACAGACCATGTTGACGAACAGCGGTGAGAACACGCCGGGGTGCTTGCCCATGGCTTCCGCCAGGCTGATGCCTTCGTTCACATCGTCACGCACATGCCGGATTGCTTCAGCGAGCGGCTTCTTGCGCAGGTTGAGTGTTCCGGCGCTCGTCTCGGCGGGACACTCCAGTTGTTCGACGAGGGCCGATATCGCCGGCACCAAGGGCATCCCCGCGTGCAGTAGGGCGGCCAGTTGTCTCGCGATCCGACACAGGTCCTTCGTGCTGGCCCTGTGCAGGATCTCGATGCCTGCCTTCTTCGGTGCAGCAGGGGGAGGCGTCCGGCGGCGGGTCGCCATAGCCTCCTGTTGCACGTCGTTCATGAAGTCCGACTCGAGTAGAGGCATCTCAATTCTCCGCGCCGGTGAGTTGAATGGTGTCCTGGGTCACGCGGACGACTTCCTCCAGCGTTGTGACGCCGGCCAGAGCCCTCCGCAGTCCATCCTGTCTCAATGTCGCCATTCCCTGCTCGATGGCCGCCTGCTTGATGATGTGCGAGCCTTGTCGTCGAACGATCAGGTCTCGGATGCGATCCTCGACGAGCAGCATCTCGAAAATCCCGGTCCGGCCCAGGTATCCGCTTTCGAGGCACTTCTCGCAGCCGGCGCCCTTGTGAAGCTTGATGAATCCCTTGGCCACCGTCTGTAGCTCGCTCCAGGAAACGATCCCGCTCTGGGGATCATACGGCGCCCTGCAACTCGGGCAGATCACGCGGACCAGCCGCTGGGCCATCACGGCCACGACGGTCGAGGAGATCAGATAGGGCTCGATCCCCATGTCGATCAGTCGCGTGAACGCGGAAGCGGCGTCGTTCGTGTGCAGCGTGCTGAGCACGAGGTGTCCCGTAAGCGAGGCCTGAATTGCGATTTCCGCGGTCTCGCGGTCGCGAATCTCGCCGATCATGATGATGTCCGGGTCCTGGCGAAGGATGTGACGCAGACAGTTCGCGAACGTCAGATCGATCTTCGGGTGGACCTGCATCTGGCCGATCCCGGGCAACTGGTACTCGACCGGGTCCTCCACGGTCAGGATGTTCCGCTCCTGGCAGTTCAACTCGTTGAGGCCGCCGTAGAGGGTGGTCGTCTTGCCGCTGCCGGTGGGGCCCGTAATCAGGATGATCCCGTGCGGGATCGCGATGAGGCTTCGGAAGGTCTTCAGCAGGTCCGGCCCGAAGCCGATTTCCTCCAGCTTCAGTTCGCCTCGGCCTTTGTCGAGAAGACGGAGCACGACCCGCTCGCCGCCGGCGGTAGGGATCACGGAAACACGGATATCGACGACCTCGTCGCCGATGCTCACGCGGCTCTGCCCATCCTGGGGCAGACGGTGCTCGGCGATGTTCAGGTTCGCCATGATCTTCAATCGGGACAGAACAGGACCCACCTGGATCTTCGGCAGAGTCAGGATGTTCCGCAATACGCCGTCGACGCGGAAGCGGATTTTCACTTCCTGCTCGTACGGCTCGATGTGGATGTCGCTGGCGCGGCTGTGGACCGCGTGGAACAGGATCTTGTTGACCAGCTTGATGGCCGGCGCCTTGTCGGCGATGCTGAGCAGGTCCTCTGCACGCGTCTGGACGGTGCTCGAAACGTCCGTTGTCTGCGGGTGTTCCTGCGTCTCGGATTCCGGCGGGTCGGGTGTGAAGTAGTTCTCCTCCTCGCCGGGACTGAGGTAATAGCACCGACTGATTGCCTGGTCGATCTGGGAGGCCTCACAGACGATTCGCCGACACGGTCGGCCCAGGATGCCTACAATCGCGTCGTAGGCTTCGAGGTTCAGAGGATCGGCCAGCGCGACCGCGGGCTCGCCCTTCTCCAGGAGGATGGGGATCGCCCGTTGCCTCTTGAGGAACTCAAGGGGCAGCCGTCGCATCAGTTCGGAACTCAACTGTTCCGGCCGAATCTGATGCAGCGGTCGGTTCTCCGTTCGCTCGATCAATCCCTGGTTCACCCGTCGGTCTCCGCACCCGGTCCTATTTCTTCTTCTCAAGCACTGGGGCCATTTCCTCCCTCTTGCGGTCCGTCATGTTCGTCAAGTCGTCCTGCGAGGACATGATGTGCGGCGTGATGAACAGCAGGAGATTCGTCTTCTGCACGAGGTCTCGCTGGTTCTGGAACAGGCCCCCGACCAGCGGCAGGTCGCCCAGCAGCGGGATCTTGGTGACCGCCTTCGTCGTGTCGTCGCGAATCATGCCGCCGATGACGATCGTGGCGCCGCTGCCCATCGTCACCACCGTCTGGGCGGAGCGCTTGGCCGTGATGGGCGTGTCCTCCGAGAGGGTGGTGACATCCTCGGTCAGCTTCGTGAATTCGCTGTTGACCTCGAGTCGGATCAACCCGCTCTGGCTGACGTGGGGCGTGATCTCCAGCGTGATGCCCACGTCCTTGTATTCGTAGCTCTTGATGACCGTTGCATCGGTGGCCTCGGTGCTTTCCGTGATCCTCGCATCCGTCACGAACGGCCGGTTCTCGCCGACGACGATCTTGGCCTTGCGATGGTTCGACGTGAGAATCGACGGCGTCGAGAGGATGTTCACACCCGACTCGTTCTGCAGCGCGTGGAGGATGGCCCCGATCTGGACGCCGCTGTCGGTCCGCTTCCAGGCTCCGACGTTCAGACCCTCCGACGTGCCGGCCAGGTAATCGACCCGCGGACCGAGGTTGGTCACGCCGAAACCACGAATGCTGTCGGACACCACCGTATCCATTGTCGCCCAGTCGATGCCGATCTCCTTGAGCGATTCTTCGGTGACCTCCATGATGAGCATCTCGACCAGGACCTGCTCGCGGACGATGTCGAGCTTCTCGACGATCTGCGAGATCACCTCGAAATCCTGGGGCGACGCGACGATCACGAGTGCATTCGTGCTCGGATCGGGCGTCACCTGGACTTGCTGGGAGACGTCGTTCGATCCGGTCAGTCTCATGCTCGACAAGGCCTGTTCGAGCGACCGGCTCACCTCGTTGGCGTCCGCATTCTTGAGATAGGTGACATGGACGTTGTTCATGCCGACCGGTCGTTCGATGTCGAGCTGCGCGATAAGGTCGCTGACGATCTCGGTTTCCTGCTCGCCGGCAATGACGAGGATGGAATTCGTCCGGTCGTCGGGCAGGATTCGCGGACCGCTGCCCGAGGCGGCGGCCGCCTGGGCCCGGCCCGCCTGCGCCGTGCTCTTGCCCTTTTCAAGAATCCGCGTGATCTGCTCGCTGAGCACCTGCGCGGAAGCGTGGGTCAGAGGGAACAGGTGCACCTTCTCCTTGGAGCCTGCGACGTCGAGCTGCTGGATGATCTGGGCGATGTGATGGAGGTTTGCCGAGGTGTCCGTGATCATGAGCGAGTTGGTCCTCGAATAGGTCGCCATCTGGGCGCCCGTCGAAAGGACCGGCTCGATGATCTGGCTGACTTCCGACGCGTCCGCATACTTCAGCGGAATGATCTGCGTTACGATGCCGTCGGTCTTGGGGATGTCGGTCGGGTCGGCGCCGATTCGCACTTGAAGGTGATTCTTGACCGCCTCCGCCTTGGGGACCACTTTCACCGCGTTTCCCGTCTCGATCGTCGCGTAGCCGTGCACGTCGAGAATGGACTGCAGGAACGAGTAAATGTCGCCCAGGCGGATCGGGGTCGGCGACATCACCGTGACCGTGCCGGTGACTCGCTCGTGCGGGATGAAGTTGATCCCGGTGATGTCACCGACCGTCTTGAGCACGGTCCGGATCTCCACGTTGTCGAAGTTCACGGAGACCATCTCGTCGGCCATGCCGGGCCGAAGGGATGGCATCGCCTGCGGCGCAGGGGCGACCGCGAGCGGTTGCTCGACTGCCGGTTCCTGCCTTTGGATCGAAACCGGCGAGGACAGCTCTACCGGCGTAATGACCTCCTTCTCGGCAAGCCATCGTCGGGCCTGGCTGTCTCGCTCCGGTTCTGTGCTGTTCGTCTGAAGTGCGACGGGCGGACTCGAGATTCGTTGTGGAGCAGGCGGCCCAGCCTGTGGCGCATCCTTCACCGGCTGCGCCGGGTCGGGTGGTGTTGGCGCCTGGACTGCGGGCGTTTCGACTGTTGTCTTCTGCTGGGTCTGGCAACCCGTTACGATTGCCAGAGTCCATAATGCCAGGACCGTCAAGACGCCGCATCGGGCGGCACGACCCCTTCGCACATGTGTTCCGAAATGATGTCGTTGTGTAATCAAGGTACCCTCCATCCGGGTCTCCCCAGGCACTGCGTCCCACGGCGACCCTGCTGCTATAGATCGAATGACAGATCCTTGCTCTTGCCGTTGCGTAACAGTTGAATATCCACCTTCGATTGTGTCCTGGCCTTCATGAGAACCTGGAAGGCCTTCTGTTTGCTGGTCAGTTGTTGCCCGTTGACGCTCTGAATGACGTCGCCGTTCCGGAGGCCGAAGATCTCTGCCATCGGGATCTTGTCCAGGCCGGTGATTTGGAGGCCCTGGGTCCGGTTGTTTTTCACATAGGGCTCGATCGTTGCCTTGTGGAAGACCTCCGTGATGTAGTCCGCTTTGATAGCGGGTTTGCCCCCTTGTGCGCCGGCGGTTGCGGGCTGGGGCTCGATCTGCTGCTCTGCGCCGTTGGCCGGCTCCTTGTCGCTGCCGGCGGGGGCACTCAGTCGCAGGATCAACTGCCGACCTTCATGGCGCAACACCACGGCGTCCTGTTGGATTGCCTCCACTGTGGCAGATGCGACGGTGTCTCCGATTCTGTACACGCCCGTGGTATTCGTCTTGGTATCTTGGATGTTCGCACGCGAGATCGCGGGCCCGCCGGCGATGGCGCCGACCAGCCGGAGACCCAGTTGATCCGCGGAAGGCATCGCATCGAGGAGTTCGGAAGAACCCGAGTTCGCCGAAGGCCCTCCCGCCTCCTCCGGGTCGATGAACAGGCTGCTCTCGATGATCGCGGCATAGTCGCAGGGCGATTGCCTTCTCGATGCCGTCGGCTGTGTCTCGGTCGTGCGTTCGTTGCCGGACACGACGGCGGGATCGAATGCGCCGATATGCAGGCGCCCGGTCATTAGCCTCAGTCCGGCGTACACCAACGCCACGATGAGAAACGCTTTGACCAGCCAGAAGACCTTGATGACCTGTTTTTCATTCATGAAAACCCTCTTCCGAGCGTACTGTTGCCACAGCGTTCTATCGTCCTGCGACGGTTTGCACTTGATTCAAAGGGCGCTTGTGTGGATGGTTGCGCGATTCGTCCTGGGGAGGGCGTCCCGTGCAGTTTCTTATCGGCCGGTGCGAACGAGCGATATAGGCAAGCCCCGATAAGCACGTTCCTGCCACGGGTCATGCAAAGGTCAAGGCCATGATCCCATAGGAGGCATTGGCGAGGCCGTGAAAAAGGATGGACGCCAAGAGGGAGTGGGTCCGCGCGAACAACCAGGCCAGGAGCAGGCCGGGCAGGAACGTTACGGCCGATGCTATCTGACCTTGGACTGCGACGTGGGCCAGTGCGAAGCACCCTGCGGAGATCAGGATGGCGATCCACTGACGGGTCTGTTGCGACAGGCGAAGCTCACGCAGCAGTCTCATGGCGTTGGCCTGGACGTACCCCCGGAAAAATACTTCTTCGGCTGTTGCCACGTAGAGGAATTGATAGAGCAGCCAGGCTGTCAGGTTCTGTCGTCCCGCGAAGGCCGGACGCAAGGGAATGGGCAGGCCCGCGGAGGCGAGCAACCACATACCCACGTATACCGCCGGCAGGACGCACAGGCACAATGGCAACACCGTTCTCAGGGCAGGACCCAGGTGATCGGCGGACAGTCCGATAGGGGGGAAATCCCGCCTGGCGATCCACGTCGGCACCAGGGCCGCGATGACCAGCACACAGGGGATCAAAAACCACTGGAGCTCGGCAGCATCGCGGACGTGGAGCAGCCGGACGGTTGCGATTGCGACGAGAGCTACGGCCCCTGTCTCGATAGCCTGCCATCGGGGCGCTTGCACATAGAAGGCAGGCGCCGCCAGGGGCGTTGACTCAGCGAGAGAGCCGGAGCCGACATCGCTGCGTTGGAGTTGTAGGCGATCCAGGAACCCGCTCATAATTCGACGTTTCTCATCGCTCGCTTCTTGTCCCTGTGTCGCAGGATGACCATGGCCAGGACGACGATGCCGTACGGGACGAGCAAGTGCCTGGGCGAGCCGCCGCCGGACGAGGAGATGGCACAGCCGCCGCCGCTGCCGCCGTCGCTGTTGCTGAACGTAATGACGGGAGAGTCATCGGTGACGACATAGTACGGCGTGAAGTGAGTGGTCTTGAACCGCACGGCGCACAAGTCTCCGTTGATCGTGATGCTCTCGACATCGGTGATACCCTGCTGGCTCAACGCACCGGTCAGCGCGTCGTACCAATACGCGCTGGCCTGGCCGCCTGTGTCGGAGACCACGTATGGGATCGTCACCGTCACCGCTTTGTCGAAGTCGATCCCGCTGGGCCCGAAGTCATAGCGTCCCAGACAGTCGCTCGACGAGACGGGAGGGTTCAGAATCCTCGAGATGGTGATTCGAAGGTCCGTCAGGCAGGCGCCCGCCG
Organism: Sedimentisphaerales bacterium; assembly: GCA_034678485.1. GTDB lineage: Bacteria > Planctomycetota > Phycisphaerae > Sedimentisphaerales > Anaerobacaceae > PLanc-01. Next base: position 36,753 of record JAXDBU010000165.1, on the reverse strand, counting down.
GCACGACGATGGAGACGTCTTCCGCGTCTGCGATCTCGTCGGGGTCGGCGCCGACGGTTGCCCCTGTCGCGGCGGCGACCCGGGTCGAATACAGCGGGATGGGATCGACGTACGTTGTTGCGGCACAGTAGATCTCCGTCGCCGCATGGCGGTCGTCCGTCCAGACAATGTGTGGCTGGTTGGCTGCCGTCACCGCGATGGCCGGCTCACTCTGGTTGGCCTTGCTGCCCGCGTCGCCGACGAGGACGTTCGTCTTCTCGACGCCGGAGCTGATCTCGGCGAAGTACACGTCTGTGTCCGCACCATAGGCGCCGATGTTCCTCGCGTCCTGCCAGCAGGCGAAGACTCTGCCGTTGGCGGCACCGACCAGTGCGGGATCGGTCTGCGCGGCGCCGGAAGTGTCGTCGATGATGCTTGCACCGACTACGGGCCCGCTTGGCAGGCCGCTCGACGACGCATAGCAGATGTCCGTATCGCCCGAGGCGCCATCCGCCCAAATCAGATGCAGAACGGACGAACCTGGCGTCACTGCGACGGCGGGATCGGTCTGAGAGCCGGCGCCGGTGACCAGGGGACGATTGGCCCAGGAATCCGTGGCGACCGCTCCATAGATGTCCGCCAGGCCGTTTCTCTTGTCCGTCCAGACAAGATACACTGCGCTGTCCGCGTCTACGGCCATGTCCGGCGCAAGCTGATCCGCTGTGTCCGTCGTGACTGCCGACGTCGTCATGCTGGCGAAGACGTTCGTCGAACTGGCGACGTGGATGTCCTGATTGCCGCTGCGGTCGTCCTGCCACGCGACGTAGATTCTCGCGGGCGATCTGCTGTCGATCCCCACGACCGGCTCGATCTGGTTGTCGTCTGAATCGGCGATGAGGGTCTCCCTCGTGAAGGTCTCGCCGTTGGATGTCATGGACAGGAACAGATCCCAATTGCCCCGACGATTGTCCTGCCAGACCACGTACAGGGAGCCGTCGCTGCTCAGGGCGATGTCCGGGTTGCACTGGTCGCCGGGGTCCGTCGTGACCTGCACGGGTTCGTCGAAGACCTCCTGGCCTGCCTGCAATCTGGCGACGTAGATGTCCCTGGCGTTCTCCGGCCCGGCGTGCCAGGCCGCCCAGATGTTGCCTGCGGCATCCGCCACCGTCGCAGGATCACCCGCGGCAACCTCGCTGGTCCCGCTAACCTCTTGGTTGCTTCCGAAAGCTCGCATTTCCGTTGCGAAGGAGTACGTGGCCAGGCCCATCACATTGCCTGCGATATCGGCGGCGTTGACCGTCACGACCACCGCGCGGTCGAACTCGAACATCTCGTCGCTCTGGTAGATGAACGCATAGTCGTTCTTGACGCCCGACCGGCTGCACCGCCCGGAGGCGCCGGCATACAGGGCGGTGTCGCCCTCGTACACGAGCTCGCCGTCGACGGTGATACGGACGGAATCGGCGTCCACGCCTTTGCCGGCGTCCGTCACGTGGAGCATGACCAGGTTGTTTCGCGGCACTTGGATGGTTCCCGCCGCCGGGGATTGACGCACGACAACCGGCGCGGTCTGATCTGCGGAGGTGCTCACCACCGTGACGGTGATCGTCTCGAGATCAGTGCTGGCGCCGTCGCTGACGACGAATGTGATCTCATGGGAGCCGACCTGATCGGCTGTGGGCGTCCACGTGAAGCCCTGGCCGACGAGGTCCGCGCCGGCAGGAAGCCCGGTGGCCGAATAGGTCAGCGTGCCGCCGTCGGCATCAACCGCGGAGACGGTAAACGACAGCGTGTTGTCTTCATCGACCGAGCGATCTCCGATCTCGGCCAGCGTGGGGGCACGGTTGACGTTGGCCACCGAGATCGTGATGGTCTCGGAGTCCTGGGCGATTCCGTCGCTGGCGACGAACGTCACGTTGTGGGTGCCTGCCTGGTCGTATCCAGGGATCCAACTGAAGATCTGTCCTGTGAATGTGGCTCCGTTCGGCAGCCCCGATGCGGAATAGGTGAGGGTGTCCCCATCGGCGTCGGTCGCGCCGATCGAGAAACTGATCGGCTCGTTTTCGTTGGCGGTCTTGTCTCCGATGCCGGCGAGAATCGGTGCGTCGTTCGGCCGATTCACCGAGATCGTAATGGTCTCGGAGTCCTGGGCGGAGCCGTCGCTGACGAGGAACGTCACCGGATGGTCGCCGATCTGGTCGGACGTGGGCGTCCAGGTGAACGTCTGGCCCGCGAACTGCGCACCCTTCGGCAGGGAGCTTGTCGAGAATTGGAGGGAATCGCCATCCGGATCGGTCGCCGTTATCTGAAGGACGAGACTGAGACCCACGGTCGCATTCTGGTTGCCTATCGCGTCCAGGACGGGCGACCGATTGCCTGTGAACTCGGTCCGTTCATAGCAGCCTGCGTCGGGAGCGGCGTCCCGCGTCCGGCCCAACAGATCGAGCCGAGGCGCGTTGGCGGGATCGGCGGAGTCTATAGCGGGCGAGTTCTCCGAGAGTTGGTACGGGTATTCGCCGGTGGTCGACTCGAACATTGCCCCGACTGCCCAATACCCTGTGTCTGCGTCTACCACACTATTGCTGGTTTCCGAGAACCTGGTGTAGACGCACAGGTAGTTGTTTCCGGTGGCGTAGAGTCTTCTGTAGAAGTTCTTGCCTTCCGAGATGGCATCCCATTTGACTCTCGCCTGCTCAGACGTCTGTGTGTTCGGCACGCCGTAGTAGTTGTCGATCGTCGCGCCGCCCGCGAAAAGGTTGTTGTACAGCGTCAGGCTGGAGCCGTCCGCATTCACCGCGAGACACATGTTGCAGGACTTCACGAACGTGTTGTTTCGGATGACGCATCGTTTGCCCAGATCGGTCAGCTCCACCCAATTGTAGATAAGCTGGCTCGTTCCCGTCTCGAATACCAGGTTGTTCTCGATGAGCAGGTCATGGTAGCCGTCGTCGCCCATGTAGCCGGGATAGGCTCGGATGGCTCGGGTATTGCCGTAGTCGTATATGATGTTCCCGCGAATCGTCGTACCATTGCTCATCAAAGCGATGCCGGAGCCGTGGGCGCTCAGATTCCAGTCGTATCGTTGGTCGTGGATGACGTTGTATTCGATCACATTGCCCAGACCGCTGCCGCCACAGATGATGCCGCTGCGGACGCAATCGTGGACGTGACATCGTCTCACGATGCAGTCGGTGCCGTTGCTGACGTTGATGCCGTAGCAACTCTTGCCGGTGTAGTAGACTTCACAGTCTTCCACCAGTACGTTGCCGGCGTGGTCCAGGTATACGTTGGCCACGGTCGGTCCGACTCCCCCAGACTGGCCATGAATCCGGCAGTTGTCGATGATGACGTGAGAGACGCCCGCGGCGACGTGGATGCCATAGTCGCCCGATAGGCATTCCACATCGATGCCTTCGATCTTGATGTAGAGACTGGTGCCGCCGTCAAACGTCACACTGGGGAACTTGGCGCCGTCTGGGTCCGGATAACTCTGGTAGGTGATCCACGCGTCCGCGCTGCCGGTCGCGTCGCCCGAGACGCCGAACGTTGTGGAGGTGTAGTTGCCGGCCAACAGGTTGATGACGTCGCCCGCCCGGGCGGCCGACTTGGCCTTCGTCAGGGTCCACGGCTTCGCCAGGGTTCCCGGGTTCGAGGCGCTACCCTGCGTGCTGCTGACGTAGTAGACCTCCGCGCTGGCCGCTTCGCACAGAATCGTCAGGCACAGATACAGGACCGAGAATGAACGGGATATCGAGATTGTGCCGGAATGCAGGTGACTGCTTGGACGCATGTTGTTCCCCATAATGTGCCGCGTTCCGCTCTGTCTTGTTATTGCCATCGAACATCGGCTTTCTTCTTATCAAGTTTACAGACTATCCGGGTCCAGTGCAAATCTACCTCCGTGTGCGTCCGGTCCGGTCGCTTTCGCGACGAGACCGCGTTTTTTGGCGTGAGTTGCTCCAACGGCGCACCGATAATAGCCTCGAAGTGTTGCTCTGGGATCCTCGGCGAGCGATGGACTGGCACACTGGAACTTAGAGGGTACGGCTATCTTTGAAACTCGATCAGCGTATGGGTGATTCCGCCGGATGGCATACTACTTCAGGGGTATCCATATTGGCATATTCTTTGGGCTGGGGTGTTGATCATGCATGTGCAGCATAGCAATCAGATCGGGAGTTCTGCGAAGGGCGCGGTCTCCATCCCGGTCGCGGCGGCTGTCGGCGTGGTATTGCTGGTCGCGACGGGTCTTGCTTACCGGGTCGCGGCCTCCGCCTGGGACAAGAACCCCGACAAGAACATCAAACTGCCGGTTCCCTTGGTGGAGATTCCCCGCCAGATCGGCGGGTGGGTGGGAGAAGACCTGAAGATCCAGGCGGCCACCGAAGAGTACATGAAGACTCACTTCGCGGATGACTATGTGAATCGAAGGTACATCAACAAGACCGAGCGGCTCTTCGCAGATGCCTATGTGGTCTACTGCTCGACTCGCCCGTCCGCCATCATCGGGCACAAACCCGAAGTCTGTTATCCCGGCGTGAGCGGATACGAATTGGACAGCACGACGCGCTCGGAGTTCACAACCCAATCGGGCAGGACAATCGAGTGCCTGATTCATTGTTTTCACACGCGACCCCCTGCCTTCCAGCAGGTCTATGTGTTGAATTTCTATGTTCTCAACGGTCGAATCACCCTGAGTGAAAAGGAGTTCTCCGGCGTATTCGATCGCAGGCCGAACCTGTCGGGGGACCTGGCCCGATATGTGGCTCAGGTTCAAATCAGTTCGTTCAACAACGAGTCTCCGGCCAGAGCTTTAGCGTCACAGATAACGGATATCATTCTCACTTTCCTGCCGGATCAGGATGGGCATGTCGCAGTGGCCGACACCATGGCTGAATGGACCCGGACCGCAGGAGCGACCGAAAGCGACAAGTAGTCGCTTTGGCCCGTGTCGAATTGACATAGGTGTAGTTTTCTCAAGGGATTGAGTCTGTATCTTCGGATGTCCCCGACGGGGACGGAGTCTGCCCCATCGTCGAATGAAAGGATATTAGTCCTGTGGTCAAGCCTTTTGAGAAGCCTGTCTATGTAACGCAACCTGTCCTGCCGCCATTCGAGAAGTTCTGCGAGAGACTTGGTGAAATATGGGACAATCGACGACTCACCAACAATGGTCCCATAGTCCAGCGATATGCGAAGAGGCTTTGTGAATACCTTGAATTGGACCATGTGTGTCTTTTCAACAACGGTACGCTGGCACTTCAGATCGCCTTGCAGGGCATGAGAGTGTCCGGGGAGGTCATCACAACTCCTTTCACGTTCGTTGCGACCGCGCATGCCATGTTCTGGAATGCGATCCGGCCGGTGTTCGTGGACATCGAACCCGATTACTACACGCTGGATCCGGAAAAAGTGGAGGCGGCGATCACGCCGTGGACGACAGCCATCGTTCCGGTGCACGTCTACGGTCATCCGTGCCAACTCGATGCGCTTGCCGATATCGCACGTCGTCGAGGGCTGCACCTGATTTACGACGCTGCCCATGCATTCGGAGTTCGGGTCGCCGGCAAACCCATCGCCCATTACGGCGATCTGAATATGTTCAGTTTCCATGCAACGAAACTGTATCATTCTATCGAAGGCGGCATGTTGACCTTCAAGAACCCCGGGTTCAAGAAGACCTTCGACTATCTGAAGAACTTCGGCTTCGAGAACGAGATGGAGGTGGTGATCCCTGGGACAAACGCTAAGATGAACGAGTTCCAGGCTTTGATGGGGGAACTCATTCTTGATGAGATGCCGACGATCATCGCCCAGCGAAAACAACTGTGCGAACGGTATCGCCAACTGCTGGCGGATGTCCCCGGCATTCGTTTCCCTCCTCCAGTGTCTTCCGACGTCGAGTACAACTACGCCTATATGCCGATCGAGGTAGATGCCGCCCGGTTCGGCTTGTCCCGGGATGGGCTCTACGAGGAGTTGAAGAAGTTCAATCTCTTTACACGTCGCTACTTCTACCCCTTGGTCTGTGATTTCGCCTGCTATCGTTCCGTTTCCGTCGGAGATCCGTTGACGGTTGCCCGATCGGTCGCCGCCAGGATTCTCACGTTGCCCATCTATTCGGATCTGACGGTTGCCGAGGTCGAACAGATTTGCGAGATCATCCGCCATGTGGCTCGCGGGGCGGCTTGTTGTTGAAGAACGGCTCTGTTTCTGAACGAGGATTCTCCATCCGCGGCTACCTGCCTGTATGCCTCGAACGTCTGAACGAATCCTGATCCTGGGAGGCACTCACTTCCAGATCCCCGTGATTGAGTACGCCAGATCGGCGGGATATCATGTGGTGACGTGCGACTATTCCCCCGACAACCCCGGCCACAAGTACGCCCACGAGTACCACAATGTCAGTACGACGGATCGGGATGGCGTCCTGGCGTTGGCTCGTGACCTTCATGCGGACGGGATTCTGGCATATGCTTCCGATCCCGCGGCTTCCACAGCCGCATACGTGGGCCAACAACTCGGTTTGCCCTCGAATCCATATGAGTCCGTCCAGCTCCTGACAAACAAGGATCTCTATCGCGACTTTCTGCGAAAGCACAATTTCACTGCCCCTCGGGCCGGGACGATTACGCCGCAAAACGGAGGCGTGCAGGAGATTCCTGAGGGGACTTTTCCCGTGATGGTCAAACCGGTGGATTCCTCTGGCAGCAAGGGAGTCTCTCGGATTACCTCGCGAGAAGGACTCGCCGATGCGATTGCGCACGCCGCGAAGTTCTCCCGCGCCGGACGGGTGATCATCGAGGAATATGTCGTTCGAGAAGGACCCCAGATCGGCGGCGAGGCCTTCGTTCTGAACGGGAAACTGGTTTTCATGTGTCTCGGGGACCAGCTTGTGGATGTGAAGTGCAATCCGTTTGTCCCAGCGGGCATGCTGTTCCCCAGTCGGATCACGACCGACTTGTATGCGAGGATCGCATCGGATCTACAGCGATTGCTGGATCTGCTGGGCTTTTCGTTCGGCGGGTTGAATCTCGAGATCATGGTGGACAAGGAGCGGCGTCTCTACCTGATGGAGGTCGGGCCGAGAACAGGAGGGAATTTCCTGCCGGAACTGATGCATTACTGTGCCGGCGCGGACATTGCGAGGTATTCCGTCGAATCGGCCCTGGGCCATGAGATCCCGGAACTCTTGGGTATGTGCGTCAGTTCCCGATGTGACGGTTTCTTCGCATACAGTACGATCCATTCCCGGACTGCCGGGATCCTGCGTTCCGTTCGTCTGAGCACGGAGGTACAACCGCATGTCCTGGAAATGCACCTGTTCAAACGTCCGGGGGACAAGATCGAAGCCTATAATGGTTCTCACTGCACGGTTGGGATTCTGCTCCTGGGATTCGATGCGAGAGAGCAGATGGAAGAGATGATTTCCAGGATGTCCAGCCACATCGCGGTGGATCTCGATGGGGGAAGCCGGGACAACCCAGGGACATCATGACACAGATAGTTGATGGTCATACTCTATGGGACACAAAGGGAATACGACGATGAACGAACTGGTTTACCTGCGGGCACTGGAGCGCAGTGATCTGGATAGAATACACAAGTGGCACAACGATCCGGAATTGTACAAGTCGTTGGTGAACGCGTTTTCTTTCGTAAGTCATGATGCCGAGAATCATTGGCTGGAGCAGCACTGTGGTTCCTCCCAAAAGGAGGTCAATCTTGCCATTTGTGTCGCGGGTTCTCACGAACACATCGGCAACATCTATCTCCGAAACATCGATTGGATTTCGGGAACGGTGGAGCTGGGCATCGTGATTGGTGAGTCGGCCAACCAGTCCTGTGGATACGGCAGTTCCGCTCTGAGACAAGTGATTGCTCATGCCTTTGAGGGCATGAACTTGCGGAAGATCTACTTCCGGGTGCTTGCGGACAACAAGCGGGCCATTGGGTTGTATGAGAAGTTCGGTTTTGTGGTCGAAGGGAGGTTGAAAGCTCACGTGTTCAAAGAGGGGGGGTACAGGGACCTTGTGTTCATGGCTCTGATAAAGGGATCCTGTATTGAGGGGAACCTCGCGTGACTCGTGCGTCCTGGAACCGGCAATGGATTGTGGGGTGGGTAGAAGAGTGACTGACTCCCTGCGGAAGAAAGCGGAACGAGGCGCCATATGGAGCTTCATCGATGCGGCGGGCAATCGAATCGTTCAATTCGTCATCAGCGTGATCCTGGCGCGTCTGCTCGCACCGGAGCAATTCGGCCTGATCGGGATGCTGATGATCTTCATCGCCATAGCCCAGGCCTTTCTGGACAGCGGCTTCGGCCTGGCCTTGATTCAGAAGAAGGACATGACGCAGGCGGACACCAGCTCCGTCTTCTACTTCAACATCGTCATTGGAGTCGCCCTGGCGGGACTGCTGTATCTCGCGGCCCCGTGGATTGCCGCGTTCTACGAGCAGCCGGATTTGTCGCCTCTGACGAGGACGCTGTCGCTCGTGTTGGTGATCAATTCCTTCGCGGTGGTCCAGACCGCCATGTTGACCCGCAACGTCGCGTTCAAGCTCCAGGCCAAAGTCAGTCTTGTCTCCGCGATCTGCTCGGGGTGTGTCGGCATCGTCCTGGCGTACCGCGGGTACGGCGTATGGAGTCTCGTTGCTCAACAGATCGGCCGCGCGATTGCCAATGTCACCTTGCTGTGGGTGCTCAATCGCTGGCGACCCGGCCTGGCATTCAGCTTCAAAGCCTTGCGTCAGATGTTCACTTTCGGCTCGCGAATGCTGGCCTCGACCTTGTTGAACGTAGTGTTCAACGACATCTACTATGTCCTCATCGGCAAGATGTTCAGCGCGGCGGACCTCGGGTACTACGGCCGCGCCGCCCGCTTGGAAGAACTTCCCTCGATGACGCTGACCACAGTGGTCACCCGAGTGACCATCCCCGTGTTCTCCTCCATTCAAGACGACAACGCCCGGCTCAAGAGGGGGTTGCAGCGGGCCCTGGGGATTCTGACGTTCTTGAACGCTCCCATGATGATGCTGCTGGGCGTGACGGCGCCGGCCCTGGTGAAAGTGCTGCTCACCGACAAGTGGCTTCCCTGCGTTCCCTACCTGCAGTTGCTGTGTATTCAGGGCGTCCTGTACCCGCTGCACGGCATGAACCTGAGCGTTCTCATGGCCAAGGGCAGGTCGGACTTGTTCCTACGCCTCGAAATGATCAAAAGGGGCCTGACCCTCTGCAACGTCATCGTGAGCTGGCGCTGGGGTATTACCGCGATCATCCTCGGGCAGATCTTGTTGGGTCTCGTCTCGTATTTCCTGAACTGTTACTACAGCGGAAGACTGCTGGACTACCCCGCCTGGCGACAGTTACGTGACATGGCGGCGTACTTCCTGTCCGCGATCGTCGTCGGCGCAGGCGTGCACGCCCTGCAATACGTCGGTTTTCCCAACGCGGCGTTGCTCCTGGCGGCCCAGGTGGTTGTCGGCTGCACGGCCTATCTCTTGCTGTGCAGCTTGTTTCGCCTGCCGGCCTTCATCGAAACCCGGCGTCTGGTGGCCGAAAGGATACCCCGTCTGGCCCGATTCGCCGCATGAGCCAATGACGATCGTGTGAGGACTGTGAAGCCGTGAATGAACGCGATATCAAGGTCAGTGCTCTGATACTCACCTACAATCACGAGCAATTCATCGGTCAGGCCATCGAAGGGGTCCTGATGCAGAAGACCGATTTTCCCTACGAACTGGTCATTGCCGAGGATTGCTCGACGGACGGCACCCGCGACGTGATCCGGCGGTATTGCCGGAAGTACCCGGATCGCATTCGCATCGTTCTGAATCGGCACAACATCCGCGCGCGGCGCACGATCGTTCGAGGCTATCAGGCCTGTCGCGGGCAGTACATGACCCTCACGGACGGCGATGACTACTGGACCAGTCCGGACAAGCTCCAGCGACAGGCGGATTTCCTGGACGGGCACCCCGATTGCACGGTCTGTTTTCACAGTGTCACCAATGTCTGGGACGACGGCTCTCACGAGCCGACGCTGTGCCGGCCGTCGCAAGTCCAGGAGATGTACACGTTGTTCGACATTCTCGACTACAACTTCATCCCGGCGTGCTCCGTCATGTATCGCAGGGGAGTGTTCCCGCAGCATCCGGCGTGGTTTTTCCTTCCCCCGGTGGGCGATTGGCCGCAGCATATTCTGCACGCGCACTTCGGCAAGATCGGCTACATCGACGAACCCATGGCAGCGTACCGGTTGCACGCCGGCGGTGTTCACAGCATGAGGCCACGGGAACAGACCCTGGGTGTGGATATCAAGACGCGCATCATCCTGAGGCAGGTGCTGGAAAAGAAGTATCGGTCGGCACTTACCGTCTCTCTGATTCATCAGTACGCGATGCTCGCCCAGGAGCACCGTCAGAGAGGGAACCGCCCCGCGCTGCGGGCTTGTGTTCGCGATTGCCTGTTGGACTGCTCGTCCAATTTCTTCAGGCCGGATCTGTCCCTCGTGAAGATGCTGGTCCACGTCTATCTGGCGGGTCCATACGGACGGCTGCGGTCGTTGGTTCACGGCCGGCCCGGCGCCGCTTGACGTGGGCCATCGCGTGCAGGGGCCTTGTTCGTTTGCACAGAGAGCCCGCTCGTGTCGGGCAACGGTATTCGAAATGCACATCTGTCTGTTGACGCTGGAATGGCCCCCCTACGGCGGCGGGATCGGGACTTACATGTTCAATCTCGCGCGTGGTCTGGTCTCGATGGGGCAGCGCGTGACTGTGATCACGCACGACCAGGATCCTGTCGCCTGTCCCGGCGTCCGCATCGAACGGGTCCCTTTACCCGACGTTCGCAAAGGTCTGTCCGGTGGATTGAAACGAAGGGCGGGCCGGTTTCTGGCGGGGATCCGACACCCGTGGTCGTGGAAGGCCCGTGGGTTGTTTGAGAAGAGCTTATCCACAGAGTCGGTCGACATTCTGGAGACGGCTGAGTATGGTGCCTGGGCGTGGCATTTCTTGGAAGACACCCGTATCCCTCTCGTCGTTCGATGTCACTGTCCGACCTGTGTCGTCTGGTCCGTCAATCACGCGATGACGGGACTTGCCACGATGCCGCCGTGCTTGCGCGAGCAGGACCAGCTCGAGAGAGAGCAGACCCGGCTCGCCGGCCAAATCATCTCTCCGAGCCAGGCTCTCGCGTATCACCTCAGTCTCACGTGGTGCCTTCCGCTCACGCGCTTCGCGGTCATACCCAATCCGATCGACGCCGAGCTGTTTTGCCCGGGCAAGGCGCAGCCCGAGACGAGGGAAGTTCTTTATGTGGGTCGGCTCGAGTACAACAAAGGAATCTACGACCTCGCGGAGGCCGTGGTGCCCGTCCTGGAAGAGCACCGCGATGTGTGCGTGCGCTTCGTCGGCATGAACATGCCCCGACCCGACTGGCTGGCCCAGGAGGGTGCAACCGCCATCGATGCCATCCGTTCCATTGTGCCCAAGCCTTTTCACGATCGGCTGCTGTTCACGTCGCATGTGCCGGTGACGGAGATCATTGCCCTGCACCGCAAGGCGCTCTGTGCCGTCGTGCCCACGCGGGGATTCGAGAGTTTCTCCTACACGGTGCTGGAGGCGATGGCTTGCGGGAATCCTGTCGTGGCGACTCGGTGCGGCGGCCCGGACGAGATCATTACGCATGACGTCGATGGCCTGTTGGTTCCACCTGGCAGGCCTTCTCTGCTGGCGGACGCCATCGGGCGTCTCGTGTCGGATTCCGAGTGCCGCCGGCGATTGGGAGCCTGCGGCCGGCAGACGGTCGAGAGACGGTTCTCGAACTCGGTCGTTCTGCCACGGATTGTGGAGCGGTACGCCGAGACGATCCGCCGATTCAAGGATCACCATGCCGGCGGTCCCCAGAGGACCGATTCAGAACCATAGCATCTGCCCATGGGACAAGGGACGACCATCTCCGCTGTGATTCGGGTCCGCGACGCCGCAAGGGAACTGGAGCGCTGTCTGGCAGCGATGAGACGCCAGGTGCTTCCCGATGGGGTGCCGCTGGAGATCGTCGTGGTGGACAACGATTCGAAAGACGGCTCCCGCGCTATTGCCGAGCGCTACGGCGCCGCGGTTGTGTCCATCTCCCACGAGGACTTCACTTGGGGCCGTGCCCTGAACCGGGGGATCGCTCAAACCCACGGTGAGATCGTGCTGCTTCTGTCCTCGGATGCGACGCCGGCGGACGAGACGTGGGTGCAGTGCATGACTGAACCGTTCGCCCAGGATGATGTCGCTATCGTATATGGCAGGCAATTGCCGTATCCTGACGCCCCGATCGACGAGCGTGCGCGCCTGGCGAGGACTTTCGGCGCCGATCCCCTTTCTCTGGACAAGGACAAACATGCAGAAAACCCCTCCGCAAAGGGGATGCTCGCGTCCAATGCCTGTGCTGCGATTCGCAGGATCTTCTGGGAAGAGCACCCTTATGATGAGGAGACCTCCGGCGGCGAGGAAGGTCCGTTCACGTGCGAGGCGCTCAAACGCGGGCGCCGGTGTCTCTATCAGCCGTCCGCGCGAGTGTACCATTCTCATCGGGATGGTTCCTGGCGGCTTGCCTGCCGGGATTGGGAGATCCTCCACAAAAACGTGGTGTACACCGCTTCGCGTCTTCGATGGTGGATGCTCCTGAAATGGTGGGCCGGCGTGATCAAGCGACGGATCGTCAACTGTACGCGGGTCGAGGCCCCGCTGCGATGCCGGGTCATGGGATTGCTGCGACTGCCCGCCGACCTGTCGGCCTGTGTGATCGTGGGGTCCCTCTTGTTCTGTACGAAGTCGAATCAGCGAATCAGGCAGGCGTTCTGGAGATGACATGGCGACAAGCCGATGGGACCCACGACGATTGGTGAACCTGGCCGGCGCGGTGTGGAACTATGCCCGCTGGCGATGGCGGTTTCACTCGTTCGGATGGCGGTCCCGGCTGGGACGGTGTGACATGCTGACCAATGCGCAGGCCATCTCCATCGGACGTCGCGTTCTGATCCGCAAGGGGGCTCGGCTGGAGGCCGTCGGCTCGGACTCAGGCTCCGGCTCCGGACCCAAGCTGATCATCGGTGACGGCACGGCCATCCAGTTCTACTTTCACTGTGGGGCGGCTCAGCAGGTGAAGATCGGACGCAATGTGCTCATGGGCGGCAGAGTCTACATCACGGATCACGACCACAGTTATGACGAGCCCGAGATGAGCGCTCGCGAAAGCCCCAGACTGAAAGTCGCCCCCGTCGAGATCTGCGACGGCGCGTTTCTCGGCGAGGGATGCGTGATTCTCAAGGGAGTGCGCGTGGGCAGGCGAGCGGTCGTCGCGGCCAACGCGGTCGTGACGCGAGACGTTCCGGATTTTGCCGTCGTCGCAGGGATTCCCGCCAAAGTGGTGAAGCACATCACGCCCACGGAGGGAGCATGAACCCGTTGTGGAAGTGTTGCGGAATGGCAGAGCGGGGGTTTTCTCGTCCCGGCGCCGACCTGTGCCAGGATCGGTTTGTGGCGCCGGCGTCTGCACAGTCTGACCAAACCCTGCCTGTCGGCAGCCGGCCATCGTTCGGAAAGGCGTGAATCTCGACAATGGAACATCAAGCAACGATAACCGGGTTGACTCTCTTCATCACGGTGATTCTTTCCGCCGTGACGTTTGGCATCCCGCGCAAGTACATCTTGCTTCCGTTCGTGATCGGGGCCTGCTGGGTCCCGGCGGACCAGACGATCATGGTCGGAGAACTGAACTTCCAGGTGCTCCGAGTTCTCGTGGTCATGGGTATTCTACGCCTATACATGCGAAGCGAAGTGGTTCGGATCCGGTGGAACCGGTTCGACAAACTGGTTTTGGCCTGGGCACTGGTCGGCAGCGTGATCTTCGTTATTCAGTGGATGACCCTGGGTGCCGTCATCAATCGGTGTGGCCGAATGCTGGAATGGCTCGGTTTGTACTGGGTCTTCCGCCAGAGCATCCGATCTTGGGACGACATCCGATTGGCCCATGTGGCATTCGCGGTGTGCGCCATTGCCATGGTGCCCTTCGTCGCCCACGAGTGGATGTCCGGGACGAACCCGTTCTCGCTGCTGGGACGTGTGACGACCAAGCTTCGAGAGGGCAACTATCGGTGCCAGTCGACCTTCCCGCACGCGATCATGATGGGCTTGTTCTGGGCGACCCTCGTGCCTCTGTTCGTTGGTTTTGCCAAATACAAGCACAAGCTCCTCTTCTGGACGGCCGTCGGCGCCTGTGTTTTCATGATCGCGGGAACGAGCTCGAGCACGCCGATCTTGACACTGGCCGCGGTCTTCATGCTGTTGCTTGTCTACCGATGGCGGAAGTACACACGTGCGGCAGCCTGGGGGACCGTGGCGCTCATCGTGGTCCTTCAGATCGTGATGAGGGCCCCTGTGTGGCATCTTCTGGCGCGGATCAGCGTGGTGTCGGGCTCCACAGGTTGGCACCGCTACTCTTTGATCAATGGCGCCATTCGGCATTTCCACGAATGGATGTTCGTAGGCACTCACAGTACGGGGCACTGGGGCGTGGGATTGCAGGACATCACGAACCAGTTCATCCTCGAGGGTGTCCGCGGAGGGGCGCTGACCCTGGCGCTATTCTGCGGAATCCTGTTCCTGGGGGCCAGGGCGGCCCTCCGCTTGTCGCTTCAATCCCGTGAGAAAGAGGAGTCTTTTCTGGCATGGTGCGTCTTCGTGACGATCATCGGCCATTGCATCTCGTTCATCGGCGTGTCCTACTTCGGTCAGATCACGATGGCCTGGTATCTTCTGCTCGCCGGCGCCAGTTTGACGTACAGCAAGGTACATGACAAGTCGCCTCGATCCGCCAAACGGGCGGTCGTAGTGACGCAGCCGCAGGAGGTGTACTGCAACTCTGCCGGTCACGGCCATTCTCAAGCGTACCTGTGAACCTTGGCGACGCAGGAAAAAGCGGAGCGACACGAAGCTCCCATTCGGAGTGTTGAGGGGTTTGTATGAAGACTGCACCGTGTGTTTCTCGAAATCGTGTTGATCGGACGACGAACTGTATGACTGACTCGCAACCGTTTCAAGTAACTACTGCCAGAAGCGCTGAGGAGATTGGCTCTTTCCGTGCGGCCTGGAAGACGCTCCTGGAACAGCAGGAGTCTCCTGTCTTCAATGCTGAGCCCGATCAGTTTCTTTCGCTCGTCGGCACGCAGCAGGGCGCCCGACCGCACATCATACTCCTGACCCGAGGCGGAGAACCTGTAGCCTTGGTCGCCGGCAGTATCGCGAGGACGCGCATCCGCTGCAGAATAGGATACCAGCACATCTGGCTGCCGCGTCTCAGATGCCTGACCATCCTCTATGGCGGTTTGCTGGGACAGATGGACGAGGAGACGTCGGGCCTGCTGCTGGACGAGATTGGACGGTCGCTTGCCGCTTCGGAGGCCGATGTCGTATTCCTCAATCACCTGAGCACAGAGTCCGCCATGTACAACGCGGTCATGTCCAGGATTCCGGGCATGTGTCGCAGTCGCTTCCCGCGTGTCGAGCCGCACTGGGTGCTGACGGTGCCGGACAGTCTCGATGCCTTCTACAAGACGTTGTCCAGAGGGCACAAGGCCAATCTGCGCAACTACATGCGGAAGATGGACAATCAATACGCGGAACGAGCGGTATTCAAGACCTACACCCAGCAAGAGGACGTGGGTTCGTTTCTGACCGCAGCGTCCCAGGTGTCCGTGAAGACGTATCAGCATGCGTTGGGGACGGGGCTTGAGGATAACGAATCGACACGGGATCTTCTGCGAGCGCCGGCCGGAGAAGGCCGGTTTCGAGGTGACATCCTGTTCGTCGACGGGGAACCCACCGCATATCAATATGGTCTGATCTACCGGTCTCAGTACCTTTTCGAAAAGAGGGGCTTTGACCCCAAATGGAAGGCCCTGAACGTGGGCACCGTCCTGTTCCTCCGCGTGCTGCGAGATCTCTGCGACAACAAAGCAGGTCCGAGGGTGATCGATTTCGGCTTCGGCGACGCCGACTACAAGCGAAGCTACTGTGACAAGTGCTGGGACGAGGCGTCCTTCTACGTCTTTGCTCCCAGGATGTTGCCCATTCTGACCAATCTGATGTACTCCGGTGTAACCGGGTTGTCCAACACACTGGTTCGTTTCTTCGAGAAGACCGGTTGGATCCGCCGGATCAAGCGGTTCTGGCGCGACCTGCTCCAGAAGCAGCCGCAACAGGAGAAAGGGGAGCGGAATGAGGGATGACGTGCCGGGTGTGGAATCCGATTCGACGCAGCGGCAATGTGTTCGACGTGCCTCGGCAGGAGATGTCGACGCTCTCATCGAGATTTGCAGGCAGGGTTTCCTGGAAAGCCTCCGCTGGCATGGCGTCCGCGGCGCAGCGGTCAACTGGTGGATGAAGGCAATCGACACGGAAGCGGCTGAGACGTGGGTTTATGCACCCGACGGCGTCGTCTCCGGCGTCTGTCTCCTCGTCACGGACAGGGAACTCTGGGGTCGGCAAGCCGCTCGCAGAAAACCCGGATTCGGATGTACGCTCGCCTCCTCGCTGATGCATCCCCGTCGCGCTGCGGCAATCCTCCTCAGGAGAATCGCCGCGGCATTTGCCCAACGCAGGAATCGGGTCGGCGCTTCGGCGCCCGATCCATCAGGCCGGACCGCGTGGATCGAGTTGATTGCGGTCCTGCCCTCCATGCGCGGTCACGGCGTGGGCAGACGGCTCCTGGAGGTTTGCGAAGACAGAACGCTCGAGCTGGGCTGCACGGCTATCGGCCTGTGCGTCGATACACGGAATGAATCCGCCATTCGCCTGTACGAAGCGATAGGGTACGTTCGAGGGCGGCCGACCAACTCAGGTTGGTCCTATGTGAAAAGACTATCCCGGGCGGCTTTGCCGCGGTAGCCGCCTGCAAAAGGACCTTTTGGGATGATGTTGATCGTGGCGTCCGTCCTGGTGATCGGCGCGACTGTCGTCGCGCTCTATTTCTGTGTTCCCTGGGCCTACGGCCGATGGAGTCAGAAGGCCCTGCGGCGACGTGTCGTCGGACGTGACGTGCTGGTGGTCACTTTGGACGACGGTCCGGGGCGGGTGCTGACGCCTGCCATTCTCCAGATGCTCGCTGCCAAAGGCTGGAAGGCCACCTTCTTTCTGCTCGGACGCAACATACGCGGAAACGAGGACCTCGTAAGGAGTATTCGAAAGCAGGGTCACGAGATTGGCTCGCACAGCTTCGATCATCTTGACGCCTGGAAGACGGCCCCTTGGCGCTGCATATCGGATATCCGGCGAGGGCAGAAGGCGATTGATGAGGCGTTGGGTGTCTCCGGGGGCAAGTATGCGTTTCGTCCTCCGCGAGGGAGGTTGAATCTGGCAACCCTGGCGTACTTGCTCGCCAAGCGGATTCCGATTGTCTACTGGACCATCGACTGCGGGGACACCTGGCTCGGGAGGCCGCGCTATCAAGACCAGGCTGCGAACTTGTGCCGCGCTCATCGCGGCGGCGTGGTTCTACTCCACGATTTCGACCGGAGCACTCGAGAAGTTGACTCCTATGTCTTGGGCGCGTTGCAGTCGGTCCTGGCTGTGGCGCAGGACACGCACCTGACGGTGTCTACATCATCGCAGATCCGAGGTACGGTACAATGAATGAGCCGGTCGTTTCCATCATTATCGTGAACTGGAACACCCGCGAGATCCTGCGTGATTGCCTGCGGTCCGTCTATGAACACGCCGGACCGGTGGATTTCCATGTGATCGTTGTCGACAACGCTTCGACGGACGGATCGGCGGACATGGTCAGGAGCGAGTTCGGAAAGGTCGAACTCATTGCGAACTCAGACAACCGGGGGTTCGCTGCCGCCAACAACCAGGGAATGGCGGTGGCCACGGGGCGATATGTCCTGTTGCTCAACAGCGACACCCTCGTTCTGGATGGGGCGATTGCCAAGATGGTGACTTGCGCCGATGCGCATCCCGACGTGGCGGTTCTCGGATGTCGCGTCCTGAATCGCGACCGGTCGCTCCAGCCGACGTGCTTCATGTATCCGTCGGTGCTGAACGTGTTCCTGGATGTGACGAGTTTGAGCAAAGTGGCTCCTCGCAGCCGCTTTTTCGGGCGCGCTCGGATGACCTGGTGGAAGCGGGACAACGTGCGCGAGGTGGAAGTGGTCACCGGCTGTTTCATGCTCGTTCGCCGCGAGGCCGTTGATCGCGTGGGCGTGATGGACGACAGCTTTTTCATGTACGGCGAAGAGACGGACTGGTGCTATCGATTCCGGAAGGCGGGATGGAAAGTCCTTTTTGCCCCGTGCGGTGAGATCATTCATCTCGGTGGCGCCAGCTCCCGGCGAGCGGCCGGGGAGATGAATTTGCAGCTCAAGGCGGGCGTGCTGCAGTTCATGCACAAGCATGCCACGCGAATGCAGTACGTGTCCGCGTGCCTGCTCATGGGTCTGTTTCTCATCCTGCGGATTCCGTTCTGGTTCGTTCGGGGGATCGTGTGCAATCGGGACCGGCGCCGCTCCTGGTCGCACGTGGTCGCGTACGCAAAGGGGCTCCGGCGAATCACAGGGGGCTGGCAGGGGCTGCGCGGATGCGCCCGTGTCCCAGGACGTTGAGGTCATGACGACGGCGCGCGGTAGCTGATGCATCGACTCGGCGCTCGAAAGGCATGGATCATATGAACTTGAAGATCGCTGCGACAGGAGCAGGTCACCTCTTCGTGAAGAGGATCGCCAGTTGCTTTTTGTACCGGAGGTGGTGGCTGGGCAGGACGGAGAGATTGTCCGCTTCGGAATTGGCGGAGCTTCAGTTGCGTCTGTTGAAGAGATTGATCCGGCACAGCTATGATACCGTCCCGTACTATCGTCGTGTCATGGATGACCGGCGGATCTCCGTGAGCGACATCCGGACCCTGGCGGACATCGAGAGATTCCCCATTCTGATGAAGAAAGACGTCCTGGAGGCCGGGACTGCGCTCGTTTCGAACCGTCGCTGCAAGCGATTCATGTCGGTTGGTCGGACCGGCGGTACGACCGGGACTCCGTTGTCTCTGCCGAGGGATTACTTCTCCGTCGGCAACGAACATGCCTTTGTGCGACGACAATGGGATTGGGCGGGCATCGGCCTGCTCGACCGGACGGCCTATCTGTCGGGGCGCGTCGCAGTCGATCCGACGCAAACCAGAGGTCCATTCCATGCGTATGACCCCTTCATGAGGGAACTGGTTCTCTCCACGTATCATCTGACGGAGAAGACGGCTCTGGACTATGTGGCGGCGATCCGGGAGTATCGCGTCCGCGCCATCGTGGGGTACCCTTCGCCGATCGCCTTTTTGGCGAAGGTGTGTCGGGCGTCGGGCGTGAAGGTCGGACTGCGGGCTGTGCTGACGACCTCCGAGACTCTGACCGACGTCATGCGAGAGGACATGACTGCGGCCTTCGATTGCCCGGTGTTCGATTTCTATGGAGCCGCCGAGCGAGTCTGCTACATCTACACCTGCGAGCGAGGGTCTTATCATGTGATTCCGGAGTATGGCTACACGGAATTCATTCCGCTGGAGCATTCTGAGAATGGCGAGTGCAGGGTGGTTGCGACCGGTTTCTGGAATTTCGCGATGCCTCTCATTCGCTATGACCTCGGAGACGTAGTGGTTCCGGCGGATGATCGGTGCCCGTGCGGCCGGGCCTTTCCGGTCGTCAAGTCGATTGCCGGACGGACCGGCGACGTGGTACGCATGTCCTCGGGCCTTCAGTTGGGCCCGACGCTGATGGCACGCGTGACGAAGGGCGCGAACAACGTGCTCGAAATGCAGATCGTCCAGGACCGCCTGGACCACATCGTCATTCGGTTCGTGCCCAACAGCGAATTCACGGAACGGGATTTCGCTGATTTCCAGAGTCACGTCGCTCATTACATGCCGTCCGAGCTGCAGATCAGCTATGAGCGCACCGGCAGGATCGACAGAACCCAGAGCGGCAAGACGAAGTTCATTGTTTCGAAGATGTAGGTGGACTGTTCCCTATGCTCGAGCGGCAGGACATCATCTGTTTTGGACCGAGCGACTGGTGGGCCATGAACCCCAGTTGTACGACCCATATCATGTCCCATCTGGTTCCTGCGAACCGCGTGCTGTATGTGAACCCGTTCAGTTCCGATCTGCTAGGCAGCACCGGCGCCGGACGGCGCAAGGGCATTCCCGCTCGAGTGGCCCGCAAGCTGCGAAGTCTCACCCAGGGACTCAAGAGCCCCGCAGAGAATCTCTACGTGCTCAGCCCGTTGTTCCTGCCGATCCAGGGACGTCCGATGACGGATGGGTTCAACAACATGCTGCTCAGAGTGCAGTTGCGAGGCGTTTGCCGGCACCTGCGGTTCGAGTCGCCGATTCTCTGGCTGGAGAACGCGCGGGCGGCCGACGCGATCTCCTGGTTCGAGCCCAAGCGGATCGTGTACCACGTCTCCGATCTGTTCGCCAACGATCGCTACATGTCGAACCGGCAGAAGCAGCAGGCACGCGAGGCGCGTATCTCCCAGGCCAGCGATCTGCTGATCTGCGTGTCTCGGGAGTTGTACGATCTCAAGCGGGCCCAGCGGGACAACGTGCACTACCTCCCGCACGGCGTGGATTTCGATCTGTTCCGCCGGGCCGCCGAGCTCAAGACGCCGCCGCCGGAGATCGCCTCCATCCCCAAGCCCATTGCGGGCTACTTCGGCACGATGTCGTCGAGCAACGACATCGAGATGATGACCTACTGTGCCCGGAATCTGCCACAGGTATCTTTCGTCTTTGTCGGCCAGATTACGGGAGGAGATTACTCCGAGCTGGGCGGTCTGCGAAACGTGCACCTGCTGGGAAGACTTCCCTACGAGAAGATCCCTCACCTCTGTGTGCATTTTGATGTCTGCATGCTCCAGTGGAAGATGACGGAATGGATTCGCAACTGCAACCCCCTGAAAATGCTGGAGTACATGGCCTCCGGCAACCCGATCGTCTCCGTAGAGATCAACGAGGCCAAGCAGTACGACGACGTGCTCAGCATCGCGGGCAACAAAGAGGAGTTTTGCAAAGCCATCGAGTGGGAGCTACGCAACGACACCGAGGCTCGCAGGAACCGTCGGATCGAGATCGCTTCCGAGCATAGCTGGGCGAATCATGTCGAACGAATCTCGGAGTTGATCGAACAGACTGTCCCGGTCAAGGCCGGCGTCCGGGGACCGTCGCAGGGCGCTGCGGCGTCGTCTTCGGTCCGGAGATCGTAGTGAGATTTCTCTAAAGGCATCTGGCAATATGACGAAATCGCAAAGATTCAAGATCTGTCTGGCCGCCTCCGCCGGTGGGCATCTGACCCAGTTGCTCAAGGTGTCGGGCTGCGTGAAGGGACGTGATGTGTTCGCCGTCACGACCTCTGACACGGTACGCCGCACGTTGACCGGCATGGGCGAGGTATATGTGGTCGGGGAGTGTAATCGAGACCATCCGCTGCGTGTTCTGGCGGTCCTGCTTCGTTGTATCCGCATCGTGTTGCGAGAGCGACCTGCTGTCGTGATCAGCACCGGGGCCGCACACGGATGTCTCCTGTGCTTCCTGGGGAAGATCACCGGCGCCAAAGTCATCTGGATGGACAGCATCACTAACGTGGATCGGATCTCGTTGTCGGGACGAATGGTTCGTTTCATCGCGGATCTGTTTCTCGTGCAATGGCCGGAATTGGCCCAACGATATCGCGGCGTCGAATACATAGGCTCTGTCATATGATTTTTCTCACAGTCGGAACGCAGTTTCCTTTCGATCGGCTGGTCAAAATGGTGGACGAGCTGGTCGCCAGTGGGGTAATCGAGGATGAGGTCTTCGCGCAGGTGGGGGACCACGCCTACCAGCCGCGGAGTTTCCAGGCCGTGGCGTCGCTCGACAAGAAGGCCTTCGATGAACACGTCCACGACGCCTCGGCACTGATTAGCCACGCGGGAATGGGCACGATCACGATGGCGATTGACACCGCCAAACCTCTTCTCGCCATGCCCCGTCGGAAACGATATGGCGAGGTTGTCAACGATCACCAGGTGGCTATCGCCCGCCAGTTCGAACGGTTGGGGCATCTGCTCGTGGCGTATGAGCCGGAGGAACTTGCCGGCAAGGTGAGACTGCTCAAGGAGTTCAGACCCACTCCGAGACAGGTCGAGCCGGAGGCTGTTGCCCGGCGAATCGCGGAGTTTCTGAACGGGCTGTCTGCGAGTGCTGCTCCGTGATCGCCATGGCTGCCTTAAAAGGGTCCGAGCGTGGCACAGGCGGTTGAGCCGATGGGATGGGCGAGATGAGAGTATGCGTCGTTGGAGTCGGGTATGTCGGTCTCGTGACCGCTGCGTGTCTGACGCGGGAGGGACACACCGTCGTCGGCGTGGACTCCAACCGGGCGAAAGTGGATACGATCAACAGAGGCCGGTCCCCCATCGTCGAGCGAGAGACTCTCGAGTTGGTCCGCGATGCGGTGGCCAGAGGGACCCTGCGAGCCACGATGGACGTGGAGGAGGCGGTGGGGACCTCGGAGTTGACGCTGATCTGCGTGGGGACGCCGGGGCAGGCCAACGGCAGTCCCGACCTCGGGTATGTGCGCAAGGTCTGTGCGGAAATCGGCGGGGCGCTGCGCTGCCGGGACGAATTCCACGTGGTGGTCTGTCGCAGCACTGTGCTGCCTGGGACCATGCGAAACACGGTGATTCCCCTGCTTGAGGAGCACTCAGGCAAGCGCGTGGGCGAGGACTTCGGGGTGTGCTACAATCCCGAATTCCTTCGGGAAGGCTCCGCGGTTCACGACTTCTATCATCCACCCAAGACGGTCATCGGACAGACCGATGCTGCCGGCGGAGAGCAGGTCGCCTCGCTGTATGCCATGCTGGATGCCCCGGTGTTTCGCGTGGCGATCGATGTGGCCGAGATGGTCAAGTACGTGGACAACGCCTGGCACGCACTGAAGGTCGGCTTTGCCAACGAGATTGGAGATATCTGTCGGGCTTCGGCGATCGACAGCCACACGGTGATGGAGATCTTCTGCGGAGACACGAAGCTCAACCTCTCCGGCTGCTATCTGAAGCCGGGTTTCGCATTCGGCGGTTCGTGCCTGCCGAAGGATATCCGTGCCCTGACTCACAAGGCGCGCACGATGGATCTGAATCTGCCGATTCTCAACGCCATCGTGCCGAGCAATCAAATGCAGATCGAGACCGCCTTGCGGATGATCACGGACCTGGGCAGGAAGAAGATCGGAGTCCTGGGCTTGAGCTTCAAGGCCGGTACGGATGATCTTCGAGAAAGCCCGATGGTCGAGGTGATCGAACGGCTGCTGGGCAAAGGCTATGATTTGCGTGTGTACGACGAGAACGTCCGGATGGCCAAGCTGATCGGCGCCAACAGGGACTATCTCCTGAACCACGTTCCTCACATTTCCCATCTTATGGTGGACAGTCTGGATGAAGTCCTTGTTCATGGGGATGTGATTGTCGTCGGGCACAAGGCGCCCCAGTTCGACAACCTCATGGCGCGGCTCCGGGCCGAACAGGTTATGGTGGACCTGGTCCGCGTCGCGCCGCCGACCACGGAGGTAGGCAGGTATCACGGCATCTGCTGGTAGCCCGGCGAAATCGAAATGGAGATTATGTTCGTGGTCCAGCCGGTCGATGATACGGACGTGCCCTCGTTGGGCTCGTGTTTATGAGGACTTTCCCGACAGCCGCCCTTGGGCGGCCGACGGGTGATTTGGACGGTCGTGGAATTCACTGGAATCGGCCGGACTGCCGTGTTACGATACGCATCTTGATACATGCCAATACCGGCTGTGTTCGGGAGGCGTGTGTGCCTCGGGGGTAGATTGCGACAGAGATTTGTCCACGCGACGAAGGTCACTTACTCCCTCGATATGGCCGCGATGGCAGGGGCGATGCCGCGGATGCTTAGTGGAATCAACGGGAACGAATGACCGGTAACAGCACAAGGCAAGGACTTGATATCCGCACCATTGTGCTCGTCGGCGGGCGAGACTTCGGGCGATGCCCATTGGCTGCGCGTCTGCCGGCGGCGCTGTGGCCGATCGGGGACAGGCCGGCGCTCGTGCGACTGCTGGACCATCTTGCAAAGGAAGGGATTCCCCGTGCGACGGTCTGTTGCGACGCTTCTCTGTCGCAGGACGTATCATCCGTCTGTCAGGGTAGCCGTCTGCCGACGACCATCGTGCCTGAGGGATTGATCAGTGGCACGGGAGGTTGCCTTCGAGACGCCGCGTCGTCCGATCCAGGGGAACTGATCCTGGTGTTTTCCGCCGGGATGGCGGCGCCCCCTTCTCTGGGTGGTCTGATCGATGCGCACCGGTCGAGCGGCGCCGATATGACCGTCGTCTTCAATCCCGGCCGGCCGGATGACGAGTCGCTCGGTTCCTCCGCGGGGATCTTCCTGTGCCGGCCGCAGGTGCTCAGACATATTCCTGAGGGTGGATACGCGGACATCAAAGAAGGCGTGATCCCGACCATCTTGCGTGCCGGCGGTGTGGTTCGCCCACACGTGTTGGAAAGGCCCGTGGGGAATTTCCGAGACCGCCAGGGATATCTTGATGCTATCGCGACGCTTCTCCACGGGGAAGGGCTCGACAGCTTGGATTTGGGGACTTGTGAGAGTTCGCAGGGAGGTCCGATACTCCAGGGTGTCGGCGCCACAGTGCATCCGGAAGCTCGGATATGCGGACCCGCTCTGATCGGGGACCATGCCGCCGTTCGGGAGGGCGCCGTCGTGATCGGTCCTGCGGTTATCGGCCCAAACGCCGTCGTGGGCGAGAACAGTACAGTGGTCCGAAGTGTTTTGTGGGCGGGGGCTCATGTGGGTAGATGTTGCGAGATCAGGGAATCGATTCTGGACGATCATGTAAGGATGGCGGATGGGGCGGCTGTGATCGGCCGTGCCGTGCCCGCCTTGTTCTCGGTGGGAGGCGATGAGGGCGACGTGCCATCGCCACGCGGTTCCGTCGGCGGGGTCGGCATCGTGAGATCATTCCTGGACCGTTGGACTGGACGATCCCCCGAGGGGAAGACGCTTCCGACCGGGCCCGTGACGGCGATTCTTGGCGGGGCAGCTCTTCTTGTCGCGCTGCTCTGGTCTTATTGGCCTACGATGGGCGATCTGTTTCGGACGTGGCGCACGAGCGAGGAATACTCCTCCGGGATGCTTGTTCCCCTGCTGGCGATCTACGTGATCTGGTCGCATCGGCAAGAGATGAGCTCGATGGCGCTTCGGCCGGTCCTGTTCTGGGGCGTCGTCGCACTGCTCTTTGCCCAGGTGTGCCGTGGACTCGGACTGTACTACATGTACCAGTCCGGCGAGCGGTTGTCTCTGATCCTATCCGCCGCGGCGCTCGTGCTGCTGATGATGGGCTCGGGATACCTGAAGAAGCTGTGGCCCGTGCTGGTGTTTCTGTGCCTGATGCTGCCTTGGCCGGCCCGGATTCAGGCGGCGATCTCGCTGCCGTTGCAGCGATGGGCGACCAGTTCCGCCGTGTTCTGTCTGGAGCTGGGCGGCTGGGATATCGTGCGGCGCGGCAACACCATCCAAATCGAGGGGATTCCACTGTTCGTCGCGGAGGGCTGCAACGGGCTCAGGATGATCACTGCGTTCTTCGTGATCAGCGCATTGGTCGCGCTGCTGACGCGGCGCGCGTGGTGGGAGAAATTGACTGTTTTGCTGTCGAGCGTTCCAATCGCGTTGTTGTGCAACACCGTGCGACTGGTCGTGACGGCTCTTCTGTATACCGTGGTCCAGAGCGATGCCGGGAGAAAGTGGATTCACGATTTGGATGGTTATGCCATGATGCCTCTGGCGCTGGCGATGGTGGTGGGGGAGCTGTGGCTGTTGTCCCGGCTGATCACGCCTCCTATGGAAGTCGAGCCGGCCATCGTTTCGCGACGGCAACCTCAGCATGTACCCGACCCTTGAGTAGTGGGAGAACCGACCTATGAACAACCTGGAGAAATATCTGGATCAGGTGATCGAGCAGAAGCCGATCGTCGTGGAACCGCCGGCCGAGGCCCAGGAGCCACCAACGACGAACGTGCTGGAAAGTCTGCGGAGGCGATGGTACATCGTGCTGGTCACTGTGCTCGTGATCTGCGTCATCGGATTGCCCGCGATCTGGTTCCTTATCGAGCCGATGTACATCGTGCAGGGCGCGGTCCAGGTTCGGCAGGCCGTTCCCAGCGTGTTGACGGGTGAGCTGCAATCCGGAGAGGCCGCGAACTATACGTGGTTCATCAATACCCAGGTGCGCATGCTGACGAGCGATCAAACGGCCCTCCAGACGATCATCGATGATCTGGTGCCGAGGCGACTGGAGTTCTTCAGCGGCAAGCCTCGTAACCGCGTTGAGGCGCTCATCGCAAAGGTTCTCCCGGGGCCCAAGGGCGCCGTGCCGCAGGAGATGGACATATTGAGGCAAGCGATCGCCAAGGAGGAGATCACCGCGACGCATATTCCCAACACGGAACTCCTTGCCGTGACGATGAAGAGCTACAACCAGCATGAGGCCAAGACGATCGTCAACTCGTTCCTGGACAATTACGTAGCCCGGTCCAGGTCGGCGTTCACCTCCAACGAGAACGACAGCATCAGCGCGTTGGAGAGGCAGCGGAAAGTGCTTGAGAAGCAGATCTCGGACGGACGTGCCCGGAGGGACGTCGCGGCGCAACGGAACGCAGCGGTTGTGCTCGATCCCAACGACAAGTTGGATCAGGACTGGGTGACCGGCCGTCTGGGCCTGCTCCAGCGCGAGTTGTTGCGACTGGAAGCCCAGAAGATCCAGATTGAGGGGGACATCCTCACGCTCGATCCCAACACCCCATCCGAGACGACGCCGGAACAGACGGTCGCAGCTCGCATGGCCTATATCAATGCGGATCCCACGGTCAAGGAATTGACCACCAACGTGATCCAGATGGAACGCGATCTGCTCGTTGCGCAGCAGACGCAGAAGACGACCTATCCGGCCCTCCAGCAGAGACAGGCGGTGCTGGACGCGATGAAACAGCGGCTCGAGGAGCGTGAGGAAGAGGCAGGACAGGAATTCGACAGCAGTTGGCAGAGGCGGCTGGACGAGATCGCCGAGCTACGAAGGAGGCAGGCTCCGGAAGAGCTCCGGCAGATCGAAGCCCGGATCGACCAGATCAACCAGAACCTGAGGGATCTGAATGAGAACCGGACGACCGCAGCGAAGAACAAGCTGGAGTTTCAGGATATCACCGTCGATCTGACCGTGAACGAGGAAATGCTCAAGTACGTGACTCGGCGCATCGAGGAACGCAAGATGGAGCAGGATCGTCGCCCCCAGGTGAGGGACCCGATCCCGGCGACGTTGCTGGGCGAAGACGACCAACGTCTCAAGCTGGCGGGCATGACCGTGTTCGGCGCCCTTGCGTGCGGAATCGGCCTGGCGTTCCTGCGGGACAAGATGGACAAGACGCTTCAGACGCCCGCGGATATCACGCGCCAGACGGAACTGCCGATTCTCGGGACGACAACGAGTTCCCGGACGATCAAGCCGGCCTTGTTCGCCGAGCAGATCGCGGGCGACTACCAGACGATTCGAACCAACCTGGGGTTGTTATACAACGGGGGAATGCCCAAGCGGCTGGTCATCAGCAGTGCTGGCGTGCGAGAGGGTAAAACGACGTTCGCGGTCAACTTGGCGACGAGCCTGGCCAAGGCCGGCAAGAAGGTCCTGTTGATCGATGGGGACCTGCGCAAACCCGACATCGGACACATGCTCAACGTCCTGAACAACGAAGGGGGACTCCAGAACGTCCTGCTGGGAGAGGATCCCTCCGGGATCATTTGTGTGCTGCCGACGAGCGGCCTTCACGTTCTGGCGGCCAACCCTCGCTATCTGGGCGATGCCTATGAGTTGCTGACCTCGCCCACGGCCGCCGAGCAGATGGAGCGGCTGATGCGCGAGTACGACCACTTGATCGTGGACAGTCCGCCGGCGCTGGCCTTCCCGGACGCCCTCGTCTGGGCCAAGCTCACCGACGCCGTCATTCTGGTGAGCTTCGCCGGGCAGACAACGGCTCCCGAACTCAAAGAGGCGAGGGAGCGATTCGCCCGGATCCGGGCACGGATTCTGGGCGCGGTGCTGAGCAACGTACCTGTGGATCAGGGTCTCTACCGCTACTCCTACACGTATCGATCCCGAGTCACGCCGCCGGGTCGCCAGGGCGGCAAGCCGAAGAAGATGCTGTTGACGTCCGCCGGCCAGGCCGGCGAAGAGCGTCCGCCTGAGGCGTGAGTTGCGACCCTGGATCGCACAAGGGAAACGGAATCGGACTTGACTATGCGGTGGATCGTCGTTCGAGAGCAGCAAGACCATGTCGCCAGCGGCAGAACGAGTCTGTTGCGGTATGCTCTGTCCGCGAGTCCTCTGGGTGGCGTGGTTCTGGAGGGGATGGAGCACCTCTGGCGGCGCGGCCGGACCGTTGGGGACCTCGGTGCGACCGACTGGGTGAATCCGAGGGACTCGCAATGGGTCCTTCCCGACGCGTGGTGTGGCGATCTGCCTGAGGGGCGGCCATCGAGAGTGTCCCATGAGGAGTTCCGGTCAGGCGCCGTCCAGAGACCTGACGTTCGGGGCAACGGCTCGTGGGTGATCGTAACGGAGGGTCGTTTCGCGAGCTGCCTGGACCACGAGGTTCTGGCCCACATGGTGACAACGGCAGACGCAGAGGTGATTGCCGTGAATGCGGCCTGTGATCTGCTCGCCTATCGGGAGCGAGTCCGTCTCACGGGGGACAACGAACTGGTCGGCTTTCGGCGTTTGTTTGCGAACGGCGCCTCGCGGGCCCCGATGCCGGTTTGTTGGCCCCACCATTTGCTGGTTCGGCCCCAGGTGTTCGAGGCCGTGGTCCGGCCGAACCTGTTGGGGCCCTTCGGCGTCCTCGTTGATGAGTGCCGCACCCGGGGGGTGAAAGTGCAGGCGGTTGACGTCGCCGGGTCGGTTTTCGATCTGGAGTCCGAGGAGGGGATTCTCGCCGCGTGCGAAGCGGGCCTGGACTCGCGCCATGTCGCCTGTGGAAGCCGGCCGCGAGAGGAAACGGCCCACGGAGCGGTCGGTCGTGAAGATGGTCCGGCGCGCGATCGGCCGCGATTCATCGGTCCCGTGCTCGTCGGAAAGGAAGTGGTCGTCGAGCCCGGCGCCGTGATCGTGGGACCGGCGGTCCTGTGCGACGGCAGTGTCGTCGGGCGGGACGCCGTGGTGGATTCCTCGATTGTGGGGCCTCACGTTTGCGTGGATCCGAGTCGGGTTGTCCGAGGTCGTCTGGCCATGGCGCCGGGACAGGGGGATGCTGAGGGGCAGGTCGAGTGGCGCTGGAAGGGGGGGGACTCCTGCACGCAGGGGTGGCCCTCACCGGAAAGCGCATTCCGATCCTGGACAAGGCTGTCCTACGTCCGGTGTTTCAAGAGGGTCGTCGATGTGCTGGCGGCGATCATCGTGCTGGTTCTCTTTGCTCCGGTGTTTCCTGTGATTGCTCTGGCCGTGCGAATGAGTTCGCCAGGGTCGGTCTTTTTCAGGGACAAGCGACAGGGATTCCACGGTCGCCTGTTCGACTGTATCAAGTTTCGCACGATGCGGCAGGGCGCCGACAAGATTCAGGACAAGCTGCGGTTCGTCTGCGAGGTGGATGGCCCTCAGTTCAAGATGGCCGACGATCCTCGCATCACGACAGTCGGTCGATTCCTCCGGGAGACGTACCTGGACGAGATTCCGCAGTTCTTCAACGTGTTGTGTGGCCAGATGAGCGTGGTGGGCCCCAGGCCGTCGCCGGAATCGGAGAACACGCTGTGTCCTTCGTGGCGTGACGCGAGGCTCTCGGTGCGCCCGGGCATCACGGGTCTGTGGCAGGTTCGTCGAACCCGCGCGGAACACAAGGATTTCCAGGAATGGATTCAGTATGACACGCAATACGTTCGGGACCTCTCGCCGGGGCTGGATCTGTGGATCTGCTGGCGGACCTTCCGAAGGATGGTGGAGAACTTCGTCAATCAGTTCTGAGAGGAAGACACGAGCATCCGACCGGATTCGTGTGCTGGTTCGCTTCACCCCGAACGTCACCCTCTCGGCAGCCTCGCGAATGCCTCCCATTGCATTGCAGTTGGAAAGGGCGGGTCAATGGCAACAAGATATTTCAACTGGAAACTGGCGATTGTTCTGGTCGTAGCAGCGGTGGTCTTCGCTGCAGCGGCTGTCATCCTGCACCGATGGCAGAAGAACACGCGGGCCGAGCAGGCGCTTCCGCGAGCTCAGAAGGCCTTCGAGCAAGGGAATTGGGATGAAGCCGCCGAACAGTTCGGCCACTATCTGGGGATCAACGGCCAGGATACCGAGGTTCTGATCAAATACGCCCAGGCCCAGATGAACAGGCGCCCGGTTGCGGGGGGGAACGTCCAGCTTGCCATCCAGGCCTATCGGGCGGCGCTCCGACTGGACCCGAACGATGTGGAGACCACGAAGCTCCTCACGGAACTGTATTTGCGCCGTGACATAGCGGCTCCGAGCGAGGCCGAACTGATCGCGCAGCGGTATCTCGACCGTCAAGATGATCCTGCCCTGCGTCGTATGCTTGCGCACGCCATGTGCCTGCAACGCAAGTTCGATCCTGCTGTGGCAGAGCTCAGGAAGGTGATCGAGACGAAGCCCGGCGAGATTCAAGCCTTTGAGTTGATGGCCGCCGTGGCAGAGACCCAGCCCGGGACGGTGGGTGAACCGATCACCTGGTTCAATGAGGCGGTTTCCAAGAATCCCGACTCGGCGCTGGCCTATGCAGCGCGGGCCGCATATTACCTGCGTCGCAACGACAGAGACCAGGCGACCGCCGATCTGACACAGGCCTTGACACGCGATCTGTCGGATCCGTTGGTCCGACTTCGTGTGATTGCCGGGCTTATCAGCGTTGGCCTCCAGGACAAGGCTCGCGAGCAGCTTGACGCTCTGCGGGCATCGAGCCCGACCGAACTCGGTCTTTGGAATGCCTGGGCCGATCTGGCCATCAGAACCGGTTCTCGTGACGAGATGCACATGGTGGCCACCGAGGCGATGAAGGCGATGGGCTCCACTGCATGGGATTTCATGCCGGTGGCGGTACACTTGCTGCTTCTCACAAGCGACGTAGTGACGAACGACAAGGGGGGCCGTGAGCTTTCCGACCAGGCTGCGATCGACGACTATCTCTCTCGTATGCAGAAGAAGGAGATCGATCTGCCGACCGTCGCCTATCTTGAAGGGCTGAAGGCGGAGAAGCTCGGTCGCCTCTGGGAGGCCGTCGCGCATTGGCAACGAGCCGTTTCCTCACTGGGGGTTCGAGAACAGACGCTCAAAATGGCGTACCGGGCGATGGTCTCCGCGTACTCGCGATTGGGCGACAACCGATCGGCTGTAAGTCAGCTTCAGGTGCTGTTGTCCAAGTATCCGCAAGACATCGCCAGTCGAATAGACCTCGCGCGGCTGTATGCCCAGACGAGGGACTGGCCGAAGGTGTTGCAGGAGGCGAGCCGGGTCCGGGAGATCGCTCGGGACTACCCCGGCATCGTGCTGGATGCGACGTTGCTGGCTCTGCGGGCTCAGGCGCACGTCCTGGTCTCCAGCGGCGCGCCGGAGATGAGACGGGAGGCCTGGAGTGACCTTGAGACTCGGGCGACGGAACTCGAAAAGGCGAAGAGTGGCGATCCCGATATCAAGCTCCTGCGGATTCAGATTGCCATGATGCAACAGAAATTCGCGGCGGCAGACGCGCTACTCACTGAACTGGAGGCCAAGGCCCCTTCGGACGTTCGCCTCCTGTTGCTTCGCGCCGAATTGTGTGCAGGCCAGGGCAAAGACGCGGAGGCCAGGAAGGCGTTCGGGAATGCGATCTCCCAATCTCCACAGAATTTCGAGCCGGTGCGTGCGTTTGCCGCTTTCCTGGCTGGACGGAATCAGAGACAGGAATGCGAATCGGTGGTGAAAGAGGCGCTGGCCAGGATCCAGGATCCGCTGGGCCGCCGGGACCTGGGTCTGGTGCTTGCCGAGTTCTATTACCGATGGCAGGAGAACGAGAAGTACTGTCAGTGGCTCACGGAACTGGCGGCGCAATACCCCAACGACATCCAGCCCAAGCGCCTGCTGTTGACTTGTGAATCGGTGAAGAAGGACGAAGGCAAGTCACAGCAGCTCATCGATGAGATCAAGAAGCTCGAAGGCGAAAAGGGTTCGGTCTGGCGGTTCGAAC
Organism: Sedimentisphaerales bacterium; assembly: GCA_034678485.1. Classification (GTDB taxonomy): domain Bacteria; phylum Planctomycetota; class Phycisphaerae; order Sedimentisphaerales; family Anaerobacaceae; genus PLanc-01. The sequence goes on along the minus strand of JAXDBU010000165.1, from coordinate 4,455 downwards.
AGGCGAGTCTGCTCATTCGCAGTCAAGACAAGAAGTGGCTGGATGCCCTTGACAAGGCCGCCGGGGGCAATCCCACCGAGCTTCGTGCCTTGCCTGCCTATCCGCAGATCACCAAACTGCTGCAGGAGAACCTGCTGACGAATCCCGAGGATCAGGCGAGCCGACTGCTTCTGGCCGGCATCTACGAGACGGCCGGCGAGCAGCAATTGGCTCTGGCCATGTACCGCGAGGCCCACGAGCGAGCGCCGAACAACGCCCAGGTCCTGGTGCGCCTGATCGGCGCGCTGCACAAGGCAGGGGAGTTCGACGACGCCCAGGAGTACCTGGACAAGGCCGAGCAGCAGGATCTTCTCAATCCGGCGCTCCAGCGGCTGCAGGTGGATAACGATCTTCGTCACGACGACACGGAGTCCGCCGCCGAGACGCTCCGCCAGCTTCTCGAACGCGACCCGAACGATGCCATGCTCCAATTGTCTTACGCCCGCGTCCTCATCCTTCGAAACGAGTACGCACAGGCCGAGGCGATTCTGACCGAGATGAAGGCGAAGCTGCCGGAATCGCTCCTTGTGGCCCGCGCCCAGATTCGACTCTATCTCCAGCAGAGGGCTCCGGACAAGGCGGTTCAGATTTGCAGCGAACTGGTGGACAAGCTGCACAATGTCAGTGCTTACATGTTGCGCGCCGACGTCCACCTTGCGTTGAAAGCATATGACGACGTCCTCCAGGATCTCAGTCAGGCCATTTCCCTCGAACCTGAAAACGCGGACACCTGGGTTGCCCGGGCACGAGTCTACAGTTCTCTCGCTCGGCTTCCAGAGGCCATTTCGGATATCCGGCGGGCGATGGCGTTGGTCTCGGAAGGACCGCAGGCTCGGAAGTTGCTCGTGCAGAAACTGGCAGTCCGGCTGCTCATCGACTCGCACAAGGAATCGCTCAGGCGGGAAGCGGAAACCATACTGGAACAGGCTCAAGCGGACCAACAAGGCAAGGCGGATCCCGAGCTGAACGTATTGAAGGCGGAAATCCTGATAGACCGGGCGACCGGTCCGGCTGTCGAGGAGGCTCGCGCTCTCTTGCGGCAGGTCACGAGCGACTACCCGAAGTACGTGGACGGCTGGAGACTGGCCGCCCAGCTTGAACTCGGGCAGGAGGAACTCGGTCGAGTGCTGGACATCGCGACGCGCGGCCTGGCCAACAACGACAAGAACAAGGACCTGCTGCTGCTCAAAGCCATTGCCGAGAAGAGACTCTCCCCGTCCGTGGCGGCGTTGACGACGCTGCCGGGACTGGCCCAGGAGTATCCAGAGGATGTCGGGATCATCATCGAGTGGGCGGATGCATACGCCCGCGCCGAGCATCCGGAGAAAGCGGTCGAACTGCTCGAACAGAAGATGAACAGTTTTACCGGAGTCTCGCGGCGACGGTGCGAGATCGCCTTGGCGGCCGCCCTCTACAGCAATCAACAGGAAGAGAAAGCCAAGACGATGTTCGACGCGCTCATTACTTCCGATCCCAATGATCCGATCCCGGTGATGACCCTGGCGGGGCTGCTCAGAAAGCAGAAACGCTGGACGGAGGTCAACAATCTGGTCAACCGCTGGCGCAGCACAAATCCCAAGGACGCCGAAACGGCGACCAATGTCGCTCGCATTCTGGCCGGCAGCGGGGACAAGGAAGCCCTCCAGATGGCGGAAGATCAGTTGCGGATCATCTTGAACACGAATCCCGATGCGGTGCCCACGCTCGTCTTGTTGGCCATGCTGATGCAGGATGCCGGTCGAGACGACGAGGCCGGCCGGCTCAACCGCCGAATTCTGGCGTTGGACCCGAACAACGTGATTGCCGCGAACAACCTGGCCTGGATTCTGTGTGAACAGCCGTCCCCCTCTCCGGCGGCGCTCAAGGAAGCGATTGAGCTGGCCGACCGGGCTCTCGAACAGACGCCCGACTACATCGATCTCTTGGACACGCGAGGTGTGGCGCATTACCGCTCCGGCAACCTGGACAAAGCGGTCAGGGACTTCACCCAATGCATCGCGTTGTATCCTGCAAATGCGGCCCAGTCGGCTGCCACGCACTTCCACCTGGCTCGTACGCTGGCCGACTTGAATCGCAGGACCGAGACGCTGAACCACCTCAAGCAGGCCATGACTCTGAACCGCAAGAACGTGCAACTGGCGGAGGATCATGCCGACGCCGGACGAAGAACTCACGCCATTAAGGTCCTCAAGGATGCCTTGGCGCTCGAAGACGAGATGGACAAGCTGAAAGCCAAGTTCGATCCGCAGGATCTTGGAGGGATCGCGGACACCAGCGATTGGACGCAGGCAAGACTTCTTCTCGACCAACTGCAAAAGGGCCGGTAGACATGGCGAGGACGGACAATCCGCTGAGCGACGGATTTGCGCGAGCTGAGAGGCCGGATCGCGGCCGATCCTTGATGCTGCTGGATCGCACGCACTGGCGATATCTGTCACGCCGCTATGAGCTGACGCCACGGGAAGTGCAGATCGCCGACCTGGTTTGTCAGGGATTGCGGCAGGGCAGTATTGCCCGGCATCTCCGCATCCAGCCGGGGACGGTGAAAACGCACGTCAGGAACATCTACCGCAAGGTGAAGGTGAAGAATAAGATGAACATGCTGTTGCGGTTCGTCAGCGAGGTGAGAGGGGTGTCGGAGGGCAGAAACGGTCTGTAGCCCGCGGTCGGGCGACGGAGTGCACGAATCCTCCATAGAACGGTCGTTGCAGAGCATATCACCTCTGTCTCGTGGGCCTGGCGAAGTCCTGCGAGGCAGAGGTTTCTTTTTGTCCGGACCGGCCCGACCAGCTACAATCGGACCCAGGAGATTCACCGATGAGCACTGAGAAACGTGATTTCGACAAAGAGGCTGCTGCGTGGGACGAGAACCCCGCCCGGGTCCGCCTGGCTGACGATGTGGCCGACGCCATCGCGCGAGAGGTGGCGATCCGCAGCGATATGGAGACTCTCGACTTCGGTTGCGGCACCGGACTTCTTACCCTTCGCCTGGCCGGCCTCGTGAAGTTCATCACTGGCGTGGACAGCTCGCAGGGGATGCTGGACGTCTTGGCGGCGAAGACCGCGAGGCAGAGTCTGCCCAATGTCCGGACTCTGCGCCTGGACGTCGAAAAGGGCGACGCCTTACCCGGCGTCTGGGATCTGATCGTCACCAGCATGACGCTCCATCACATCGAGCGGGTCGAAGCCCTTCTCGACCGGCTCTACAGGGTCCTCTCGCCCGGCGGCCACCTGTGCATCGCGGACCTGGATTCGGACGACGGCCAGTTCCACAGTGACAATCAGGGCGTGTTCCACCAGGGTTTCGACCGGGCGGCGCTGCGCCGGGCGTTCGCGGACGCGGGGTTCGTGGAGGTCCGTGACACTACCGCAGCGGAGGTAGCCAAACCCGCCCGCGACGGGCAGTTGCGCCGGTTCACCGTGTTCCTTATGACCGGTTTCAAGAAGGGCCGAGGATGACGAGATGATCGTTCAGGCGATGAAGAAGTACGTGGCAGGGGAGTGCAACAGCAACAAGAACGCCTTCGGTCCAGCGTTCTTCGACGAGCATTTGGCGGTCGTGGTCGGGTACGCCAGACAGTTGGGACAGATCCTGGGGGCCGACCTGGAGATCGTCGAACTGGCGAGCTGGCTGCACGATCTGTCCGCGATCCAGGATTTCGCGGTTCTGCCGAGACACGCGGCCGCGAGCGTGGAGATCGCTCGGAGACTGCTGTCGGAGAACGGCTGTCCGTCGGATCGGATCGAGCGTGTGGCGGCCTGCATCGCATCCCACTCTGTGCCCGTGCAGATCGGCGATGGGCCCATCGAGGAAGTGTGCGTGTCGAACGCGGATGCGATGTCGCAGATCGTCAAGCCTGCCTACTGGTTCTACTACGTGTTCCAGGTCCGGCGCTTCGGCTTTGCCGAGGGCAGGGACTGGCTGCGTCAGCGAGTGGAGAGCCACTGGGCCGCCTTGATCCCGCAGGCCAGGGCCATCATCAACGAGCAGTACCACCAAGTCCGGGAGATGCCGCGGTTGTAGGGGGGCCATTCCAGTGGAGAATGCTGCATTGAGTGCCGATGTGGCTCGACGGGTCTGCAAGATCGTCGGGGAGGTCACAGGGGTAGCGTCTGAGAAGATCGGTCTCTCTGCGAGGCTGCGTCAGGATCTCGGCGTTGATGGCGACGATGTTGATGATCTGTTCCTTGCGTTGCGGGACGAGTTCGGCACCGACTTCTCCGGCCTCGATTTCCTTCGCTACTTCAGGCAAGAGCCCCATATACTCTCGCCCCTGTTCTTCCTGTATCGTGGCTTGGTACATGGGAAATGGGGAAATGGAACCATCACGGTGAAGCATCTGGTCAGAGTCGTTTAGGCTGGAAAAATGGTTTATACCGAACGGTCAAAAAATTTAAAACCCCAAATTGCCACCC
>JAXDBU010000164.1:0-15976 GCA_034678485.1 Sedimentisphaerales bacterium | reverse complement strand
CTACAAGCTGGACTTCCGACGGATCGGACGGACGACCTGGATCGAGACGAAGGACGATCTCGAAGCGGACAGCTACGAGTGGGACAGCAGGACCGTCGAGGACGGGCGCTATGAAATCCGCGTCGTGGCGGACGATGTGCGAAGCAACACGGTGGCGACCAGGCTCACCGGCAGTCGGATCAGCGAGCCGATCGTCGTGGACAACACCGGCCCGACGATTCGCAAGTACGCCATCGAGAAGAGCGGCAAGGCCGCGACCTTGAAGCTCCAGATCACTGATGAGCTGAGTGCCATCGCGTCGCTGGAGTATACCATCGACAGCGACGCCGAGTGGAAGGGCACTCTGCCCGACGACTTCGTGTTCGACACGACCGACGAGAGTCTCACCATTGTGACCTCGGACCTCGGGTCCGGCGAGCACGTCCTGGCGCTGAGGATCAAGGACGCGGTGGACAACGTCACGTACAAGACCTTCGAGCTGAGTGTGGCGAACTGACGCGTTCACCGTGACGCGGGTGGTCTGGTGTCATCCTGAACGGAGCGCAGCGGAGCGAAGGATCCGGCCTGCGACCGAGGAGAGACTCTTGGGCGCGAGTTCCGTGCGAACGATCGGATTCGAACAGATCAGCAGGACGGTTCAGTCGCTGTGTGTGGCGGCCTGTCACGAGCTGCCCGCCGATGTCCTGGAGGCGCTGGAGCAGGCCGTCCGGCGTGAATCCAATCCTCGCGCCGCGCGGATTCTCGAGCAGCTCATCGAGAACGCACGCATCGCGTCGCAGGAGATGATCCCCCTGTGCCAGGATACGGGTCTGGCGGTGGTCTTCGTCGAGCAGGGGGCACAGGTCGAGATTGCACCCGCCGGACCAAGCCGGCAGACCCTCATTGAAGCGATCCAGGAGGGGGTCCGCGCGGGCTATGAAGCAGGATATCTCCGCAAGAGCGTCGTTGCGGACCCGCTGAATACCCGCAAGAACACGGGAACGAACACGCCTGCGATGATCCACCTCTCGATCGTGCCGGGCGACAAGTTGAGACTGTCGCTCATGGCCAAAGGCGGCGGTTGCGAGAACAAGAGCCAGTTCCGCATGTTTCGACCTACGACCGACAGCGAGCAGGTCGTGGATTGGGTGGTCGAGGTGGTTCGTCAGGCGGGGGCCGATGCGTGCCCGCCCTTTGTGGTGGGCGTCGGGATTGGCGGCAGCTTCGAGTTCAGTTGTCTGCTGAGCAAAAGGGCGCTGCTGCGAAAGCTGGGCGACCCCAATGCGGACGCCTTCTACGCCGCGATGGAACGCAACCTGCTGGAGCGAATCAATGCCCTGGGGGTGGGCCCACAAGGCCTCGGCGGCGACACGACTGCCCTGGGAGTGCTCATCGAGACGGCGCCATGCCACATCGCGTCCCTGCCGGTGGCGGTGAACATCGAGTGCCACAGCCATCGGCACAAGACCGCGATTCTCTGAATTGATGAAGGATGATTGATTATTGATGATTGAGGTGGCTCGCCGGACCGTTTCAATCATCCATCATCAATAACAATCAATCGCTCTGGATGGAGGTCATCCAGTCTGGCCAGGCGGGTTCGGGGTAGCCGGTATCGAACCGCTTGCTCCACTTCTGTCGCCAGAGGGCTTTGAGCCAGACCTTGTCCACGTGGTAGTCGAGATAGACGCAGTTGACGGCGTACTGGTGGCGGTTGATGCAGAAGCGATTCATCGCGTTGTCGTCGCCGGTGTAGCGGGCGGCGCGATCGTCGGCTTTGGGCGGGGTGTCCGTGTTGTCGGGCCAGGCGCACCAGAACCAGCAGTCCAGGAACAGCGGGATCCGGGCTGCGCCTTTGACGTTGGGCGTTTTCCAGAAGAACTGGGCAGGCTTGCCATAGAGGGTCCCGCCGGGCTCGACATTCTGATAGACCCAGCCGTTGATGCCGTAGCTGCCCCAGGTGCCTATGGGCCGGTTTCCGCTGAGGGCCACGACGCCCCACGATGTGAACGCGTCGCCGCCCAGAGTGGCGGTGTCGGTTGCGCCCTCGGGGGCCGCGATCTTCTCCGCCATCGGGCAGACGCGGAACTCATCGTCCTTGTGGTAGTAGTCGTACAGCAGGTCGATCCAGCGGCCCGTATCCCGGCCCCGCCTGGGGAACATGCCGTTGTTGTCGTCGCAGTACATGGCCCAGATTGTGCCCCATTGCTTGAGGTTGGACTGGCAGACGACCGCGCGGGCCTGCTTGCGGACTCGCTGGAGGGACGGCATCAGGATCGCCATCAGGATCGCGATGACCGCGATCACGACCAGCAGTTCGATCAACGTAAAGGCCCGCGGCTTCCCCATGGTCCCATCCCTTTTTCAGATCGTAGCATTCTCGCTCACACGCCTGGTTCTTCAGAATCACGGGGCAACGTTCGCCTTGCCCGGATAGTGCTGGTCGAGCCAGTCCAGATCGACGTTTGCCGGGCTGAAAACGACGTTCTTGCCGAAGCCCTGTTTCTCCGCCTCCCCTCGACTGGTGAAGTAGACGATGGTCCGCTTGTCCTCCCACTTCTTGCGGTCGGCGTGACCGTCCATGAAGCTGAACGTGCAGGCATCGCTGTGGAAGACGCCCAGCGGATCCCACAGACTACCGGCGTGCGGATTGTACGACCACCCGTCGTGATTGAAGTTGCCGGCAGACCCGTCGTAAATCTCCTCGACGAACAGCATCTTGTTCGCCTGGTCTTTGAAGGTGAACAGCTTCTTGGGGTCCTTGCTTTGGGTCCCGCGGAGGTAGTCCGGGAGCGAGTAGCTGCGATAGATGCAGTAGTACAGGGACTTGCCCATGCTCGTGCCCGACTTGAGACGGAAGTCCCCTGGGCAGTGATAGGCCTTGACCTCTTTGACGTAGGGATAGAGCGCCCCCTCGCGAAGCCCGTTGAAGCGCTCCTTGAGCGTGACGTCGGCGCTGGATCTCTGCACGATGCTCGTTCCGGAGTAATTGAGCGGCGGCATCACCCACGGCGCGACCCCATTCGCGGAGGTGTAAGCTGCCCAGCCTCCGCAGATGGACCCCCCGTTCTCGTCGGCGTACATGATGTAGGCCTGGGCGAGCGACCGCTGGTTGGCCAGGCACGTGATGCCTCGCGCCTGCTCTCTCGCAATCTTCAAGGAGGGCATCAGGATGGCCATGAGAATGGCAATGACCGCGATTACAACGAGCAACTCAATGAGGGTAAATGCCTGTCGCCTGCTCATAACACACATACTCCTCGCATGTGCACACCGATGTTGATACAACACGCCGGGCCGCCCACGGCGGTCCGACATGACAGCATACTCATCTCCGTTGCAGTACCTGTGCCGCCTCATCCGCTCTCAGCGGATCTTGGTGGCTTCATTGCCCCAGACCACGATGGATGCCCATACCAGGTCCGGGTTGTCCGCCTGAGTCTCAGAGAAGGCCCCGGGAGCGGTCTTCTTGCCAAACTTGATCGTCCGCGGGTCTTCCCACTTGTGGTAGTCGCTATGCCCGTCGGCGAAAGAGAACATGGTCCCGTCGCCATGCCGGACCGGCGGCGGATCCCACCATTGCCACTTGTTCGGATAGACGGTCCAGCCGCCCAGGGCCGAGGGGCACGTGCCGCCGTCGTCGAGAAAGACCATGCGGTTCGCCGCGTCCTTGATCAACGTGCGCCTCTTGATGATCTTGGCGCCCATATCATCCCAGTTCTTGCAGTTCATGGAGTCCGCGACGGAGTAGGTGCGGAAGATCTTGCTGATCTGCCCGTAGCCGATCGAACTCTTCCTCTCCACAGTGGGGCACTTGTAGATCTTGATCGTCTTGGTGTATGGGTAGAGGGCCCCATTCATGATGGCTTGCTTCTTAGTGTACTCCGTCATGCCGCTTTCCCAGTCCTTGTTGACCCAGTACGGCCCATTGGAGGTGATGCCATACTCGCCGGAATCCCCGTTGACGATCTTGTCGTCGTTGTCGTCGGCGTACATGATCCAGGCAAGCGTGAGGTTCTTGAGGTTGCTCAGGCAGATGCCCCGTTTGCCCTGCTCCCGCGCTCGGCTCAAGGCCGGCATGAGGATCGACATCAGAATGGCAATCACCGCGATCACCACCAACAGCTCGATCAGCGTGAAGCCTTTCTCGACTTGCTTCCTGCGTTTTGTCGATGCCATACGTCACTCCCAGGAACGTCCGACTTTCCGTCTCCCTCCTACGCGTTCACACAAGAGACCTGTCGGCTTCTGCGCCTTGCCCGGTCCGAACTCATCCCGACGTCAATAGTCCGGGAATGCACGGATCCAGTCCGGCCACACGGACGGGTCCACGCCGCCGGCCTTTGTGTACGGCCCGTTGACATTGAACGACTTGCTCCACTGGAGCGTGTAGAGTTCCTTGAGACCCACCTTGCGGACCGACCAATCTGCGAACGACACGTTCGTGAATCCCCTGTGGCGGTTGATGCAGACGCGACCCATGTTGTTGCTGCCCCATGCTTGTTCTTCGATATCTGCCGGTTTCTGCGTGTGCAGCGGCCACGTGTCGAAACGCAGCCCATCCATCATCACGGGGACATTGTTGGCGTAGGGCACACTGTGCAGGTTGCGATAGCCGTACTTGGCGGGGATAGTGCCTTCGTAGTTCTTGTCGGCCGGGATGCTGAGCAGAAAGCCGTTCAGTGAGTAGCTTCCGTTCAAGCCGTTCTTGTTCAGCGCGTAGGTCTTGCCGGCGTAGGTCCTCGTGGCGCCCGGCACTTGGCCGTTTGCCGTTGTGAAGATGCCCCAAGCGTTGTAGATGTTCAGCACCTTCGCCGGAAGATTTGACGTGCTTGTGTAGATCGGTTTGGTCGCCGTCGGGCAGAACGATATCTCGCTCTGCTTCCAGTCCTGCTGTTTCTCCTCCAACTGATAGAGCCACCAGTATCCGGCATCGTCGGTCCCCGAATAGAACTTCCCGTCGTTTTCCCCGACGTACATGTTGAATATGAGGTTCCACTGGCGGAGATTCGCGGCGCAGTTGATCTGCCTGGCTTGGTCGCGGACCTTGGACAAGGACGGCATGAGGATAGCCATCAGAATGGCGATAATGGCGATTACCACCAGGAGTTCAATGAGTGTGAATCCACGTCGCCGAATCCCGAACATGACGATGCTCCTTCTATGCACCAGAACAATGAAATGACCACCAGTGTAAGATGCAGGGGACAGCCATCCTGTTCCACCGAACCCTGTTTCCATGTCCAGACCACACCTATACCCACGCAGGTTATTATAGCTCCCGGATTGGGGCGATGCAATTCCAAAGCCCGCAAATTTCCCAAATCGCCCCGGTTCGAGGGGGTATTGTCGGACAATCGGTGCGACACTCGGTCATGGATTGTTGCGGAGATGGGCACAGAGGGTCGCCATCTCGACGTACTGCTCCGGCGTGATCTCCTCCGGACGGCAGGTGGGATCGATGGCCAATCGCTCGAAGATCGCAGACCAGACGTTCCGACCCCCGAGTTCCGCGGGCGCTTGTTTCGCACACGCGCGGAGCATCTTTCGACGATGACCCATGAACATCGCCGTCACCTCGCTGAACAAGCCCATGTCCGCGACCTGGAGGCTCTTCTGCGCGTCGTGTCGGAAGCGGACAATGGCGGAATCCACCTGCGGCGGCGGCCAAAACGCCCCCGGCGGCAGCGTCCGCAGCATCTCGACCTGACCGGTCGCCTGGAGGAAGATGCTGAGCGTTCCGTAATCCCGACCGCCCGGCCGGGCAATCATCCGCTCCGCGACTTCCTTCTGTACGGTCACGCACATGGCTTCGACGATCAGAGGGCCTTTGACAAGGTTGACCATGAGAGGCGACCCGACATCGTAAGGCAGGTTCGCGACGAGCAGGAGCCGCGCCCCACCCATGCCAGTTCCTTCAACCTTTGCCCTCGCGGTCTCCACCGCATGCACCACAGCCGGAGCAATTGAGCCCTTGCTTGAAAGTGCATCCGTGTTGAGAACTTGCACGTTGGCTGCCCCCGCCAGTCGCGAAGTGGTGATTTGTGAGAGGGTTTTGTCCAGTTCGACTGCCACGACTTGACCCGCTCTCTCGGCCAAGGCCTCTGTGAGCGAGCCGGTTCCGGGACCGACCTCCAGGATCACGTCACTCGGGCCGATCAGCGCCGAATCGACCAGCAATCGCATCAGGTTCAGGTCCACGAGGAAATGCTGCCCAAGCCGGCGATTGGGAGCGGCGCCGGCGGTAGATAACAGTTCCTGGATTTGTCGTTTGGTCTGCATTTTCAGAAGAAAGCACGAACATCGAAATTCGAAATCCGAAACGCCCCGAGGCGGGGAAACTCGAAATCCGAAGCACGAAATCCGAAACAAATCCAAAGGACTAAAACCCGAATGACCGAAACGCTGCCGCCAGCCGAATGGTCCGTTTTGAAGTTCGGATTTCGGTCATTTGTGCTTGTTTCGGATTTCGGATTTCGTGCTTCGAGTTTCTTTGGCTACGCTGCATTGCCCGGCTCGTCGCGAGGTGCGCCGTTGGGGGATCGGCTGTTGGACGCTGCGCCCGCGAGGGCCAGAGATCGCCGGGTCTTGGCCATCTGGATCGCGGTCATGATCGCTGCCTTCATACTCGACGGATTCGCCAAATTGCGACCGGCGATATCGAATGCCGTCCCGTGGGCGGGGGAGGTCCGCACGACCGGCAGGCCGATGGTGATGTTCACCGCGTGCTCGAAGTCCATCATCTTGACCGGGATCATGCCCTGGTCGTGGTACATGGCGACCACTGCGTCGAACTCGGCGCGGATGGCCTTGACGAACAGGGCGTCCGCCGGGATCGGGCCGACGCAGTCGATCCCCTGTTCCTGGGCCAGCAGGATCGCGGGCGAGATGATCCGTTGCTCCTCGTCGCCGAACTGGCCTTGCTCGCCTGCGTGCGGGTTCAGGCCGGCTACCCCGATATGCGGATTCTCGATGCCGAAGTAGTCCTTGAGCGCGTCGTTGAGCAGGTCGATCGGCTCGAAGACGCAGCCGATCGTGAACTTGTTGCGAACGTCGAACAGGCCCATGTGGATCGTCGCCAAGGCGACCTTCAGCGGTCCGGCGACGAACATCATCGCCTTGCGCGGGGCCTTGCACTTCTGGGCGAACAGTTCCGTATGGCCGGGCCAGGGCGCATCGACCATCTTCCAGCTTGTCTTGCTGATCGGCGCAGTCACGATGGCGTCGATGATCCCTTCCCTGGCGGCTGCGATGGCGTCGGTGCAGAACTTGATCGAAGCTTCGCCTGCCAGGCGGCTGGGCTCCTTGAGCCACGGCGGCACGCTGTACTCGTCGTAGTCCGCGACGACGACTTTGTAGGGATACTCTCGACCCAGTTTTTCATGCTGGTGGCGACCCCAGAAGGGTTCGATCTCCGCTCGATCCGCGGCGTAGCAGAGTTGCTCGTTCATGCCGAAGACGATGAACTTGGCCGCCCGACGGACCTCCGGATCGGCCAGCGCCTTGACCACCACCTCCGGACCGATGCCTGCGGCGTCGCCCATGGTCACCCCGATGACCATCTGTTCGGAGATCGAATTGTGGTTGCCTGCATCCATTTACGATTTACCATTTACGATTTGCGACTTGCGACTCATAAACCGCAAATCGCAAATCCTCAAAAGCCCATCTGCCGCAAACGCTCGACGGTTAGCGGCTGCTGCTTGGGCAGCAGAACCTCCAGTTGCCTGCGGACGATCTTGACGAGAATATCGACTTCGACATTGACCTGCCGGCCGATCTTCGCGCTGCCGAGCGTGGTCCGGCTCAGCGTCTCGGGAATCGCCGCGATGCGGAAACTCCCGGCATCCATCCCTGCGATGGTCAGGCTGACGCCGTCCACCGCGACCGAGCCCTTTACGACCATCTGGTCCAGCAGTTCCGGCCCGGCGCCAATCTCTATATCGGCAAATTCGCCGAGCCTCCTGACCGAACGAATTGTTCCGATGCCGTCCACGTGGCCCTGCACGATGTGCCCGCCGAGACGGTCGGTGGCCTTCATCGCCCGCTCCATGTTCACCCTCGCGCGGGGTCCTAAGCCTGCCAGCGTGGAACGCCCCAGCGTTTCCGGGCTCAATCCGAAGGTCGCCGTCGAGCCGTGCAGACCGGTGATGGTCAGGCAGACCCCGCTGACCGCGACGCTGTCGCCAAGCCGGCAGCCGGCAGCCAGATCGCCCAACTCCACAACAAGCGAACCGCCTGTGGACGCACTGCCCGACGCAAGCGACCTGACCTCACATACAGCTTCTATAAGTCCTGTGAACATGCCTACTTATCTCTCACGGCTTTCTTCCCGCTCCTCCACGAGCCGTCAGCCTATGCTATTGTTTCGCCCCCCGGCCTGTCAAACAATTGTTCCGGACCATCGCGTGTGTGGGTGTGACGGAGCAGTTCGTGGTGTCCCCTGTACGGGCATTCCGTAGCACGGGCATCTTGCCCGTGGTTCAAAGCCATGGGCGAGACGCCCATGCTACTGCAACGCCTTACGGCGTCACTACGAACGCCTCCGACGCGAAATCTCTTTTGTGAGGTGGGCGGACGTGCTAAGATGGCCCACCGGTCCGAATGGTCTCGGAATTACTGCGGATTCAGCGATACGACTGTTCCGGCGGGGAAAGGGGCGAAAGCCATGAATTCGATCTGGGTGAAAATAGCAGGGGCGGCCGTCGTCGTCGTATTGGTGATCGTCGTCCTCGGTCGGTTTGGCGGCGACAAACCCGTCTCGGAGCCGGCAGAGAAGGACAAAACGTTTTACGACATGGCCGAGCGGGACAAGCAGTTCAACGAGGAGCCCAAGCCGGTAGAACAACCGGCGGCCGAGCCCGCTCCGCAGCCTGCCGCCGAGCCCCAGACTTCGACGGAACCACCGGCCCAACCGGCGCCTGAGCCTGCACAACAACCGGTCGCACAGGCCTCCGGCGTCGTTCTGCCCAGTAGCATCACGAAGCCCACCACGCTGTATTTCAAGGTGTTGAGCGAAGACGATGACATTGCGGCTCAGCAGATCCTGCCCTACGCTACCGTGGGACGAAGCATCGGCCGGCTGTCCATGGTGCAGTATGGCCTGATGATGAAGGCTATCGAGCAGATTGAACAGCGCTGGCCCGACAGTTGGTATTGCTTCCGGGCCAAGCAGATGATGGAGGAGATTACTCAGTACTCCGATCGCTATGCCCAGATGTACAAGATCACGCCGCAGCGGTTGGATATCAGCAAGTTCTTGAAGCCGAGGCAGGGGACAGAGCCTCGTACCGTGGAGCCTGTACGATGACACAAACCGTCGCTGAGACGATGCCCGTAGTCTCGATTACCGCCGAGTGTCTGCCCGAAGCATGGGAGAAGGCGGTTCTGGCCGTCTGGGACCAGGGCTACGAGGTGAAGACCCAGTACGACAAGCCCGACGATCCGCCGAGCAAGGATGCGACGGTGATGATCGCGGTGACGAACCCGTTCAACGAGCCTCGGATTCACAAGAATTTCCCCGGCGGTCCCGAAGAGCTGGAGGCATATCGCCAGGAGGTGGTCAACGGCATTCACGATCACTGGATCGACCCGGCGGCCGGCAAGTGGACCTACACCTATCACGAGCGGCTGTTTGCGTACCGCCCGGTTGAGGACCTGCGCAATGCGAAGAGTCCCAAACCATTCCAGGCGGTCAACCAGATCGAGTCTATCATCGACAGCCTGTCCGAGACGGGACACACCCGCCGGGCCCAGGCGGTCACCTGGATGCCGACGGCGGACCCGCAGACGGATGATCCGCCGTGTTTGCAGCGGATCTGGTGCAGGCTTGTGCCCGACGAGACCGGTTGCTGGACGCTGAACATGAACACCCACTGGCGAAGCCGCGACCTGTACAAGGCCTGGTTCATGAACGTCTATGCGCTGACCGACTTGCAGCGGACGATTGCCGAAGCGATTGCCCAGAAGCGCGGTGAGCCGGTCCGCGTGGGGCGGTATGTAGATATCAGCGATTCGCTGCACATCTACGGCAGCTATCTGCGCGATGCTGCGGTGGAGGTCGAGAAGATGCGAAAGACGCCCTTTGCCCAGCGGGCCTGGGAAAGCAATCACCCGGCGTTCGAGATGATGACGCAGGAGGCCAGAGCCAAGCTGGCCCGCGATCCCGACTGGTTCGCAAAGGCACGAGGTTGAGAAGCACGAATTCCGAAATACGAAATCCGAAATTCGAAACGGACCATTCGGCGGGCGACAGTATTTCGGTCATTTGAGTTTTGGCCTTTGGATTTGTTTCGAATTTCGAGATTCGGATTTAGCACGATCAGGAGCATGCGATGGCAATTGTCGTGAACGGCCAGAGAATTGACGATGAAGAAATCCGCGAGGAGGCCGAGCGCCTGCGTCCCAGCTATGAGCGGACCTTTGCCGACCTGGAAGCGGCAGCCCGCGAGGCCCAGCTTCAGGACTGGTCCAAGGAGAACGTCATCGAGCGGGTGCTGCTTCGCCAGGAGGCCAAGAACAGCGGCCCCATGGTTCCGCCGGCCGACGTGGAGGCAGCCTTCACCCAGTTGAAAAAACGATACGAGAAGGCCGAGGACCTCTACAAGGAGTTCAACGCCGACAGCGACGAGGAGGTCAAGGAGATGATCGAGCTCCAGATCAAGGTCGAGCTCAAGATCAACGAAATCTGCGCGAAGGCAGGCGAGCCCTCCGAGGCGGAGATTCGCGAGCACTTCGACCAGCACAAGGAGCAATTCGCATCGGGCGAGCAGATTCGAGTCGCCCACGTGGTGAAATACGTCAACTGGCAGACGGACGAGGCCGCCGCACACGAAGCCGTGGCGCAGGCCCACAAGGAAATCACCGCCGGCGCGCCGTTCGAGACGGTTGTGAACAAGTACACCGACTGCGCCGATAGCGGCGGCGACCTCGGCTACGTCTCGCGGGGACAACTGGTCGAGGAGTTCGAGGACGTCGTGTTCAATCTGAACCCCGGCCAGGTCAGCGACGTGTTCCGCACGCGTTTCGGCTTCCACGTCGCGAAACTATATGACCGCCGGCCGCCGACCGTCCCGCCGCTCAAGGAGGTGAGAGAGCAGATTGTCGAGCAGGTCAAGGAACAAAAGAGGGAGCGGGTTTTGGGTGAATATCTCGACGGATTGCGAAGCAAGGCGACGGTCGAGGAGGTGTGAAGGCTTCTGGTCGGATTGCGGACTCACTTTTGCATCGGATGATTTCTATCGTAGACTTTGGGTAGCATGGAGGAAGGAAGGCAGAAAGCAGCTAATCGCGAATCGGTCTTTCACGCAGAAGCCTGCCTTACGGACAGGAGCGGGCGCCCGGATGCGAGGGGCCGCATCTCGGGACCCCGAAAGACCCCAGGCTGACCTGCGACTGCACGCTCGGAAATGGAACTGGGCCATGACGATCTTTGGGGGGGCTACGTGAGTTTCTTTCCGAGCCGGCCTCTGCGTCCCCAGACGCAGAGGCCATTTTCATATCTGTAGCGGGATGTCCGAGAAAATCATTGCGGAACCTCCTTTCCTGTGGCATAATACTCACGTAGGTAGAATCACTATCTGCTACAGGAAGGAGGTTGCTCAACCGATAGTACTCATGTCATAGCGCATCACCTGGAATATCCGAGAACATGGTGGGTTGTGCCCACCCGTGGCAACGTGGACGAGCAGGGAGAGGCTTGTCCGCACATCATCGAGGGCCCGGCGCCCCGATGTCGTGTTGGAGTGTGGTTCGGACAATCTTGGCTAAAGGAGAAATTCCATGTGTAGAAGATCTGTGTGTTCTGTTTTGCTGCCTGCGCTGATGATCGTTCTTCAGGCCAACATGGCCAGCGCTGCGTTTGACCCGCTTGCCGACTCCGCCATCGTCGGATGGTGGACGTGTGACGAGGGGGAAGGCAGCGCGGTCGCCGATTCGTCCCCCAACGGCAACGACGGGATCTTTGTCAACGGTGACCCGGTCTGGACCACCGGCGTCCATGGCAATGCGGTCGAATTGACCAATCCGACTCTGGTCGAGATCCCCGCCGTGAATATCACCATGACGGCAGCCACCATGGCCGGATGGATCAAGCCCTACGGCGCCCAACCAGCCTGGGCGTCGATCATCATGACCCGCGGCAGCGCGACCGGCCTGAACATCAACCCGGATTCGGGCAACCTCCAACTGGCTTACCACTGGGGTGACGCCTCCGCCTCCTGGAGTTATCGCCCGGGTGTCTATGTGGTCGACAATGAATGGAGCTTCGTTGCGCTGACCATCGCATCCGACAAGGCCGTCTTTTATCTCAACGGCGTCGCGTCGGCCACGAACACGGCCGCTCATGCGTCCGTCAACTGGAATGCGAATATCTACCTGGGCGGCGATGGGAACTCCGACCGCGCCGCTCGACGAATGACCGGCGCCCTGGATGACGTGTCGCTCTTCACTCGGGCGTTGACCGCTTCCGAGGTCGAATCGATCATGGCCGGTCTTCTCGATCCGACCATCGCGTCGTTCCCGAACCCGGCGGATGGAGACGACGACGTGCCCCTCGATGTGTCTCTCCGTTGGCAGGCAGGCGAGGGAGTGACCTCGCACAAGGTCTATTTCGGCACCTCGTACGACGAGGTCAGCAGCGCGACGCAGCCGACCGCGACCCTGACGGAGGCCACGTTCGATCCGCAGGAATCTCTCCAACTCGGGAAAACCTACTACTGGCGGGTCGACGAGACCAATGGCGGCGGTACGACCTTCACGGGCAACGTCTGGAGCTTCACGGTCGAGTCGTATTCGTATGCGGTCGCGGGCAGTCGGATCATTGCCACCGCCTCCAGCACATACACTGCGGACACCCAGCCGGAGAAGACCATCGACGGTTCCGGCCTGAGCGACAACGACGAGCATTCGATGGCCCTCGATGCCATGTGGGTCAGCGGCAAGGGTGTCCCGATGCCGCACTGGATCCGGTACGAGTTCGATAAGCTCTGTGCGCTGGACCGCGTCATCATCTGGAACTCCAACCAGATGAGCGAGTCCATCATGGGCATCGGAGCCAAGCGTATCACGGTCGAGTATTCCTCCGACGCCAACGACTGGACGGCGCTGGGCGATTTCGAGCTGCCCCAGGCGCCGGGCTCGAGCACGTACGTCGCCGACACGACCATCGTGTTCGGCGAGGTCGCGGCGAAATATGTCAGGCTGACGATGTCCGCGAATTATAGCGAGTTTTCACCTCAGTGCAGCTTGAGCGAGGTGCGATTCTATGAAGTGCCGCTTGCCGCCCGCAAACCCTCGCCGGCCGAGGGCGCCTCGGACGTGGCGCCGGGGGTGACGTT
The DNA here is from genome assembly GCA_034678485.1 of Sedimentisphaerales bacterium. Lineage (GTDB taxonomy): Bacteria > Planctomycetota > Phycisphaerae > Sedimentisphaerales > Anaerobacaceae > PLanc-01. Next base: position 2,660 of record JAXDBU010000164.1, on the reverse strand, counting down.
GAGCTGGCGGGCCGGACGACGGGCTGTATCGCACCAGGTGTATCTGAGCACCGACGAGCAGGCGGTCCTCGACGGCACCGCTGGCGTCGTGACCGCCGACCAGGCAAGCTGCGACGTGGTGGTCGATCTGGTCGCGACCTATTATTGGAAGGTCGTCGAGGTCAACGAGGCCGACGCCCAGGCCACTTGGGAAAGCGAGGTCTGGAGCTTTACGACCGCCGACTCCATCCCGGTCGACGATTTCGAGAGCTACACGGACGACGAAGGGAAACGTGTCTTCGATTTCTGGACCGACGGATGGAACGTCGACACCAACGGTTCTCTCGTTGGCTATGAGAAGAGTCCGTTTACCGAGCAGACGATCGTTCACGGCGGGACGAAGTCCATGCCTCTGTCGTACGAGAACACCGCCGGCGCGCCGAGCTCCGAGGCCACATTGACCTTCGAGGAAACGAAGGACTGGACGACGTCCCGCGTCGAAACGTTGAGCCTGTGCTTCTATGGCGCCGCGGGCAACGCGACAAACGTGTCGCTCTGGGTGAAAGTGACCGACGAAAGCAACAAGACCGCCAAGGTCGTCTTCGGCGCCGCAGGCGAGGATACGACCGCTCTGGAGGACCCCGCCTGGACCGAGTGGACCATCCCGCTGAGCAGCTTCACCGGCGTGAACCTCGCTTCCGTCAAATCGATCACGATCGGTCTGGGCGACGGGACCGGCTCGGGTCAACTGTACTTCGACGACATCCGCCTGTATCCCGCCCGCGAAACGACGGTCGTGACGCCCGTGCTGGTTGGATACTGGACGCTGGACAACAACGTCCTGGACAGCTCCGGCAACGGCAACAACGGCACGATCGTCGGGGGTCCGACGTACGTGACCGCCGGCCGCGTCGGGGCCTCGCTGACCCTGGACGGCATCGACGACTACGTCGATTGCGGCAACGGGGCAACGCTCGATATCACCGACGCGGTTACCCTCTCGGCCTGGATCAAGCCCGAGGACGCAGGCTACAGCGAGCACAACCCGTTCGTCGCCAAGGGCGACACCAGCTACTCCCTCAAGCACAATACCACGAACACCATCGAGTTCTTCATCTACGATGGGACCTGGTATGCGGCCAACAGCGAGACCCTGACGTTTGACTTCAACGGCGCCTGGCACCACGTCGCCGGCACCTATGACGGCGTCCAGTTGAAGCTCTATATCGACGGACTCCTGGTCGCCAGCAACCTGCACACAGGCGATATCGACTCGGCCACGTACGAAGTCAACATCGGTCGCGATTCCCAGAACACGGACCGACTCTACGACGGGCAGATCGACGACGTGCGGATCTACCGCGGCGCCCTGCCCAAATCGGAGGTCCTCAAGCTGGCCAACCCGTAATCCGGGCGACGCCCGAAACATTGGCATGAAGACCATGAGGGCCGGGAGGAATGCCTCCCGGCCCTTGCTTTTTCGTCGGGTGCAATCACGTCGTTTGCGGAGAAGGTGGTGGTTCTTCGCAGGTCGTGTGTCTTGCACGATATCTTGAATCGAGCGGGACGCTCGCCCTGCGCGGCGCGGTCGATGATGGATCGACCCGATTCGACAGTGGATCAGGCCGACGCGGCGGCCCGCTGGGCGGGCCTGATCCCGGATGCGCTTGTCTCGGAGCACGAAACGGAAGAGGCCTTCCGCGTTGGACTCTGCGTGCCGGCGCCGATGCAGCGTGAAGCGATGGAGAACGTGTGGGGCGTCCATGACGACGACTGGCTTGTGTTCCGACGGCTCTGCCGGTTCCTCCGGATCTGAACGAGTTCACCGAGATTTGCGTTGACACGCTACATATGGGTGCTACAATCCGACACGTAGCTATATGATGTAGACGGATCGGTGGTGTGTGAAACGGATGGCCGGGGTGTTCCGGTTCGGGCCTTGGTGGTTGTCGTTCAAGGAGGTCGATTTGGGTCGTGAGGTGTCCCTTTTGCAAGGAAGACAGCGATAAGGTCGTCGATTCGCGTTCGAGCGATTCGGGACGCGTGATCCGACGGCGGCGCCAATGCCTGGTCTGCGAAAGGCGCTTCACCACCTACGAAAGGACCGGCGAGAGCTTCAAGCTGCACGTGGTGAAGAAGGACAAGTCGCGCGTGCCCTACGAGCGGGAGAAGATCATCGCCGGCCTGCAGAAGGCCTGCTACAAGCGTCCGGTCTCCGCGGAGCAGGTCCAGCAGGTGGCAGACAAGACGGAAGAGGACATCTTCCGCAACTTCGACAAGGAAGTGACCTCCGCGTTCATCGGGGAGTGCGTGATGAAGCACCTGCGCGACGTGGACAAGGTCGCGTACATCCGTTTCGCGAGCGTCTATCGGGAGTTCGACGACGCGGGCGAACTCATCGAGGAGGTCAGCAAGGCGATCCGGGAAACGGAGCCTGCTGAACAGCTCAAGCTCTTTGAGCATTAGAAAGGGGGGTTCGGAGAAATGGAAGATCGGGCCTGTATTCTTCAACGAAATCTCTTGGTTCGTAGCCCAGCCGCCCCCGGCTGGGGAAGGAACACCCCCGAGGGCGGGGGTGCCACAGGCGACCGTGGTCTGGGAGGGAAAAATCGACGAGCAGATTCTTCCCTCCCAAAGGAAGCCCGATCTTCCATTTTTCCGAACCCGGTCACCCAGCATGG